>NZ_WQDM01000002.1:0-770689 GCF_013033125.1 Ruegeria sp. HKCCA4008
GATCGAGCCAAAAAGCTCGGGATCACGATCAGCAAGGGACTGGGTGAAAAATCCGGTATCACGAAGATTGGCGTTCATGGGCGCTCCACATGGCTGGGTAAAAATCTTGCGGATTTCCTATCGGAAACGCCACATTCGCAAAAGGCTTAAAGCGACGATTTGGCCCGCTGCGGCGTCAAGACTGGCCTATCGGGGAAAGGTATGTTTGTTTCGGAACCAAATGTGCAGCACCGGAAACCGGAAAACATGAAAAAAAGAATCGCCTTTCTTGCCAGTGAGGTCAAAGTGGCGCAAACGGCCCGGGATATTCTGGTGTCCAAACACGGTAATGCGGCGCCCCGCGACGCGGATGTTGTGGTTGCTCTTGGGGGGGATGGCTTCATGTTGCATACCCTGCACAACATGCAGCATCTTGATACACCGGTATACGGGATGAACCGTGGCACGATCGGGTTCCTGATGAACGCGTATCACGAAGACGACCTTATGGCCCGCCTGGAGGATGCCGAGGAAGAGGTCATCAATCCGCTGGCGATGCGGGCGATGGATCAGTCCGGAAAGCTGCACGAGGCGTTGGCGATCAACGAAGTGTCATTGTTGCGGGCAGGCCCGCAGGCCGCGCGGCTGAAGATCAGCGTTGATGGCCGCGAGCGAATGGACGAACTTGTATGCGATGGAGCGCTGCTGTCCACAGCGGCGGGGTCCACGGCGTATAACTACTCGGCACACGGGCCTATTCTGCCGATTGGCTCGGACGTTCTCGCGTTGACCCCGATCGCCGCATTCCGCCCCCGCCGATGGCGTGGTGCCTTGCTGCCAAAAATCGCCAAGGTACGGTTCGATGTGCTGGATGCGGACAAGCGACCCGTTATCGTTGCCGCTGATTCCGTAGCTTTCCCAGACATTGACTGGGTCGAAATCCGGTCCGAGCCTACGATTTCACATCGCATTCTTTTCGACCCCGGGCACGGTTTGGAAGAACGACTGATTTCCGAGCAATTCACATAAAATTGCGTCTTTGCGAGGATTTTTTGAAACTGTGTGAAGCAGTTCACAGGGAATCTTTGGGCAATTGGCTAATGTGAAACTGCCCGGAGAACACGCCAAGGTGGGAGTGAGTGGCCACCTGAACGGCGTATTCGAATGATTGCGCAGATTTTGCGCTGGCGAGGGTGGGTGGTGCTACGCTCGTCATCAGAAATCCGGGCTTATTTTAGCAGTCGGGCCCCGGGTACAATGTCCCGGGGTCTATTTTTTGCTGCCGCCCAGCAACTCTGACTTTTCCCAAAGCGGCAGGCACATTTGCCCCACGCGTGCCTCGATTGCCGCGGCCGCATCCACCGCCAGATCTTCGCGCCAGCGCTGTGCCGCAATCTGAACATTGATCGGCTGGGGGCCCTTTGACAATTCAGCCAGCCGGGCCGGGACACATGCCGCAGGCAGGCCCAGAAAGTTCATCGCATAGGAATATACGGCGCACCCCAGAACCTCATGCACTCCGTCGGCGCCTTCGGTGTCCCGGTCGGGTTTGAAGAACGGTTGTGGCAGGAAAGGCGACAGCACCAAAGGGTAATCCTGCATAAACAGGGACCATTCCCGCGCATAGTGGCTTCGTTTGGCCAGCATCTGAACCATCTCGGTTTCGACAATTGGCGGGAATTCCTGGAAATAGACCGCAAAGATATTCTGAATGGTTTTCGAACCGGCCGCTTCGATATCTGACTGCATGAGCGTGAGCACTTCGCCCATCAGCGTACGGTAACCGATCCGACCGCATTCAAATACATCGGGAGGGTCAATCTCTTGCACCACATAACCCGCATCGGTCAGTGCGTCCCGCGCCGTGTCGAGCGCTTTTTCCACCTCGGGGTGCAGGGCATAGCCGAATGTGTTCTTGGTGAAGGCCACCTTGACGGGCGCGTCGGGATCAGGACCACGCCAGGGCATCGGCACGTGAAACGGGTCACGCGCGTCGGCGGCGATCAGGCTGGGCATGGACAGATGCAGGTCAGCAGCCGACCGGGTTATCAGGCCCTGAACTGACATCGACTGCGCCAGCAAACCGCGTTCGACCTTCTGGCTTGGGTTCCATGCCGGGACACGCCCCAGCCCGGGTTTCACCGTCACGGCTCCGTTGGCCGCTGCGGGAAAGCGCAGGCTGCCGCCGATATCGTTGCCGTGGGCCAGCGCGCCGATTCCGGCCATGACCGCGGCGCCAGCCCCACCGGAAGAGCCGCCGGGCGAGATATGCCGCCCCCAGGGGTTGTGCGTGCGGCCATACAGCGGATTGTCCGTGTCGGCGCGGAATGAGAACTCGGGCGTGTTGGTTCGCCCGACAACAACAGCCCCTGCCTTTAACAGATTGCTCACAACCGGGGCGTCATCCGGTGCAATCACATCCTTCAATGCGACGACACCGTTGGTTGTGGCATGGCCTTTTTGGTCAACGTTCACCTTGATCGTGACCGGCACACCGTGCAGCGGACCCGTGGGTTTGCCGCCAGCCCGCGCATTGTCCAGCGCTTCGGCACGTTCCAACGCTTGCTCGCGCAGGTCTTCCACCACCGCATTCAAATGCGGGTTGACCTCATCCATTCGCTCGATCGAGGCCCGAACCGCCTCGGTCGCACTCAGGTCGCCGCGTCTTGTCAGGGTGGTCAGGTCTGTGGCGCTGAGACGCCAGATATCGGTCTGTGTCATGGGTCCTCACTGTCTTAACGTGACAGTAGAGGGGCTGCTTCCGGTTGCAAGAGAGGACAAAAAAATGGGCGGCTAATGCCGCCCCCCGGGTTACTTGGCGTAACCGATTGTCTGCAAGGCCTCTTTGATCTCGTCAAGAATGGCTGGATCATCGATCGTTGCAGGCATTTTGTAATCCTGACCGTCTGCAATCGACACCATCGTACCCCGCAGGATTTTACCCGAACGTGTCTTGGGCAACCTGTCGACGACGACGGCCAGTTTGAAGGCCGCCACCGGGCCGATCTTTTCCCGCACCATCTTGACGACCTCCTGAACCACGTCGCCATGATCCCGATCAGCGCCGGCATTCAGGCACAGGAACCCAACGGGCATCTGACCCTTTAGCGGATCCGATACACCGATCACCGCACATTCGGCCACGTCCGGGTGAGCGGCAAGCACTTCCTCCATCCCCCCGGTCGACAGACGGTGACCCGCGACGTTGATGACATCATCGGTGCGGGCCATGATGTAAAGATATCCGTCCTCGTCGATCATGCCGGCATCGCCGGTTTCATAATAGCCGGGGAAATGTTCAAGATAGGATTTCCTGAACCGTTCCTCGGCGTTCCACAAGGTCGGCAGGGTGCCCGGAGGCAAAGGCAGTTTGACCGCGATGGCCCCCAGTTCGCCGGCTTTCATCGGGTGGCCGCCTTCGTCGAGAATTTGCACGTCATAGCCGGGCATCGGTTTCGCGGGCGAACCCAGCTTGATCGGAAGCTCTTCGATGCCCAGCGGATTTCCGGCGATGGCCCATCCGGTTTCGGTCTGCCACCAATGGTCGATCACCGGAACCTTCAGCGCATCCTGCGCCCAGATGATGGTGTCGGGGTCAGCCCGTTCCCCCGCAAGATACAGTGCCCGCAGATGAGACAGATCATACTTGGCGATCAATTCGCCTTTGGGGTCTTCTCGTTTCACGGCACGGATCGCCGTAGGGGCGGTGAAGAAGCTTTTCACCTTATGTTCAGAGATTACGCGCCAGAAGGTTCCCGCATCAGGGGTGCCGACCGGTTTGCCTTCGAACACAATCGTCGTGTTGCCGTGGATCAGGGGTGCATAGCAGATATAGGAATGTCCAACGACCCAACCCACATCAGATGCCGCCCAGAATACATCACCGGGATCAACGTCATAGATGTTCTTCATGGTCCAGTTCAGTGCCACCAGATGCCCGGCAGTGGGGCGCACGACGCCCTTGGGCGCCCCCGTGGTGCCCGAAGTGTACAGGATGTACGCCGGATCGTTGCCGTCGACGGGAACACATTCCGCCGGTTCGACACCGTACTGGAACCCGTGCCAGTTGTAGTCGCGCCCTTCGATCAGTTGCGCAACTTCCTGTTCGCGCTGAAAGATGACGCAGAAATCCGGCTTGTGCTCGGCAAGTTCGATGGCGCCGTCCAGAAGCGGCTTGTAGTGCACGACCCGGCCAGGTTCCATACCACAGGACGCCGCAATGACGGCTTTGGGTTTGGCGTCGTCGATACGGACTGCCAGTTCGTTGCTGGCAAATCCGCCGAACACAACGGAATGCACAGCGCCCAGACGTGCGCAGGCCAGCATCGCCTCAAGCGCCTCGGGAATCATCGGCATGTAGATGATGACGCGGTCACCTTTCTCAATACCTTTTGCCCGCAGCGCGCCGGCAAGATTGGCCACGCGGTTGCGCAGCTCGACATATGAAATCTCGCGCTTGGTATGGGTGATCGGGCTGTCATAGATGATGGCGGTCTGCTCGCCGCGCCCGTTTTCCACGTGGCGGTCCACGGCGTTCCAGCAGGTATTGACTCGTGCGTCGCTGAACCATTCATACAAAGGTGCGTTGTCGTCGAACAGAGCTTTGCTGGGTTCTTTGACCCAATCGATCCCCTTGCCGGCGTTCATCCAGAACGCCTCGGGGTCTTTCTTCCAACTGTCATAAACGTCCTGATACGCCATCTCGTCCTCCTCACAACGACTTGGTCTTTGTGTTAGGACCCAGAAAACTATCGGGCAAGCGCGTCAAATGACGACGCGTCAGTTTATCGCAAAATATTTGCAGTAATTCGCGCAACAGCTTGCAAATTTTTGCAAACTTCTTTTCCAGCATTGGATTTTCTGCGCCAAATAGGCCATTTTGCAAACTTGCAAATTCAACCATGCAAAAGATCACGTCCGAGGCGACTCGGCGCAAAGCCAATTCGCCCTTCTTCCGCGTGCCCCACGGCTCCCACGGAGATGCAACGGCATATAGCAGTCAAAAGGTGAGAATTGTGTTAACCGCACCCCCGTAGGGGATGCGGTTTTGGGCGTCGGGCGGCCGGCTTACCCGTAATGCGCCACCGGGGTCCCCGCGATGGCAGCCATGTTCAGCAATCCGCGTGCGGTGATGGACGGGGTGACGATGTGCGCCTTGTTGCCCATTCCCATCAGAATGGGGCCAACTTCGATCCCGTCCGCTTTCATTTTCAGGATATTGCGCACGCCGCTGGCCGCATCCGCATGAGCAAAGATCAGCACATTTGCCGCGCCATGCAGGCGAGAACCCGGAAAAATCCGTGCCCGAAGATCCGCATCAAGGGCCGCATCCAGGTTCATTTCGCCTTCATAGACAAAGTCGCGCGGTTTCTGGTCCAGGATGTCCAATGCAGCGCGCAGGCGTTTTCCCGATCCTTCCGCCTGATTGCCGAATTGTGATTGCGAACAGAATGCGATCTTGGGTTCGATCCCAAATCGGCGAACATGCCGCGCGGCGCCAATGGTGGATTCCGCCAGTTCTTCGGGCGTCGGCAATTGCCGGACATGCGTATCGGCGATGAACAGGGGGCCGTCTTCCAAAATCATCAGCGACAACGCGCCGTGCGGGCGCAGGTTGCCATCGTCAAGCACCTGTTCAACATAGTTCAGATGCCAGCGATATTCGCCGAACGTGCCGCAGATCAGACTGTCGGCCTCGCCCCGATGCACCATGATCGCGCCGATGGCGGTTGTATTTGTACGCATGATCGCCTTGGCCAGATCGGGGGTCACACCTCGGCGCTGCATGATCTGATGATACGAGCTCCAGTAATCGTAATAACGCGGATCGTTTTCCGGGTTCACGATCTGGCAGTCTGTGCCCGGGCGAATGGTCAGGCCCAGTTTTTCGCATCGGGATTCGATGACTTCGGGGCGTCCGATCAGGATCGGTGTTTCCGTCGTTTCCTCAAGAATGGCCTGTGCGGCCCGCAGCACCCTTTCATCTTCGCCTTCGGCAAATACGATGCGACGGGATGCGACGGCCGCGGCCTCGAATACGGGGCGCATCAAAAGCGCTGACTTGAAAACAGACTGGTTGAGTTTTTCCTTATAGGCCTCAAGATCCCTAATGGGGCGCTTTGCGACGCCGCTTTCCATGGCTGCCTTGGCAACGGAAGATGAGACGACACCCACCAAACGCGGATCAAAAGGTTTCGGAATCAGGTAATCCGGCCCAAAGGTCAGTTGCTCGCCCTTGTAGGCGGCTGCGGCCTCGGCGCTTGTCGTCGCGCGGGCCATTTCCGCAATGCCGTCAACGCAGGCGATCTGCATTGCGTCATTGATCTCGGTCGCGCCCACATCCAGAGCACCCCGGAAGATAAACGGAAAGCACAATACGTTGTTGACCTGATTGGGAAAATCGCTGCGCCCGGTGGCGATGATCGCGTCCGGTGCAACCTCACGCGCGGCCTGAGGCAGAATTTCTGGCGTTGGGTTGGCCAGTGCGAAGATGATCGGACGATCGGCCATTTTCTGAACCATTTCAGGCTTTAGGACATTCGGGCCACTAAGGCCCAGAAACAGATCCGCATCGCCGATTACATCATCCAGAGTCCGCAATTCCGTTTTCTGCGCAAACTGCGACTTGTGCGGGTTCATATCCTCGGCGCGCCCCTCGTAGACGAGCCCGTGAATATCGCACAGCCAGATGTTTTCCTGTTTCACACCCAGTTTCACCAGCATGTTCAGGCAGGCAATCCCAGCAGCCCCGCCGCCAGTTGATACGACTTTGATGTCCGCAAAGGATTTCCCCGCCACATGCAAAGCGTTCTTGGCCGCAGCCCCGACGACAATTGCGGTTCCGTGCTGATCGTCGTGAAAAACGGGAATGTTCATACGCTCGCGGCACAGCTTTTCGACAATGAAACAATCCGGTGCCTTGATGTCTTCCAGGTTGATGGCCCCGAATGTCGGTTCCAGCGCGCAGACGATATCCGCCAGCTTTTCAGGATCAGGCTGGTCTACTTCGATATCAAAACAGTCAATGCCAGCGAATTTCTTGAACAGGACGGCTTTGCCCTCCATCACCGGTTTCGAGGCCAGCGCCCCTATATTGCCCAGACCAAGAACCGCGGTGCCGTTGGATACCACGGCGACAAGGTTGCCGCGTGCCGTGTACTTTTCCGCGTTTGCGGCGTCGGCTTTGATTTCAAGGCTGGCCTCGGCCACGCCGGGCGAATAGGCGCGCGCCAGATCGCGACCGTTGGCCATCGGTTTCGTGGCCTTGATCTCAAGTTTTCCGGGTTTCGGATGGGCGTGATAGTCAAGCGCGGCCTGTCGCAGGCTGGGGGTGTCAGACATTGAAGTTTCAGTTCCCTCTTAGAATTTGATTTAACATTAAACTATTCGTCCAAGCTTGGCTACGTTGCGTAATTTTGCCGACGTGGCGCAGTTGCACACCCGAAATGGGTTGAATTTTGACATATTTTTTTTACATCTAGGCAACTTTGCAAAACGAACAAACACTCAGGCAAGACGAAGCAGTAATGACTTTCAAGGCAAATGATCAGGTCGATGGCCTGTTCTCCGGTTCTGTGGCGGATACCGGAGTTGTGCGGCTAACCCTTTGGTTGGCGGTGCTGTCAGGTGTTGTGCTTCTCGGTGCTGTTGGCATCTGGCCAGAACAGGCACTGGTTTTCAATCAGGAAGGCGGGTTGTTTGAAACAATTTCCGCGGTGTGTTTGTTTGCAGCGGGTGTGGCCGCTTTGTGGCGATATCCGGGTGTCACCCGGCTGTATATCGGGCTGACATTCCTGTTGTTGGCCGAGCGTGAGCTGGAAGCAGGCGTTTATCCTGAAGGCAGCTTGCCGTTCATGATCCTTGACGGTCTGGATTCGGTGCTGGACATCACTCTGGTCAGGGTCTTGCTGGCCTGCGTTGTTCTGGGGGGTGTCATCTGGCATGGGATCCCGACTGGATGGCGTGCTGTCAAGCGGCGCGCGCCTTTTATGATCGTGTTCATTGCGGCCGGCTGTCTTGCCGTCATCGCTCAGCTTTTTGAAGAATTCACCGGGCTGCACGGCGAAGCTTTGTCGTCAGTTATGAAGACGCGGCTTTTCGTGATGGAAGAAACGCTCGAGATGTTCTTTTCGATTGGCATTTTGGCCTCTGTTCTGATCGGATGGTCAAAATCGAATTCTGACGAGACATCTCATGACAAAGACATCCGAGCCTTCCCGGACCCAAGCTGAATTTCGTTTGCCTACCCAGGAAATTCGAAACGACATCCCCTTTTATACCAAGGTGTTGGGGATGCAGATGGACATGATCTATCCCGCGGACGATCCGCGCGTCGCAGTGTTTTCAGGGCACGGTCTGCGGCTGCGGATTGAAAAAGACGCGCCCGAAGGTCCGGGAACATTGCGCATCCTGACAGATGACCCGGAAAGCTTTGCAGATGGCCAACGCGTTCTTGTCGCGCCGAATGGGACCCGGATCGAAATCGAAGAGCGTAACCCGCCGCTGGTGATGCCTGAAACAGTTCATTCCTTCGTGGTGCGCAGGCTCAAGGATCAGGCGCCCTGGATCATCGGCCGGGCGGGGATGCACTATCGCGATCTGGTGCCGGATCGTCTGGGCGGATCGATCATCGCCAGCCATATCCGCATCCCGGACGGGGGCCCGGTGCCCGATATGGTGCATTTTCACAAAGTCGGTTTCCAGCTGATATTCTGCATTCATGGCTGGGTGGATGTCGTCTACGAGGATCAGGGAGAAAAAATGCGCCTGACCGCAGGGGATTGCTTTATCCAGCCGCCGGAAATTCGTCACCGCGTGCTCGAGGCGTCAGACAATGTTCAGGTTATCGAGATAGGTGTGCCAGCGGAGCATGTCACGGAAATCGACCATGACATGCAGCTTCCCACGCCGCATTTTCGCCCGGACCGTGAATGGCAAGGGCAACGCTTTGTCTACAACCAGGCCAAGGATGCTGAATGGGTGCCATTCCGTCTTCCAGGTTACATCTGCCGCGATACGACAATTGCCGAGAACACCAAAGGGGTCGCCGGCGTCCAGGTCGTCCGCAAAGGGCAGGGCGATACCGAATGGGCCAGTCACGATACGGACATTCACTTTACCTTCGTGATGGACGGGGCGGTTACACTGGAAGGCGAGGGGCGCGAGCCTTACCGGCTGGAGCAAGGAGACGCCTTTGTCATCCCGCCCGGGATGCGCACGCGTTTGTCCTCGCCCGCGGACAACATCGAGTTGCTGGAAGTCACCTTGCCCGGTACGTTCACGACAACACTGGGCTGACTGAAAAACATTGGCTGGGGGCTTCAATTCCTAGGCCTTTTTACGTAACGATCCAAATTTCTGACCAGATGATCAAAAAACGGGGAATCGCCATGTCGCTCAAAGACGCTGCCTTGTCAGTCCGCGAAAACGCCTATGCGCCTTATTCGAATTTCAAGGTTGGCGCAGCGCTTCGGGCTTCGACGGGTCAGATCTTTTCCGGGTGCAACGTTGAAAACGTGGCCTATCCCGAAGGCACTTGTGCCGAGGCCGGCGCAATCGCCGCGATGGTCGCCGCAGGAGAGCAGGAACTGACCGAGGTCTATGTGGTCGCCTCCAGCCCTCAGCCTGTGCCGCCTTGCGGTGGGTGTCGCCAGAAACTGGCCGAATTTGGCAAGCGCGACGTGAAGGTTACCCTAGCAACCGTGGACGGCGCTGAATTCGAGACAACCATCGGGGATTTGTTGCCGGGCGCATTCGACGCGTCACATATGGAGGATGTCTGAACGCATGGATGCCCGCTCGATCATAGCAAAACTGCGCAGGCAGGAGGTGCCCGGGCGCGAGGAGCTGATCTGGTTTGCGCAGGGGCTTGCGGATGGAAGCGTCAGCGACGCGCAGGCCGGGGCATTCGCCATGGCTGTCTGCATGGGCGGACTGGACCCTCGGGGGCGCGCGGATCTGACGATTGCGATGCGCGACAGCGGTGACGTTCTGACCTGGGACGTGGACGGGCCGGTGATCGACAAGCACTCGACCGGAGGGGTCGGGGACAGCGTCAGCCTGGTTCTTGCTCCGGCGTTGGCGGAATGTGGGGCGTATGTCCCAATGATCTCGGGCCGGGGTCTTGGGCATACCGGCGGAACGCTGGACAAGCTTGAGGCGATACCGGGGGTCAGCACTCAGATTGGGCAGGACCGTCTTGCGCAGATTTTAAGCGATACCGGCGCGGCCATCGTCGGGGCGACCGGCCAGATCGCGCCGGCAGACAAGCGCCTTTACGCGGTGCGGGATGTGACCGCGACGGTCGAGAGCTTGGATCTGATCACAGCGTCGATCCTGTCCAAAAAGCTGGCCGCCAGCCCGGACGCGCTGGTTCTGGATGTCAAAACCGGCAGCGGTGCTTTCATGAAAACGATGGAAGATGCCCGCAAATTGGCCACCGCATTGACCCAGACCGCAAACGCAGCAGGATGCCGCACGTCGGCGGTGATCACGGATATGAACCAACCATTGGCCCCGGCGTTGGGCAATGCCTTGGAAATCGCGGAAGTGATGAAAGTGCTGACGGGGTCGAATGCGTCTCCTTTGGCAGACATTTCCGCCGAGTTGGGGGGTGTCCTGCTGACTGACGCAGGAATGTGCGGAACGATTGCGGAAGGGCGCGAGAAGATCTTTGAAATCATCCGTGACGGTCGTGCTGCCGAACGGTTCGGGCGCATGATGGCAGCGGTTGGTGGCCCGGTTCAGTTTGTCGATACCTGGGCCCGGTTCCTGCCTGAGGCAAATGTCATTCAAGAGGTTCCAGCCCCGCAGGACGGCTTCATCTCGGCCGTTGACGGCGAAGCTCTGGGTCTTGTCGTGGTTGCGCTGGGCGGTGGCCGTCAAGTCGAAAGTGATGAGATCGACCCCGCCGTCGGGATATCCAGTATTCTCCGGCTTGGGGATCGCGTTTCAAAAGGCGCGCCGATTGCAGTGATCCATGCTGCTCGGGAAGATGCCGCGCGCCGAGCCTCGGAAACCGTGTTGAGCGCGATTGAGATCAGCGATACGGCTCCGACGCTTCCGGATCTGATCCATGAAAGGATCAGCGTATGAGCCGTGCATTTCTAATCGTCATGGACTCCGTTGGAATAGGCGGTGCGCCTGATGCCGATCGTTTTTTCAATGGCGACGTCCCGGATAGTGGGGCAAATACGCTGGCCCATATCGCGCAGGCCTGTGCCGAAGGGCAGGCCGAAGACGGGCGCTCGGGCCCCTTGAACCTGCCGAACCTCGACGCGCTGGGTTTGGGTGCGGCTGCGCGACTGGCGTCTGGGGACGCAACCCCCGGATTGAACGCCGAACCCAATGGGCTGTGGGGCTGCGCGCGCGAGCATTCGCCCGGCAAAGACACGCCCTCGGGCCACTGGGAACTGGCAGGTCTGCCGGTGCCGTGGGATTGGCACTATTTCCCGGATACGGTTCCGGCTTTCCCTGCGGACCTGAGCCGCGCAGCGGCCCAGGCCGCCGGAACCGAAGGCATCCTTGGCGATTGCCACGCCTCGGGCACGGCGATCATCGCTGAACTGGGTGCCGAGCATATGCGAACCGGCTGGCCGATCTGCTACACCTCAGCCGACAGTGTGTTTCAGATCGCAGCCCATGAGGAGAGTTTCGGACTGGACCGTTTGCTGGGTATGTGCCACGCCCTTGCACCGCGCTTGCACGAGATGAAAGTGGGCCGTGTCATTGCGCGCCCCTTTGTCGGCTCGCCAGAGGCGGGATTCGAACGGACAACCAACCGCAAGGATTTCGCCATTCTGCCGCCGGCACCGGTTCTGACCAATTGGGTGCAGGATGCCGGGCGGAAGGTGCACGCGGTGGGCAAGATCGGCGACATCTTTTCCATGCAGGGTATCGACACGCTGCGTAAAGGGTCGGACGCTGAACTCATGCGGCACCTTTCAGATCTGGTGGATGACGCCGAAGAGGGCAGCCTGACATTCGCCAACTTTGTTGAATTCGACAGTCTTTACGGCCACCGCCGCGATATCAGCGGCTATGCCCGAGCGTTGGAATGGTTCGATCACGAGATCGGCAAGATTCTGGCCAGGCTGCGCCCCGGCGACCTGTTGGTGTTGACCGCCGATCATGGCAATGATCCAAGCTGGACCGGGACAGATCACACACGTGAACAAGTGCCGGTTCTGATTTCCGGGTCGGGCACGGGGCAGATCGGCCAGGTAGACTTTGCCGATATTACCGCCAGCATCGCCCATCACCTGAACATTCCGGCGCAAGGGCCGGGAAGGAACTTTCTATGAGCGTCGCCGATCTGCCGAAAATAGAACTGCACCTGCATCACGAAGGCGCGGCCCCCCCGGCCTTCATACGTCAGCTTGCGCATGAAAAACGGGTGGACCTGAGCGGTATCTTCAAGCCGGACGGATCCTATGATTTCCGCGATTTCGCGCATTTCCTGAATGTGTATGAAGCGGCTTGCGAAGTCCTGAAGACACCCGAAGACTTCCGGCGGCTGACATTGGCCATTCTCGAAGAAAGCGCCGAAAACGGTGTCGTCTATTCTGAGACTTTTCTGAGCCCCGATTTTTGTGGCGGCGGCGACCTGCACGCCTGGCGGGACTATCTGAACGCCATTCAGGACGCGGCGGACGAGGCCGAGCGCAAGTTTGACATCACCCTGCGCGGCGTCATTACCTGTGTGCGCCATTTCGGCCCCGATCAAGCCAAGCGCAGCGCCTATTGCGCGGCAGAGACCGCAGGCGACTGGATCATCGGTTTTGGCATGGGTGGAAACGAATCCGTTGGCACGCAGGGCGATTTCAAATGGGCGTTCGATTGCGCGCGCGAGGCCGGGTTGCGGCTGACGACACATGCCGGTGAGTTCGGAGGCCCTCAAAGCGTGCGCGATGCCGTCCGTGATCTGGGGGTCGAGCGCATCGGGCACGGTGTTCGCGCCATTGAGGATCCGGACCTTGTTCGCGAACTGGTCGACCGGGACATCACTCTTGAGGTCTGTCCGGGATCGAATGTCGTTCTGGGGCTTTTCCCGGATTTTGCGACACATCCAATCGCGGCCTTGCGTGATGCGGGCGTGAAAGTCACCGTCTCAACGGATGACCCGCCATTTTTTCACACGACCATGCGGCGGGAATATGAAATGCTGAACGCAGCTTTCGGCTGGGATGCCGAAGATTTTGCGGCCCTGAACGAAACCGCCCTGGAAGCGGCCTTTTGCGATGACGCTACCCGCGCGCGGGTCAAGAAAAGACTGGAGAAAACATGAGCGAACATCTGACCATCGTCGATCACCCTCTGGTGCAACACAAACTGACGCTCATGCGGGACAAGGGCACCTCGACCGCCGTGTTCCGTCAGTTGCTGCGCGAAATAACGCTGCTGCTGGCCTATGAGGTCACACGCGAAATTCCGTTGACCACGCGCCATATCGAAACACCGATGGAAGAAATGGATGCACCCATTCTGGCGGGCAAGAAAATGGCGCTGGTGTCGATCCTGCGTGCCGGAAACGGGATGCTGGACGGGGTGCTGGAGCTTGTTCCTTCTGCGCGCGTCGGCTTTGTCGGTCTGTATCGCGACGAAGAAACGCTGAAACCCGTGCAGTATTACTTCAAGGCACCCGAGAGCCTGAAAGACCGTTTGGTTATCGCGGTGGATCCGATGCTGGCCACCGGCAACAGCTCGGCCGCGGCGATTGACCTTCTGAAAGAGGCGGGGGCGACGGATATCCGCTTTCTGTGCCTGTTGGCCGCGCCGGAAGGTGTGGCGCGTATGAAAGAGGCGCACCCGGATGTGCACATCGTCACCGCCGCACTGGACCGCGAGTTGAACTCGAAAGGCTATATCATGCCGGGTCTGGGCGACGCGGGCGACCGGATGTTTGGAACCAAGTAAACCGGCTTATTCACCGCATATGTTTTGCAGCCGGACCCAATCACGGTCCGGCAACACCTGTTCCAGTGTCCGACCGGCCATGGGATCGGCCTCGATCAGGCCCAATACTGACTCTCCGGTAATGTCCTGAGCATAGGCGTAAGGGGTGGAAGGCAGGGCGCTTTGCGAGAACATCGCCAGCAAGTCTTCGTCCGGAAGGGAAGGTCGGGGCTGCGAGAGGACCTGTTCGGTATAGGTGTCGATGATCTCAGGTGTCAGTTCCCCGGTTGTCAACAGCCGGAAGGCCGAGGCCGCCCCGGTTCTGTCCAGCAGATCATCCAGCGGGTCGTTGAGCGCCGTCCGCGCGCGCTCTGCAACAACATAGCCTGCTGCGACAGCAGGGTCTTCGTGGTCTTCAACCAGCGCCCGGTTCAACAGAACGGTGCCACCCGGCAAGCTGAGGCTGTCCTGAACGCCGGCGGGCAGAATAACGATCTGCCGTACGCCCGTACGACTGGCCAAGCGATCCAGTGAAGCCTGCGCATCCACGGAAGAACAGGCCGGTCCCGAGACGCGCTCGATCCGACGCAGGATCGTGTCTCCGATTTCCTGCCGTTTGATTTCGGGCACGACCGAGACAACATGGTTTTGCAACGCACCGGGCAGCCAAAACAACAATACGGCCAGAACCGCGGCCACAACGCCTCCGACGCTCATCCAGCGCAAACGGCCGGGATGGGGGCGCGAGCGTTCGATGGCCCGTTGCAGCCGATCGATCGCTTCAAGCATCGTGGTTTCGGATTCTCCCAGTTCCAGTGTCTCATCCGGATCGCCGTCGGGGCAAAAAACAGCCGGAAAGGCACCGGGGTTCTGCCGTTCAAGCGCCGCCAAAGACCAATGCGTCAAAGCCCTGTCATTGAAATCGGAAATGGTCAGGGTCGCCTTGCCAATCGATACCACGACTTCGCGCCGCTGTTCATCGGGCGAAGGGCGCCACAGACCGGTGGCTTCGATCCGCTGGTACTGTTTCAGGGCCGTCATCTGGTTGGGGTCTGCTCGAATTTGTTTTGCCGCAGCTTAGCATGGTGAAAACGCCGTGCGCAAACCTGTTGCGCAGGTATTCCGATTTGTGCTGGATACCCTTCAAGAAAAAGATCGCCGATCTTTGATCGCAACAAGGGCACGGACATGCAGGCAGATACGACCACCTCTCCGGTGCTGGCTTCAGCCCTTATGGTCGCAGCAATGGCTATTATCGGCGTGATCGACAATGTTGTGATCCTGCTGGCCGAGACGGTCGGGCTGTGGCAATTCCATTTCATGCGGGCATTGCTGATGCTGCCGCTGATTGTCGGCCTGTCCCTTATGGGGCTGGGCAGGCTGAGGCCGCAACGGTGGGGGGCGGTCACCTTGCGCAGTCTTCTGATTACGACGGCCATGTTTTTCTATTTTGCGTCGCTGTCGATGATGCCGATTGCGCAAGCCCTGGCAGGGTTGTTCACCTCGCCGATTTTCGTGCTGCTGATTTCGTCCTTTGCGCTTGGGCAAAAGATCGGGCCCTGGCGCATTCTGGCTGTGCTGGTCGGTTTTTCGGGCACCCTTCTGGTTTTGCAACCCAACCCAGTCGAATTTGACATGCGTTCGGTTTTTCCAATTGCCGCAGGTTTTTTCTATGCCTTGAGTTCGATCATGACGCGGACATATTGCGCGCGTGAAAGCACGGTTGCGATGCTGGCAGCCATGGTTATTACCCTTGGGCTGTCAGGGGCCGTGGGCGCCACCTTGTTCACGGTTGCGCCCGTTGCCACGCTGGACGGGCCGGATGGCTTTGTTACACGGGGTTGGGCCTGGGAAGTGGGGCCCGCGCTGCCATGGATTGTTGTTCAGGCCGTCGGGTCGACCATTGCGGTCTTCATGCTCATCAAAGCCTATCAGGTAGGCGAAACCTCTTACGTGGCCGTGTTCGAGTATTCGGTGATGATCTTCGGGCCGCTCTTTGCATTCGTCGCACTGGGTCAGACCCTCGATTTGATGCAAGTGTCCGGGATTGTCCTGATCGCGGCGGCAGGGGTTTTGCTGGGCTGGCGGGCCAGGCGGTCATCCACCCAGCAGGAACTTGCCTGACACGTACAACAGCGCACTGCCAACGGATTTTGCGGCTGCAACCTCAACAAGCGGGTTCATTTCAACGGATCAGGTGCAGATGGATTCGTAAGTTCCATGCATGCTGACCGTTTCGAAAATTGCACAAAAGCCTGTTTGTGCCTTGTGAGTGTTCACAAAATCGCCATGGGAACGCGCTGAGACGGTCCAAATTGGGCATAAATATGTCCGAAATAAGACAGTTCCGGTTTTTGATGTTAGCTGTATTGCATAGTGAGTTTGTGCCAAAGGGGGTTAGGCACGTGTCTGAAGTTACGAGTATTTCTGTTTATCTTGATCAGTCGTCCGATACTGATCCATCCGGTTTGAACCACGCGGTGAACGCGCGCCGTGGTGGTTTTTTGAACGGCACGAAGGTTGCGACGACCAGCGGGTGGAAACCGGTTGAGCGCATTGCAGTCGGCGATCTGGTCCGAACTCTGGATCACGGGTTCAAAGAGGTGCGCCGCATCTCGACCAGCGTCGTGGTCATTCCTGCCGAAGAGCGCCGTTCCGAGTATTTGCCGGTTTTCGTACCGGCACGCGCCGCGTATAACGGGCGCCCCGTTTGGCTGATGCCCGAACAGGGCATTGCTCTGAACCTGTCGCAGATTGATGCCGATGTCAGCGGATGTTCCGTCGTATCCGCAAGACTGCTGAATGGCGTGGGTCGGTTTATGTCGCAGGCACCGGGATCGTCGTTTGAGGTCCGTTCCCTGTTTTTCGACGAAGATCAGGTGATTTTTGTCGAGGGCGGCCTGCAAGCTTACTGCCCTTCCGGCCTGTTCAACATGCGCGGCAGGGTCAGCGGGGCTGGTTACGATGTCGCCGATGAAGAGACCGGCACAAAGCTGGTCAACCTGATTGCAAGCAGGGGAGATATGTCAGCCCTTGCCAACCCATTGGGTGCCCTGCCTGCACCCATTCCGCAGGAACCGATATTTCCGATCCGTCCGCCCTCTGGGGTCAGGCGGCCGGGTCGACCGGGGCGTCCAAACGCGCCGGTGCTGTTTCTGCGGCCCGAATGGCAGATCTAACCAAACACTGACAAAAACGATGCAGGCGCGTGATTTCACGCGCCTGCGTCACTGATTCAGGCAGCTTTTGCTTCTGGGTTGAAACGCCCGTAGAAGGTTTGACCCTTTTCTGCCATCTCACGCAGCAGCGGCGGGCAGGCAAAGCGTTCGCCATATTTCTCGGCCAGCTGATCACATCTTTCGGCTGCGTAGGGCGTGCCGATGATGTCGAGCCAGCTGAGCGGACCACCGGACCACGGCGCAAAGCCCCAGCCCAGAATGGCGCCCACGTCGCCTTCACGAATGTCTTCCAGCACACCTTCTTCCAGCGCCCGAACCGCTTCCAGAACCTGAGCGAACATCAGGCGCTCCTGTACCTCGATCAGGTCGGGCTGGTCTTTGGCAAGCGGATACTTATCCTGAAGACCCTTCCAGTATTCGACGCGCTTGCCTTTTTCGTCATAGTCGAAGAAGCCGGCGTTTGCCTTGCGGCCCAGACGGCCCTGTTCTTCCATCCAGAAGATCAGATTGTCCGAGGGGCTTTCCGGATAGGCATTGCCCATGGCGGCCTTGGTCGCACGGGCGATCTTGGCCCCCAGATCAATCGAGGTTTCATCGGTCAGCTGGATCGGACCAACCGGAAAGCCCAACTGACGTGCGGCGTTGTCGATCAGCACGGGGCTCACGCCTTCGGTGATCATCCGTGCGCCTTCGTTGATGTACGGAATGATGCAGCGATTGGCGTAGAAGAAGCGCGCATCGTTGACCACGATCGGCGTCTTGCGGATCTGGCGCACGTAGTCGAGCGCCTTGGCCACCGCGCGATCACCGGTTTCCTTGCCCTTGATGATCTCAACCAGCAGCATCTTCTCGACCGGTGAGAAGAAGTGGATGCCGATGAATTGGTCCGGACGCACGCTTGCCTTGGCCAGGTCGGTGATCGGCAGGGTCGAGGTGTTCGAGGCAAAGATGCAGTCCTCGGGGATGATCGCCTCGACCTTTTTGGTCATCTCGGCTTTTACGCCCATGTCTTCAAACACGGCTTCGATGATCAGGTCACACCCTTTCAGATGGTCCAGATCCGGTGTCGCCGTGATGCGGTCCAGCATGGCCTCTTTCTTTTCAGCCGTGACCTTGCCGCGCTTGATACCCTTGTCCAGATAGGTTTCGGTATAAGCTTTGCCTTTGTCGGCCGCCTCTTGATCGCGGTCGACCAGAACGACTTCCATGCCAGCTTGGGCCGAAACCAACGCGATACCGGCCCCCATCATGCCAGCGCCCAGAACGCCGATCTTCTTGACACGCTGATCGGGCACACCTTTCGGACGGACCGCGCCTTTTTCAAGCGCTTCCTTGTTGAGGAACAGTGACCGGATCATCGCCGACGAGGACGGGTTCATCAGAATGTTGGTGAACCAGCGGGCTTCAATTTTCAACGCAGTGTCAAAGTCGACCAGCGCGCCTTCATAGATCGCGCTCAGAAGGGCTTTGGCCGCGGGGAAGGCGCCTTGCGTTTTCCCATGAACCATGGCGCTCGCGCCCACGAAGGTCATGAAACCGGCAGGGTGGTAGGGCGCACCACCGGGCATCTTGTAGCCCTTCGCGTCCCAGGGTTTCACCAGGTCGGCGTCCTTGGCATTCAGAACCCATTCCTTGGCCGCGGCAACCGGATCGTCGGCAACTGCGTCGATCAACTGCGCGCCCTTGGCCTTGGCCGGATCCATCATCTTGCCCTCAAGCAACACCGGGGCCGCCGCCATGGCGCCCACCATGCGGCTGTAACGGATGGTGCCGCCACCGCCGGGGAAGATGCCCAGCAGGATTTCGGGCAGCCCGATCTTGGACTTTGGATTGCTTGTCATGACGCGGTGATGGCAGGCCAGTGCAATCTCGGTCCCGATCCCGGCGCAGGTTCCGTTGATCGCGCAGGCGATGGGCTTGCCACCTTTCTTGGTCTTGGGGTCCATGCCCGCCAATTCCAGCTTGCGCAGGATGTGATGTCCGCCCATGACGAAATCAAACAACGCCTGCGCAGGTTCGTCCCCGGCTTCCTGACGGATGGTGGCCAATGTGTTCAGGTCCATTCCGCCGGCAAACGAGCCTTCCTTGCCCGAGGTAATGACAATACCTTTGATCTCGTCGTCGCTCAGGGCCTGATCAATCAGTTGGCTGACTTCTTGAAAAGCCTCGCGGGTCAGCACGTTCATGGATTTTCCCTGGGCGTCCCAGGTCACAAAGGCGACGCCATCCGCGTCTTTGGTCAGAGTGAAATCAGTCATTGTCATCTCCAATCTGGTCAGCCGTCAGCGGGCTGCCGTCTTTCCGGGTGAAAGAGAATCCGTTTTCATCATCCTTCACCATCATGTCTATGTCGCTGTAATAGCCGGTCTCGGTCGGGGTCCGTGTGCCCACCACCAGAAAGGTCGCGGGCGCATCGGTCTTGTTCACAAGGTGGTGGCCATTGGCCTCACCAGCGGGCCAAGCGGCGCAGTCACCGGGCAGCATCTCATGCTCACCATCGTCATCGATCAGCACGCATTTGCCGCTCAGCATGATGGCAAACTCGTCCTGCTCCATATGGTAGTGGCGCAGCGACGAGAGGCCCCGAGGCTCCAGCCGCACGATGTTGACCCCGTACTGGGTCAGCCCGCCCGCATCCCCGACGCGCTGCACAAAACGACCAGCGGTCGCCTCGGCCAGCTTGCCCGGATAGGACGAGCCCCCCTTGAACGGGATCTGAGAGAGATCCAGCTTGGGCATCAGACCCGCTCGATAATCGTTGCCGCACCCATGCCGGACGCAATGCAGAGCGTGGCCAGACCGGTTTCCTTGTCCTGACGCTCCAGTTCATCCAGCAAGGTGCCGATGATGATCGCACCGGTTGCGCCCAGCGGGTGACCCATCGCGATCGAGCCGCCGTTGACGTTGACCAGCGCCGGATCCACATCAAAGGCCTGCTGGAACCGCAGCACGACCGAGGCAAAGGCTTCGTTGACCTCGAACAGGTCCAGATCGCTGATCTTCATGCCGTTATCGGCCAGGATCTTCTCGGTCACAGGAACCGGGCCGGTCAGCATGATGGTCGGGTCGGTGCCGATTTTGGCGGTGGCCTTGATGCGTGCGCGGGGTTTCAGGCCGTATTTTTCACCAAATTCCTTGTTGCCGATCAGCACGGCCGCAGCCCCATCCACGATGCCCGAGCTGTTGCCCGCATGGTGGATGTGATTGATACGCTCAAGATGTGGGTATTTCAGCATCGCCACCTTGTCGAAACCGGGCATCTGCTCGCCCATCATCTGGAAGGACGGGTTCAACGCGCCAAGGCTTTGCATGTCGGTGCCCGGCCGCATGTACTCGTCGCGGTCCAGAATGGGCAGGCCGTTCTGGTCTTTGACCGTGATGATCGACTTTTCGAACCGGTTTTCCGCCCAGGCTTCCGCCGCGCGCTTTTGCGACTCAACCGCCAGAGCGTCCGCGTCATCGCGGCTGAACCCGTATTCCGTGGCAATGATGTCGGCCGAGATGCCCTGCGGCACAAAGTAGGTCTCCATCGCCAGAGAGGGGTCAACGGCAATCGCCGCCCCGTCGCTGCCCATGGGAACACGGCCCATCATCTCGACGCCACCGGCGATGTAGGCGTCGCCAGCTCCGCCCTTGACCTGGTTTGCGGCCAGGTTCACGGCTTCCATCCCGCTCGCGCAGAAGCGGTTGATCGCCAGGCCGGGGATCGACTGGTCCAGATCCGAGGCCAGAACAGCCGAGCGCGCCAGACAGCCGCCTTGCTCCATCACCTGCGTGACGTTGCCCCAGATCACGTCCTCGACGGCGTGGCCTTCCAGGTTGTTGCGTTCCTTCATCGCGTTCAGGGTCAGGGCGGACAGGCGTACCGAGGTCACCTCGTGCAGGCTGCCATCCTTGCGGCCCTTGCCGCGCGGGGTGCGCAGGGCGTCATAAATATAAGCTTCGGTCATGGGTCTTCTCCTCAAGCTCGATCCGACGGGTTGCCGGGCATCAGGTCATAGGGGTGTTTCCAGCCGGGCTGTTCGGACAGGCGAGTCAGCCAGGCGTCGATGTTGGGCCAGTCGGCACGGTCAAAGCCGAATGGTTCGGGGTAATACAGATAGCCGCAGCAGCTGAGATCGGCGTTGGTCACGCCGTCGCCGACGATCCAGTCGCGGTCTTCCAGATGCGCGTTCAGCACCTGATAGGCAGCCTTCAGGCGGCCCTGGTTGAAGGCGATCACATCCGGGTTGCGGTGCTGTTCGGGCAGAAAGTTGATCAGGAACCGGGTCAGGCCCGCCATCGAGCTGAGCTTGTGATTGTCCCACAGCACCCAGCGCAGGATGTCATAATTCTCTTCCCGGCTCTTGCCGCCGAACTTGCCGGATTTTTCAGTCACATAGGCTTGAATGGCACCGGATTGGGAGGTTTGGAAATCGCCATCGACCATGAAGGGCGCTTCGCCCATCACGTTGATTTCCGAACGGAATTCGGGGCTGCGGGTGACGCCGTTGAAGAAATCGACAAAGACCGGTTCCCAATCGAGGCCAGACATTTCCAGCGCCAGAGCGGCCTTGTAGGAATTGCCGCTTTCTCCGAAGCAGTGCAGTTTAATGGTCATGCAATCGCCCCTCCCGTGGCGTTTTGTGCGTCTTTCACCCTAGCTCGGCGGTTTTGGTGCCTAGCGCTTGCGCGCCTCCAGCTCGGAATTGAAAAGACGCAATCGGTGGGTAAGGTTGTCCTCATCAATGACGCTGTTGAAATTTTCGAACAGAAAAGACAGCGCTTCACCTTCATCTAATCCTGCCTCACGGGCAAAAGCCCTGAGCTTTCGATAGCCGTCCTCGGTCATGGCGACCGGGAAACGGCGGGTCAGGCGAAATCGTTTTGGCATTTTATCTCCTCCGAAAACCGGCTCCGGGGCGGGACCCCGGAACCGGAGAAAGATCAGAAGTTTGCAGCCTCCAGCGCCATGACCGTGTCTGCGCCGGTTTGAATGCGCGACAGATGCAACGCCGTGGCGGGCAGACGGCGGGCCATGTAGAAGCGGCCGGTGTTGATCTTGGTCTCGTAGAACTCTTTGTCCGACGTGCCTCTGTCGAGCGCTTCTTGTGCGGCCTTGGCCATACGCGCCCACATCAGGCCCAGGCAGACATGACCGAACATGTGCATGAAGTCATAGGAACCGGACAGCGCGTTGTTCGGGTTTTTCATGCCTTCCTGCATGAAATACATGCCAGCCGCCTGCAGATCCTTGGACGCAGCCTTCAGCGGTTCGATGAAGGCTTTGTCATAAGCCTCGTTCTGGCCTGCGTTTTCCTTGCAGAAGGTTTTGACCATGTCGAAGAAGGCCATGACGTGCTTGCCGCCATCCTGCGCCAGTTTGCGGCCAACAAGGTCCAACGCCTGAACGCCGTTGGCGCCTTCATAGATCATGGCGATCCGGGCATCGCGGGTGTATTGCGACATGCCCCATTCTTCGATGTAGCCGTGCCCACCATAGACCTGCTGCGCCTGAACGGTCATGTCGTAACCTTCATCCGTCAGGAAGCCCTTGATGACTGGGGTCAGAAGCGAGATCAGCCCGTCCGCGTCCTTGTCACCCGACCGGTGCGCCTTGTCGATCATGGTCGCGCCCCAAAGGATGAACGCGCGCGCGCCTTCGGTGAAGCTTTTCTGATCCATCAGATTGCGACGGATGTCGGGGTGAACGATCAGCGGATCAGCCGGGCCATCGGGGTTTTTCACACCGGTTACATCGCGGCCTTGCAGGCGGTCTTTGGCGTATTCCAGAGCGTTCTGATACGCCGCTTCGGCCTGCGACAGGCCCTGCATGCCCACACCCAGACGCGCCTCGTTCATCATCGTGAACATCGCACGCATACCTTTGTGCTCTTGGCCCAGCAGCCAGCCGGTGGCTTCGTCATAGTTCATGACGCAGGTCGAGTTGCCGTGGATGCCCATCTTTTCTTCGATCTTGCCGACCGAGACGCCGTTACGCTCGCCCAGCGAACCGTCCTCGTTCACGATGAACTTGGGCACGATGAACAGCGATACGCCTTTGATACCCTCGGGGCCGCCGGGGATTTTCGCCAACACCAGATGGATGATGTTGTCGGCCATGTCGTGATCGCCAGCCGAGATAAAGATCTTCTGGCCAGAGATTTTGTAGCTTCCGTCGCCCTGCGGTTCCGCTTTGGTGCGCATCAGGCCCAGATCGGTGCCGCAATGCGGTTCAGTCAGGTTCATGGTACCGGTCCATTCACAGCTGACCATTTTGGGCAGGTACTTGTTCTTCTGCTCGTCCGTTCCGTGCGCCAGAATCGCCGAGGCCGCGCCGTGCGTCAGGCCCTGGTACATTGTGAAAGCCTGGTTTGAGCCCGAGAACATCTCACCCACAGCAGTGCCCAACACATAGGGCATGTTTTGGCCGCCATACTCTTCCGGCATGTCGAGGCCAGTCCAGCCGCCTTCCTTCATCTGCTCGAAGGCTTCCTTGAACCCGGTCGGGGTGTACACAATACCGTTTTCCAACCGGCATCCTTCGGTGTCGCCGACAACGTTCAGCGGATGCAGAACATTTGTGGCAACCTTGCCAGCTTCTTCCAGAACCGCGCCGGTAAACTCGGCTTCCAGTTCGTTATAGCCGGGTATGTCCGACTGCGAGACATTCAGCACGTCGTGCAGGATGAACTGCATGTCTTTGGTTGGCGCGTTGTAAACGGGCATGTGAAGCTCCCTTAATTCATATGTCCGGATGACAGGTCGAGGTTACTCGGCTGCCTTCTTTTCCTGTTTCATCGAGGCGATGACTTTCTCGCCCCAGCGCAACTGCTCTTTCAGATCGTCGATGGCCTGCGTCAGCTCTTCACGGCGCGCTTCCATGTCCTCCAGACGCTCGCACGCGATTTCATAGGTGCGGGTCATCTGTGTGACCTGCTGGTCGCCTACATGGTACAAATCCAGCAGTTGTCGAATTTCTTCCAGGCTGAACCCAAATCGTTTGCCGCGCAGGATCAGTTTGAGCCGCGCCCGATCACGCTTGGTGAACAGACGTTTCTGGCCTTCACGGATCGGGAACAGAAGTTCCTTGGCCTCATAGAACCGCAAGGTGCGTGGCGTGACATCATAGGTCTCGCACATCTCACGGATGGTCATCACATCTTCGGTCATTCGTCATACTCTCGTCACTGGCGTCATGAGATATGAGTTGCGCAGTTGGTACGCGCTTTACAACACGAGAGTGACGTTTACGTAATCCAGACGCTGCGTCATTTCAAAGTTGACGTAACATCCGGTCACGTAAGCACGGTCTGACGCAATTTTCTTTCCGTAGCGTCATGCGGAATTTCCCGCCAAAGCTGTCGCAATTGCGGAAACACCGCGCATCTGCTTGCGCAGATTCAGGGTGATTAATTCGATTTTTCGGATGGGGGGCGGCTATCCCAAGGACTTGGCCGTCTGGTCGCGCAGACGCTTGAGTTCGTCCATGGCTTCGTCCAGTTGCTGGCGCTGCTGCTGAAGCTCGTTCATCTGGCGATCCGCCATCTCGACGAAGGTGGCCATTTGCGCCTCATTGCCCTGATCTTCGTAGATCAAAAGCCATTGGCGGATCTCTTCCAGAGGAAATCCGAACTTGCGGCCGCGCATGATCAGCTTCATCCGCGCGCATTCGCGCGGGCCGTAAAACCGGGACCGACCTTCACGGTCCGGTTGCAAAAGTTCGATGTATTCGTAATAGCGCAGAGTGCGCGGGGTCACGTCGAACTCGGCGCACATCTCTTTGAATGACAAACGGTTGTTGGACATTCCCGATCTCCTTGTCAGCAACCTAGGCGGTCCCGATCCCAAGCGCAACAGGTGGGCTTGCCCTTTGCGGAAACAGCGGCTCATAAAGGACGGGCAGAGAACAGGACGCAAACCAATGGTCGACAAGACAGTTTTAGCCCGCCAGTTTATTGAGGCGATCCCCCATGCGCGGGCATTGAACCTCAAGCTCACGCAGATCGGTGAGGGCGAGGCAGAGATCACTTTGCCCTACAATGAGGATCTGATCGGGGATCCGCGCACAGGGGTGATTCACGGTGGGGCGATTTCCACAATTCTCGACACATGCTGCGGTGCTGCTGTGATGAGCCACCCCTCGGCCCCCGGCGGGACAGCCACGATCGATCTGCGCATTGACTACATGCGCGCAGCGACACCGGGTCAGACGGTGACAGCGCATGCCGTCTGCTATCACATCACGCGGAACGTGGCGTTTGTACGAGCCACAGCTATGGACCATGACAAAGACCTGCCGGTGGCCACGGCCTCGGGGTCCTTTACGGTTGAGGGGAAATAACATGGCAAGACCTCGTCCCGAACCAATGCAGGTGGTCAAGCAGCGACGCGACGCAGCGTTGCGTGCGCTGGTTGACGGTGTCCCTTACATCCGATTTCTCAATATCAGCTTCGACCGGCGCGGGGATGAACTGACCGGCGTTCTGAACTTCGATGACAAGTTGATCGGCAACCCGTTCCTGCCTGCGATTCACGGCGGTGTAACCGCGGCATTCCTCGAAGTGACCGCTGTCATCACCCTCAGTTGGGAACATATGTTCCCGCGTATCGAAAGTGGCGAGATCGACGGAGAGGCCATTGTGACCGATCCGAATATCCGCTTTCCCAAGACCATCGACTTTACCGTCGACTATCTGCGCTCGGGCCTTCCACGGGACGCATATGCACGGGCTTTCATCAGCAGATCCGGGCGGCGGTATGCCTCGGTCCGGGTCGAAGCCTGGCAGGACAACCACGCGAAACTGTTCGCGCAGGCTTCCGGACATTTCCTGATGCCGCAACCTCCCAGAGACAAGAGCTGACCGTGCAGGACGCCTCGGCGCCCATCACGCACAGGCGGGTGCTGAAGATCGCGGTGCCCATAGTCCTGTCGAATGCCACCGTGCCGATACTGGGTGCGGTGGATACCGGCGTTGTCGGTCAGATGGGCGAGGCGGCCCCGATCGGGGCGGTCGGCATCGGGGCTGTGATCCTGTCCACAATTTATTGGATCTTCGGTTTCCTGCGGATGGGCACAACCGGGATGGCGGCGCAGGCACGCGGGGCAGGCGACACCGTTGAAACCCGGGCGCTGCTGATGCGCGGCCTGATCCTGGGAGGCGCGGCAGGACTGTTCTTTATCCTTGCGCAGGTGGCCGTGTTTGCGGGTGCATTCGCGCTTTCCCCGGCAAGCCCCGAAGTCGAAGCCCTGACCCGATCCTATCTGGAAATCCGCATCTGGGGGGCGCCTGCAACCATCGCGTTATATGCCGTTACCGGCTGGCTGATCGCCGTCGAGCGTACGCGCGGCGTGTTCATCCTTCAGGTCTGGATGAACGGGTTGAACATCGGTCTAGACCTGTGGTTCGTTCTGGGCCTTGGCTGGGGGGTCGAAGGGGTTGCCATTGCCACCCTGATCGCAGAATGGACCGGTTTGGCCTTGGGGGTGTGGCTTTGCCGGGATGGGTTCGCAGATGGAATCTGGCGCAATTGGGCTCGGGTTTTCGATGCCGCCCGGCTGCGGCGTATGGTGCAGGTCAACGGTGATATCATGCTGCGATCGGTTCTGTTGACCGGATCGTTCACGACATTCCTTTTTGTTGGCTCGGATCTGGGTGACGTGAATCTGGCGGCCAATCAAGTCTTGCTTCAATTTCTTGAAATCACCGCCTTTGCGCTTGATGGGTTCGCCTTTTCCGCCGAAGCGCTGGTCGGAGGCGCAGTCGGTGCCAGAGACAGGTTTCAGGTGCGTCGCGCCTCTGTCATGGCCTCGCAATGGGGTGTTGGGGGCGCGCTGTTGCTGGCGGCTGTTTTCTTCGTCGCCGGCCCGGCGCTGATCGATCTGATGTCAACTTCACCGCAGGTGCGTGAAGCCGGGCGCGAATACCTGTTCTGGGCCGCGATCGCCCCGGTGATCGGGGTGGCAAGCTGGATGTTCGACGGTATCTACATCGGCGCCACCTGGACCCGCGCCATGCGAAACGCGATGATTCAGTCGGTGGCGATCTATGTGGTCGCTTTGTTCATGCTGGTGCCTGTCTTCGGCAATCACGGCCTGTGGGCCGCGCTGATGGTTCTTAATATCGCACGTGGTGTGACGATGGGCTGGCGCTATCCCAAGCTTGAAGCCCAGGTGGCCTAGAGCAACGTCAACAGGTTTTCCGGCGGACGTCCGATGGCGGCTTTGTCTCCGGCAATTGCAAGAGGGCGCTCGATCAGGATCGGGTTTTCGGCCATGGCACGGATCAGGTCTTCGTCGGGCGAGGTTTTGGCCAGCCCCAGTTCCTTGAACCGTTTTTCGCCCGTGCGCATCATTTCGATCGGCGACAGCCCAAGGGCGGATTGTGCAGCGCGCAACTCGTCGATAGACGGCGCGTCTTCCAGGTACTTTCGAACGCAGACCTGAGCACCGTTTTCTTCCAAAAGCGCCAGACCGGCGCGGGATTTGGAACAGCGGGGGTTGTGCCAGTATTCGATCAAAGCCAGTCCTCTCGTTTGCTGCCGACGGCTTGCGATACGGTGTCAAAACCGTCACGCGCCAGCAAGTCATCCAGCCCTTTGGCGATGTCGGCCGCCAGGGAAATGCCGCCATACACCATTGCGGTATAGAACTGCACGGCCGATGCCCCGGCACAGATTTTGGCATAGGCCTGCTCGGCAGTGCTGATGCCGCCCACGCCTATCAGGGGGATATCCCCGTCCGTCAGTTTGCTCAGCCGAGCCAGTACGCGGGTCGACTTTTCAAACAGCGGGGCACCCGACAAACCACCACTTTCGTTTTTCTGCGCGCTGCGCAACCCGTCGCGGGACAGGGTGGTGTTGGTGGCGATCACAGCGTCCACCCCAGTTTCGCGTGCGACTTCGGCGATGTCCTGCAATTCCGCCTCGGTGAGATCCGGAGCGATTTTCAGGAAGATCGGCAGCGGGCGCGGCAGCGCATCACGTGTCCCGATCACACCGCTCAACAACGCGGTGAGAGCGGCTTTGCCCTGCAAATCCCGCAGCTTCTCCGTATTCGGAGATGATACGTTGACGGTTGCAAAATCCAGGTGTTCGGCACAATGGGCCAGCACTTTGACAAAATCGCCCGCGCGGTCTTCGCTGTCCTTGTTGGCCCCCAGATTCAGGCCGATGACCGCGTCTTTGGGGCGGTCTGCAAGCCGTTTGGCCATCATCTCCATGCCTTCATTGTTGAAGCCAAAGCGGTTGATGGCTGCCTTGTCCTCGGTCAGGCGAAACAGGCGGGGTTTGGGGTTTCCCGGTTGCGGGCGCGGCGTGACCGCCCCGACCTCGACAAAACCGAACCCGGCGCGGGACAGCGGGGCCAAAACCTCACCATTCTTGTCGAACCCGGCGGCCAGCCCAACCGGGTTCGGCAGCGTCAGCCCGGCAACGACGGTTTTCAGGCGCGGGGTCGTTACCGGCCCGGGTGCGGGTGCCAGCCCTGAATTCAACGCCCTGATCGACATCCCGTGGGCGGTCTCGGGGTCCATGCGGTGCAGGGCGGCGAGGCCCAGTTTCTCTGTCAGTTTCATCCGAACGTCGCCCCGGCTTCACTTGAACCGCATCGGATTAGGCGCGACGTTTCCACCGCCGCCTGACGGTGGATCACCGCCGCCCGATAGGCTGGGTCGTTGACCATTTCCAGAAATGCGTGTGCCGTCGGATAGCGGGCGATGAAGACGGCATCCCACGCTTCGTCCGCCGGGCCAATCAGGGTTGATTCAAACACCCCACGCCAAAGGATGCGCGCCCCGATACGTTCAATGATCGCAGCGGTTTCAGCCCCGTAGTTCTTGTAGGCTTGCGCTCCGGTCAGGTCTGCATTCGCCAGTTCATGCGCGGGTGGGTACTGCGCCTTGGCCCGAAACTTCACCAGGTTGAGCATTTCGATCGGCTGGTCCCGATCCAATGCCTTGAAGGCCTCGAACTGGTCGCGGTCCGGGTCGATATAGGATGTCATGACATGTCCTTTGGGAACTGGTGCGCGGTGCCGTCGAAAGGCAGAGGGCGTGACCAAACAACATCGCTCATCCGGATCTGGCGATAGAGATGCGGGAACAGGGCACCGCCGCGCGAGACCTCCCATTTCAGGTCGTCGCCCATCGCATCTGCGTCACAGGCCAGCAAAACAAGACCATCGACACCGGCAAAATGTTTGGCTGCGGTTTCAGCTGCTTGTTCAGCGGTGGAAAAGTGGACAAACCCGTCAGCGACGTCGATCGGAGCACCGTCCGAGGCACCCTGGTTCTGCAAGGCGGCCCACTCTTCGGCTCGGAAAATCTTGTAAATCAGCATACGGACCTGATGCCCCGCGTACGCGTTGGAATCAAGCCGGATTTCTTCTTTGACTCTTTGGCGTCATCGGCGCACGATCCCTGCAAATTAAAACAGGGAGATTCAATATGTTGACGCGTTTCCTGGCTTCGGCTGCAATTCTTGGCCTGACCGCTGGCGTGGCGGCGGCAGAATACAAGCTGACCATTCTGCATACTAACGACATTCACAGTCGTATCGAGTCGATCAACAAATACGACTCGACCTGTGACGCAGAAGGCGAAGCCGAAGGTAAGTGTTTTGGCGGCGTTGCACGCCTCAAGACCATGGTAGACGCCCGACGCGATGCGCTGGCGGATCAGAATGTGCTGCTGCTGGATGCGGGGGATCCGTTCCAGGGATCGCTGTACTACACAACATATAAGGGCGCGGCAGAGGCCGAGTTCATGGAAGCCATCGGTTACGATGTTATGGCCGTTGGCAACCACGAATTCGACGATGGCCCGGAAGGTCTGGCGACGTTCATCGACGCGGTCAGTTTCCCAGTGATCTCGGGCAATCTGGACCTGTCATCGTCGGCCGAGTTGAAGGACAAGGTAGGTAACCATGTTGTGCTTGACGTTGGCGGTCAGAAGGTCGGCATAATTTCAGCACTGGCAACGGACACGGTTGAAACGTCAAGCCCCGGCAAGGACGTAATTTTCAAGGATGAGATAGAAAGCCTGCAGGCTGATGTAGCTGCCTTGCAGGATGAAGGTGTCAATATCATCATTGCTTTGAACCATGTTGGATTGGCCAAGGACCTAGAGATCGCAGAGCAGGTGCCGGGGCTTGACCTTGTTGTCGGCGGCCATTCGCACACGCTGCTCTCGAACACGCAGGAAGGTGCGGCTGGGTCATATCCGATGATGGTCGGTGATGTCCCGATCGTGCAGGCCTATGCCTATTCCAAATATCTGGGCGAGATCACGCTGACCTTTGATGATGACGGCAACCTGATTTTAGCGGAAGGTGAGCCTATCCTGCTTGATGCGTCTGTCACGCCCGATGCGGATATCGTTGCACGCGTGGCCGAAATGGGCGCACCGATCGAAGAAATGAAGCAACGCGTCGTTGCCAGCTCGGCCGCTGCAATTGAAGGCGATCGGGCGGTTTGCCGCGTACAAGAATGCGCAATGGGTAACCTTGTCGCCGACGCCATGCTGGCGCGGGTTGCCGATCAGGGCGCTCAGATTGCGATTGCGAATTCTGGCGGTCTGCGCGCGTCGATTGACGAAGGCGAAGTGACCATGGGCGAAGTGCTGACCGTGCTGCCGTTCCAGAACACGCTGTCCACTTTTGAGATCACCGGGCAGACCGTCATTGACGCGCTGGAAAACGGTGTAAGCCAGGTGGAAGAGGTCAAGGGCCGGTTCCCGCAAGTGGCGGGCCTGCGCTTTACCTGGGATCCCAGCGTAGCGCCGAACGAAGGGCGCATCATTGATGTGATGGTCGCCGAGGGTGATGGGTTCGTTCCGATTGACCCGAACAAAACCTACCTGGTCGTAACCAACAACTACGTCCGCAATGGTGGCGACGGGTATTCAATGTTCGAGGGCGACGACAAGAACGCCTATGACTTCGGTCCGGATCTTGCGGATGTAACCGCGGAATATCTGGCTGAAAACGCGCCGTACCAGCCTTATGTCGACGGACGCATCCAGCAGAAGTGACTCTGTTATTGAAAAGGACAAAAGCCGCGTCATCGTGATGCGGCTTTTCTGCTTCTGCGGATCAACTGAAATCGTATTCCGGCCAAAGTTCCGGGTCAAAGCCATCCAGCATCGGTTTGATCTGATCCGCGACCTCGCGCCAGCCCCCGATTGACTTGGTCGAGATCTTGTTGCGCACCTGATCTACGCTGGCCGTACGCACCTGTCTGGTGTTCTTTTCGGGATGTACCATGGATTGGCACCAATCAATACCGCAAAACTCGGCAACGCGCTGGCTGTGGGTCAGGGGGTCCGCTACCAGATCTTCATAGGGCATTGTCAGAATGCGGTTTCCGAACAGCTTACCCCAATGAGACATGTAGCGGCGATACAGATTTGCTGTATGCGCGATCGCTTCAAGGTTGGATGTGTCGTTCATGCCGTCTGCCAGGAACCGCTGGATCCATTTTGACAAACCGACATCGCGTGGATCCCGCAGCATGTTGATGATCCGGGCATTCGGGAAGGCTGCAAGAATGAAACCGACATTTTGATAGTTGTGCGGCATCTTGTCGACAAAGGCGATTGATTCCGCCGGAATCCCAGGCATCTGGTCCCGGTAGCTTTGGGCAATCGCCTTCGCGGCTTCTGAATCGAGCGACGTGCCGGACACATAAAACTTGGCGGAAAGGTCGGTCATCAGCATCAGCTCGCCGCAACCGGCGATACCGGGCGCAGAGCTCAGCATCATCTCCATCAAAGTGGTTCCGGATCGCGGCTGACCGATAACAAAAATTGGTACCGGCATACTGTTTTGCTCTGCATTGACCCGAGGCGATCCTTCAGGGAACAGGTCCAGAATATCGGATATTTTATTCTCTTCAGCTTCGGGGTCGTAGGGCAGGATGCTCTGTTGGATTGCGTTTGCCTTTGCAAATTGCGGCAACGCCTTGGCCAAGCCTTCGCTTTTTTCGATCAGATGTGCCTTGGCAAGCTCGAGCTCTTGCAAAGGTTGATCTGTCTGAGCGATGGCCTCGTTCAACGCAGGGATCATCTGCGGCACGTTTTCCGGTGCGGTCAATATTGCGGATTGCAACAGGGCATTCGGGTTGTGGGGATCGGTTTCCAGGATGTTTTGCAGAACTTTGATCGCTTGGGCTCTGTCACCGGCCTGATGCAGATTGATGGCCATTTGCAATGCAATCGTTGTATTCTTTGCTGCCAGCTCGTACGCGCGTTGGATATCCCGCGTGCTTTCCTCGACAAAACCGATGCTTTGGTAGGCGCGGGCACGCTTTGAAAGCAATTCCGCGTTGTCCGGATCTGACGCCAGTTTGTGTGTGGTGAACTGGATGATGGATCGCCAGTTTTCCCCTTGGCGCTGTATTTCGTCGATAACTCTGGTGAGTTCCCGATTGTTTGGAAATCTTTCAATCTTTTTCTCTGCGTAGGTCAATGCCTGCACAATTTGCCCTGTTTGCATCAGAGCGTTTGCCAGGTTCTCGGCGAACTGCGGATCATCGGGTTTCATCCGCGAGGCTTCAATGAAATGCGGAATGGATTTCCTGTATTGCTTCATCTCGGTCAAAACGAAACCGGCGATGGCTTGGTAATCCGAGTCCTTGGGGAATTTCTTGATGCCCAATTGGGCCTTTTTCAGCGCCTGTGGAAGCCTGCCCGCATCCAAAAGGGCCATCGCTTTACTCTTGAGGGATTGCGTTTTGGGGTTTTCCGTGTGATCCCGTGAGATCCTGTGCCAGTATCAAGATTGTTTCGTCGGTTGATTACCTATGTGCGGACGGTTCGCAATAACTCTTCCCAATGACGCGATGGCGCAGCTGTTTTCCGCGCGCCCGGCGAACGCGTTGCCAACCGTGCCGAACTTCAATGTTTGTCCGACAAATCAGGTGCATGTGGTTCGGGGTGGTGACTCAGGTCGGCGTCTGGATGCGCTGCGTTGGGGGTTCCTGCCACATTGGTACAAGACGGAAACCGCCGGGCCTTTGCTGATCAACGCCCGCGCCGAGACTTTGGCGGAAAAGCCTGCCTATCGCGATGCCTGCCGGTCGCGTCGCTGTCTGATTGTCGCAACGGGGTTCTACGAATGGACCAAGACGGACGAGGGAACGCGCTTGCCATGGTACATCCATCGTAGGGACGGCGCCCCCATTGCCTTTGCGGGGATCTGGCAGGATTGGGGGGTGGATGAAAACCGTCAGGGCACCTGTGCCATCGTGACGACGGCGGCCAACGAAAACCTTGGCACCATCCATCATCGGATGCCCCTGATCCTCGAGCCCGAGCACTGGTCATTGTGGCTGGGAGAAGCGGGAAAGGGCGCTGCTCGTTTGATGCAGCCGGGGGCAGAGGATGTGCTGACGTTTCATCGCGTTGATCCGGTCGTGAACTCGAACCGCGCAAGCGGACCTGATCTGGTCAAGCCTTTGCACGAGTGAGGGCGTGCGGCCTTTCCTTTGCAAACGCGGCAAGCTAGACCATCGGCATGGCCCTGACCTTTTCTGATCTGACACAGCTTTATGCGCATGGTTTTGACACGGTCATCGATGTGCGCAGCCCGGCAGAGTTCGCTGAAGATCATCTGCCAGGCGCGATCAACCTGCCGGTTCTGAACAACGAGGAACGCGCCCGTGTCGGAACCATGTATGTACAGGAAAGCCCGTTTCTGGCGCGTAAACTCGGGGCCGCTCTGGTGTTCCGCAATGCGGCCAACCACATCGAGCAACATCTGAGCCACCACGAAGGCAGATGGCGCCCTCTGATCTATTGCTGGCGTGGCGGACAGCGTTCCGGGTCGTTCACTTGGATGCTGCAACAAATCGGCTGGCGAGCGGATGTGATCGACGGCGGCTATCGCACCTACCGCAGGCTGGTGAATGCGTATTTGTACGATGATCCGTTGCCGCATCGGTTGGTGGCGCTGGATGGCTATACCGGAACGGCCAAGACAGAATTGCTGGCACTTTTGCAGGCACGCGGGGTGCAAGTTCTTGACCTCGAAGCACTGGCCAATCACCGAGGGTCTCTGCTGGGGGAAAGACCGGGCGGCCAGCCCAGCCAGAAAGCTTTTGAATCGGCCCTGGCAGGGGCGCTTTGTGCGATGCATACGGCGCGCCCGGTCGTCATCGAAGCGGAATCGTCCAAGATCGGCAGCCTGATATTGCCGCCCAGCCTGTGGAACGCTTTGTGCGCAGCCCCACGGGTGAACATCACGGCTCCGCTCGAGGCGCGCGCCGCCTATCTCGTTCAGGCCTATGACGACATCCTGTCTGACGGCGACCGTTTGCGGGACCGGTTGTCGCCGCTGCGCTTTCATCGCGGGCACGAAGTTGTGGATGGCTGGATGCAGCTGATCGAAGCAGGTCAAAAACAGGTGCTGACCCAGGCCCTGATGGAGCAGCATTACGACCCGGCATACGCAAAGTCGCGGCGGTCCCGTTCCGTTGAGGTGCTGGCCGATATTGAAATCGCCCTTCTGAACGATGCCGGCCTGAGCGAGGCGGCCACCCGGATCGAAACCCTGCTGGATCAGTCCTGAAGGCGCAGTCCCGGTGCATCGGTGAGCTCGCCGATTGCCATGGCCGGATATCCGGCGTTCCTGAGGTCTTCCAGGACGGTATCGGCATCCTTTGCTGCCACCGCGGCCAGCAGGCCGCCTGCTGTCTGCGGGTCGAATATCAGGGCGGCTTTGCCCTCGGCGGGCAGGGCAGGTGCTATTGCCCGGTTGTCTGCAAAAAGGGTTGATCGAACACCCCGGTCCGTCAGCTCCTGCGCGCCTTCCATCAACTCCACGGCATCCAGATCCATCATGGCCCCGCATCCGGAAGCGTCGCAGATGCCTTGCAGATGTCCGGCCAGACCAAACCCGGTCACGTCGGTCATCGCATGGGCCCCGGCCAGTATGCGGGCCGCCTTGCCCTGCGGCTGCGCCATGTGCCGGTAGGCTGCGGCGACCCAGGCACCGTTGGCCTGGCCTGCCATCTCGGCCGCCATAAGAACGCCGCTTCCTATGGGTTTGGTCAGGATCAGACAGTCGCCCGGTTGCCCGCCGGCCAGCGTAATCGGGTCGGCGTCGCACAGGCCGGTCAGTGTGAAACCGATTGTCATCTCGTCACCCATGGAACTGTGCCCGCCCACGATATCGGCACCGGCGTCCCGCATGACGTCTCCTGCGATCGACATGATTTCCGACATGGTACGGCGTTGCAGGGCAGCAGACATGCGCGGAAGGATGATCGTTGCCGTGGCGGCCTGAGGTGCGGCCCCCATGGCCCACACATCCCCCAGGGCATGTACAGCGGCGATGCGCGCCATAAGTGCGGGATCATTGGTAAAAGCCCGTAGGTGATCTGATGTCATGACCTGCCGAACCCCGCCCGTCTGAAGCAGAGCCGCGTCGTCGCCGGGCAGGGGGATGATATCCGGGCGAACGGGATCGGGCTGCGATTTCAGCGCCACCTGCAATGCTCCGCGCCCGACCTTGGCACCGCATCCGCCACACATCGGTTTTTCACCCAGCACCTCGACAAGCCCGGCGGCATGCGCGCGCGGCAGCGCGGGGGGCTTCATCTGCGGCAGGTCCCGGAACTTGTTCATGAAAGTCTGGTCGATGTGGTTCTTCCATTTCCACATCATCGCTCCGCTGTGGGACAACCCCAAACGCTCACCCAGCGCTGATTTGCAGCCCAGCGAAATCAGCTTCAGGTAATCTTTCTGCGGGACGTACTTGCGCATCCGTCCAACCCCCAGCGCCGCGCGCAGATTGTCGAACAGAACCGGTGCTTCGCGCACTGCATAAACACCGGCTTTGGGTCTGGGATTGTCCGTCAGATGGGCGCAATCACCGGCGGCAAAAACCACGGGATCGCTGGATTGCAGGTAGCTGTTTACCCGGATGAAGCCATCCTCAAGGTCCAGCCCGGTCTTTTCGATCCAGCCATACGGGCGGGCTCCGGCCGCACCTGTCACGAAACCGGTCGGGATCTTGCGCCCGTCCTGCAATGCGACGTGATCCGAAGCGATCCGGCTGATCGCGGCGTTTTCGATCACCTCTACACCAAGATCCTGCATCGCACGGCGGATCGTCTCTGCCGCTTTGGGTTTGGTGGCCGTCAAGGCAATGGCATTGTCGATCAGCGTAACCTGCGCTAACCGACCCTTGGCCCTGAGCGCATGAGCCATCGCCATAACCAGTTCAACCCCGGCGATTCCACCGCCGATCACGACGACCGAGGCAGGGCCGCTGCCCGCCAGATAAGCAGCCCATTCTGCCGCGAATGGTCCCAGTGGTTTGGCCGGTACGGCATGTTCCGCAAAGCCGGGCATTGCGGGCATGTCCGAAGTGATCCCAACATTGACCGACGCCACATCGAAACCTACCGGAGGACGCCCGGGAACATGGATTTCCTGACGTTCAGTATCGATTCCATCGACCGGGCCCAGAATGACGCGCGCGCCTGCGAAGCGGGCCAGTCTGACCAGATCGATGTCCAGCTCCCACCGGTCATAATGCCCGGCGACATAGCCTGGCAGCATTCCGGAATACGGGGCCGTAGGGCTGGGGTTTATCACTGTCACACGCGCCCCCGGCAACGGGGCCATCCCCCATTTGCGCAGCAGCAGCGCGTGGGTGTGACCTCCGCCAACAAGAACCAGATCGCGGGTCAGGGGCAGCGGAGGAATATGCATCGGTTTCAATTCGCGCTATGATCCGGAACGTCTTCGACCTGCTCGACGGCGTGGGTGGCCCAAAGCTCATCCTCGCCGGCATCCGGCAGGTCTTCGGGTTTTTCATGCCGATGTATGTGCCATTTTGCAATGAACAGGGCCGTGATCGGAGCGGTCAGGAACAGGAACAGAGTGATCAGCAGCTCGTGCAGGGACAGCTTTCCTTCCAGAAGAACAGAATGCACGATCGAAGCCAGAAGCACGCCGCCCACCCCCAAGGTCGTTGCCTTGGTCGGGGCGTGCAGGCGGGACATCGGGTCTTTCAGCTTGATCATGCCAAAAGACCCGACAAAGCCGAAGATACCCGAGACGATCAGGAAAAAGGCGATCAGCAGTTCCACGATGAATGTCATCCCGCCCTCATTCGATAATGTTGCCGCGCAACATGAAGCGCGCATAGGCCACGGTGGAAACAAAACCGAGCATGGCAATGATCATGGCGGCCTCGAAAAAGATCTCGGTCCCCTGATCCAGCCCATATAGGATCATCAGGGCGATGGTGTTGATCACCATAGTGTCTAAGGCCAGAACCCGGGTGCCGACCCCGTCAGCGGTTATGATACGCCACAGACACATCATGATCGCCGCACCGAAACAGGCAAATGCAAAATAAATCGCGTAGTCGATCATTCGAAAATCTCCTTCAGGCGACGTTCATAGCGCTGTTTGATCTGGTCCCGCACGGCTTCGGGGTCCGGGGCATCAAGACAGTGCACCAGCAGATTATGCCCCTGAGCTGACAAATCACAACTGACGGTGCCCGGAGTCATCGTGATGGTGCCCGCAAGAACCGTGATCGCTTCGGGTGTGCGCAGTTCAAGCGGGACGCAGATCCAGTTGGGCTGGCGGCTATCATTGCGTTTGAACAGGATGATCCGGGCCACCGTCACGTTCGCAACCACGATATCCCAAAGCACCACCAGCATATATTCCACAACCATTGGCCAGTTGCGAAGCTTGGGACGATCCGGCCAGTAGGGTTGTGTGACGAATGGAATGATGATCCCGAGGATCAGGCCAAAAATCAAAGAGTTCAGCGAAGGCTTGTTCGCCAGCAGAATCCAGACAAGCGTCAGCAAAATCGTCAGGTGGGGGTGCGGGAAAATTCGGCGCAGCAGTTTCATCACTCTTCCCTTCCCAAGACGGCAGAGATGTAGTTTTCAGGCGTAAACAACTGCTCTGCGGTTTTGCTCGTGTACTCCAAGGCCGGACCTGCGAACAGGGTCAGCAGGACCAGACCTGCCACGGCCCCGAACACAGCCGTAAAAGCAAGGCCGGGTTGCGGTTCGGGGGCGGCGGCAGACGCGTTTTCGCCTTCGGCGGTTTCATCGGTTGTGACAACCTCAGCGTCGTAGCTTTTCCAGAAAATCAGCGTCCCGGCACGGGCCAGCCCGACGATGGTGACGAATGATCCAATCAGGATAACGGCCCAGACCGAGGTGGCATCGGATGCATCACGCGAAGCGTCCAGAACCAAAAGCTTGCCAACAAAGCCGGACAGCGGCGGCATTCCAGCCATCGCGATGGCGCCGACAAAGAACAAGGCAGCAATCAACCCGCTTTGCGGCATCGGCCGCTTGGGGGCTATGGCCCCTCCCTGCCGTTCCATGATCAGGTCAGCGATGAGGAACAGCAACGCGGTCGCAAGTGTCGAATGGAACACGTAGTAAAGAGCGGCTGCCGTCGCGCCGGGCGTGAATTGCGAAATCGCGATCAGCAAAGTCCCCATGGACGCAATTGCGCAAAAGGCAACCATGCGGGCAATATGCTGCGATCCCAGAATGCCGACGGCACCGACGGCAAGCGTCAGCAGCGCCGCGGGTTGCAGCCAATCGCCAACCAGACCCTGCGTGACTTCGACGTCGGGGCCGAAGGCCAGAGTGTACATTCGCAGGATCGAATAGGCCCCTACCTTGGTCATGATTGCAAACAGGGCCGCAACCGGCAGCGGGGCGTTGGCATAGCTGGCGGGCAGCCAGAAGTGCAGGGGCAGAACGGCAGCCTTGATGCAGAAGACCAGCAGCAACAACACCGCACCAACCCGCAGCAATGCGGTATCTTCGGCTGGGATCTCTGCAACGCGCACGGCGATGTCCGCCATGTTCAGCGTACCGGTCACGCCATAGATCGTGCCAAGGGCGAACAGAAACAGGGTCGACCCCAACAGGTTATACGCCACATATTGCACACCCGCTTTCAACCGTACCGCGCCACCGCCATGAGTCATAAGGCCGTAAGACGCGATCAGCAGCACCTCGAAGAACACGAAAAGGTTGAAGGCGTCGCCGGTCAGGAAGGCGCCACAGACGCCCATGAGCTGGAAATGAAACAGCGCGTGGAAATGCTTGCCCCGGTCATCCCAGCCCGAGGCGATGGCATAAAGCACGATCGGCAGGGCCAGCAGGGCGGTCAGCAGAACCATCATTGCGGACATGCGATCCAGCACCATGACGATGCCAAAGGGGGCGGGCCAGTCGCCAAGCTCGTACACCTGAATGACCCCGCCCGAGGCCTGAGCCGTGATTGTCAGCGCAATCCCAAGCAAAGCCACGACGCCCGCGACCGAGAAGATGCGTTGCAGGTCCAGATGGTATCGCAGGACCATGATGATGAATGGGGCCAGAATCGCGGGCAGGACGATCGGCGCAACGATCCAGTGGTTCATGCGTCATCTCCCGGCGCGTCAACACTGTCCTGGGCGGTCATGTCGATATGGTCATTCTTGGCGGACAGGTATGCGCTGAGCGAGATCATCACGATCACGGCGGTCATCCCGAACGAGATCACGATGGCCGTCAGGACCAGCGCCTGTGGCAGTGGGTCGGTATAGGGGACGTCCTCGTACTTGTTCAGAACCGCTGGTGCGTTCAGCGCCAGTCGTCCGGTCGCGAACAGGAAGACGTTCACCGCGTATGTGATCAGAGACAGGCCCAGAATGACCGGAAACGTCCGACGGCGCAGGATCAGGAAGATCCCGGCAGCGGTCATGATACCGACGGCAGAGGCTACGAGCGCTTCCATCAGGCCTGCTCCTTCTCTTGTTCTTCTTCCGGAGGGTTGTCTCGCAGCGGGTTGATATCCATCGGGAATTCCTGTGCCATCCCCGGTTGCCACGCAAAGCGGGACAGGCTGTCCAATGCCAGCATGACCGCACCCAGAACCGCCAGGAATACGCCTGTATCAAACAGCATGGCGGTGGCCCATTCGAATTCCTCCAGCGGAGGCCAGTTGATGTAGCCGAAATCGCTGGTCAGGAAGGGGCGTTCATTGAACCAAGCACCCAACCCGGTTGCCGCGGCGATCAGAACGCCCCAGCCGATGGTGCCGTGGTAATAGAACCTTTGCCGCTCGATGGCCCAGGTATAGCCGCTGGCCATGTATTGCATCAGATAGGCGATGGCGACGATCAGGCCGGCGATAAAGCCGCCACCGGGCTGGTTGTGCCCGCGGAAAAAGATGTAAGCCCCGACCATCAGTGCGATCGGCATCATGACACGGGTGACCACAACCATCATCAGCGGATGCGAATCCCCGGATTGCGGCCAATGCGGTTTGCGGTTCAGCAGATAGCTGCGGACATTTGTACCGAGAACGGATTCCGTCAGCGCAAAGATGATCAGCGCGGCGATGCCCAGAACGATGATCTCGCCAAAGGTATCAAAACCCCGGAAGTCGACAAGGATCACGTTGACCACATTGGTGCCGCCGCCGCCTTTGTAGGAATTGGCCAGATGGAACTCTGAAATCGTCGGGAACACGAAATCGCGCATCATCATCGCGTAGATCAACGCACCGGTGCCAAGGCCCGCGACCACGGAAATCGCCGCGTCCCGCCAGCGCCGTGCCGCCGAACTGTCCCAGGGCGTTTCGGTCGGCAGGAAGTTCAGCGACAGCAACAAAAGGATCATTGTCACCACTTCGACCGAGATCTGCGTCAAGGCAAGATCGGGGGCCGAGAGATAGTTGAAGGCAACCGAAACGATCAGGCCGACGACACCGATCAAAACCAGTGACAAAAGACGATTCCGGTGGAACCACATAATGCCCAGCGTCGCACCCACAAGACAGATCCAGCCAAGTATAGGAATGATCTGAGCCGGCAGCGGAACGCGGGTTTCAATGCCGATGGTTCCGGTCGAATACGCGTAATAACCCAGGCCAACGGTAAAGGCGACGAAGATGATCGCATAGCGGCTAAGGACCCCGTTGTGCATCTCATCCGTGATCCATCGGCTCAATCTGGTCAGCGCTTCTATGATTGCTTCAAAGATCTGCTTGGCTTCGGGGCGGGGCAGAGCGTTCCATATCTGCTCACCTCGTCTGTGCAACGCCAGCAGGAATAGACCACCCAGCGTGGCCACGACCGACATGTAAAGGGCCGGTGTGAAGCCATGCCAGAGTTTCAGCGAGTAATACGGAAGCTTCTCGCCGCCAATCACCGCGCTGGACACCACTGCGACCAATGGGCCGACAATGGCCGCGGAATAGAGGCCGATCAGGATGACAAGTACGACCAGGAACGCGGGCGCAATCCACAACCCAACGGGCGGATCATGCGGATGTGCCGGATAATCTTCCCGCTGAGGTCCAAGAAAGACGTGGCTGACGAAGCGGAAGGAATAAGCGGCCGAGAACAACGCAGCCAAAAGCGCCAGCCCCGGCACCAGGTAATGAGAGTGCAGCCATGTGGTGTGCACGGTTTCTTCAAGCATCATCTCTTTGGACAGGAAACCGTTCAGAGGCGGCAGCCCGGCCATCGAGAGGGCGGCAATCGTGCCGATTGTGAAGGTGATCGGCATCAGGTGGCGCAAGCCACCCAGCCTTTTGATATCGCGCGTGCCGGTTTCGTGATCCACGATCCCAGCGGTCATGAACAAGGCGGCTTTGAACGTCGCATGGTTGATGATGTGGAACACGGCAGCGACAGCTGCAATTTTTGTGCCAAAGCCCAGCAGCATGGTGATGAGGCCAAGATGCGAAACGGTCGAAAACGCCAACAGCGCCTTAAGGTCGTCCTTGAACAACGCGATAGACGCGCCAATCAGCATTGTGATCAGCCCCGTCGTGGCGACGATGTAGAACCACGCATCCGTGCCGGCCAGAACCGGCCACATCCGTGCCATCAGGAACAGGCCCGCTTTCACCATTGTGGCAGAGTGCAGATAGGCCGAAACCGGTGTTGGCGCGGCCATGGCGTGCGGTAGCCAGAAATGAAACGGGAACTGCGCCGACTTGGTGAAACAGCCCAGCAGGATCAGGATCAGCGCCGGCATGTAGTAGGGTGAGGCCTGGATCAGTTCTTTGTTCTGCAAAATGACGCTGAGGTCGTAAGACCCCACGATATTGCCGAGGATCAGCATCCCGGCAATCATCGCCAAGCCGCCAGAGCCAGTGACAGCCAAAGCCATGCGCGCGCCCTGACGACCTTCGGGAAGGTGCTTCCAATAGCCGATCAGCAGGAATGAGCTGAGCGATGTAAGCTCCCAGAATATAAGCAGAAGCAGGATGTTGTCGGACAGGACGATCCCGACCATCGCGCCCTGAAACAGCAAAAGATAGGTAAAGAACTGCCCCATCGGATCTTCGCGCGACAGATAGAACCTTGCATAAAGGATGATCAGCAGCCCTATGCCCAGGATCAGCAACGCGAACAAAAATCCCAGGCCGTCCAGCATGAAATTCGCGTTCAGCCCCAGCCCCGGTATCCAGTCGAACCGGGCGGTCACGACGTCTCCGCGCATCACCGCAGGGATATGGATCAACAGGCCCATCAGGGCCAGGAATGTGGTCAACCCGGCGGCGGAGGCGGCTGCGTTCCGGCCTGCCCGGATCAGCAGGGCAGGAAAAACAGCGCCGAGAAAGGGAAGGGCCGCGATGAGGAATAGGGACAAGTGCGATACTCCGGTCTGGGCGGTCAGTGTGAAGCCAATTTTGTAAGGATATTTTCCCGACTGTCCAGATATTGTAACTTTTTTACAGAGTCCTATAGGCCGCATCAAAAACTCTGCAAGGATTCGATAAAATGACGTGATCTTGATGCGGGTCGGGTTTTTCGACGCCCCGGTTTCAGACCATCTGTGATAGAACACATGTCAGCGAACAGGAGGCTGAATCTTGGCCGAGAAAGTGAACCGAGCCCGAAGATGGATGTTGATCGGCGCATGCGCGGCGATTGCAGGCGGGTTTGCGATCAGGGAATACCGTTTGATCCCCGAAGACCACGGCGGCGGCCGGATAACGGTTGCCGAGGCCCATGAGCAGGCTTCGAAGGGAAACGTTCTGTTGATCGATATCCGCACGCCGCGTGAATGGCGCGCATTGGGCATAGGCGAAGGTGCCGTGCCGCTGGACATGCGGCGCGAGGATTTTGTCAAAGCACTGACAGAATTGGCTGGCGGCGATCCGGCGACCCCGGTGGCCTTGATTTGCGCGCGCGGCGTGCGCTCGGCGCGCCTGAGCAACCGCCTGATCGAAGCTGGATTCACCAATGTGATCGACGTGCCCGAGGGTATGTTGGGTTCGGCCGCAGGGCCGGGATGGGTTCGGGCCGGATTGCCGGTGCGCAAATATGATAAGGATGCAGGATGATCCGGGAATTCAGCCTTGTTTTGGCCTTGGCAGTGACCGGGCAGATCGCTTTCGCGGGGTGTGCCGGACAAGAGGATACCTGTGAGACACCCATGGGGGCCTATCACATCGAACTGCCCGATGTGGACAATGCGCCCATGGTGGTGTTCCTGCATGGGTATGGCGGCAGCGGGTCGGGCACGATGCGCAACCGCGGGATGGTCGAACCGCTGTTGAGCCGCGGTTATGCAGTGATGGCCCCTGAGGGGTTGGAACGGCCCGACCGGGGCAGCACCAAAAGCTGGAATTTCTATCCCGGTTTTGGTGAGCGGGACGAAACCGCCTTTCTGGCCGAAGCGGTGCAAGATGCGGCACGGCGGTTTGGCATCGACGCTGACCGTGTCCTGCTGGGCGGGTTTTCCGCCGGCTCCTTCATGGTCAACTATCTGGCCTGCGAGAGCCCCGATACGTTTTCGGCCTATGTCCCGGTGTCCGGTGGTTTCTGGCGCCCGCACCCCGAAACCTGCAACGGTCCGATCCGCATGTTCCACACGCATGGCTGGACCGACAATGTGGTGCCGCTGGAAGGGCGCTTGCTGGGCGGAGGACGCTTTCAGCAGGGTGATATCCATGCGGGTCTCGAAATCTGGCGAGATGCGAACGGTTGCGTCGATCACAAACCGACCGGGTTCAGCACGACGGGGGATTTCATGCGCCGCCGCTGGACCACATGTGCCAAAGGCAGCGCGCTGGAATTTGCTCTGTTTCCCGGAGGGCACACCGTTCCCGCGGGCTGGGCCGATATGATAGTCGATTGGTACGAAGGGCTTCCCGGCAGTTGATCACTCGGCCGGGGTCATGTTGCCTTTGCCTTCGACCAGTCGCTTCAGTTCATCGCGATAGCGGCGCGCTGACCGGGTAATGGCGGGTTCGCTGAAGTCTTCCCGCATTCCGACCATCTTGCGCGCGGCACCTGCCGAGACACCGCTGAGCGCTGACAACGGGATAGCCAGCGCCAGACTGATTGCGATCGGGGCCAGCCAGATCGACACCAGACCGGACAGGATACCGACACTCAGCGCGACTCCAATGACGGTTTCAAGCGCATGGCACAGGATCAGCGTTCGCAGACCATAGGTGCCACCGTCGCGGGCCTGAGGCGACCAGCCGCGCTGAATGCCGAAAGCCGTACGGAACACAGCGATCATCTGTTGCACCATCAGGATCGGAGCGTAAAGGATCGACAACAGAACCTCGGCCAGGAAAGAGGCAAGGAATTTGCGCCCGCCACCGAAATCCGCGTAGCGTACACCGCTCAGCGGCAGGGCCAGAACGCCCAGAACCTTGGGGGCCAGCAGCATCGCGTACATGACCAGAATGATCAGCACGTGACGGGTTTCCGACATCTCGGGCCATTGCGGGAACAAAGGATTGTCGGGGCTGAAATAATGCAGGACAGAGGCATCCTGACCCTGACCGATCAGCGCCCACATCAACAGTAGCGCAAACCACAACGGGGACATCAGATAGCCGACCGCGCCGTGGAACATGTGAAACCGCGACACGGCACGGAATCCGGAAGAACCCAGCAGTTTCAGGTGTTGCAGATTGCCCTGACACCAGCGGCGGTCCCGCATGGCGTGATCGATGAGGGTCGGCGGTGTTTCTTCATATGACCCGCGAATACGCGGCAGAAATCGCACGGCCCATCCGGCGCGGCGCAGCAGGCCGGCCTCGACGAAATCGTGGCTCATGATCAGCTTGTCCTGACCGCTGAACGAACGCAGCTTGGGCAGGCCGGCGCTGGTGGCAAAAGCCTTGGTGCGGATAATCGCGTTGTGGCCCCAATAGTTGCCCTCTTGCCCGCACCAACGGGCCAGACCTTCGGCAAAGGCGATGCCATAGACGCCATTTGCAAATTGCTGCATCCGGGCAAAGACCGACTGTGCGCCGATCAGCTGCGGATAGCTTTGAATCAAGCCCGCACCCGGATCGCATGCCAGTGCATCAGTCAAGCGATGGATCGCGCGCCCGGTCATCAGGCTGTCGGCATCCAGCACCAGCATGGCATCCCAATCCGCGCCCCAACGGCTAACCCAGTCGGCGATATTGCCCACCTTGCGGTCGGTATTCTGTTCGCGGCGGCGATAATACAGCTCGAGCCCGGGTGCCAGCGTGGTGCGCAGTGCTTCGACGCTGGCCTGTTCCTGCGCCGCAATCTCGGGATCGCGCGTGTCCGACAGGATGAACATGGCATAGTGGTGTTTGCCGCCCCGCGCCTGAAGATCCTCCAGCATGGTGCGGGCATTGCCCAACACGTTCCAGGGGACTTCATTGTACACCGGGGTCAGCAGGGCCACCCGCAGGGGTTGCGCCGCGGTCCGGCGCTCGGGGCGTTCCTGTTTCGCCAGCGACACCATGCCCAGCAAAACGGTGCAGACGGTGAAGGAAATCCAGAAGAAGTTGAACGAAATCAATGCCAAAAGGATGGCTTCGACCACGTTGATGCCTTCCGCGCCGAACCAGTCGCACATGACCCACAGCAACGCCAGAGTGGCGGCCATAGCAGGCGAAAAAACCAGCGCGCGCCAGAATCCGGCAGATGATTTGTGCTGACCGGAAGGCGCATCGGCATCCCGGAACCGTGCGCCAAAATTCTGCGCCGGCATCGCCAGAGGGGCCTCGGGCGGCATGATATGCAGATCGCGGCTCATGCGGTCCAACGGTACAGCCAGACTTCCGAGGCGGGCTGTTTGTCTTTCAACAATTGCGCGCGCAACTCGACATGGTTGCGTTCGCCGGGCTGGAACGAAAACGCCAGGCGTGGACCACCGGTATCCGGGTTGCGCTGCAAGACGCCTTCCGAAGTTTCCGCATGTGGCGAATCCACAAAGACCGTGATTGCGCCCAGGTCCTCGAACAGCTCGCTGTCTTCAAAATCGATCACGGCCAGCCGGCCTTCGCCAAAGGTGTTCTCGCCCATCGCGGTGTTGATCACGCGCGGCATCGGTGTGCGCTGGGGTTCTTCCCCCCAGATCAGGCGATAGGACAGATCAACCTGACTGCCTGCCGCATAGGGTTCAGCCGGACGCCAATAGGCGACGATGTTGTCATAGATTTCCTGATCTGCCGGGATCTCGACCAGCGTGACCGAGCCTTTGCCCCAGTCTTCCCGGGGCTCGACCCACAGGCCCGGGCGCTTGTGGTAATTGGCCTCGAGATCGGCATAGTCCGAAAACTCTCGTTTGCGCTGCATCAGACCAAACCCGCGTGGGTTTGTATCGACGAAGGATGAAACCTGCAATCGGGTCGGATTGGCCAACGGGCGCCACAGGACCTCGCCCGCGCCATTGCGGATCATCAACCCGTCGCTGTCGTGCACAGCAGGGCGGAAATCGTCGAACCGGCTGTGGTTGGTCTGGTCGAACAGGAACATCGAAGTTCCCGGAGCGATACCCACATGGGGCAGGTCTTCGCGCGGGAACAGCGTTGCCTCGATATCCATGATGCAATCCGCGCCCGCCGTGACGTTGAAACGATAGGCGCCGGTCACGCTGGGGCTGTCCAACAATGCGTGCACGACCATGTTGCGTTGGCCCGGTTCGGGACGTTCCAGCCAGAAACGGATGAATTCGGGAAATTCCTCGCCATCCGGGTCGCCGGTTTTCAACGCCAGACCCCGCGCGGACAGTCCGTAAACCTCGTGCAGGCCAATGGCGCGGAAATAGCTGGCCCCCTGCCAGACGCAGAATTCATCTGTCTTGCCGGGGCGGTGCATTTCAGTGCGCAGGCGCAGGCCCGAGAAGCCCAGCGTGTCATCGATCGGCAGTTGCGGCACGTCTTCGGACTTGTCGAACATATCCAGATCGAAGGCGACCGGCTTGGTCATGCCGTTCTCGACCGTTTCCACCTTGACGGTGCGTGGGAAATACAGGCCGGGGGTGAAGAAATCCACGTTGAAGGGCGTCTCGGTTTCATACCACAGCGCCCGGTCAAGCCGGAACCGGATGGAACGGTATTGCTGATAGGTCAGGTCCTGCCATTCCTGCGGTACCATCTCGCGTTCCACATAGGGGCGGCTGGCCAGATCGCGGGCCATCTCGATCACATAGTCGCGGTCAAAAGGCGTCTCACCGCCCGTCGCATAGGCGGATGGGGCGAAGGCCAAAGCAGTCGTCGAGACGAGGAATGCGCGACGGGTAAATTTCATTTCTTCGACTTCCAGGGTTGTGACTTGAACCAAGCTGCCAGATAGGCAACGCCGATGATCATCGCAAACCCAATCATGTTGGCGATGAAGACAGTGGCGACATCCCGCCCAGCCTGATCCAGCGCGACGCCGATCAGCCGGGCCGCGGCCATCGAAAACACAAAAACGGCAAGGGATTGCTGGCCGACCTTGGTGATAACGGCCAGCAGGAATTGCCAGATACGTGCGCCCACACCATGACCCGTCGCGATCAGGCGGTGGCCGTGTTCGCCCGCTGCAACCCATCCCAGATAGGCCAGCGACAGAAAGTGGACATATCGAAGAAGGCCGAACTCGGTTTTGCCACGCAGCTCTTCGGTCAGGGGCCAGCCCTTGCGGATCACTGCGCCAAGCTCGGGTGCAGCCGTGTTGATCCAGGTGAAGACTTTCCATGACCCGAACGGGGCTGACAAAACGACAAAGGCAATCGCCACCCAGATCAAGGATTTCGACACGGGCGGGGCCGGAATCCAACCGCGCATGAAGGCGAAGCCGGTGAAAAACAGCAATTGCCATCCGAAGGGGTTGAAGAACCACTGGCGCTCGGACCAGGGTTCGGCGGGAAGGGCAAGCGCGCCGGTTTGGGCGATGAACCAGATGGCCACGCAAACTGCCGCCATCAGCCAGAAACTGACGCGGTAGAGCGCCATATAAAGCGGCATCAGCGCCAGTACGACCAGATACATCGGCAGGATATCGAAGTAGTTCGGCACATAGGTCAGTGTGAAAATCCCGACCAATTGCGGGGCCGGGTCATTGAAGAAATGCTGAAGGTTCAACGACGAGACATAGGTCTTCTCGAACGCGCCGGTCTGATCCAACGCGGCCATTGTCATTGCAACAAAGAAGAACAGGGCAATATGCGCCCAATAGACCTGCCAGATGCGGTAGGCCACTCGGGCGGTGCCCATCCACCATCCCTTGCGCAGAAATGCCCCACCAAACGCAATGGCCGAGGCCATGCCCGAGCAGAACACAAAAATCTCGGTTGCGTCCGAGTACCCAAAGCGGGCAGGAATCCACTTTGCCCAGGGATCGTTGGGAATATGGGCGATCAGAATGATGAACATCGCGATGCCGCGATAGAAATCCAGACGCGGGTCACGCGCACTGGCAGGGGCTGCGGCCGGGGCCGCAGCGGGTACAAAATCAGAAGCGGGCGATATGGTCGCCATACGTTTTCTGTCCTTCTTGGTCTTCTTGTTATTCGGCAGGGACGCTTTGGACGTCACCGCTGTCGCGGGCCGCGTCGATCAGGGCGCGACGCGCGATGGCATAATTGTCTTCGCCCCCGGCGCGCTTGGCGCGACGGTCATCCAGAATGCGTTCCACCGCGTCCAGGCGACCCGCGCGCAGGCCGGAATCAATGGTAATGCGTTCAAATACATCACGTTGCGCGTGGCTGCCACCGGCCAGTTGCATGGAATCGCGCGCCGCGAGCAGATGATCAAACGCCGTTCCATAGTGGCCGTCACCAAAGGCCTCTAGGCCCATGGCCGCAGCGATACCGGGGTCTGCCATGCGGCGGGTGGTGTCGTCGTCGGCGCGGGCCGCATCCTTGTTCATGCGGTTCAGCATCTTGGCCGTGGCATCGGCGCGATTGTCACCGGTCAGTGCCAGCAGATAGTGCAGATCGGCAAAGATCAGGCAGCCGTCTTCCGTTCGTGCGGCGCTTAGATCAGCCAGCTCTTCCCAGCGATTTCCGACATTCACGCCCTCAAGTTCAAGCCGCATCAGCAGCGAAGTACCGTTCGAGATGTCACGATAATCGTCGGTTTTGTCCTTGCGGATATGGTTGTCATACAGTTCCATCACCTGATCGACCTGACCCAGATCCAGATGCATCAGTGCCTTGTGCCACCACACGTGGTACCGGAAGTTGTTGCAGTGGGCCCAGGCCGCCTCGCGCCCGGCCAGCCAGTCTAGGCCCAGCTGCGCATTGCCCGTCATCTCATGGACATGGGCCACCGCGTGCAGGCCCCAGGCATCATCGGACACCATCCACAGCGCCTGACGGCCCGCGATTTCGGCTTTTTCATAAGCGCCTGTTTCTTCCAGCGCGAAGGAATGACAGCCCAGCAGATAGCCGCGCCCGGGGTGGTCCGGCTCATAAGCGGGCATCACCCGCTCGATCGAGCGGCGCATTCCGTTTGCATCACCCAGAACGAAGCGGGTCGCATGGCTTAGTTTCATCGCCAGAGTGTCCTGCGGATGGTCACGCAGAATCGCTTCGAATTTCTGAACCGCCTGTGCCTGTTGTCCGGCCAGATACAGGGCCAGCGCATCCACGTAGAGACGTTCGCGTTCAGTTGCAGGTTGACGTTCCATCGCCGCGTTGGCAGCAGCCAGCGCTTCGACAGCAACCGCCATCATCTCGCGCCGCCCAAGCAGCGCCATGAACAGACCTTTGACCGCTTGACCCAGCGCGAAGTCGGGCTCGAGTTCCAGCACTTTGCCCAGGTGCTGCGGCGTGACAGCGGCATGAGCCATGAACCCAAGCAGAACACCATTCCACGCTTCGACTGCCGCCGGCTGGGTCAGGGTGTTCATCTGTCCGAAAACGTCTTGTTTCATACTTGGGTCCAATCTGATTGCGATATTTGACACTGTTCGATGTACCAGAGTGTGCGAGAGGGGCGTAACAGTATCGACGCTGCTCTCGAATTGGTGAAATGACGTGTGCGAAAAAGATGAAAAAAACCGCCGATTCAAGGGCATGTTTCAGCGACTTGCCGCCTAAATGTGCAAGTATTTCAATCCTCGAACGGGTTTTCGGCGCTCAGAACAGCCTCAGTATCGGCCCCACAGACCGGTGGGGCGTTACGATATGTTACAGGTGTCCGAGACAGGTTCAGAGGATTCCCGATCAGGTTGACCTGACCCGGCTGGGCCTGCATGGCAATCTGCATCTGTCTTGCGGCCACCTGTTCCGTGTTGAACACCTGATCCAGCGTCTGCACCGGGCCGACGGGCACTTTGACAGCCTCCAGACCGGAAATGACGGTCTGGGTGTCCAGCGCCTTCACAGCGGGGCGAAGAATCGAATTCAGCGCGTCACGATGCTCCAATCGGGCCGGGTTGGTCGCGAATCTCGGATCGTCTGCCAGTTCAGGAGCATTGATGAAGTTGCACAGTTTTCTGAACTGGCCGTCATTTCCAACCGCAAGAATCACGTGCCCATCGGCGGTTTCGTAGACGTCATAAGGGACGATGTTGGGGTGCCCGTTTCCGCGTCGTTGCGGAACATTGCCTGACGTCAGATAGTTGACGCCTTCATTGATCAGCCAGGCGATCTGAGAATCCACCAGCGCCAGATCGATCTGCTGGCCCTCGCCGGTCAAGTCGCGGTGGCGCAGCGCGGCCAGGATACCCACGGTTGCATACATCCCGCACATCACGTCGGCGATGCCAACACCCACCTTCATGGGCGCGCCCTCGGGGTCGCCGGTCAGCGACATGATCCCGCCATAGCCCTGCGCCATCAGGTCATAGCCGGGCTTGCTGGAATTCGGCCCGGTTTGACCATAGCCCGAGATTGAACAGTATACGAGGCTTGGAAACTCTTGCGACAGGGTGGCATAGTCCAGCCCGTATTTGGCCAGCCCGCCCGGTTTGAAGTTCTCGATCAGGATGTCCGCATGTGACGCCAAGCGTTTGATTTCCGCCTGACCCTCGGCCGAGGAGATATCCAGCGCGACGGATTTCTTGTTGCGGTTGGCAGACATGAAATAGGCGCTCAGATCCGAGCGGTTGCCCTCGGCATCGCTAACGTAGGGCGGGCCCCATTGCCGCGTGTCATCGCCCCCGGTTGCCGGGTTTTCGATCTTGATGACGCTTGCGCCCAGATCACCCAGAAGCTGCGTGCATGTCGGGCCTGCCAGGATCCGGCTAAGGTCCAGAACCTTGACACCCCTCAACGGGCCTTCAGATGCGGCCATCATAGCCTCCACGCTCAACTTCAGCAGCAATCACCGTAAATGTCTTAGCCTTTACAGCAGCTTCCAGCGCGGCGCGCAACTCTGGCCTGTTGCGAACCGTATGGCCATTGCCGCCAAAGGCCCGGCCCATGGCGGCAAAATCATGATGGCCGAAATCCACGCCTGTGTTGCGCATCTGTCGCTGGCGTTGTTTCAGCTCGATCAGGGCAAGGCTGGCATCCACGAAGACCAGAAAAATCGGGTTGCCGCCCATTTCAGCCGCTGTCGACAACTCGCCCGCAACCATCAGGAACCCCGCATCCCCCGAGAAGCTGATCACCGGGCGGTCGGGTTCGGCCAGTTTCAGGCCAATGGCCATGGGTAGGGCGCACCCCATCGTGCACAACGCCGAGGACTGGATCAGCCCGCGTTCTTCGCTGCACGCCCACATCTGGCTCAGCAGAATGCGGTGTGCGCCGCTGTCGGCCGTGGCCAGTGTTTCAGGCGGCAGGACGGCGCGGGTTTCGGCAATGACGGCAGCGGGCCCCCAGTTGTCATCGGTGGGGAAGGCCTTTGCCAGCGCGGCCTTGACCTGCTCGGGTTCGTTGCCCGGCCATGTTTCACGCGCCGGGTTGCCCTTGGCGATTGCCTCCAATGTCTCGCCCGTGTGGGCAACAAGGTTCAATCCAGCCTGATGCATGTAGTGGTCGTTGACCACGGCAGAGATATCGATGACGCGCTTTTCTTCCGGATCCCAGATCTCACGCCAGCCGGGGCGCATTTCGATCGGGTCATATCCCAGGCACAATACCAGATCCGATTGTTCGATCAGAGGCACAAGATGCTTGTCAGCCAGCGGCGACAGCCCCGCGCCACCCAGACACAGCGCGTGATCCTCGGGCACGACGCCTTTGGCCTTATAGGTCGTCACGAAAGGAATGCCAAAATGCTCAAGGAACGCCTGCACGACACTGCGCGAGTCGTCATAGAGGACATCCAGGCCGATGATGGCAATGGGGCGTTCGGCCTCGGCCACCCAGCGGCGGGCCTTCTCAAGGCATTCACCACCGGGGCTGACCGGCGCGACCTTGGCCAGCCGGCGGCGTTTCACGCCGTTAACAGGCGTGTCGGCAACCGAGATCGGGACGTCGATATGAACCGGACCGGGTCGTGGCTGCATGGCCAGCGACACCGCCTTGTCGGCAATGATATCCGCGCCTTTGGCTGTCAGCGTATAAGTGCCTTTGGTGATCGAGCGATAAACCCGGCTGTGATCCATGACCTGATGGGTATAGGTCAACGCTTCGTCTGCATCGACGCATCCGGTCAGAACGACCATCGGCACACGATCCTGCAAAGCGTTCGCCACCACATTGATCCCGTTCATTGCGCCCGGACCCAGAGTGGCGACCAGAATCGCAGGTGCACCGTCGCGATGATGAACGGCCTCGGCCATGAACCCGGCAGAGTTTTCGTGCTTGGTCAGATGAAAGGTGATCCCAGCCTTTTCCAGCGCATCGACCAGCGTTAGGACCTCGCCTCCCGGCATCCCGAATGCGTGTCGGCACCCCGCTTCATAGAGGCGTTGGGCCAGAATATCCGCAGCGCGGGGCGAGGGGTCTTGCATCAGTCATGCTCCGATAAAACCGTTTCAAGCAGATTGCGGAGGACGTTCCCGGACGCAAGGCGGTTCACGCCAGTGTGACTATTTGACTGCGCGTTCAGCGATCGATTGAAACGTCGAGTCAAGCTCGGCGGCAATATCCATCAGGTTCTGACCACCTTCCGAGACGTAGGGCGCAAAGACGAAACTGGGGGTTTTATACGACAGGTTCGCCGTCCCGTCTTTGTTCTCGGTAACGTAAAACCGGATCGGGGCCTCAATCATCGCGTGGATCGAGGTTTCCAGAACCCGCACGGCGTAGTCATTGTTGAAAGCGCCGATCACGCGATTTCCGGGAATCGAAATCCCACGTGCTGCCGCCGCTTTGGTCGGGCCCGCCTGAGTCACGACGATCAGCCCGTTTTCCTTGATCGCTGCTTTGGTTGCGTCAACCAGTTCTACATACGGTTTCCGGGTTGGGTACACGGCCCAGCCCTCGGGCGCATTCTGAGCCCACAGAGGTAAAGCGATCAGGCAGAGCAGGGGAATGAAGGCTTTCATCAACGCGTCTCCGGTATCTTGCTCTGACCTATGTGCCAGACTTGAGAGTTCTGCGCGGTCACGAATCCGTGTTCGCCGCGCGCTGCTGCACGTCGCGTTTCTTCAGCACGTAGATATCCATGATCCAGCCATGGTCGGCTCGTGCGCGGGCGCGCGTGTCCAGGATCCGCTGCGCGACCTGATCCAAAGGGCCGCTGATCAGCAGTTCTTCTTTCATGCCCACATAGGCCCCCCACCAGATGTCATACTCTGCCATCCTGAGGGACTGGAACGAACATTCGCCGTCCAGCATGACGGCGACCTTCGAAGCGGTTTCAGGCCAGCCTTCATCCCGGATACGACGCCCGGTGGTCACGACATAGGGTGCGCCCAGGTCATTGATCGGGATCGCATGAGCCGCGGTCAAAGCCTGCAAGGCCGTGATGCCCGGGATCACCCTGGTGTTGGGCTTGGGGTCCAGCCGCGCCGCAATGCGCAGCGAACTGTCATACAGCGACGGGTCGCCCCAAATCAGCAGCGCAATGTGCTGCGCCTCCGGGTGGGCATCCATTGCCTCTTGCCAGCGCAGCGCAATGGCGTCGTGCCATTCGTCCACGCCACGCAGATAGCCGTCATCCGCCCGGCGCCTGGGGATGTCAAAATAGGCAATCTCTGGCGGTGTCTCGGTTACCCGATCGATGATGTCCTCACGCAGCCCGGCCAGATCGGCCTTGTTTTCGCCCTTGCGGGGAATCAGGATCAGATCGGCCGACCGGATCGCCTGCGCGCCCTGAAAGGTCACGTGATCGGGGTTGCCGGTGCCGATGCCAATCAGGCTCAGGTCAATCATCTTCGAACTCCGCCAGTGGCCCGTAAAGGATCAGGGCCGGAGCCGTGCCGATCTCGGATTTCAGCTGTTCGGCCAGGGCACCGATGGTGGCGCGCGTCAGCTTCTGATCCGGGGTCGAAACAGATTCAGCCATCAAAGCAGGCGTATCCAAAGGCAGGCCGTGTGAATGCAGCGCTTCTGCCAGAAGCGGGAAAGTACGTTTGCCCATGAATACGACGGTGGTGGCCTGAGAATCGGCCAAGGCTGTCAGGTTCAGGTCGTTCGGCAACGCGCCACTGACGTCATGCCCCGTGACGAACTGCACCCGCCGTGCGGTCAGACGACGCGTCAGCGGGATACCTGCGGCAGCTGCGGCAGCCACGGCAGACGGGATGCCGGGGATGATCTCGAATTCAATGCCCGCATCCCGAAGGGCAACAAGTTCTTCTTCCAGCCGCCCGAACATGCCGCCATCGCCGGATTTCAGCCGCACGACATGTTGGCCGGTCTGGGCGTAGTCCACTAGCAACCTGCTGACATGGTCCTGTTTGGGCGAGGGGCGACCTGCCCGTTTGCCCACGCCCACAAGGTCGGCGTCTTCGCGCGCGTGGCTCAGAATCGGCCCGCTGCTGAGGTCATCGAACAAAATCGCATCGGCCTTTTGCATCCTGTCGACGGCCTTCAATGTCAGCAACTCCGGATCGCCGGGGCCCGAGCCGATGAAAGAGACAAATCCGCTCATGCAGTTGCCTCCGCAATCAGGTGAAAGAACGTACCTGTGACATTGCCGCGAACGGAGCCGGTCTGAGGTCCCTCTGCGCCTTCGGCATCAAACACACGGGCCAGCGGCGGGTCAGGCTGATCCACGATCGAGGAATAGTGGAACTCATGCCCGCGTAGCGCTGCATTCCGCGCAAAACCCGGCATCGGGGCCAAAAGTTCGGCCTTGCGATAGCCCAGGTTGAATTTGCGTTTTTGGTACGACGTCACCAGCCCCAGCAGGCCAGCCATTTCATGCCGCACGCCATCCTTGTCGATCAGCGCATGACCCAGCGCCATGTATCCACCGCACTCGCCATGCACAGGCCTTGTTTCCGCGTGCTTGCGCAGACCCGCAAGGAACGTTTGGGCTGCGGCCAACGTCCCGGCATGCAGTTCAGGATATCCGCCGGGAAGCCAGACCAGATCGGCATCCGCCGCCGGGGCTTCATCAGCCAGCGGCGAGAAGGGCAGGATCTCGGCCCCGGCGGTGCGCCAGCCTTCCAGCAAATGTGGATATGTAAAAGAAAAAGCCGCATCCCGTGCCAATGCAATCCGCTGGGCCGGAGGGCGCGGCAGCGCGTCTGACGATGGCCCAATGGGGCCTGAGGAAGCCGCCCGTTTGATCGCCTCGAGATCCACATGTTCGCGCAGAAATGCGGCATAGCCTACAATGGCGCTTTCCAGATCCGGATGTTCGACTGCCTGAATCAACCCCAGATGCCGCTCGGGTAGGGTCAGATCGCCTCGGCGCGGAAGCACACCCAGAACCGGCAGGCCGGCGCGTTCCATCCCCAGCCGGGTCAGGCGCTCGTGCCGGGGGCTGGCACAGCGGTTTAGAATGACGCCAGCAAAGGGCAGATCGGGGTTGTACATCCTGAACCCCAGCGCGGTTGCCGCTGCAGATTGCGCCTGGCCGCCGACATCCAGCACCAAAACAACCGGCCAACCCATCCGCGCAGCGGTCTCGGCGCTGGACCCATGACCCAACTCACCCGGCTTGGCCACGCCATCGAACAGGCCCATCGAACCTTCCGCCACCACGATGTCGGCGCTTTCGGCCTGCGCGGAGATCGCGTTCAACAAAGGATCGCCCATCGCCCAGCTGTCAAGATTGAACGAAGCCCGCCCGGACGCGGCTCGGTGGAAGGCGGGGTCGATATAGTCCGGTCCGCTCTTGAACGGTTGAACGGTCAGGCCATCCTCGGCCAACGCGCGCAACAGGCCCAGCATGACCGTTGTCTTGCCCGTACCCGAAGACGGGGCGGAAATCAGAAGGCCCGGAGGGTTAATCATCACCATGGCTCCAGCTTGACCAGGGGCTCTCGGCGCTTTGCGGGCGATAGCGGCGGTCGTAATCTTTCGAATACAGGCAGCTTTCGTCGAAACCTTCGCCCGCCAGTGCCGGACCGACCATGATCAACGCAGTCCGCGAGATGCTGTCATCCAGCGCCTCTTTGAGCGTTCCCAGCGTGGCGCGGATGATCCGTTCATCCGGCCAGCTTGCGCGATAGACCACGGCGACCGGACAGTCGGCCCCATAGGCCGGGGTCAGATCGGCAATGACATTGTCCAGATTGCCGATGGACAGATGAATGGCAAGTGTCGCCCCCGTGCGTGCGAAATTCTCCAACGTCTCGCCTTCGGGCATGGAAGATGCACGGCCCGGCGTCCGGGTCAGAACCACGGATTGCGCCAGCCCGGGCAGAGTCAGTTCGGTTCCCAAAGCCGCCGCAGCCGCCGCAAAGGACGGAACGCCTGGGGTCACGCTGACCGGGATGCCCATTTCCTTGAGGCGGCGGATCTGTTCCCCCATCGCCGACCAGACCGACAGGTCGCCCGAATGCAGACGGGCCACATCCTGGCCGGCCTGATGTGCGGCCTCGATCTCGGCCATGATCTGATCCAGATCCATTGGCGCGGTGTTCACGATCCTTGCGCCTTCGGGGCAGTGCGCCAGGATCTCCTCGGGCACCAGCGACCCGGCATACAGGCACACCGGGCAAGCGGCGATGATGTCGCGCCCGCGCAGCGTCAACAGGTCGGCGGCGCCCGGTCCGGCGCCGATGAAATGAACGGTCATGTCTGTCCTCCGATGGCTATGGCGCAGGTCGCCAGCCGGTCGTCTGAAATCTGTCTGGGTGAAAGCAGCCGCGCGCCCGGGCCAAAAAGCTTTCCGGCGGCGGCCAATGCGGATGCTTCGGCCACGCTTCCGGTGCCATAGGTTGCGCGGCTGCGGTTCGAGCAGGTGAGTGTACGTTGACCGGCCAGATCGGCGGCGGCAACGAAATGCAGGGGAAGCGACAGTTCTTCGGCAAAGGTCGTCAGGACCGAATGACCTTCCTTGTCGGCAACGGTTGCCAGGGCGGCGACATCGTGGTTTGCGGCCGCCGTGTCAAATGCGGCGCGCAAGCTGGCAACCGTGGCAGCGGACGAGAATCCCAAACCGGCAACGATCATAGCGTCACGCTCCACTGCACGACCGGATAGGCGGATTTCCAGCCGCGGCGCGGTCCAAGCGGCGCCGACTGAGCGAGTTCGATCCGCAGAAGCTCTCCGCCCAGTTTCTCATGCCACTGGGCCAATGTGGCCTCGCTTTCCAAAGTCACGGCATTGGCAACCAGGCGGGTTCCGGACGGCAGGTTCTGGTGCAGCCAGTGCAGCAGGTCTGGATCAAGCCCCCCTCCGATGAACACCACGTCGGGCAGTTCCAACCCATCCAGTGCAGCGGGCGCGGTGCCATGGATGACATTCAGCCGATCCTGACCCAATGCATCGGCATTCCGACGAATGCGCTCAGCCCTGTCAGCACGGGGTTCAATGCTGGTCGCGGTCAGGGTCGCATCGCACATCAGCCATTCGATGCTGATCGAACCGGTGCCCCCTCCGATATCCCACAAGTGTTCGCCCCGTTGCGGAGCAAGCGCCGAGAGTGTCAGCGCGCGGATCGGGCGTTTGGTGATCTGACCGTCCGTCTCGAAGATGTGGTCCGGTTTGCCAGACGCCTTGGACAGGGCAGGTCCTGCACCGGAAACCTCCAGACCGACGCAAACCGGATGGTCGAACGTGCCCAACAGTGCCTCGGTCAGCGTGACTGTTCTGGTGTTTTCGCGCGGACCGCCAAGCGCCTGCATCACATGCAGGGCCGAGTCGGCAAAGCCTGTCTCGGTCAGATACCGTGCCAGTTCCGCCACGGACTTTCCGTCACGCAGCAACAAGATCGCGTGCGCTCCCGGCGCCAGATGAGGACGCAAACGGGTCAGCGGCGCGGCGTGCAGGCCGAAGGTCAGGGTGCTTTCCAAAGGCCAGCCGAGCCGGGCAGCGGCCAGCGAGAAGGTGGATTGGCCGGGCAGGGCAGCCCATTCACCGGCATCGAAATTGCGCGCAATGACAGAGCCTGCGCCAAACCAGAACGGATCGCCCGAGGCCAGAACAACGGTCTGCCGGCCACGCAATCCTTTCAGGATCGGCAGCCCATCCGAGAACGGCGCAGGCCATTCGACACGTTCCGCCCCTGTTTCAGGCAGCAACGACAGGTGACGGGGCGGCCCCATGATCACTTCGGCCCGGTCCAGCACTTGACGGCCGGATGGCGACAGGCCATCAAACCCACCTTCGCCCAATCCAAGAACGGTCAGCCACGGAGATTCAGACATGACAACCCTCCTGATCCTTGGCGGCACGACCGAGGCCAATGCGCTGGCCAAAGCTGTTTCGCAACAAGGGATTGCGGCTGTGTATTCCTACGCTGGACGGGTCGAAAACCCGCGTCCGCAGCCCTTGCCGGTAAGGGTTGGCGGTTTCGGCGGTCCGGAAGGTCTGGCCGCCTATATCCATGAGAATGCCATCACCCATGTCGTGGACGCGACCCATCCATTTGCGGCCCGGATGAGCCGGAACGCGATTGAAGCATGCACCGCGACGCGGACGCCATTGGCCGCGTTGACACGCGCGGCGTGGACACCGCAGCCCGGCGACAACTGGTATCGCGTCCCGGACATTGCAGCGGCTGTCGACGCGTTGTCCGGCGAAGCCCGGCGCGTTTTCCTCGCCGTTGGCCGTATGCACCTTGAAGACTTTGCCGCCCAGCCCCAGCACCGCTACCTGCTGCGTCTGGTGGATGAGCCCGACACTTTGCCCTTGCCGAATGCAGAGGTGGTCGTCGCCCGAGGGCCGTTTACCGAAGCCGACGACCGGGCGTTGATGCAGCGCCATGGGACGCAGCTGGTCGTGTCCAAGAACGCCGGCGGCACGGGCGCGCGCGCCAAGCTGGACGCGGCGCGGGCGCTGGGCCTTCCCGTGCTGATGATCGACCGCCCGGTTCTGCCGAAGCGGACCGAGTTTTCGCAGGTCGCACAGGTTCTGGACTGGCTGTCTCATCCCTGAACCTCATCAGGGGTGAAGCGAGGGGTGTAAACGATGGGTGCGCCATCGCGCTCGATGACGCGCGTTCGGGATGACCCCACGATCACCACGGTCTGCATATCCGCCATGTCGGGCGTGGCTTCGGCCAGTGTCGAAATGCGCATCTCTTCATCGGCCCGCGATACGGCGCGGGCGAACAGGATCAGACGTTCGGGCTCACATTCTTCGCGCAGGATTTCCAGCGTCTTTACAAAGCCTTCCGGGCGGGACTTCGAGCGCGGATTGTAAAAGGCCATCGAGAAATCCGCCTGTGCAGCAAGGCGCAGGCGTTTTTCGATCAATGACCATGGTTTGAGATTGTCGCTGAGGTTGATGGCGCAGAAATCATGCCCCATCGGGGCGCCCGCGCGAGCGGATGCAGCCAACATCGCCGTGATCCCCGGCAGCACATCGATCTGAAGGCCACGCCATTCCGCAGGGCCGTTTTCCAGCGCTTCGAAAACGGCCGCCGCCATGGCAAACACGCCGGGATCGCCCGAGGATACAACGACCACCCGTTTGCCATCGGCAGCCATTTGCAGTGCATGTTGCGAGCGGTCGATTTCGACCCGGTTGTCACTGGCATGCAGTGTAAGGCCGGGGCGCTCGGAAATACGCGCCACATATGGGATATAGCCCACAACATCGGTGGCTTCGGCCAGCGCGGCTGTTACTTCTGGTGTAACAAGCGCCTCGTCACCCGGCCCCAGACCGGCAATCTTGACCCAGCCGCTCATGGTCGCCGCCCCTGACCGTGCACGACGATGATCGAGAAATACGGGGTGATCTTCTCGCAGGCTTCGGACAGCTTTGTCACCGTCTGGTTCGGCATCTGCGCATATTCCACGATCCACGCCCGGTCATACAGGCCAGCGGTCTTCAGAGCGCGCTTTACCTTGTCGATGTTGCGTCCGATTTTCATCACGACCAACGCATCGGTCAGAGCCATGCGTTCCGCCAGCGTGTCCTCGGGCAGGGTGCCAACCAGCACGGTCAGCACATCATCACCCCAGGTGATCGGGTCCCCTGTCGCTGTCCAGGCTCCGGACATGCCGGTAATGGCGGGTACAACTTCAACCGGCGCGTCTTGGCGCAGACGGCTGTAAAGATGCATGAACGAGCCATAGAAGAAAGGGTCGCCCTCGCACAGAACAACCACGTCCTCACCCTGTTCGGACAGGGCCTTGAGATGGGCGGTGCAGTCTTCGTAGAATGCTGCCAGCAATTCGTTGTAGCGCGGATCTGTCACCGGGATTTCGGTGGTTACGGGATATTCCATCGGAAACTCGACCGCGCCTTCGGGGATCATCCCGTTGACGATCTTGCGCGCCTGACCACTGCGACCGGGTTTGCGGAAATACGCCACATGTTTTGCATTGCGCAGCAGGCGATCAGCCCGGACGCTCATCAAATCCGGATCGCCGGGGCCAAGGCCCACACCGTATATGGTGCCCATCTTCATTCTGCCCGGCTTGCGATGGCGTTGATGGCCGCCACCGTGATGGCGCTGCCGCCCAGACGACCTTTGACGATGCAGGACGGCACCGGTTGCGCCTGCCACAGCGCATCCTTGGATTCCACCGCGCCGACGAAGCCAACCGGGCAGCCGATGATCGCGGCAGGGCGCGGGCAATCAGGGTCTTCCAGCATGTTCAGCAAATGGAACAGTGCGGTGGGGGCGTTACCGATGGCGACCAGCGCGCCCTCCAGATGCGGACGCCACAGCTCCAGCGCAGCGGCGGAACGGGTGTTGCTCATCTCGGCGGCCAGCGGGCGTACGCGTTCATCGTGCAGGGTACAGATCACCTGGTTGTCGGCGGGCAGGCGGAAACGGGTGACACCTTCGCTGACCATGCGCGCATCACACAGGATCGGTGCGCCATTTTCCAATGCAGTGCGGGCCGTCTGCACGAAGCCGGGCGAGAAATGCACGAACTCTTCCAGCCCGACCATGCCCGCGGCGTGGATCATGCGAACGGCAACCTGCTCTTCATCGGCATCAAAACGGGCCAGATCAGCCTCGGACCGGATGGTGGCAAAGCTTTCCTTGTAGATCGCCGCGCCATCGGTTTCGTATGTATAGGGCATCAGGTGAAGTCCATAGTCATGAGTGTTTCCGGGTCGAGCCCGCGTTGGCTGGGCTCATCCCCTGCGCGGCCCTGTTTGACAAGATCAAATCGTCCGTTTGCGCCCACCAATGTGATGTCGGCAGGACCCATGCGAGCGCATCCCTTGCTACAGCCCGAAACATGGAGGCGTCCGGTAACCCGCGAAGCCAACGCCCGGGCGATGTCGCGCGTCTCGGCCTGCGCCTGCGGGCAGAACGGTGCGCCGGGGCAGGCGTCGGTGGTCATCAACGGATCGGTTCCATTTTCGACAAAGGCCGGGGCAGGTATCGCCGCCCCGCCTTCCAGCAGGATCAGCCGCCACGGGGTGACGCGCAGGGCGCAAGCACCGCTGTCCTCGATCAGGTCATACAGCTTGCGCGCAGGCAGCGACCCAAAAGCCGCGCCGTACAGGGCACCCAGTTCGCAGCGGCCCGGTTGAAGCTTTGCGCCAACAGAACCGGGCGCACTTCCTTGCCATTCCTGCGGCAGGGCGTCGATGACACGCGCCATGCGGCGTGTTTCGGGCGTGTAGGTTTCGGCAAACCACATCGCCAGCGCGATCACGTGGTCAATGGCGTCGGTCTCGGTCACGCTCCGCCCGGTTTCGCAGCCATCGGCGCGCAGGATCAGGCCGCCTGCTCCGGTTTCCAGACGAATATCAGCCGAATCCGACGCCAGCAGACGTTCGCGGCCGGTGTCGATTGCAAAGCCGAACTTTGCCGGCAGGGCCGGCAGCTCCGCAAGCCGGTCAATCAATTCATGGGTCAGCCGAGCGGTCAAATCGCCCGCCTGATAGAGCGGTGTAACCAGAATATTGCGGCGTATTTCGATACCGGGTTCCGCATCCAGCAGGTTCAGCGCGGCAAGCTCTTTGAGCAGAGGCCGATGGTCTTCCTCTTCCACGCCCCGCAATTGCAGATTGGCGCGATTGGTCAAATCGATCGAGCCGTTGCCAAAGCGGTCCGCCAGATCGCACAGTCCCAGTGCCTGATCGGCGTCCAGACGCGCCAGCCGGGGCCTGACCCTGACGACCAGACCGTCACCAGACATCATCGGACGATGGGCGCCCGGGCACCAGCCCTGAACGATCGGTGCACTCATCTCAATCCCTCCAGATCAGCCCGGATAGAGTTCCGGCGCGTGTTCCAAAGCCCGGCCTCAAGCAGCGCGCGGAACCGGTCCTGCATGGCCTGGCGCGCCTTGGGATTGGCCTCTTGCAGGAACGCGTCGACCTCTTCGTTGCCCAGCGTGGCATCGTGGTAAAGGTCAAAAAGATGCGGTGCGACCGTGCCGGACAGATGCGCGAAAGAGGCCATATGATCCAGCGTTGCCGCGATTTCAGCCGCCCCCCGGAAACCATGGCGCTGCATTCCGGCGATCCAGCCGGGGTTGGCGGCACGGGCGTGGACGACTCGGCTGATTTCTTCACGCAAAGTGCGGGCACGCGGGTTTTCGGGGTTGGTGTTGTCCAGATGGTACAGCTGCGCGGTTCCGCCGGCGATCTTCTTGGCGGCGGCAAAGCCCGCCTCGTGCGTGGCATAATCGTTGGCCAGAAGAAGATCGGTTTCGGTCAGGTCCTGCAAGTGGACAAAGCTGTCCGCATTTGCAACGCGTTGGGTGATGCCGTCCTTGTCCTGCGAGATGTGTTCGCCTTCCAATGCAAAAGAACTGGCCTCAAGCCACGCTTCACCGGCCTGCGCACGGGCCTCGTCGGTATACACTTCGGAGAGTTCGGTCATATTGACGCCATAGCTTCCCGGCGCAGGTCCATAGACCCGCGCTGCCGGCGCCTGCCCGGCATAGGGGTTCCAGTCCGTTGCCTCATCACGCGCGGCCAATGCGCGAACCGCTTGGCCAAACAAGGCGGACAGCGTCGGGAAAACATCCCGGAACAGGCCCGAAACTCGCAAGGTCACGTCCAGGCGCGGGCGGCTCAGGTCGGTGATCGGCAGAACCTCGATGCCGGAAACCCTCTCGGACCCTTTGTCCCACACGGGTTTGACGCCCAGCAGGTGCAGGGCCATGGCGAATTCCTCGCCCGCCGTGCGCATGGTGGCTGACCCCCACAGATCGACAATCAGCCCCTTCGGGTAATCGCCTTCTTCCTGAAGATGGCGCCGCACCAGTTCCTCGGCCAGTTTCACACCCTGAGCATAGGCCGCACGGGTCGGAACCGACCGCGGATCGGTGGTGTAAAGGTTCCGCCCGGTGGGCAGAACATCTGACCGGCCACGATAGGGGGACCCCGAAGGCCCGGCATCAATCCGCTTGCCTTCGAGCGCTTTGATCAGCGCGTCGCGTTCGGCGTGGGCCGAAGGGGCCGGATTGAAACTGCCTGTCACTTCGGGCACACGCCCGAAGATGTGCAGCCCGTCGCCAAACTGGCTTTCCTTGATGTCACAGACAAAGCGGTCGATGCGGGTGATGGCCTCGGCGGTGCAGTTTGCCTGATCGAGGCCGAGATCGCTTTCCAGCCCTATCGCCTGCGCCTCATCTCGGATATCTTCCTGCAAGCGGTCGCGGCGTTTGGGGTCAAGCCCGTCGGCGTTGGAAAACTCATCCAGCAGCGATTCAAGCCGCACCATCCGATCCGGCGTGCCGCTTTCCTTCATCGGGGGCGGGATGTGGCCCAGCGTGACGGCTCCGATCCGGCGCTTGGCCTGCGCGGCCTCGCCCGGGTCGTTCACGATAAACGGGTAGATCACCGGCAGATCGCCGATCAGCGCGTCGGGCCAACAATCGGCAGACAAGGCGACCGATTTTCCGGGCAACCATTCCAGCGTTCCATGCGCGCCGATATGGATCAGCGCATCCGCACCCAACCCTTTGCGCAGCCACAGATAGAAGGCGACATAACCGTGGCGCGGGGTGCGCGAGAGGTCATGATAGTCGTCATCCCGCAACTCGGGCGTGCCGCGTTCGGGTTGCAGCGCGACCAGCGCCTTGCCGCGCCGAAGCGCGGTGAAATGGAAGGCCCCATCGGCACAGGCCGGATCATCTTCGGGCGCGCCCCAAATGGTGTGCAGATCGGCGCGCAGGGTCTCGGGCAATTCCGCAAGCGCATCCTGATAATCCCCGAGCGACCACGAAATCCGTGCGCCCAGAAGAGTGTCGGCAATCGGCTCGCCAGTCGCGATGTCATAGCCTTCTTCGTCAAGATCGGACAGCATCGCCTCGGCCGAGGCCAGCGCGTCGAGGCCAACCGCATGGGCCATCTGCCAGTCTTTGCCGGGATAGGTGGACAGGACCAACGCAGGAATCTGATCTGCCTTGGGTTTGTCGTTCAGTGCAAGCCAGCCCGATACACGGTCGATGATCGCTTCGATCCGGTCCGGTTCGGGCCGATGTGCAAAGCGCGCGTATTCCAGATGCGGATCGCGTTTTCCAGGTTCCTTGAAAGACGCGACTCCCGCCGAGATCCGTCCATCCACCTCGGGCAGTACCACATGCATGGCAAGATCAGCGGGGGACAAACCGCGTTCCGCCTCGGCCCAGGCTTTGCGGCGCGAGGTGGCGAGAGCGACCTGAAACACCGGCACGCCTGCCGCGTCCAGAGGCGACGTTCCCGACGCGCCTTTTCCCGAAAACGACGTGGCGTTGACAATGGCCGATGGGTTCAGCGCAACAACCTGTTCCCGCAACCAGTCGGCGGCCACGGGCGCCTTGAGAGACGGGGCAAACAGGCCCACCGCCGCGTATCCACGGGCGCGCAGGCTGTGGATCAGGGAGGCGATCGGGGCGGTGTCTGCCGAGGTCAGGTAAGCGCGGTAAAAGGTGACGAGGATTCGTTTGGCCTTGCTTTCGAACGCGGTTTCCACCGGGACTACGCCGCGATCCGGACACCACGCGCCACATTCGGGCAAGGTCTTGGCGCCCATCACCGGAGCGGCATAAAGCCCCGCCGCCAAAGCCATCTGCGCCAGCGCCGCCTGTGCCGCGACCTCGCCGCCGGTATCGCACAGATGCGCCAGACGCCGCAGGGTCGAGACCGGCAGGGTGGAATAGTCATCCAGCCGCGTGTCCTCGCGCCCGTCAGCGGGCAGCACCGCCAGCGCGATGCCCTTGGCCTGCGCCAGCGCCAGAACCTGCTGCAACCCATAAGGCCAGTAGGGGACGCCGCCGATCAGCCGGATCAGAATACCCTTGGCGCCTTGAAGCGTCTGTTCGACATAGGTATCGACCGACAACGGGTGTTTCAGCGCCGTCAAATTCGCCAGCCGCAGGGTCGGCATTCGCCCTTCCGGTCCGCCACCACGATGCCAGCCCGCCGCGAAAGCCCCCAGATCGCTGTCCGAAAACGACAGCACCACCAGTTCCGCCGGGCTCTGGCCCAGATCGGTTGGGGTCTCGGTTTCCTCGAGCCCGTGGCTTTCACGGAAGACGACGTGCATGTGTCTTACTCGGCAGCCTCACGCACACCCACGAGGATTTCGCGGATTTCCGCCTCTTTGATATCGTCATGCTCGGCGATGACGACCAGACGCGAACGACGGTCTTCACCGGGTTCCCACGGGCGGTCATACTGGTGCCGTACCCGCGCGCCGACCGCCTGAACCAGCAGGCGCATCGGCTTGCCCTGAACGGCGGCATACCCTTTGACGCGCAGGATGTTCAGTTCATTGGCGAGGCGTTCGATATTGGCGACCAGTTGGGCCGGATCGGTCTGCTCGGGTAGCTCGACGATGATGCTATCGAAATCGTCATGCTCGTGATCGTGATGGCCGTCGTGATGCGAGGGTCGGGCGTCCATGTCATCCTCGGCGGCGGCTTCCAGACCCAGCACAACGCGCACGTCTACGGCACCTTCGGCCACTTCGACGACGGGCAGGGGGCGCGGCGCCTCGGCGGCGATGATCTCGCGCGCCTTGGCCACGCCTTCGGGGCCGGCGAGGTCGGGCTTGGTCAGCAGGATGATGTCGGCGCACGAGATCTGATCTTCGAACACCTCGGATAGGGGCGTTTCGTGGTCGATCGAGTCATCGGCCATGCGCTGGGCGTCCACCGCTTCGACATTGGGCGCGAAACGGCCTGCGGCCACGGCCTCGGCATCGGCCAGGGCGATCACGCCGTCCACGGTGACCTTCGAGCGGATGTCAGGCCAGTCGAATGCCTTGAGAAGCGGTTTCGGCAGGGCCAGACCGCTGGTTTCGATCAGGATGTGATCCGGGCGCGGCTCTAACGCCATCAGGGCCTCGATGGTAGGAATGAAATCATCTGCCACGGTGCAGCAGATGCAGCCATTGGCCAGTTCCATGATGTTTTCCGCCGGGCAATCAGGAATGGCACAGGATTTCAGGATGTCGCCATCGACGCCCACATCGCCGAACTCGTTGACCACGACAGCAAGGCGCTTGCCCTGCGGGTTCTGCATCAGGTGACGCACCAAAGTGGTCTTGCCCGAGCCCAGAAAGCCGGTGATCACTGTGACGGGGAGTTTTTCGAGGTTCGACATGTCAGGCTCCAATCGGGGGAATGCGCGAGGCACAGTTCTTGCGAAAATGTTCGGGGCGTTCGCGCCATTTCACCAAACCATCTTCAGTGGCCAGATACTTGGTCGCGCCGTCGACGATGACGTCGACATGATCTGTTTCGTTCAGGTTTTCATACACGAAGGTCCAGCGGCCCGGCCCGCGCAACACGATCGAACAGCCTTGATCGCAGTTTGACAGGCATTCAACGGCTTTCAGGGTGACACCGTCGGGCAGGTCTGCCTGTTCCAGGGCCTTGTGCAACAAAGCGCCCGGGCGTTGCGCATCATCTTCGACAGGCAGGCCGCGACGGCAGGTAGTACAGACCAGCAACTCGACTGGTGCGGTCTCGGTCATGTCTCTCATCCCCCCAAATCCTCTTCGCGGGGGACGGGGTTTCATGCGGGCCACGAGTGGTCATGGACCCGACACCGGAACACCCCGCCCGGTTTCAACTTCGGTTGTTGGCAGGTCTCCCGGCTTGCGGATGCCAGAGGCGGGCCTCTGTCGGATGTCCCGCCTTCCCGGCTTTCGGGCCAGTGGCATTGGGCATCCTCTCCGTTCACGGTCGCGGGGGCGGCTGCGTTTGGCGGCAAGACCGTTGACGCATTCCCTTTTCATCGGCTCTCACCGACACCAACGAAAGGGACATGCGGCACCGCTGGCCTGCTTGTCAAGCGAGTCGCGCGCAACAATTATGCAGAGGCATGGAAAGCGACCTGTGGGCGTCGATGGGCGGCATGGTGTGCCGGGACCCAGCCCGAGATGGGCCGGACGACGAACGGTATCTCAGCAAGGGGCGTAGACTATGGCCAACCGGTGCCTCGACTGAACCTGTCCAGATGATGGGTAAAGACCACCGAACACCCCGGATCCTCTTGCGCTAATAGATGACGTTTATCATGAGCAGCGAGACGACCAGAAACAGCGCCGTCATTATTCCGCCGGAGCGGACGAAATCCATCACCTTGTATCCGGCCGGACCCATGATCAACGCGTTTACCTGATGGGTTGGGATGATGAAGCTGTTCGAGGTCGATATGGCGACCGTCAGGGCAAAGACGGCTGGGTTTCCACCCGCCGCCACCGCAATTGATACCGCCAGAGGCACCAGCAGAACCGTGGCCCCCACGTTGGACATGACCAAAGAAAAGGCCGTCGCCAGAACGGCGATGCCGGTTTGCAGCGACCAGAGCGGCCAGCCGTCCAGAATTATCATGATCTGCTGCGCGATCCACGCGGCCGTGCCAGTGTTCTGCACGGCTTGTCCCAAAGGTATGAGGCAGGCGAGCAGGAATACGGTGTTCCATCCGACCGCGCGGTATGCCTCGTCCACGCTGAGCACACGGGTCAGCATCATGCCCACCGCGCCGGTAAGAAGACAGAGTGAAAGCCGGACATCCGTGAACAGGATCAACGACAGCGAAATGGCGAAGAATGCCAGGGCCCAGCCGACTTTTTGCGGCCGCAGCTCGTCCTGAGGAAAGTCCGTCGTCACGACGACGAAATCCGGATCTCGTTTGATCCGCATCAGGTTGTCCCATCTGGTATGTGCCACAAGCATGTCGCCCGCCTGAAACTTTTCGAGCCCGATCTGAGTGGATTCGTGATCCTCGGTCTCGACATGGCTCAGCGTCTCTTCGCCGCGGTGAATGGCCAGCAGCGACATCCCGTAGGTCTTGCGAAACAAAAGCTCGCGGGGGCATTTGCCGATCAGCTTGCTGTCGGGCGTGATGACCACCTCGGCCACGCCTGCATTGGTTGGGGCGAACTCTTCGACGAAAATGTCCAAATCCGGAAGAACGGTCAGCCCGTATTTCTCGGCGAACTTCTCGACCTCCCAACGGCGGCCGACGATGGCCAGCCGACACGGCGCTGCAATTTCCGCTGTCAAAACCTGAACCATCGAGGTTTTGCCGCGATAGAAGGTGGAAATGATGTACAGGTGGTTTTCGTGGTTGATGTCGGCCAGAATCTCGCCGACCAAAGGGCTGTCCTCGGGCACCACGACTTCGAACACATCGGCTTTGAGGCCATAGACCCTTTGCAGGTATTCCTGTGTCCCTTGTCCGGTACCCGTATTGTCAGGCCCTTCAGCCTCGGGCAAAACCCAACGTCCCAACAGCAGAAAGTAACCAATTCCCGTCAGGATCAGAACCGCACCGATCGGCGTGACCGAGAACAGGCCGAAGGGCTCCATTTTCTGAGAGGCCGGCAGACTGTCATTTGCCGTCAGGATCAGATCGTTCAGCAGGATAAGAGGAGACGACCCCACCATCGTCATGGTGCCGCCCAAAATGGCGCAGAATCCCATCGGCATGAGCAGGCGCGACAGCGGTATGCCCGACCGTGTGGAAATTCGGCTGACAACCGGCAGAAACAGAGCAGCGGCGCCGACATTCTGCATGAACGAGGATATGACGCCAACGGTGCCGGAAATGATTGGTACAACCCTGCCTTCGGATTTGCCGCCGTATTTGAGGATGACGGCAGCCACCTTGTTCATGATCCCCGTCTTGTCCAGACCGGCCCCGACGATCATGACCGCAATGATCGAGATGACGGCATTGGATGCGAAGCCGTCGAACAGAAGGGTGACATCCGCCAGATTTCCCAGCCCGGGCGCGTAGCTGAGCAAGCCTATGAGAACCAGGACCAATATGGCGGAAAGGTCGATCCTTATGATCTCGGAAACGAACAGAAAAACGGTGAAAGCCAGCAGGGTGCAAACGACCCCCATCTCGAAGGTAAAGGCAATGTGTTCCACAATACGTCCAGAACTTTTTCTTTGTTAGAGTCCTAGTTCATCCTTCCCGGATTGTCATGAAGTTTCGTTTTTCGACGATGTTGAGACATAATATTGCTCAAGGGCTGCTGTTTGAGCAATGCCTTCGGAGGCCCGTTTTGACGAACACGTCAGAAAGAAGGATAGGCCAAATTGCATGAAGTAGCCTGCACGTTTCGTGCGGGTGCGATGCCGTTCCAACCAGGTCGAAGCAGCATAGGTAATGGCAGGTCAATTCCAGCCATGGACGACAGACAGTCCGACAGCTTTGTTTGCAGAACCATTCTGCCGCTGCCTGAACCGCGCAAAGGGCCGGCTTGGCCGTCCCAGATCGCAAACTGCCCACAAGAATGGTATGCATCTAAAAGGGCCGGACCAATGGTTCAGGCCGCCAACTCTGATCATTTCGAGATGAAGATGCCAAGGAAGTACGGCGGGATGTTGCCTGAACGCAAGCTGCCGGCATATGCCCAGAATGCTCGCAGTCGGATGGAACAGAACCAGATCGAAACACGAAAAATCCAAATTTTGGTTGGATACTGGACCTCGAAGAAAGACAAAGTACCGCAAGTCATTGGAGGTTTTGGAGGCGAGTACCGGAATCGAACCGGTGTACACGGATTTGCAATCCGCTGCGTCACCACTCCGCCAACTCGCCTTTTCAAGCAAAATCAAATACTTGCCGTGGTGTGCGTGGGGTTTTAGCAGCTTTCCAAAGGGGCGTCCAGAGGATTGCGCGCAATTTTGTCGACGAGATTGAAATTTGCCGAAGCCCGCAACCGTAAACGCGCAGGCGCAGGGGGGTTGCGTCAACAGGGCCGTTGCTGGGCAGTTCAGGATGTGGCAAAAGCCGGGTAACTTTGGGAATGACTCGAGAGATCCTATGACAGATTTCGCTGCCCGGCGCCGCACTATGGTTGATACGCAAATCCGGCCTTCGGATGTTACAAAGTTCCCGATAATTGAGGCGATGTTGAACGTCCCGCGCGAAAACTTCGTGCCTGACGCACAGCGTGAGGCCGCCTATGCCGACAGTGTGATCGATCTGGGCAACGGGCGCTGTATGCTCGAGCCGAGAACGCTTGCTAAAATGCTGGATGCGCTCAACATTTCGAACGACGAGATGATTCTCGATATCGCTCCGGCGACGGGGTATTCCACTGCGGTTGCCGCGCGTATGGCCCAGTTGGTTGTTGGTGTGGAAAGCGACGACTCGCTGGCGTCCGAGGCGCAAAGCCTGTTGGCTGAGGCCGATGTGGACAATGCCATTATCCACGTCGGTCCTTTGGATCAGGGTGCGGCTGAGCACGGTCCTTACGATGCGATCATGGTGCAGGGCGGTGTTGAACGGATTCCCGACGCGCTGTTGGATCAGCTCAAGGAACATGGCCGGATTGCATGCCTGTTTGTTGAAGGCAATCTTGGAACTGTGCGGATCGGTCGAAAGACCGGAGGCCGGGTCAGCTGGCGGGATGCGTTCAACGCCAGTGCACCGATACTAGAGAGCTTTTCGGCGGAGTGTGCATTTTCGCTATAGTTCGCCGATAGATTCTGCTGGCGCCTTGATTAGTTGAAAAGAAGACCGCAAACTGCCTTCAGGGCAGTGTAATTTCGTTTGAGAGGATTTCGGTATGCGTGGTTCAGCGACAGGCAAGCTGGTCAGGGCATTCGCAGTGACCGCAGGACTTGCCATCAGCGTTATGCCAGGGCGTCCGGCGTGGGCTGACAACATAACAGACGCCTTCATCGGCGCGTATAATACAAGCGGCTTGCTGGAGCAGAACCGGGCGCTGCTGCGCGCGGCAGATGAAGATGTGGCGATCGCGCTTGCCGCATTGCGGCCGATCATCAATTGGACCGTTCAGGTCAGCCAGGATTATACCCGGTCTCGGACCAACAATGTGGTCACGACGACCGAGCCGTCCCGGTTTTTCACCGGGCTGGGGCTAACGCAGCTTCTGTATGATGGTGGCGCTTCGGTTCTGGGCAAGCAATCGGCGCAGGAGACGGTTCTGTCGACCCGGCAAACCTTGATCGACATTGAGCAACAGGTGCTTATCCGCGCTGCAAATGCTTACCTGGGCGTGCTGCTACAGGAAGAAACAGTCGCAATTCGCCAGAACAACGTGGATGTTTCGGCGGAAGAGCTTCGCGCATCAAATGATCGCTTCGAAGTTGGCGAAGTGACGCGTACGGACGTGGCGCTTTCAGAGGCGCAGTTGGCAAGTTCTCAAGCTGATCTGGCGGTCGCTCGTGGTGAACTGAGCATTGCGCAGGCTGAATATGTCAATGCGGTCGGCAAGGCGCCGGGGCGGACGGCCGGTCAACCCAGCCTGCCCAATCTTCCAGGGAGCGAAGCAGAAGCGATCAGCCTCGCGCAACGCAACCACCCGGCGATTTTGTCGGCGCAGCATCAGGTCCGCGCTTTTGATCTGATTGTACAGCAGCAGCGGGCCAACCTTGGGCCGAATGTCAGTTTGAATGCTGATGCGGGTGTGCGTGAAAGCTATGACAACAACGACTATGTGAATGACGCGACCGTGTCGCTGGACTTTACACAGCCGATCTACGCCGGTGGCCGGTTGGCCGCGAATGTGCGGCGCGCTATGGCAAACCGGGATGCGTCTCGTGCGAATCTTCTGAACGTACAAAAGAATATCACACAGGGCGTTACGGACCGGTATGCAGCGTTCCAGGCAGCCAGTGCCAGCCTCAGGGCGTCGACCGAACGGGTTCGCGCATCGCAGGTAGCATTTGATGGCATCAGGGAAGAAGCGACCTTGGGTGCCCGGACCACTTTGGACGTTCTGAATGCTCAGCAGGATTTGCTGGACGCGCAGCTGGCCGAAGTGGCGTCGCGAACGGAACGATCCCGCGCAGCGTATCAGCTGTTGCAGGCGCAGGGCCTTTTGACGGCAGAACGTCTTGGCTTGGCGGTTCAGATTTATGACCCGACTTTGTACTATAATCTGGTCAAGAAAGCCCCCGCGCGTGTCAGCAAACAGAGCAAGGATCTGGATCGAGTCCTCAAAGCGTTGCGTCGGGACTAACCGACAATACTATTTGTTGTAGGGCTCGGATTGTTTGGCTACACTCGATCCAACGATAGAGCGGTAGAGAACAATGTCTGATAATGTCGTGAAAGCAGGGATCGAAGACGTTCTGTCTTCGGTCAAACGTCTGGTCAGTGAAGACAGTCGCGGTAAATCCTCCTCGGATCAACAGGGTGCAACGCGCAAGCCGGGGCGTTTGGTGCTGACGGACGCGCTGCGCATCAGCAAACCCGCTCAGCCCGAGATCATGCCCGCCAAGCCGTCTCCTGATGTTGCCGACTCGGCCAAGCCGATGCTGCTGCGTGCCTGCGACATCGTCAGGGCAGGTGATCCTGCCAACACTGCGGATGACGCGACCGAGGGACATTCCGCGGAAACTGGCTCAACCGATGATCCCGCGATCAGTCTGAGTGCCAAGATCGAAGCGCTGGAAGCGGCGATTGCGCAAACCGAGGATCAATGGGAGCCGGATGGCGACAGCGCAGACGCCTATTCCGGCACACCGACGCATTCCCTGCCGTGGAACGTCGAAGAGGAGTTTGCGGCCGCAAGGACCGTCGTTCTGACTGATCAGGAAGATACGGACGATCCTCAACCCGAGTCCGCTTCGATACAAAACGCAGAGTTCATCCGGGCGGGACGACCGGCTGAATCCGATCGTGCCACTGAAGTCGTTGAAGACGTTTCGACAACGGATTTGGATGAAGAAACATTGCGTGAGCTGATCGCGGAAGTTGTCCGCCAGGAGTTGCAAGGCGCGATGGGCGAGCGGATCACGCGAAACGTGCGCAAAATGGTTCGGCGGGAAATCGCGCGTGCGCTCGCCGCGAAAGATCTGGGATAAGACTCAGCCGCGCTGTGGTGGCTGTGCCAAGCTCAGCATCAGGTCAAGATTCATGTGGCGCTCTAGATGATCGGCCAGATCATCCAGCGCCTGCTCTACCCCGTCTTCGTAGGCAATGTCCGACGTCACGCCCAGCGTTGACAAATAGCGGGCACGAAATGCGTCTGACGAGAAAATTCCGTGCAGATAGCTGCCCTTGACCCGGCCGTTGCTGCTGGCGGCGCCTTCTGGTCTGCCTTCGACCTCAAGCCATGCGCGGGCGCGGTCCGGGCCGTCGGTATGGCCCATGTGGATTTCGTATCCGCTGACCGGCTCTCGGTCTGGCAGGGCATGGGCGGAACGCAGGATGACCTGTTTCTGCCCGCCCATTACGGTATGGACGTTCAGCAACCCCAAACCATCAACTTTGCCCGGCCGGCCGTCCACGCCATCAGGATCGGAAATGGTCTTGCCCAGCATCTGATAGCCGCCGCACAAGCCCAGGACATGTCCACCCCGTCGAACATGGGCATACAGGTCGATATCCCAGCCCTGTGCGCGGAAATAGCTCAGGTCTCCGATCGTGGACTTGCTGCCGGGAAGCAGAACCAGATCCGCATCGCCGGGCAGGGGACGCCCGCCGGGGATGACCTCGACGCTCACGCCGGGCTCGGCAGACAACGGATCGAGATCGTCGAAATTGGCCATACGTTCCAGTTGGGGCACAACGACCTTGCACGCGCCGCCGGTATGGGAACGGATGTCCATCATGTCTTCGGCCGGCAGTTTCCAGGCGTCGTGAAACCAGGGCACGACCCCAAGGCAGGGCCAGCCTGTTCGGGCCGAAATGTCATCACGGCCTTCGTCAAACAGGGACACGTCGCCCTTGAAGCGGTTGATGGCAAAACCCCTGATCTGCGCGACGTCGCCTTCGTCCAGAACGGCCTGAGTCCCAACGATCTGCGCAATCACCCCGCCACGATGAATGTCCCCGACCAGAACAACAGGGATGTCCGCTGCACGGGCAAATCCCATATTGGCGATGTCACCTTTGCGCAGGTTGGTCTCAGCCGGGCTGCCAGCGCCCTCGATCAGAACTAGATCAGCGTCGGCGCAGAGCCTGTCAAAGCTTTCCAGCGCTGCGCCCAGTAGCTTGGATTTGTCCTTGCGATAGTCACCGGCCTTCATCGTGCCGGCGCGCTGCCCCTGAACGATAATCTGCGCGCCGGTATCCGTCTCGGGTTTGAGCAGAATAGGGTTCATGTCCGTGTGCGTTTCCCGCTTTGCCGCACGGGCCTGAAGGGCTTGTGCGCGGCCAATTTCGCCACCGTTTTCGGTGACGGCTGCATTGTTCGACATGTTTTGTGGTTTGAACGGCGCGACACGAAGGCCCCGGCGCGTGTAGGCGCGCGCCAGCCCCGCCACCAGAACCGATTTTCCGACATTGCTGCCGGTCCCTTGAATCATGATGGCGCGAACCATGCCTTGTCTCCTATAAGTCTGGGCGCAGATGATCTGATTTGAGCCGAAAGGGAAAGCCCCGGATGAATACGCCTGCGCATCTTTTGATCGGGGCTGCCGTGTTCGCCCGGCCGCCGCAAGGACGTATCCTCTGGGCCGCGCTCGTGGGAGCGTTATTGCCGGATCTGTCCCTGTACGTGATGGCGGGGGTGTCCCTGTTTGTTCTGGGCATCCCCGAGCAGGTGGTCTTCGGGCAGCTTTACTTTTCCCCGGCGTGGCAGACCGTATTCGCCATAGACAATTCCTTTATCCTCTGGGGGCTGGCATTCCTGCTGGCAGTCTGGAGAGGTTGGCATGTTCTGGCTGTCGGTGCAGCGGCGGGTCTGTTGCATCTTGCGACAGATTTCCTGCTTCATGCGGGCGACGGACGGCCACAGTTCTGGCCCATCAGCGACTGGGTGTTCCACAGCCCTGTCAGCTATTGGGACAGCGACCATCATGCTTTGTGGGTGGCTCCGGTGTCAGCCTTTGTCTGTCTGGCCGCATATGTTCTGCTTTGGCAGCGTGGATTGCCGGTTTGGGGCAAAGCCCTGTTCGCAACCATGCTGGCGGCTGAATTCTGGGTGGTTCGGCAATGGCTGTTGTTCTTTTGAGCCATTGGCTTCATGCCTGTCGATCAGGCATAGAAAAACGCGCTCTGATAGGCAGAGCGCGTTTGTTCAATCCAAATCTACCTTGGTTCAGGCAGCTTCGGCCTGCTGTGCAGCGTTGCGGCGTTCGCTTTCTTCCCGCGACAGGGCGACCGAGGTACGGACGCCGCGTCCAACGAATTCCATCAATCCGCTGACGACCCGTTCGTTCGGGTCAATGCCTGCGCAGGACAGAACTTCGCGCCCATCGCGCGAACGCGCCCAGCGGGCGATTTGTTCGGGGCCATTGCCGTATTTCTTGTCATCGGCGATAGCATCATCAAGCGCAGCCAGGACAACGGCCGCGAAAAGTTTGCGCGCACGATTGCCTTGCTCATTGTTAAAGGCAGTGCCGTCAACGAAATCTCTCATCTCGTCTTCCTTGTTGTTCTTGCTCTTGCATTTTCGGCGTGAGGGTCCTTATGACCGATTAGGTGCGATTCGGATACAGCTAAAATGCATAGTTGCGTTGCGTCACTTGCATGGCTCGCTGCACCTGCAGCACTAGGTGTCGTTGTCTTGTCAGGTGTGATCCCGCCAGATATAGGGACCGCAACTGATGCATCAACCGTTTGTGAAGGATTTATGTAATGCCCAAGATAAATGGGAACGAAATTCGCCCCGGCAATGTGCTTGAGCATAACGGTGGCCTGTGGGCAGCGGTCAAGGTTGACCATGTAAAGCCGGGCAAAGGCGGAGCTTTTGCACAGGTGGAGCTGCGCAACCTGCGCAATGGTTCGAAATTGAACGAACGCTTCCGCTCGGCGGACAAGGTCGAACGCGTGCGTCTGGAGCAGAAGGATCAGCAATTCCTGTACGAATCCGACGGAATGCTGGTGTTCATGGATTCAGAAACCTACGAACAGATTGAATTACCAGCAGAATTGCTGGGTGACCGTCGTCCGTTTCTGCAAGATGGCATGACCATTGTTGTCGAATTCTACGAAAGCGAGGCGCTGAACGCGACGCTGCCGCAGAAAGTGACCTGCAAGATCGTCGAGACCGAACCGGTGGTAAAAGGTCAAACGGCGGCGAACTCGTTCAAGCCGGCGGTGCTGGACAATGGCGTGAAAGTCATGGTTCCCCCCTTCATCGGCCAGGACGAAATGATCGTCGTGAACACGGAAACGATGGAATATTCCGAACGCGCGTGACGTTTCGTCACGTTACGTATCAGACCGCGCAGGCACCCGCCGCGCGGTCTTTTCTTATGCGTTGGGTCGATAGCGATAGCGGGTTGGATCCGGGCCGAACAATTCCAGCATCAGTTCGTACTTGATACGATTGGCGCTGACCTGACGATAGAATGCGATCAGAAAGGCAGTGGGTCCCTGAATGCGGCTGAGCCCACTGGTGGCGGCCACAACGGTGCCCACATCCGTTTTGCCCTGCAAGACCAGATATCCCCCCAGCATCAGGATGCCGACGGTGCCGGCCCCGTTGATCACGCTCAGCAGGAACTTTGCCGAAAGTTTCCACAGGAACATCCGCCGCCGCGTGTCGAAAATGTCATCGAACATGATGTTGATATCCCGCTCGACGGCTTCGATATCCTCGGTCGTCAGTCGGTCGGTGGCACCGCGCAGAATGCGAACCCGTTCCGCCACGAAAGTGTTCACTTTGCGCTGCGAGACCAGAACGATGATGATTTGCGGCACGATCATCGACAACGCAATCAGCCCCAGACCTGGTTGCGTGGACGAGATATAGCCGATGACGCTGATCAGCGTTCCAATCTGAACGACCGGATCCGAAAAAGCTCCACCGGCAAACTTGCCCAACTCTTCGGCTTCGGCCGAAATGGCGGTGGTCATGGTGCCTTTGCGCAGGCCTTCGTCTGAATCCTTCAGGTCGGTCGAACGCCAAAGCAGGCGTTGGCGGATCAGCCGGATCATGTCTTCGCCCAAGGTTCCGGCGCGATAGCCCAGTACCCATTTCAGAGCGAGGCTCAGCAGGATGACGGCCATCATGCCGATGCCCAGTTGGATCAGTTTTTCAGTCCCGACATCGTCGGATGTCAGGTGGTTGACGATGTCGCGCTGAAACTCAAGCGGCACGGCGGCAAGGCCCGCAATTGCGACGGACAGCATGATGAGGATGATCTGCCGCCCCGCACTGGCGCGCCAGATCGCGGAATAAAGTCGAAACATGCGGGTATCCGGTTCGTCCTGTTTGCCTGCACTTTGGCAGTGCAGGACAACGGGTTCAAACTTTTCGATACAAGCTGATGCGCGGGTCGTGCCGATTTGGCAACAAGGTGGGCTCAGTCCTCCAGGCGCACTGTGGCGTCTCCGGCCTGCATCTCAGGGCCTGCACGATCAAATCGCAGATACGCGATCCCGTTTCCGCCGGCCTGTGTGTACAATGTTCCGACAGGTTTGCCATTTGCACTGACCTCGGTCCCCACCGGGGCCGAGCCCTGGACAACGACGCGTCGCAGACCTTTGCGCAATTCGGTTTTGTGCTTCATGCGCGCGGTCACTTCCTGCCCGACATAACATCCTTTTTTGAAATCCACGCCATTCAGCGCTTCGAAGCCAGATTCCAGGATGTAACTGTCCGGGGTCAGTTCAATGCCTGACTCGGGAATGCAGTGCCGGACGCGCAGTGCATCCCAGTCGGTTCCATCATCGCCCTCGGGTTCGGGCGAGTAGTTGCGCCAGCCCATGTCCGGGTGGCGGGGATCGGGCAGGGCGGTTTCCGGCGCAGCCTGGGTGCCGCGTTGCAGGTTCAGATCGGTTCCCTCGATCGTCACATCCGCACGCAGCTTGTACATCGTCAGACGTTTGACCAGATCATCCGCAAGGTGTTCGGCCACATCCAGAAGAACTCCGTCGGCATCTCGTTTCAGGAAGAAATCCGCCAGGTACTTTCCCTGCGGAGTCAGCAAAGCGGCGTAGACCAGCCCGTTGTCCAACCCCTTAATGTCGTTGGTGATCAGATCCTGCAAAAAGCTTTCGGTATCCGAGCCGGACAGGCGCAGTATGCGGCGGGTTGGCATGGCTTGGTCCTCGTCATTTCCTCAGGCCTCGTGATATAGGAAGTTCCGATGCCAAGACCAGAGGTTATCAGACGTGCCCGCGCCTATTACCGTCGTAATCCCGACCCTCAACGCCGCCGACGCTTTGCCCGAATGTCTTGGGGCTTTGATGGAAGGGGTGCATGCCGGGCTGATACGGGAATTGATCATCAGCGATGCACGCTCAACCGATCACACGCCGGATATTGCGGAAGAGGCCGGTGCGACGGTCGTGACCGGCCCGCCATCCCGAGGCGGCCAGTTGCGCCGAGGGTGCGCGCAGGCCAAAGGGGATTGGCTGCTGATTCTTCATGCGGATACAGTGCTGCAACAGGGGTGGAGCGAGACCGTCAGCGCCCACCTGCCTTCAGCCAAACCTGCCGCGTTTCAGCTGGCGTTTCGCGCGCGCGGGATCGCGCCGGCCTGGGTGGCTGGCTGGGCCAATCTGCGCAGCAGGATGCTGGGATTGCCCTACGGAGATCAGGGGTTGCTGGTTCCGCGTCACACCTATCAAGCGGCAGGCGGGTTTCCCGACCAGCCGCTGATGGAAGATGTGGCTTTGGTGCGCGTGTTGCCAAAGGTAACTGTTCTGAACACACGCGCCTTTACGAGTGCGGAGCGGTATGAGCGGGCGGGGTGGATTCGGCGCGGTGCTCGGAACCTGTGGACTCTTCTGCGTTACTTTCTTGGGGCTGACCCGCAAGCTTTGGCGCAGACGTATCGTCGCTGAGCGTGGTGCGCAGCTCGACCACGGATTTCCCCAGCCGAAACGGTGCCGCAAAACTGACAAGGCATAGGGCCACGATTTGCAGGACAAGAATATGAGCATTGTCCTGTAGGTATTCCCATTCTTCTTTCAGCTTCCCGACCTGCGCGATCAGGTCATCGTAGCTCTGCGCAAGTATCAGATAGTCGCCCGCAATCGCGGGAACCTTGCGACGCATGTTGTCAATGGCGGTCTGTATGTTTTCGTCCAGTGATGTGAAGACTAGGAACTGGTCGATGTCAAAGGCATCGGCCTTGGCGGCCATGTCACGTATTTCGTCCTTTTCGTCCTTGGACTGACCCCCAACCAGGAAGTGAAGCCCCTGTAGGGGGGCCACTTCGTTCGTGACCGCGATGAACAAGGGCAGTTCCGAGTTGCTGGCGGTCGAAGCTGAAAGGAATTCAACCTTTTCGCATAAAACGGCGGTATCCGGATCATAGGCCGGATCACAGAACCGCAGGCGGAACCGGGCCGCATCCCTGTCAAATGCCAGCGTCGCGGCATAGGCCACGTCGATCTGTCGGTCCAGTCGCGAGCTGTCCGAGGTATAAAGCCCGGCCAAGACAGCGACCAACGCCCCGATGCCACCCAGCACAACCCATACCAGATCAGCCAGTTTCCACGCCCGGTGCCCTGCCGGTTTGCGAAACAGAAAGGCAGTGCCGATTGAGCCGATGACAAAGAAAAGAATCAGCAGGGGCAATTGATTGTCGGTCACAAAACTCATGCGTCCAATCTTAGGACCTGTGCTTCGACCTGCAACAGGGATCACGGGCAGTTGTAACGTCTTACCATATCCCCATACTGTAGGCAGCGCAGGGGGGACTTCGATGACCAAAGAAATCGTTCTTATCCACGGAGCATTTGCCGGACCTTGGTGCATGCAGGATTACGCGGCCTTCTTTCGGGACCGAGGTTGGACGGTTCACGTTCCTGCCCTGCGTTACCATGACGGTGATCCGAAAGCGGACCCCGACCCGGGTCTGACTGATGCCAGTGTCATGGACTACACCAATGACATCGCCGATTTTGTACAGGGACTGGACCACAAACCTGTCATTTTGGGGCATGCCATTGCTGGGGTGGTGGCGCAACAAGTGGCGTCTCGTGGTTTGGCCAGCGCCATCGTTCTGATCAATCCAAATGCGCCTTGGGGCACTTTGCCCGAAACCGATGATGAACGGGCTGTACCGCGCACCTTGATGGAAGGCGGCCCATTCTGGAAGCAGCCGATGCGGGTCGGGTTCGATTTGATGGCCCCATTCGCCTTGAACAAGATGGATGAGGCGCAGCAGCACGCTGTAGTCGATCAATTGGGCGCGGAAAGCGGTCGCGTGATGTTTGAAATGTTCTTTTGGATGTTCGATGACCATCACGCTATAAAGGTTGATTTCGACAAGGTTGACTGCCCGGTTCTGGTGGTCTCGGGTGCTGACGACAGGGCTGTTAACCCCGATACCTGCCGCGCACTGGCAACGCGCTACGGGGATCGCGGAACCTTTTTGCTGGTCGAAGATCACGCGCATTTCCTGTTCATGGAACCGGGTTGGGAAGGGCCGGCCTCGAAGATCGAGACATGGCTGACAACCCAGGTGACCTGAAACGGGCTTGACAACGATCCACCCTTTGCAGACATGGCGCCAATTGAATGGGGCAGTTGACCCTTTTGGCGCGAAACTTCTGCGGGAAAGGTCCGGACATGACCCTGTTCGTTGTCCTTATTATTCTTTCGGCTGCTTTGCTGCACGCGGTGTGGAATGCTATCGTGAAGACAGCGGCGGATCGAACTTCCATGCTGGGTTTGGTCGCTTTGGGTCAAGTGCTGCCTGCGGCGGTCATGGTGATGGCTCTGCCGCTGCCAAACCCAGAGAGCTTTGTTTACATCCTACTCTCGACCGTTGTGCATTTCGGTTATTACTTCATGCTGGGAAAAGCCTATCAGCATGGTGATCTGAGTGTGGTCTACCCCATCGCCCGTGGAATTGTCCCGGCGCTGGTTTCGCTTTGGGCAATGGTCCTGGTCGGAGAAGTGCTGCCTTTTCAGGCCTGGACCGGTATCGCCCTAATTGCCGTGGGTATCCAGCTGAGCAGTTGGAAAGCTCTGCGCTCGGGCGTTGGGCGCAGCGCACTGATGTTTGCGCTGGGCACCGGATTCTGCATTTCGATCTATTCGGTCGTTGACGGGATCGGCGTTCGGCTGTCGGGCAATACGCTCAGCTATTGGGCGTGGGGGGCGTTTCTGCACCTGTTTATTGCCGGATTTGTCGGGGTGCGGAAACGTGCGACCCTGAAAGACCTGCCAGCCAAAGTGTGGATGATCGGCATTCTTGGCGGGCTGGTATCGATGACAGCTTATGGTCTGGTACTGTACGCCAAGAATTTTGCACCGCTGGGAGCGGTTTCGGCGCTGCGGGAAACTTCGGTCATCTTTGCCGCACTGATCGGGTTCGTATTCCTCAAGGAAGGCAACTGGGCGCGACGGTTGGGGGCCGCGGTGCTCATGGCCGTGGGTGTCGCCCTGATCGGAATGGCGGTCTGATCCGGCTGCAAAGCCCTGGGCGACAGTGATATTTCTGGCCTAGCGGCCGACCTGAAACGTGCTTTGTGGCTTCCAGTGCATGGTGCCCTTGTCGCTGCTTACGCATCGCAGCAGGCGTTCCTCGCGCGTGTTGATCGTGTCAGTCACGGTGTTGTCGCCAAAGATCACGATGAAGGAATCCGGTGAATAAGCCAGCCCCTTGTAATAGCAAAACCGTGTTTCCGCCCCGTCCGGGATCGGAGATGCCAGGCTGAGCGTCTGTTGCGCCGGGGCCTGGGTCGCCAGCATGGCAAAGGCCAGCCCATAGGTCAGTGTTTTCATTTCGTCCTCTCGTCCTGCAAATCTGTTGTCGATCAAAAAGGGTTTGGACGCCCGGACCTCAATCATGGTTTCTTGTTTCAGCAAGTTTGAACGAGATCAACGGGTTAGGCAACGAAAATCCTACACGCGCAGCGACAAGCCAAGGGGGCGATTTTTACGGTCGGTCACTTCTGTGGTAACATGGCCGCATTGTTTAAGGAGAATTGAGAGATGTTCAGACCCTCTGTACAAGCGATTATGGACGTCATGTCCCAAAAGGGTTTTGTGGTTTTCGACACCCCAACTGTCGATTGGAACCTGAACATAGTGGGCATTCGCGCCCGCCCGGTTTCACCCAAGAAATTCGATGATGTCATGACGGTGTTCCACCGGTTTCTTGGCGTTTGGGATATTGCCTATTACCCGATGACGGCCGATCCCAGCGATCACTACCTGAAGAACCCGATAAACCCGGATGGGACGGCCATTCTGGCGCCGGGGCAATATCGGTCCTGCTACAAGATCGATATTCATAAACGAGGCCGGCCCGGAGGCCACAAGGCGCTGTGTCAAAGGCTGGGAAACGTTACCGTGTTTCGGGACAACAACAGGGATGGAAACCTGAACCTTGTTAATCCTCAAAGTGGGATGTTCGGCATAAATCTGCACAAGGGGCCAAACAACGGTGACGATGACACTGCGAATACGATCTATTCCGCCGGGTGTCAGGTATTCGCCGATCAGCGCCACTTTGCCGAGTTTCTGCTGAAATGCGAAGCCGGGCGCGACGCGTTTGGCAACAAGTTCACCTATACGCTGCTGGATCAGGCAGATTTCGAATAAGGCGATGCCTTGCGAAGGTTCTGCAAGCGCCGGGGCAGGACAGGGGCTGGGGGCGTGCCCGGATCTTAAACCGGGCCTTGGCCCTAGGTCTCGACTTCGGCCTGAAGGTCTCGGAAATACCGGATGGTTGCGTGCAGCCCTTCTTTCAGTTGCACTTTGGGTTCCCAGCCCAGCAGGGTCCGCGCCAGTGTGATATCTGGCTGACGCTGCTTCGGGTCATCCTCTGGCAATTCCTTGAAACTGACAGGGGTCTCGGCCCCCACAAGGGCCTGCACTTCGCGGGCCAGCTCGTTCATCGAGAATTCGTTGGGATTGCCCAGATTGACCGGGCCGGTCACGTCCGCGCCGGTCTCCATCAGCCGGATGAACCCTTCGATCAAATCATCCACGTAACAGAAAGACCGGGTCTGCGTACCGTCGCCAAAGATCGTGATCGGATCACCCGTCAGGGCCTGCATGATAAAGTTCGACACGACGCGCCCATCGGCGGGGTGCATTCTGGGCCCGTAGGTGTTGAAGATGCGGGCCACCTTGATCTCCAACCCCATCTGACGGTGATAGTCGAAGAACAAGGTCTCGGCGCAGCGCTTGCCTTCGTCATAGCAGGATCGCGGGCCAACCGGGTTGACGTTGCCCCAATAATCTTCGGTCTGCGGATGGATGGTCGGGTCGCCATAGACCTCGGAGGTCGAGGCCTGAAAGATCTTGCATTTCAGCCGCTTCGCCAGACCCAGCATGTTGATCGCGCCGTGAACGCTGGTCTTGGTCGTCTGCACTGGATCGTGCTGATAGTGCACGGGTGAGGCCGGGCAGGCGAGGTTATAGATCTCGTCGACCTCCACAAACAGAGGGAAGGTCACATCGTGGCGCATGAACTCGAAACGCGGGTTGTTGTGCAGATGGTCGATATTGCGCTTGGTGCCGGTGAACAGGTTATCGACGCACAAAACCTCATGCCCCTGATCCAGAAGCCTGTCACACAGATGCGAGCCCAAAAACCCGGCCCCACCGGTTACGAGAACACGTTTTCGACTGTCATAAAGGCGGGCCATTGCAAATCCTTAATCGTTAAATCCAAGCCAGCTTGTCACGGGGAAGCCGGGTCTTGGTTTGATTAGTAAACCGAAGGGGTTTGAATTGCAGCAGATTTTGGTTTTTTGAGGGCGCGTGTGGTGTTGGTGTGTTGTCCAATCCACCCGATGCATGATGCAAAGCATCATACACGCACCCTTTTCGCTCGCATGGGCAGGCGCGATGGTTGTGATCAAGTAGGATGGGTGTTTGTTCCCATCTTTATGCGGGGAATTGGATGGGTGCGAGCCCCCATCAAACGCTTGCTATTCCCAAGGTCACAAGAAGGCTTATCCTCAGCTATCCTTATGGCGTTGCAAATAGGTTTCTGTAGCGAAATCCACAAATGCTATTGCACAGGAAGCTGCAAGCCTCGCGTGCCTTGGTTCGAGGCCAATGTGCTTTCCGTCGCGCCCATGCCCCGAGCCGTACAAACCGCGCAGTTCTGATATTCCTTTTGTAATAGATGCTAGATTGCTTAGCGTCCTTTTGATACTGCCCGCTCCCTTTGCTTCTTTAGGGACGCCCTCAGGAACTAGCGCCAAGGCTTTGCAGAGTTTTTTTGAGAGTGTCGGTAAATCATCAGATTTTTGCGGAGCATCTGCGTTTGGCAGTTGTGCAAGGATTGTCTTACAGCAAGATTCGACTAAGTCCTTCGCAGTTCCGATTGCCAAGGCTGGGTCAGTTTCGATAGAGTCTTGAATCCGTCTGATTTCGGCTTGCATCCAATTGGAAGACAATTTTTCTGCCACGGTGCTTGCTCGCTGGATCTGGCTGTGAAACTCGTTGGTTCGCTGGGCGATGAAGACGGCTCTTCCCGCAATCTTTTGAGATTCAACTAGCTTCCAGCTTGCTCGGCCCAATTGATCATTATAGTGGCCAACGATCTTTGCCGCCTCGAAGGCGTCAGGTCGAACGACAGGGTGAACTGTCTCGCACAGAAAGCGTAAGAAGGCGTCATCAGAACAGCCAAGTAGATTAAACCTAGCGTCCGCAAACACCCAGTCTATTGGCCAATCGTTGTTGTTCTCACAATGCTGCCAAATATCTTGGTCAGCAGTTTTGAACCGTTGATCGTAACTTGGGAGCTCACGCAAGTCGTAAAGGCGGCCCAAAAAATCTACGTCGCCAAGTTCGCCAGCGTAAAATATCCGCTCTAATCTGAGACCATCAAAGATATTATTTCGAATTTGTCTTGTGATCTTTTCCAATCGAAATCTTCCAATTCAAACATCCAACTCCTCAACAAACCGCGCGTTCTCCTGAATGTACTGGAATCGCAGTTCGGGTTTTTTGCCCATCAGACGCTCGACCAGATCGCCGGTCTCGCCGGGTTCGTCCTCGTCGATGGTGACCCGGATCAATTTCCGGGATTTGGGGTCCATCGTGGTCTCTTTCAGGTCCTTGGCGTCCATCTCGCCCAGACCTTTGAAACGCGACACGTCGATCTTGCCCTTGCCGCCCAGACCTTTCTCAAGCCACTCGTCGCGCTCGGCCTCGTCCAGACAATAGACGCGTTTGGCACCCTGCGTCAGGCGATACAGGGGCGGGCAGGCCAGGTACAGGTGGCCCGCGTCGATCATCGGGCGCATCTGGGTGAAGAAGAATGTCATCAGCAAGGACGCGATATGCGCCCCGTCCACGTCGGCGTCGGTCATGATGATGACCTTGTCATAGCGCAGATCGTCGAGGTTGAACTTGCTGCCCAGCCCCACGCCCAGCGCCTGTGTCAGGTCGTTGATCTCGGCATTGGTGCCCAGTTTCGAACTGGCTGCGCCCAGCACGTTGAGGATCTTGCCGCGCAAGGGCAGTAGGGCCTGCGTTTTGCGGTCGCGCCCCATTTTGGCCGAGCCGCCGGCCGAGTCGCCCTCGACGATGAATAGTTCGGTGCCTTCGCGTGTTGAACTGGAACAGTCCACCAGCTTGCCGGGAAGACGAAGTTTTTTAGTGGCGGACTTGCGTTGTGTTTCCTTCTCGGCCCGTCGGCGCAGGCGTTCTTCGGCCCGCAGGATCAGGAAGTCGAGGATCGCGCCGGCGGATTTCGTATCGGCGGCCAGCCAGTTGTCGAAATGGTCACGCACCGCGTTTTCGACCAGCCGCTGCGCCTCGACCGTGGCAAGGCGGTCTTTGGTCTGGCCGACGAATTCCGGCTCGCGGATGAAGCAGGACACCAGCGCGCAGCCCCCGGTGATCAGGTCGTCGCGCGTGATCTGGGCGGCTTTCTTGTTGTTGATCAACTCGCCATACGCCTTGATGCCCTTGAGGATCGCGGCCCAGAAGCCCGCGACATGGGTGCCCCCTTCGGGCGTGGGGACGGTGTTGCAGTAGGATTGGATGAACCCGTCGCGCGAGGGCGTCCAGTTGATCGCCCATTCGACCTTGCCTGGGGTTCCGAATTTTTCCTGAAAATCCACGGTTCCGGCAAAGGGCTGCTCGGCATAGGTCGACGAGCCATTCATCGTCTCTTTCAGGTAATCCGACAGCCCGCCCGGGAAGTGGAAGGTGGCCTCGGTGGGCGTCTCGCCGTCATCGATGGCGGATTTCCAGCGGATTTCAACGCCCGAAAACAGGTAGGCCTTGGACCGGATGGATTTGAACAGGCGGGCGGGTTTGAACCGGTGGTGGCCAAAGATCTGGTCGTCAGCGTGGAAGGTGACTGTGGTGCCGCGCCGGTTGGGGGCGGCGCCGACCTTTTCCACTGGGCCCAAGGGGACACCGCGCGAGAATCGTTGTTCATAAAGTTGCTTGTCGCGGGCCACCTGAACGACCATCGAATCCGACAGCGCGTTCACCACCGAGGCGCCCACGCCGTGCAGACCACCCGAGGTCTGATACGCTTTGCCCGAGAATTTGCCGCCCGCGTGCAATGTGCACAGGATCACCTCGAGCGCTGATTTGTCGGGGAACTTGGGGTGCGGGTCGATCGGGATGCCGCGCCCGTTGTCGCGCACGGTCAGGGCGTAATCGGCGTGCAGTTCCACCTCGATCCGGTTGGCATGGCCCGCCACGGCCTCGTCCATCGAGTTGTCGAGGATCTCGGCCACCATGTGGTGTAAAGCGCGTTCATCCGTGCCGCCGATATACATGCCGGGTCGCTTGCGGACCGGTTCCAAACCTTCGAGCACCTCGATCGAGGAGGCGTCATAAGTTGTGGTCGCTTCTGGCGTCAACAGATCGTCGGGCATGGGTGCTGCTCTTGTTTTTGAGTTTCCCCCATTATGGCAGGTGATGTGGTCCGGGGGAAGAGGGGCGCGAGGTGTTGTGGACGGATTGAACGCGCGGGGCCGCGGGACGCTTGCCCAATGTGGCGGCGTCACGATTGGCGGTTTTGCTTGAAACCACCACCCCTGGCCGTGGCGCGGGAAGGTCCCGTACTGCCGTTGTCGACAGTTGGTCAGGGCCTGTATTCCGGGCTGCATTTCTCGCGACAAACCCGTCCGATACAACCAGCGACGCGACAAATAACGTTTCGCGATCGGGTTGAAGTCAGCCTTGCTGCGTCTCCGGCTCATTGACGGAATCGCTTTAAAAATATATCGTGAAGTAAGACTCCCAAAGTATCTATCTATCAGTTCCAAGCGTTCAAGAGTTACGTTTATTTCGTAATTGGAAGGCTGCTATGGCTACGTTTCAGGACGTTCAAGCAGCAGTGCATGATATTGCTGCCCGTTTGAATGTCACCCCAGAGCTTGCTCGTGCTGCGCTGATTAACCCCGTGTTGGCGCTTGAGGAGCTTGGGCTCGAATTGGACCTGTCTGGCCGACTTGAGCTGGAGGACAGAGCGCGGTTTTCCAAGAAACAGATCGTTGAACGCAAAAGTTTGCGGAAAAAGATCTTCGCCGCGTCCGGGCATGAATTTGACCCAGGGCAGGAAAACGATCTTGCTGTGGTGCTTTTCGACGAGTTGAAGCTAGTCGATGATACTTCGAAACGCCCTGACCTGTCTCCGTTGTCCTTGCCGATGCGAAAAGTGCGTTCTTCCACCTCCAAAGTGAAGGTGGCCAGGGTCAAGGCATCGGAAATCGCGCGCCGGTTTCCCGGGAAAGCCAAGGGCAAATCCGTCGCCGGGATTGATCCAAGTTTGATTGAGCCCGTGAAGATTCCCGACCCGCTGGAAGCGCTGGGCAAGGCGCACAAAATCATCTCTCCGTTACTTGCCTACCGGCAACTTGATGCATCGACACCGCGTTTTGCGACCGAGGCGCTTTATCGTGCCGTGCGAACCGGGAAACGTAGGCTGGTCAATATCACGCCCCGCGCCGTTGTCACCGGCACTGCTTGAAGACACCCGGGCGCGATTCCCTTGCGCCGTCACACCGAGGACGTCAGGATGGCAAATACAAGAGGATATGAAGTTGTCGTCGAAGCCTCGGAAGAGGTCTTGCGAAAGGTCATTCGGGGGGCGTGGAAGTCTGCGGAATGCGACGACGATCCCGGCGATGAAGGCCGCATTCCCGAATTCATGGATGTTCCAGCAGGTGAAACCTTTGGCGGTTTTGTCGTCGCTGACGGGTCGGTTCAGATTCCCGAAGACCAGTTGAACGCCAGCTTGCGCCCTGACATCACCGGTGCCGAAATTCAACTTGGTGTCCTGATCCAGATCGAAATCGAAACCCCCCCGGTTCCATCGGCGCAAATGCTGACGATGACGGCCGATCTTGCTGCGGCTGCGCCGATCGGTCTCATTTCCGGGCGTCAGGATGTGGGGTGGCTGTTGGATGGCCTGCCTCGCAACCAGGTGTCCGCCACGCTGACCAGCGGCGATCCGATTGCGTCCAATATCGAGTTGTTCGCAGGCGAATTCGTGGACAAAGCCTATGAGAACGGCGGCCCCGGCGGACCGATCGATCCGGCCTTTCCCTCCATCCCCCATGTCATCGATGAAACCGAGCTGCAATTTGCCTTGGGAGCGTTGACGACGGACGTCCATGCGGAAATCTTCAACGACGCATCGGACGCGGCGCACGATATTGAAACCACCGTGTCAGGCGGTGACATTACAATTTCGCTGCCGGTCTATCTGCGGATGTTCAACATTGTCGTTGGGCCGACGGTACAGCTTTTTTTCAATCCTCAGGATCCCATGGGGATCGAAACGCGGATCAACATCACGGCACCCTTCAGTCGGGTCGGTTCGGAATTCCGCACGGATTTGAACGCGGCCACCGTTACCGTGGACGCGATCACGCCTGCCGGTCCGGAATATGGGCCAGAGGGTGACAATTACATCGACAACCGTGATCAACTGGCGGCGATCCCGTTGGTCGCGATTGACCTCGACGCCCAGATTTCCAGCGAACTGGTGTCGCGGGGGCAGGAATTGGCCAGTGGGCTGGGCGAGATTACAATTGCGGCCCCGACAGTAGCCGAGATCGAAGAATTCATCGGCGACTTTTTTCATCAGGATCTTGAGGCCCGCGATTTCGTTTACATCTGGGGACCAGAGGCAACGGACGAAGAGTTTGAAGTCGACAGCATCACCGTTGGTGTGACAAACGAGTTTCTGGCGATCGCCTTGAACGATGATGGCGGCGGTGACGTAGGCGGGCTTGCCAATTTCATTCCTGCTGACAGGGATTTTGCAATTGCCATCAGCGCGGCCCAGGTCGAAGCATCGATTGAAACGGCGCGCATCGAAGCCGAATTGTCGGATGATGACCTTCCGAAGACCTTTACACCTGACGGGCGCGAAGTCCGGCTGACCGATCTGGACGTGAGCCTCAGGGCGGGGGCGATCAGAATATCGGGCAAGGTGACGGTCGTAGACGCGATCCTGGGCAGTATTGATGTGGATGCCGACTTTTTCAATGATGTCGGATTGCGCTGGCAGCCGAACGGTTCGTTGGGCCCAACCGGTGGACAGCAAATGGATCACTTTGAAATCGACAGCGATGTCGATCCCGAAGAATCCGTGTTGCTTTGGGTGCTGACGGCAATCGCCGCGATATTGTCATTCGGCGCTTTCGGAATTCTGGGCGCATTGGTCGTTGTGATCGTGGCCCTTGTCGTCCGGGGAATTGCCGAAAGCATGGGCAGTGAAATCCTGTCAGATGAAGTTACGAATACAGTCACGGGTATCACCGGCTGGCCGGAGAACCTTGCCAGGATCGGGCGGGTCGAAGCGGTATTCTCGGACCCGATCGTGATTGATACCGACGGTCTTGAAATTGCCGGAGATTTCACGGTCATAAGCAGTTGCGAAGCCACGGATGTCGTCCCGGCGGATTCGGGTGGTGCACGGTCGGGTGCGGCCGCATCGGCCATGTCGCTTGCGGCTGCGAATGAACATCCTGACGCGGGGTACGAGTGGTTGCCGGGTGACGGAACACCGGCCGCGGTCTTGCCCTCGATTCAGCATGTCTATGCTGCAAGTGGTGTCTACACCGCAAAACATGCGCTGACGATCAACCAGCCGGGTGGCGCGCGCAGTCGCAGTTTCTCGCTTGTTACCGTCGAAAATGTGCCGCCGACAGTGGATGCCGGCCCTGATCTGACGGTGCAGGAGGGTGAAGAGGTCACTCTGGTCGCACGGTTCCGAGATGTCGAATACCCCGACACCCACGAGTCCATGTGGTATTTCGGTGATCACCACGCGCCCAAACCCGGCGTGATTTCTGAAACCAATGCTCCTCCTGCGGCGACAGGCACGTCGACCGTGACCCATGCCTGGTGCGACAATGGCGAATACACCGTCACGGTGCGTATTCGCGACGTCAACGGCGGCGAGGCCATCGACACCTTGTGTGTCACCGTCACCAATGTTCCGCCCGAGGTCGAAGCTGGCCCGGACCTTTATGCCTATGTCTGCACACCGATCACGCTTGTCGCCGATTTCCGGGATCCCGGATGGTGCGACACGCATACGGCCAAGTGGGATTTCGGCGATTGCAGCGAACCCCGCACGGCCCTGATCGAGGAAACGAACGAACCACCGGCAGCCGAAGGCACGGCGACCGCCTCACATATCTATGAAAACTGTGGTGACTTCCGGGCCGTCTGTACCGTCATGGATGACGATGGCGCCTTTGGTCAGGACGACCTGACCGTCCGGGTCGTGCATTTGCTGAACCCCGGTTTCGAAGATGGTTTCCGTTCGCTTCCAGCGGGCAATGTCGGTCGGTTCTGGACACCCTATGCATGGCTGACCGACTTGGCAGCCTTTCACGCCGGAAAGGGAAATCCCGTTCCGCAATTGGCCCCGATCCCCGCCGATGCCTTTGACTGCGAAGGTTGCATCGTCCGGACCGGGGACAGGTCCCAGCGGGTCATCGCGCAGCGCGGCCTTCGTGTCGGGCTGTGGCAATCGCTGGGCTCAAACCCGGGATGGGATTATGAGTTCTCGTGTTGGTTCGCGAAGGAGGCTGGCAACGCAGGCGGCTATGCTTTGGGGTTGGACCCGCGCGGTGGTGATGATCCGCGGGCGCCCTGGGTGGAATGGTGGACCGGCAATCTGGACGGTGCATGGCGGCAATTGCGGGGCCGCGTGACGGCGGAAGCCGAAGCCGTGACGGTATTTCTGGAGTTCAGCGGAGATGATCCGCGCAACGATGCGCTTGGCTATATTGATGATTGCGCCTTCGTCGCGATTCAGCCGCATTGTCCGGAACAGCCGAAGCCCGATCCGGAAATTCCCCCGCGTGAACGTTGCATTGATTTTCGCGGCCAGAAACTGCCTTCCCGCCATCCGGTATTGAACGTTGGCGGAGTGCGGTTCCTGCCGACCAAAGGCAGCCTTCTTCAGATCATTGGCGGGTTCCAACCGCAAGGCACACCCAAACTGTTGCTTTCCATCGCCGGTGTTTTTGCCCATCTGCCGGTCGTTGCTGACTGGGCCCGCCTCAAGCTGAGCTTTGCGGGCGGAAAGCCCATAACGATCATCGCGCTTGATGCGGCGGGCACTGTCCTGACGACCCGGACAGGAACGCAGCAGCAGGGGGTACAGGTCATCGAGGTTCAGGCAAGCGGTATGGTGACCCTCGCCATGCGTGCGCAGGAAGCAGCGTTGATCGAACTGTGTTTCCGGCCGGAACACCCGCGCAGTACGCCTTCGGCAGAGCCTGAACCGGGGCCCAGCATTGTCGTGAACCCGCGCTTCGACCGTGCGGTCGCACCGGCCATGTTCAGTGCAGGGACGACCACGGAGGACCGAACCTTGACCGAAACCAACAGCCCCCATCCGTTCGGCCTGTCCGAGGCGGCTTGGGGCAAGCTGGACACGCAGCTGCAATCGGAATTGGCGAAGGCCGTAACAGACGGTGATGATGGGAACTCGGTGCAGGTCATATTGCGCTTGGCGCCAGACACAGAAGGCAATGCGCCCTCTTTCCGGCGCGCCGAAACGAAGGCACGCGAAGACTATTTCCGCCGACGCACACGGCCCCTGGTTGGCACCCTGGAAAACCTGGGCGGTGTCGGGATTACCGAACTGTGGCTGATCGACAGTGTTGCCGTTGAACTTTCGCCCGGGGCCATCGCGACAATGGCCAACGATCCTTCCGTGGTGATGATCACCCATTCCACCAAACGTCAGGCCATTCCTGAAAACCCCATAAGACCATGATCCAAAGGAGCACGAAATGACCGAGTTAAGCCGGGAACACGTTGATCGCTTCGAAAGAGCGGAACGTCGTGAAATCGAGAAGCTTCGTAGCGAGTTTGGCAGCGAGTCCATCTCCAAAATGGACAGCATTGTTCTGCGCGACCTCTTGGCCAACCGAAAAGAGGCGCGCCTGAACGCCCTGCTTGGCCAAACGGAAACCGCCCAGCTTCCCCGGCATCGCGTGCTGGTCTTGCTGCGCAGCGGCAGGGCATCGCCGGATCGCCCGCCCCGTGCGTTCGACCGGCGCCAGCGCCGCCGTTCGATCTTGCAACACCGACGCCATGGTGAAGACGTGGTGGGCAAAATCGCCAAAAGCTTTGAAGAGCGGGGGATTGAAGTCGAGCGGTCGTTTTGGCTGACTCACAGTCTGGTTGTCCTTGCCGATGATCAGCGCCTTACGGATATCGCGGGGCGCGCCGATGTCCTGAAGATGGCTCATTGCAAAAACCAGATCCTGGTCGACCTGGACAACAGTCGTCCGCTGATCAATGCCGATGTCGTGGAAGCTAGCGGGATCAACGGTGCAGAAGTGGATGTTGCCGTTCTGGATACGGGCGTGGACCAGACACATCCCGAACTTGCCGGGAATTTCGGAACCCAACAGGATTTTACCGGCGAGGGGTTGGGCGACCTGAACGGGCACGGTACGCATTGCGCGGGCGTTGTCGCCAGCAACGGCGCGACGTTCCGTGGTGTCGCCACGGGGGCGGTCATCCACGACTACAAGCTGTTGGATCAGTTTGGCAGCGGGAACGCTCCAAACTGCGTTGCGGCAATCCAACAGGCCGTGGCGGACGGGATGGATGTTCTTTCCAATTCCTGGGGCTTTTCGCACAGAAACGGCAATTGGGTCGATCCGGACGGAACATGCGTTTTATGTGTCGCCGCTGATGCGGCTTCGACAGCCGGGGTGACCTTTGTGGTGGCCGCGGGCAACGAGGGCAATGACAGTTGCGGCACCTATGACACGCGCATTCGCTGTCCGGGTATTGCGCAGAGCGTGATCACCGTCGGCGCAAGCGATGACAGCGACAACATGGCCGGTTTCTCCAGTCCCGGACCAACGCCGGATGGACGCGACAAACCGGATGTCACCGCCCCCGGCGTGGATATCGTGGCATCGCGATCGGCGACCGGCAATGACATGAATGGCGGCGCGACGGTGATAGATCCGCTTCATCTCGAGGCCAGCGGCACCTCGATGGCCTGCCCCCATGTCGCAGGGGTCGCGGCGCTGATGTTGCAGCGAAACCCGACACTGCTGCCGGCTGACATCAAGGCAGTTCTCATGGCCACCGCCGTCGATATCGGCGCACCGACCACGCAGCAGGGCGCCGGGCGTGTGGATGCTCGGGCGGCGGTCGGCTCGGTCTGATTTGGATATTTTGGAACGGAGGATACGAACGTGGCAGACTATGAACAGCGGATGCAGCCGGAAGAGGGTGCAAAGGCAGTCGAAAAACTGGCCGAAGATGCCTTGGCGGGTTTCAAGGCGGACGCCAAGAAGGAATATGCTGAACTGGTCAAGCAGTACGAGGGCGCCAGTGCAACGGTTGGTGTTTTTGGTATGGGGTCGGTCGAAGTTTCGGTGATGAGCGGTGAAGTTCTCATCAACCCGAGCCAAAAGCGCAAAGGGAAAGGCCGGGGCGTCGGCGCGATTTCACCGGAAGCACTTGTGGCCATATCCGAAGGCAGGATGACCGTAATGGACGCTTTCCACCGTGGTGAGATTGTCGTTCGCGCCGAGTCCGCAGCATTGCACGAGGGCTACGACAGTTTCATCAGGAACTCCGAAGCGGCGCTCAGGTCGAAGCGTTTGCAGAAGACGCTGGCGCAGTTCCGCAAGATTGCGGATGTCTGACTGGTTGCAAGACGAACAGGTCCGGGCCACGATACCCCAGGTTGAAGCATCCATGTTGGATGCCGTCGCCTCGGACCAGCCGGGATTCGAAGAGATAGCCCACTGGCTTATCGGGGCTGGCGGGAAACGGTTGCGGCCAATTCTTCTGCTGCTTACCGCGCGAAGCCTCACCGACACAGAAGGCCGCAAGCGCGCAATTCAGGCGGCGGCGGCTGTCGAAATGATCCATGTGGCGTCGCTCTATCATGACGACGTCATGGACCGGGCCGAACTTCGGCGTGGAGCGGAAAGCGTGAACCGTCGCTGGTCTTCGCCCATCGCCAGCTTCGCCGGAACATTCATTCTGGCCCGTGCAATAAACCTGTTGGAGTCCATCAGCCCCAAGGCCTCGGAGCTGGCCGGCAAACACTGCGCTGCGCTGTGTCTGGGGCAGTTGCGCGAAGCAGAAAACGCCTACAACGCCGATTGGACCATTGAAGAGCATCTTGAAATGCTCGAGGGCAAGACGGCCGAGCTGTTTGTTCTCGCCGCATCGCTGGGGGCGATGTTGGCAGACGTAAGTGATCAGGATCGAGACGCACTGATCACCTATTCAAAGTGCCTCGGCCTTGCGTTTCAACTGCGCGACGATGTTCTGGACTACATTGCAAGCAGCGCGGAACTTGGAAAGGGGTCCGCCTCTGATCTGCGCGAAGGGGCCTATACGATGCCGGTACTCCTGTGCCTGGGTCAGAACGGTCAGGCCGCCGATGAATTGCGGGCCAGGTTGAGGCTGGCTGAAATGCAGGATGCGGATATTTCGCGCGCTGTAGAGATCATTCGCAATTCGGGCGCGGTCGAAGCCACGGAGCAGTTGGCGCGGGACAAATCCGAAGCGGCCGTCACGGTCATCTCGGGGCTTGACGATCATGTGCTGCGCGCCTCGCTGGCAAACCTCGCCCGGCTTTCTGTCGAAAGGAGGGCCTGACATGGACGGTTACGGCCCTTTTGCCGAGGATCTGCCACTTGCGACGCCTGCCGAGGCCGCGGCCGAGACATGGGACGCCATCATTGTCGGTGCGGGGCCCGGCGGCAGCGCTGCCGCCATCGAGCTGACGCGGAGAGGTCGAAAGGTCATTCTGATCGACCGTGAGGATTTCCCTCGGGACAAAAGCTGTGGAGACGGAATCACCCGGTCCGGGATCTCTCAGCTGAAACGCCTTGGCATTCTGCCAGCGCTTACAGATCGACAGGAGGTCGAAGGTGTGCGGGTCCATATGCGCAACAGGGGCCACCGGGATTTTCGATACGAGGGCGAAGACGACTATGGGCTGGTCGTACCCCGTTTGATACTGGATGACTGTCTTTTGCGTCAGGCCCGCGCGGAAGGTGCTGCTTTCTTGCCAAAATGCCGCGCCGACGATCTGGTAACGGATGAAAATGGGATTGTCACAGGTGTCACCGCTCGGATGCAGGATGGCACGACGGCGGTTCTGACCGGGTACATGGTCATCGCCGCAGACGGGGCCGCGTCCCGATTGGCGAAAGCAGCGGGATTGCGGGAAACACCGGAACGAGGTTATGGCACCGCGCTTCGCGGTTATGTCGATGGCTGCGGAGATACTCCGCCACTGCTGGAAATAATGCTGCCATTGACTGATGTTACGGACCGGTATTTGTTGCCATCCTATGGCTGGGCGTTCCCAACGGGGAAGGGAACTGCAAATGTGGGTGTCGGGCTGTTTTGCAGGGCGTTTGATACCAATGTCAGGACATTGTTCGATCAATTTCTGGACGTGCTCCGCAAGGATTATCCGGAATATTCGGGCATTCAGTTGTCCGGCACGACCTTGGGTGCACCGCTGAGATTCGATTTCGCACCGGAACGCGCCGCCCATTCGGGCCTGTTACTGGTTGGGGACGCCGCCGGTCTTATCAGCCCGTTTACAGGCGAAGGAATTAGCTTTGCGCTGGAATCCGGTGCGCTTGCGGCGCAAACCACTGATCGATGTCTCCGCACAGGGGCAGGCCCCTGGGTGGCGGCGGAAGACTATGCGCTTTTGCTGGGGGATCGTTTTGCCGGGTACTTCACGCTCGGGAACCGCGCAAGCCGCCGATACGAGTTCATCTGGCGCGTGTTGGACGATACGTTCGAAAGCGAAAAGCCGGTCCACAACATGCTGCGCCGCGCCGTTTTGGTGCCTGAAGGCACTGGCGGTGATGTGGAAAGCGCCATGTTGGATGACGTCTCGCCCCTTGTGCGAGTGCCCGAGATGCCGCTTGGGGACGACCTGCGCGATGTGGGTGCGCGCCTCAATCACATCGTACGCACCGATTGGCCGTTTCTGACGCGCATGTCCTTCGCGGGCAAGCGGGCTGTCATGGTTGCGTTTCGACCTTCGCTGTTGCTTTTGCTGACGTCCTATTTGGGTGATGTTGAGGCAAAACGGCGTCGTGCCGCGGCCACGGCGCTGGAGCTTGCGTATCTGGGGTTTCTTGCCCAAAGCGGCATTCGAGGGATCGAGGGGGCGGCCGCAACAGCCGACGCCACGGCGAACTGGGGCGACAAGCTTGGGATACTCACAGGTGATTATCTTCTGGCGAAGGCGCATGAAGTAGGTGCTCGGGACTGCCCAGACCTGGTGCCATCAATCCTGAGTGCCATGGCCTCGGCCTGTGAAGGCCGAGTGTCCGAGCTTCGGACTGCATGGCAACCGGATATGGCTGTCGAAAAGCGCATCGCGCAGATGCGGCAATGCATGGCTGCATTCTTCCGACTGCCTTGCGAACTCGGTGCGATGCTTGCCGAACAAAACGATCTGTCAGGTGCCCTTCGCGACTATGGCGAGAATCTTGGCCTGGCTTACCTGCTGACCGAGGATGAACTTGCCCTGGACCGCCCCCCGGGCAGCACCCCATTTGCGTCAGACCTCTCGAGCGGCCTGTTCAGCGTGCCTGTTCTCGAGGCAGCCCAGCGGCAAACGGGGGGCGCAGCGGCCCGTGCTTTCCTCAGTCACCGCGACCCAGCGCGGTTTTTGGCAGAGCTTTCTCCGGCCACGCGCCATATCAAGAGGCAGCAATTGCCCGAAGAATACCGCGATCAGGCAATAGCGGCGCTAAGCCCCGTGCCACGGGGCGGCGTGGCAAAATCGCTTGCGGCGCTTGCAGGTTACGCGGTAAGTCGACAGGTCCCAAAACGCCGCGTGCTGTAAAAGTGCGATCCAGGTTCCGAGGTGTCCCGCTGTCGGTCAAAAGCGCAGTGATCCACGTTGCCTTTCCCCATGCGCCGGGTGCTTCATTCAGGGGCAGGGGGTATGTGTGGACAGCCCATGTTTCGGACGGAGGGTTCAGGTTCCAACCGGCTGCCATGAGCATGCCGCCTAGGGCGATTTCCACCCGTGGTTCAATTTGGTTCGATAATGTCGACACAGCGCCTCGTGGATGACCGCCTCTTCCGCGGCAGTTCCCCAGTGAAGGATCCGGTTGATGGACATATGAGCGAGGCTTCCCAGAACGTCGGCCAAGCTGTTTCCCAACCGGCCATCCTGTTCTTCTCGCTGAAGGCGTCCAAGATCCGGATGAAGCCTGGCGGCACGTGCGTTCCAGCGCGATGGCCGCGATTGAATACCCTTGCCCACACCGAGTTCACTCAGAACAACGCATGCACTTTTCCATTCCTTTCCAGTAGCGCGACGCGCAATCCGGCGCGACGCCGGGCCGCCGCCGTAGTTTTGCGAACAGCGCTCGGAGATCGCCAGCCGAACACCTGTGGGCAGTTCCAAATCTTCGAACAGGGCATCGATACTGGCGGCTGATGCCATCCATCGTCTGGATCGACCGATCTTCGGATCGTTGAGCAAGTCAAGCGCAGTGATCGAGTCGGCGCCGAATATCCTCTCGCATGCGCGAAGCCCCAGTTCTCCGCCGTAGCGCGCCGTTTCAGGCAGGTATTCGTCAACAAGAAACCTGTCCACCAATCCACCGGCCGTTTTCTGCAAGTGAACAAGCACCCGGTTCCTCAGAACTCTGTCATGATCGTTTGAAAATTTGATGCGGAGGCGCAGTTCAAGTTCCGGGTCTGCATATCTTACGAAGAACCAGTTCTCGATCAGGTTGCGTTTCTGCCAAAGCGTCAACCTGTTCGATTGCAGTTTCAGGAACTGTTCCAGCTTTATGGCATCCCCGAAAAGCCGCAGATACAACCATGACCCGGCCTCTTCAGTGCCGTGCCCCAGCGGTTGCCATGCGGTCGGGTTGGCATCGTATTCGACAAAGGACGTATCAACGGGCTTTGCTGGGGCATAAACCAGTTCAGAGGCCAATCGACCATGCGGTGAGTCGATCCACCAATCCTCGGGCGCCGGAAGGTACTCGCAGATCGAAAGCGGCCCTTTTTTCAACGTCTTGATCAGGTTGGCAGTGGAAAAGGAGTTGTCCAGATCCCATGGCGTGGCCATGTCGCTGGCCTCATCCGTGGGGGCCACATATCGCGGCAACTCCAGTTTTTGTCGGTTGGCTTCCATCCAGAATTCCGCTTTGCCTGACCTGACCATCTCTGTCGGGATACAAAGCCGCCACCGTTGCGGCGCAAGGACCACATTTCCAGCACAGACCCTGGGCAGCCGGTTCCGATTGCTTTGCGATTGCCACGACCAGATCACAGACGGTTGCCGCATGTGCGTGGCGATGTCGATGAGCAGAAGATAGACAGCCGGCGCCCCGGGAGGGCTTTGGTGGGCAGCATGCAGCTGTGGAATGACCTCGACGCCTTGGCTGCCCCAGAACAGCCGGAACCGACTGCCATCGTGACGAATCCACAGATCGTGCAGCGGAATCCTCTGTTCGGACGGTAACCCGCTGTCGCCGAGGATCTCGATGACATACCGGGAAAGGCTGGCGCGTCTGAGGATGTTTGATGACCGGGGGTCCGTGGCGCACAGGATGTCTGCTTCGACAATTGTCGAATCCTCTTCACGCTTGGGGCTGTGTTGTATCAGCGCGTCTGCGATCAACTGATTTCGCCTTGAGAAACGGCCGAAAATCGCCTTGGGCCCGCCCGGAAAAATTCCTTCGGGATAGGCCGTCCAGACGGGGTTGTGCCCGGAGCTGCGTCCTACCTTGCTCAGAAGAACGCCGTCCTGGATGGCGAAAGGGGCCTGATCCGTGTTGCGGGCATGCAGGATCTCGATATCCTGCGCGCAAAGCACCCACTTGCGCGCGTCCCAATCGGGTTCCAGAGGAAATTCCTGAAGGTTTTGCCTGGGGGCGTCACTTGCCGAGCCCGAACCATTAACGAAATCCATTCGCAGCGGCATGCCGAGATATGCAAGCCCGCTTTCGGCATCCACGGCCTGACTCAGCAACACGGCGCGGTCACCGTAACGGTCAAGGAAACGTCGTTCAAATTCCAGAAACCGGTTTGGCTTTGGCACCCGATAGCCGACCTTTTCCAAAATGTTCCATGCGTCGGTCAGTGCCTGCACCGCGCGTAGTGGAGTTTCCAACGTGCCGACGCAATGCGCATCGACATGCAGAAAATCACCTCTCCAACCCGGGGCGAAAGAGTCAGCTGTTCGCCCCAGTTGCTTTAACGCGATCATCGAAGGGGTTTCTCGCGCGGCATCAAGAGCACGCCCGAGCGCCGCCAAGCCTCTCTTTTGGCGGGCGGTCATATCTCTTTCCAGCCGCTTGAGGGTTCTGGCGGTTGCGTCATGTCCCAGAAGTATTGGGTCTTTCCGTGGTATCAGAGCCTCGGACCGACAGAGATCCGAGATCGTCACGGCATATTTGAAAGGGCGATCTTCAAGGGCCGTTTCCAGATCGGAAATCGGGACGGAATCGACATCAAAGATGAACTCTGCCAGATCGGAATCCGCCGCTGCAATGATCTGTTCGTGGTTCCAGGGCCCGTCGAGATCGCCGTTGGTTATCCAGTGCAGAACGTCCTGTTCCCACCAGGCCGATGGATTGCATCGCACCCTCGTGCTTTGCGTTTCGGCGAGTCCGGCGGCAATATGTGCCAGGAATCCACAGTCCAGATCCATATCCAGATGGTGGTCTGCCACGGTGACGATATCCTTGCCTGCAACAGGTATTGCCGTGCCCACTGCCGCGAATGCGCCGAACGGCGTCGGGCGAAAACACATTCTGTAAACAAACCGATACAATGTGCCGAGGACTGCGGGGGAGAGGCCTTCGCCTTTCTCGATTTCCCGCATGACCTTCGAGAAAAAACCGGGTCGTGCTATGAACAACGACAAGGCAAAGGACGGATCGCGAATTAAATCTGAAGCACGCTTTTCCAGATCCTTTTTTCGGGTGCTTTTTGTGACTCCGCCAAGATCGTGCTGCGGTGAACGCGTACAAACACGAATTCCGAGGAACGGACGAGAGTTGTGCGGTTCCGGATGGGACGGGCAGTGGACATTCTGTTCAATATCCAGCCCCATGAACTTCAGATATCCGAGGTAACCCGTGCCCCTTAGGGCAAGCAGTGCCAACAAAACGCCGCTCGACCCGGTCAGAAGGTCCGTCGATTGAAACGTCTTCCAGCCTGCGCCGATCGCGGGAAGCCCGTCCGGGCTCAATTCCCGTTCAACGAGAGACAAAAGCCGTTCGGTGTGCTTTTTGATCAGAGGATCGACGTTTGCTTTGGGAAAAAGCGATCGAATGGCAAGGGCCATCACCACAATTCCGGCATCGCCATGGCACAGCCCGCCGTCATTGATACCCGTCTCACGAAAAGGTCTGTCGACGCAGGATATCAGAACCCGCGATGCGACATCGCGTATTTCGTCCTCCATCCCCACCAGCCTCGCCGCCGCGAGCGCGGTGTATATGATGCCAAGGTCGCCATAACACCATGCAAGACGTGACGGTACCTCCCAGGCATGACTGAGCGCTGACATGCAGGGAAAGCAGGATGACAGGCCGCTGTCTGAAAACGCGCCCTGGTGCGAAAGCAGAAACAGGACCGCGTCTTTGAGGTCTTCGATGTGTCGTGGCGTGAACGCGTGCCGCCGACCCAGGCGGGCCAGAGCCAGAACGGCGCCGGGAGAACCATGCGCCAGCCCCATGTTGACGAGGTACCGCGTTGTTTTCAGGGGGCCGGTCTCGTCTTCCGGAGAGGAAAAAGGTTCTGTCCACGCAAGCCCCCGTTCTGTGCGTTCCGAGTGCCTCCAAAGCTCCGCCGCCAAACGCAGGCACAGCGACTTTCCCCCGAGACGGGCCGTCCGGGATTTCGGTTCGCACAGAAATACGGATATACCCGCAAGACCGGACACGTGATCGAAGTGCCCCATCCAAGGGGCTTCGAGAAGGCGTTGCGCAACCGAACGCAGGGCACGGTCAAGCGCCAGTCGCGCTTCGGGATCGTGTGGATTGGCGTCCAGAGCATGACAGGCCAGCAACCCAAGACCGGCGCGGCCATCGAACAGTGAAACAGGGGCTCCGCGCAGGTCTCGGTCGCAAGCCCAGATGGTCGCAAGGCGACGTGACGCGGCGGATCGCACGCGATCATCTTTCAGAAACTTGTCCGCCGCCAGCAATGCCAGCGCCTCTCCGGCGACGGCGCTTCCTAGTCCGATTGCATCAGTTCTGATCGGGGCCGCAACAATCGACCCTGCAATGGACTGTATTGCCGCTTCAATCCGCGTTGTCGAAATAGACATGGAACAAAACAATTTTCCCCGCCAAACGGGATTTGTCATTCAGCAGGCGTTTGGATGGCACCCTTTGCTGCTGGCACGGATGCTGCACCAGTTCTTGCAGCAATTCTTGGCCCAGCTGAACGTGCGGCGCGTCGGAGCGCCAATGCTGCCGGCGTCAACGAAGCCGAAGGCAGGACCGGTGGACGTGGGATTGAAATCAGAAGAATGATTACCCAGCTCGCCCAGGGATTCGATGGATGTCAAAAGCGCGTCCACGCGATTTTCGACGGTTTCCAGCCTGTCTTCCGGGCCTGGTTCCATGACGCGCATCAACTGGTCGAGGCGCTGCTCGATCGCGGTCAGCCTGTCATCGACAGACCGGCATTCCGGATCTGTCTTTTCGCTTTCAGTATAATCGTGTTCTTTGCGATTGTCGTTTTCGTCAGCACTCATTTCTCTCTCCGGAATCTGAGGTGGTCGAATAGTCGACTTGGGACCGCCTGTGGAAAAACGTGTCGTTCAAATATCAACTCCGATGGAATCGGAGCGTCTTTGTAATGAGAGACTTCTATAATAGACGAAAATGACCGTTTTGTCATGAAGCCGTCAGAACAGCGCGCGGATACCTTGATGGCATTGCCCGCGATGCATGAGCCGGTTTCAGGCAGGCGAACCGGCGCGGTCCGCCTTGCCGACGGTTCTGTGCGTCAGCCGTTGTCCGCTTCTTTCAGACCCTCGATCTGCAAATCGAACCCGGCCTGAATATGGGCGGTAAAGATTTCCAGTGCTTCTGTCACGTCTCCGGTTTCAATCGCGTCGACAAGCGCCTGATGATCACCCAGAGACTGTGAAATGTCGACATTTTCGATGGCGGAAAACAGGTGAAAGGCCATGGCCTTGCCCCAGATCATGTCGAACATGTCCAGTAGGAATTTGTTTCCCGCTTCAACCATGAAGGCGCGGTGAATGCGCCGATTGGCAATGAAATAATCGCGCGTCGTGGGGTTGGTCAGATTTTCCTCACGACGAATCAGCTCGCGCAAACCCTCCAGAACCGCGGGGTCTGCGTGGGCCGCAAGAATCCGGGCGGCCTGACCTTCGATTGCGGCGCGGGCCTGATACAGTTGCCGGACTTCGGCTTGATCCATGCGTGCCAGCCGGAAACCACCGCTTGCGGCGACTTCCAGAACCCCTTCGGTTTCCAGCCGCATTAGGGCTTCGCGAACCGGGGTTCGGCTGATGTTCAGTTCCGCTGCCAGCTTTTCCTGAACCAATCGATCTTCTGCAGAGATTTCGCGGCTCATTATGGCTTCGACCAACTGATCATAAACCTCGTCCGCCAGTCGTCTGCGCTGTGTTTTTATCTGTTTCAGAGCCACTCAGAGCCTCTCTTTCCGTGTTTTGTGAATTCTGTATTCAAAAAAGCATCTGGTGCCAAGGCGAATGGGCTTGCTATTGCTCGTGTACTGTATACAGTATACAGACGCAGTTGAACAGGGAGCTCTTCATGTGTGGAATCGCTGGAAGGATTCTTACCGCACCCGGGCAGGTCGGGGCGGACCTGGTAGACCTGATGGATGCGCAGGAACACCGTGGCGCAGACAGCACCGGGTTTGCAGTTTATGGGCCGCCACGAGACACCGGATATGTTTTACGAGGGATGGGATTTGACAAATCCCGGCAGGATGCTGACCTGAATGCGTTTGAGGCGGTGTTGAAGGATCACAGCTCTGGCTTTCTGTCCGATCCGAAGATCGTAACCGATGAGAACCGGCACTATTGCTTTCGCGCGGAAATCTCGGACCCGACTGATTTGCAGGCCTGGGTGCGGGATGCAGATGAGCTGACGGACCGGTTCGAAGTGCAGTCCTGTGGCCGCAGTCTTGAGATCATCAAGGATATCGGCGGGGCCGAAGCGGTTGCCGAAAAACATGGCGTGCGCGACATGATCGGCACCCATGGCCTTGGCCACGCGCGACTTGCGACGGAAAGCTCGGTTCTGCCCAACGCTTCACACCCGTTCTGGGCGCGGCCGTTTTCGGACGTGGCGATCGTGCATAACGGCCAGATCACCGACTATTTCACATGGCGCGACAAGTTGAGCCGAAAGGGCTATCGCTTTCTGACCGAGAATGACAGCGAGTTGATTGCGGTCTGGGTCAGTGACCAGATGAAAGCGGGCCTGACGATGGAGCAGGCGTTGAAGAAGTCGATTACCTCTATCGACGGGGTATTCACCTACATGATCGCAACGCCGGACGGGATCGGATTTGCCAAGGATCGGTTCGCGATGAAGCCGCTGGTGGTGGTCAATCGCAATGGGGATCTGGCCGCCGCGACCGAAGAACAGGCGGTGCGTCGGGTGATGACCGAGGAATGCGACGTGATCAACTATGATGGCCCGTCGCTGACCGGCATCTGGGGTGTCGGCAACCGGACCCTGGCAGCATGAGCGAGGTAGCAAGACAGATGGATGAAATCGTCATCGAAGTCGGCAAGCGGCACATTCGTGAGGTGAACCGGGATATCATGGCGGCCTGCGCATCAGGACGGCCGATCCGGGTTGTCGATACGCTGTCGCGACACAATCTGGGCGTGGGCCTGCCGGACAATGTGGACATCACTTTCGAAGGTTCGGTGGGATACTATTGCGGTGGACTGAACACTGGCGCCAACATCTCTATCGAACGCAATTGCGGGTGGGCCGTGGGCGAAGGGATGGCCAAGGGTCACATCACTGTCGGCGGCTATGCGGGCATGTCCTGCGGGGCGGCGATGATTGGCGGCACCATTCATGTCAAAGGTGATGCCGGGCCGCGTGTCGGTGTTGCCATGAAGGGCGGCAACATCGTGGTCGAGGGCAAGATCGGATACCAATCCGGTTTCATGGCGCATGCGGGCCGCATCATTGCGCTGGGCGGTGCGGGCGAATCCTGTGCGGACGCGTTGTGGCAAGGCGAGGTTTGGGTCGCAGGCGAAGTCGAAAGTCTGGGTGTGGACGTCTCGGTGATCGAACCCACTGCCGAAGAGGTGGCCGAGGTCGATGCGATCCTAGACCCTCTGGGGCTTGTCGACAGCTCTCGTAACTGGCGCAAAATGGTCTCTGGCCAGCGCCTTTGGTATTTTGAAAGCAGGGACGCAAGCGCATGGCTCATGATCTGAGTAAACCCTATGACTACCCGTTCGAAGTCGCGTCAGAGGAAGAAATACGGTTCCGCGACGCAGGCGCGGTCGATGGACGACCAGCTGGTGTGCCTTCGTCTTATGATGAAGGGGGATCAACCCGCTGGACGCCCGAAGCGATATCGGAAGTTCACGCATTGGCGCAGCTTGGGCGGTATCAGGTGCGTGGCTACAACACGTTCAACAAGCAGTTGCCGACATTCGACGATCTGACATTTGTCCCGGCGACGATGACCCGCCTGCCGTTGGAAGGATACCGCGAGAGCTGCGATACGACGACGGTTCTGGGCGGCGGGCGCGGATTGGTGGAACGGCCACTGGAACTGAAAATCCCGATCTATATCGCATCGATGTCTTTCGGCGCGCTCTCGGCTTCGGCCAAGGCGTCGCTTGGTTATGGTGCCTCGAAGGTGGGCACCATGACCTGCACCGGCGAAGGCGGCATGCTGGAAGAGGAGCGCGAAGCCTCCCAACGCCTGCTCTACCAGATGTCGCCTGCCCGCTATGGGGTCGATCTGGATCACCTGCGCCGCGCCGATGCGCTCGAACTGGTGGTCGGGCAGGGGGCCAAACCGGGCACCGGCGGTCTGCTGCTGGGAATGAAGGTCAGCCCGCGGGTCAGCGAAATGCGCACTTTACCCGAAGGGGTCGATCAGCGATCCACTATCCGGCATCCCGATTTCCTTGGGGCCGACGATCTGGCCGTCAAAATCGAGGAATTGCGGATCGCCACGAACTATCAGGTGCCGATCTTCATCAAGATGGGGGCCACGCGGCCGCGGTTCGACGTGGCCGTGGCTGCAAAGGCGGGCGCGGATGTGGTCGTGGTGGACGGGGCCGAAGGCGGCACCGGTGCGTCACCCGAGTTGCTGCTGAATCACACGGGTATACCGACCATGAGTGCCATACGCGCGGCACGCGAAGCGCTGGATGAGTGCGGGATGAGCGGCAAGGTCTCGCTTGTCGCCGCGGGGGGTATTCGATCAGGTGTGGACGCGGCCAAGTGTCTGGCGCTTGGGGCGGATGCGGTCATGATCGGGAATGCCGCGATGGTCGCGCTGGGATGCAATACCCCCAGATATCTGGACGATTACCAGGCGCTGGGAACATCGCCGGGGGCGTGTCATCACTGCCATACGGGCCGTTGCCCGGTTGGGATCGCAACGCAGGATCCTGACCTTGAGGCGCGTATGAACCCGCATGCAGGTGCAGAGCGCGTCGCGCGGTATCTGACCGCGATGACAATGGAGATCACGGCGCTTGCCAAGGCCTGCGGCAAATCTTCGGTGCACAATCTGGAAACCGAAGATCTGCGCGCGCTCAGTTTTCAGGCCTCGGCCTTTACCGGCGTCAAGATGGCGGGCATCGACCGGGCCTTCGACTGGTGAGGATCGCACTTCTCGAGTTGACCCTTCATCCATTGCCGCTGCTTGAGGGGCTGCCGCGTACGGCCCAGCAGATCCGCGCATGGCTTGAACCACATCTGCCCGAAGCCCGATTTTCCACGGTGGATGTGGTCGACGGCGAGGCATTGCCTCAGCTCGGGGATTTTGATGGGGTTGTCGTCGGAGGGTCCGAATTCGGCGTCTACGATGACACAGAGTGGATGCGGCCCCTTCGCGATTTCCTGAAGTTGTGCCGGGACCATGCCAAGCCGGTCTTCGGCATCTGCTTTGGCCATCAGATCATGGCGGATGTCTATGGCGGCAAAGCCGAGAAGGCCGAGATCGGCAATGTCGTCGGCGCACGAGGCTTTGACTATGGCGGAGCCAGCGTTGATGCCTTTGTCTGGCATCAGGATCAGGTCACGCATGTTCCGCCTTCGGCGCGGGTGACAGGGTCGGCGGATCACTGCCCGGTAGGGGCCTTGGATTATGATTTCCCGGCCCGTTCCGTGCAATTCCATCCCGAATACCGGGCAAGCCATCTGCGTGAATTGTTCGTGCGCGGGCGCGACGTGTTTCTTGCACCGCAAGAGGCGGATGAGGGGCTGGCCTCGATTAAAGCGGCACATGTGTCGAAGGATCTGGCCGCCGCGCAGGCGGTTGACTTGTTTCGCAAGGCCTGCGGTCGGCCGTAAGACCTGAAAACCCGCTTGATCCTGATCAATTCCGGCTTTGAAACACTGTGTATACTGTATCCATAACGTGGTGGAGGAGGCCGCGAGATGTCGGGATACACAGATTTCTTTCATAAAATAGCGCGCATTGTCAGCTCGCCTCGGGATGAAAACCTGAGTGACCGAGAGCTTTCGGACCTTGGCTTGTCCCGCGCGGATCTGGCCATGTTGCGATCGGGCGCACCGCAGGCACGAGAGCGTATACTCGCCATGGCCGGACAATTCGGACTGACCGAGGCAGACCTGAACGCGCACCCGGAGCTGGGGTTGGAACTGGCGGAAAAATGCGGGCATTGCCTTCAGGTCGAAACCTGCCGTGACGCAATTCGGGCGGGCGCGCGTCTTCCCCAGGGCAAATGCCCGAATGCTGGAATTTATCGCGCCCTCCTGGATGGTTAGCGTCCGCTGGGGCTTTCCTTCGGGCTCAGCTTTCTGCGGCCGCTGATCTTGAACCGGTCCGCGGTTCCAAAATCCTTCAGCCCAACGCCTGCTGCAAATTCTGCAAACACCGGGGCGTGCTTGAACAAATGGCCAGAGCATCCGCCGGCGAACAGCACGTTTTCATGCTCGGGGTGCCAGTCGACAATGAAATGTGTATCCGGGGTCAGAATGATCTGGTTGAACTTGGAATCCACGACACGTTGCCCCTCTAAACCCGGAAGCCGGTGGCGGATATAGCTGCGTGTGCGGCCCAGCGTTTCCTGGCGGATCAGCCGTTCATCATTGTCCAGATCGATCTTGTCCGGGATGACGACCGCCGCCTTCACGCCGGAGCCTTCGGACGACGGCAGACCAAATGACCCTTGCCCGTGATCGATCCAACAGGGCATCCGGCTCATGTCGAAATCTTCCGACCCGTCGGGTGTCGAAGTGTAGAGGACATTGACGCCAACCACAGTCGAGATCGGCTTGATCGTTCTGGGAAACATGTCGGCCATCCATGGGCCGGTCGCCATGATGATCAGATCAGCCTCGAGCGGTTTGCCGTCAAGCATCGGACGTTCCGATCCATCCGTGGTGACGCGACCACGTTGTATTTTGCCTCCTGCCTTTCGGAACAGATCCAAACCGGTCAGAACGCATCGATGCGCCATCAGCATTCCGGCTTCGGGTTCGAACAGCGCATATTCGATGTCGGTGACCTTGAACTGAGGGAACCGCGATTCGATATCCGACCGACCGAATTTGTAATAGGGCACCCCGACCCGGTCGAAAGTTTGTGCGGTTGCGTCTTCCCAGTCGCAATGTCCCGCCGTCGCCAGAATCAAGGCGCCGCATTCATACATCAGGTTCTGGCCGCTTTCGGCTTGCAGCTCCAGCCAGCGCAGGCGGCTTTCACGCGCCCAGCGTGTATAGAACTCGTCCCGTCCGGATATGGCGCGAATCACCCGGTTGTAATCTGTTGAAGATGCACGGGAATGTCCCGGCTCCCACCTGTCGATCAATGTCACGGCCTCGCCGCGCCGTTGCAGTGTAAGCGCTGTCATGACGCCGACTATGCCGCCTCCGACAACGATGACCGAGCTTTTGGACATGGCGCAGATTTTCCTTGTTTCCTGACTGGCTTTGTGAATACTGTATACAGAATACAGCAATTATAAAGCTAAAAACAGGGAGCAAGCGCAAATGAGTTCGGGGTTTGATCTGCCCGAGGGCACACATACCGTCATTCTTGGTGTCGGGGATCTCAACGGCATCATGCGTGGCAAGCGCATTCCGGCCAGCCATTGGGATCATGTCTGCAAAAGCGGCAATGCTCTGTCGATTGCGCTGCTGGCGATCGATATGACCTGCGACGTCTGGGATACGCCATACGTCAATTTCGACAACGGTTACCCCGACATGCATGTCTTTCCGATGACAAAGCCTGTCGCCGTCCCGTGGGAACCGGGCGTGGCCGTCTGTTTTGGCCGCGCTGAGGGCATGGATCACAAACCGGTGCCGATCGATCCGCGTCAGGCTTTGGTGCGGCAGGTGGACCGGGCCCGCGACATGGGGTTCGAGGTGAATGTCGGCACGGAATTGGAATTCTATCTGCTGGATCCGGAAACCGGCCAGCCGCGCGACACGGGCATCCAGGTCTATGGTCTGGGCCGCGCCGCCCGGATGGAACACATCGTAGGCCCGATCCGTCAGCAGATCAACGAATGTGGCATTCCGATCGAACAGTCGAACCCGGAATATGCGGCCGGCCAGATCGAGGTCAACATTCGTTATGGCGAAGCTCTGGCTGCTGCGGATCGTGTCGTTCTGTTCAAATCCCTGATCCGACAATTGGGGATCGCGCACGACTATCTGGCGACTTTCATGCCCAAGCCGTTTTTTGATCAATCGGGCAACGGGTTTCATACGCATTACTCGCTGTGGAAAGACGGCAAAAACGCCTTTGCCGACAACGGCAAGATCAACGACACCGGAAAATCCTTTATCGCAGGCCTGCAAAAGCGCATGTGCGAGACGGCGATTTGCGGCAGCGGCACGGTCAACGGATATCGCCGTCGCCAGCCCTATACGTTCTGCCCGATCAACGCGAGCTGGGGCTATGACAACCGGACGGTTGGTATCCGTGTCATCGAAGGCTCGGACAGTGCCGTGCGGGTGGAAAAGCGCGATGCCGGTGCAGACGCCAACCCGTATCTGTTGCTTGCGGCCGAGATTGCCGCCGGGCTTGACGGGATCGAACAGGGGCTGTCCCCTTCGGAACCGACGACAGGCAACGGGTATGAAGAAGGGATCGGTGACCCAATTCCAACCGATTTGCCAACCGCCATCGATCTGGCGCGCGGATCGGAATGGCTGCGCGATGTCATGGGCGAAATGCAGTGGGAACTGGTCCTGCAACAGGCTGAGCGAGAGCTGGAATTCTTCAATCAACAGGTCACACAGGTCGAGCTGGACCGCTACCTGAGGGCGTTCTGATGCACTTGGGCAAGGTCGCTGGAACTGTCACGGCAACTGCCAAGGATGCCAGGCTGGTCGGAGCAAAGCTGCTGGTGACGGATCTGGTCGACAGCAAGGGCAGCCTGATCGACCCGGCGCGGGTTGCGGTCGATACCTGCGGCGCTGGGGTCGGGGATATGGTGCTGGTTGTCAGCGGGTCTGCGGCCCGCATGGCGGCCGGGTTGTCCACGGCCCCCGTGGACATGGCCATCATCGCGGTGATCGACCGCGTCTCGACGACCTGAATCACACGACACGAAACATCTAATTTTGGAGGAACAGAAAATGGCGAAACCAGTGGCGGGGCAGATGGCCCTGGGCATGATCGAAACACGCGGCCTGGTCGGCGCGATTGAAGCCGCGGATGCGATGGTCAAGGCAGCCAGCGTTGCCATCGTGGGTCAGACCAAAGCTGGCGGTGGGCTGGTGACGACCCTTGTGCGCGGCGAGGTCGGCGCGGTCAAAGCCGCCACCGATGCAGGCGCGACAGCGGCCAACAAGGTGGGCGAGGTGGTCTCGGTTCACGTGATCGCACGGCCGCATGACGAGCTTGAGGCAATCATCGACGGGCTGGGTGCCGGGTCGTCGGCCTGATCAACCCCTTTGAGGAGGTACCATGTCAGCCGGTTTCGAGGATTTCACGCGCGCGGTGACACGTGGCGCGACACGGGATGCACCCGTTGCCCAAAGGTTTGAGCGCATTGCTGTATTGGGTGGCGGCCCGGATGCCCGTCTTCTGGCAGCGCTGTGTCTGGCCGAAGGGGCTGAGGTTACACTGTTTTCGGCCTATGGGGCGGAACTGTCACTGCTTGCGCAATCCTCGGGCATCGGCATTCGCGGCGAAGGGCCTGTTGGCACGTATCAGGTGGATCGCGACGGGCCTTCAATCCGCACCACGGCAGAGTTGGATGCAGCAGTGCGGGACGCGCAGGCGATCTTTCTGACCGGGCCGATTCACAAACAGCGCACCTATGCGATGGTGCTGGCCGATCATCTGCACGATGGGCAGGTGCTTGTTCTGGCGCCCGGTCGCTCTTTGGGCGCAGTCGAAGCGGTCTGGATGCTGCGAATAGGCGGCTGCACCGCCGACGTCACTCTGGTCGAGGCGCAGGGCCTGCCATACTGGTATCAGGCCGAAGGTGCGGGCCTGACCCTGACGCAGGCGGCGCCGATGGCTGCTGCGACCTTGCCCCGAGGCCGCGCGGACGTTCTTGAAGCGCTGCAACCCTTTCTTTCGAACATCCAGCCGCTGGATTCGGTTCTGGCCTCAGGCTTTGCCGATCTTTCCGCAGCGGTCGAGATTCCGGCGTTGATACTTGGGGGCGCGGGGCTGGGGTCCGGTGGACCGGAGGTGCCGATGGGCGGGGTGCCGCTGGAAGACAACCGGACATTTGCCGCGCTCATAGGGCCGGATCAGCAAGAGGTGATTCACGGGTTGGCTGGCGAAAGGCGGCAGGTCGCAAAGGCCTTTGGCGTTCGAAACCTGCCCGAGACCGATGACTGGATCGCGACCTATGCCGGCGCCGAGCGGGGGGCGGGCGCGCGTCCGGTCCCGGATCGGCAGGCCGCGCGCCAGCTGATGCGCGATGGCGTCTTGGGATCATTGGTGCCCCTTGTTTCCGCCGCAAAGCTCGCAGGTTTGACTGCGCCTCTGACGGAAAGCCTGATCTGCATGACAGACCGTATCCTGGGCGCTGACGTGGCCGCGTCCGGGCGCAGGCTGGAAACCATCGGAATTTCCGCAGGCGATGTCGATCAGGCCCGCCGTATCTTTGACACCATTGCCACCGGAGCCTCGTGATGGACGCTGATCTGAAATCCATCGCCGCCGCACGGCGCGCTGCTGAAACGGCTTTCGAAGCCTATCGCGCCTTTCTCGGCACCGACCCGGCACAGGTGGATGCCATCGTCGATGCCATGGCTCGGGCGATCGAACCCGAAGCCGAACGGTTGGGGCAATTGGCGGTCGAGGAAACCGGGTACGGCAACGCAGCAGACAAGCGGGTCAAGAATCTGTTCAACGCCTTGTCGGTCGCCGATTACCTGCGGGACGTCACGACGCTGGGCCTGTTGTGGCGGGACGATGCGACAAAGATCGCGGCCTTCGGAGAGCCGATGGGTGTGGTCGCGGCGCTTATCCCGGTGACAAATCCGACCTCCACGATCATCTACAAGGTTCTGTCTGCGGTGAAGGCGGGAAATGCCGTCGTCTGTGCCCCGCATCCGCGCGGCGTGGAATGCGGGAAGGAAACCGTCCGCATCATGGCGCGCGTTGCCGAACAGATGGGCGCGCCCAAAGGGTTGATACAATGCCTGGACGCCGTGACCATTCAGGGCACCGCCGAGTTGATGAAGCATCGCCGCACGTCGGTTGTCATGGCGACAGGTGGCCCTGCCATGGTCAAGGCCGCCTATTCCAGCGGTAAACCGACGCTTGCAGTCGGGGCGGGGAACGTGCCGTGTTACGTGCACAAGTCCAAGGCGCGCGATCTGTCCGAAGTGGCCGAGATGATCGTGACGTCAAAAAGCTTCGATTATGGCACGGCCTGTGTCAGTGAGCAGGCCGTGGTCGCCGATCCTGAAATTGCACGCGATCTGCGCCATGAACTGAAACTCAAAGGCGCCTATTTCTGCACCCCGGCCGAGGCTGATCGGCTGGCGCGGGTCATCTTCAAGGGCGTTCAGGCAATGGATCCCGAACGCGTCGGCCAAAGCCCACAGGCGCTGGCCGATGCTGCGGGGTTCTCGATTCCGCCGCGCACGCGCTGTCTGGTGTCGGAAGAAACCGAAGTGGGGTGGCAACGCCCGCTTTCGGCCGAAAAGCTGAACCCGGTGCTGGCCTTTTACGAGGCGAAGTCCACCGATCACGGCATCGAACTGGCGCAATCCATTGCCAAATTCGAAGGTTGGGGGCATTCCTCGGTCATCCATTCCGATGATCCCGAGGTGGTCGCTCGGTTTTCCACCGTTCCTACGGGGCGGGTCCTGGTGAATACGCCGGGGATCATGGGCGGCATGGGGTATTCCACCGACCTTGAACCATCCTTCATGCTGGGTACCGGTACGTGGTCGGGGTCGATCACCTCGGACAATGTCACGGCCCTGCATCTCATCAACATCAAGCGGGTTGCGTATGAAAGCAGACCCTGGCGCGACATTTACGAGGAGTATGGCGCATGAGCGAGATCACGATCCGGGCGCTGATGCAGATCGACAACCTGCAACCGAAATTCGCCGCCTACAACGGCGCGACGGTGCAAGGGTCAGTGCCTTTGTCCGGTGACACCGTGCTGATCGGAGAGTTCGCGCCGGGCAATGGCGTGTTCTCGCTGATCGACCGGGCGCTCAAGGCGTCTTCGGTCGAAGCGACGACGCAGATGGTCGAGCGCGAATTCGGCTTCTTCATCCTCCGCTCGCCTTCAAACGCCGAAGTGTCCGCTGCACGGGACGCGATGCTGGCCGAACTTGGGGCTTCCATGACAGACCGGTTGAAGCCTGCGATCAGTTCCACGCAGATCATCACAAGTGTCGAACCCTATCAGGCGCAGCTTTTGAACAAATGGCGCAAAGGCGCGTTGATCGTGCCGGGGCAGACGTTGGGGATCGTGGAATGTGCGCCGGCCGCCTATATCTCGATTGCCGCGAACGAGGCCGAAAAGGCCGCCGAGATTGACATCGTCGAGGTGCGTGCGGTGGGGCGGTTTGGTCGCTTGTTCATCTCGGGGTCTGAAAATTCGGTCAAAACCGCCGTCGAGGCCGCGACGCGTGCAATCGAGGCGGTGGACGGACAGGACGGCTGATGGCGACCCCTCGCGTCATAGGCTCGGATGCGGTCGAGGATGCGCGCCGCCGGGGCAGGATCGTGTTCGAGGTTTTGCCGGGTGACATCGTGACGGCCCTTGCGCGCGAAACCGCAGAGCGTGTTGGTATCGCCTTGGTGGATGGCCCGCTGGAGCGACCGAAACCGCCGCGTACGGATGGTGCTGTTTCCATGCGCCGGGTGCTGTACCGCCGTTCACCCAAATGGGTTGCCCCTTCGCGTGTGCCGCGCAAAGCCCGCAGGCTGGGCAAACTTGCCTTGATCGGGGCAGGGGGTGTTGGCGGCAATGTCGCGCATCTGGCGGCGATGGCGGACATGGCGGATGAAATCGCGCTGATCGACATCACTCCGGGATTGGCGGCTTCGACTGCGCTGGACCTCAATCATACGTCCGGGATCACCGGTGCGCGGGCCCGATGTGTCGGTGGCGAAGCGATGGATCTGGTGGCCGGGGCGGACGTGGTCGTCGTCACGGCCGGACGAGCCCGCCGTCCGGGCATGACACGTGCCGATCTGATCGATGTGAATGCCCGCGTGATCCGTCAGTCAGCCGAAGCGATCCGGTCGGCTGCGCCTGATGCCATCGTGATCGTCGTGACCAACCCGCTGGACGAAATGACGGTCGAGATGCTGCGTGCAACAGGTTTCCCCCGCGAAAAGGTTTTGGGTATGGCAGGAACGCTGGACAGCAGCCGGTTTCGCAACGCGTTGGCGCTGGCCGCGGGTGTCACGCCTGCGGACGTCGAAGCCTTCACGCTTGGCAGTCATGGGGACGAAATGGCCCCGATCCCCAGCCGTGCCAGGATCAAAGGCCGTCCGCTGGATGTATTTCTGTCCCGCGAACAGATCGAAGCCTGTGTTCAGGATGCGATCGCCGGGGGCGGTCAGGTGGTCGCGCTTCGGAAGTCAGGCTCTGCAACGATAGCTCCGGCTCATGCCTCGATCGAATTGATTGATCATATCCGCGGCGCGCGTACAGGCCCGGTTCCGGTCTCGGTCATGTTGCACGGGGAATACGGCATCGATGGTGTCGTGCTGGGCGTGCCAGCCCATCTTGGTGCAGGCGGATTGGTTGAGGTCGAGGAGTTGCGGCTAACCGCCGAAGAAAACGCGGCATTGCAAAACGCGGCCGAAGCGATCCGGGTGAGGCTGGGCCTGTGACCCTGCGTTTTTGGAAATCCGGCGGACGGTTTGAAGAGGTGGCCTCGTACTCTCGGGCCAAGCGCATCGGCCCCTTTGTCTGGGTTGCCGGAACAACGGCCATCGAGCCGACGGGCCGCATCCACGCGCCCGGGGACGTTGGTGCGCAGACCTTTTACATCCTGTCACGCATCGAGGACGCACTGAAAGAGGTTGGCGCCGAACTGCGACATGTGGGGCGGGTGCGCGCCTATCTGACCGATTTGTCCCAAGCGGGCGCGTTCGCGCAGGCGCATGGCGAAGTTTTCAAGGGGATCGATCCGGTCCTGACGGCCGTTCAGGCTGGGCTGACGCAGCCGGGGCTGATGGTGGAAATCGACGTGGATGCCGTGATCCACGATGAAAACGGCGAAATCAGCGGATTCTGAACATGAGTCTTCAAGAAAGGAATTGATCGAACCATCTTCTTGTGTACTGTATACAGAATACAAGAAGGCATAATGAGACACAGGGAGCTAATGTGATGATCAAGACAGCGCTGCTCAGCGGAACATGCATCGCGCTCATGGCCTCGGCGGCCGGAGCGGAAATCAAGGTAGGATTCATTGGGTCGCTTTCCTCGGACACCGGTTTGTCGACGCTGCGCGGGGCCGAGATTGCGATTGAAGAGCTCAACGCAAATGGCGGCGTGATGGGCGAACAGATCACTCTGGTCTCGGCGGATACCGGACAGGACCCGACCGAGGGCATCCGGGCCTATGAATATCTTGCGGAAACGGAAGAGGTTGATTTCATCATTTCGGGCTCGATTGACGATGTGTCGCTGGGATGGCTGCCCCGCATGCAGGAATACCGGATTCCGACGCTGGACACCTGGACATCCTATATCGGCATCATCGACATGGTGGTCGAAGACCCTGAAAGCATGGCGCCCTATTTCATGAACATCGCCTCGGATGAGGCGCTGGCAACGTTGTACATCAACTTTGGCGCGGATGTTCTGAAGGAAAAGATGGGGTGGGATTCTGTCGTCATTTTGGCGGAAGATACGGCCTTTGGCGAGGCGATCACCGGCCTTGTCACCGAAGCGCTTGCACCGGTTGCGGGTATCGAGGTCAAGGACATCATCACATATGACGTTGCCACCGTCGATTTCGCTCCGATCTTCAGCCGCGCGCAGGATACCGGGGCGGACTTCATCTATCAGGTCTCGTCGGTCAATTCGCAGGTTGTGTCATCGCAATACGTGAAACTCCAGGTGCCGATGGCGATGACGGGCGTGAACGTCGCTGCGCTGGGTATGGAGTATTGGGAAGATACGGGCGGTGCCGGTGGCGGTATCTCGACCCTGTCTCCGATACCGTCTGTTGGATTCCGGCTTGATCCGGCCAGCCAGAAATTTGTCGATACCTATCAGGCGAAGTATGACAGCCGCCCGCTGCTGCCGCATTTCAACGGGTTCAACGCCTATCATGGGCTGAAACAGGCGATGGCCGCAGCCGAAGAGGCCGGCGGTTTCGACAATGTCGAAGGCTGGGCCGATGCGATGAAGAAACAGGATCTGGTTCTGGAACTGGATGGCCAGTTGTGGCTGCGTTACGCCTTCTGGGGCGATGACGAGGTAGAGCCCGTGACAGGCCGGACTTACCCGCACAATATCCGTTTTGACCTGTCCGAGCCGTTCGACGATGCCGCGCCGTCAATGGTCGTGGTCCAATGGTACGAGGACGGCACCGCCGCCGTTGTCTATCCCGAGAAATACGCGACGGGTGAATTCACCTTGCCAAGCTGGGTCAAACAGTAATCTGTCCGTTCGCTTAGCTTGAAATGGGTGCGCGGGTGCGTGCACCCGCAGCCAGGGATCCTTACATGTTGCAAATACTGATCCAGGGGCTTTTGCTCAGCGGTCTCTATGCGCTTATCGCAATGGGTTTCACGCTGATCTTCAGCATCGGTCGGGTCCTGAACCTGGCCTACGGTGCCTATCTGATGGTCGGCGGGTACATGTATTTCTGGGTGTCCCAGACGCTGGGAATGCCAAAGCTGATGGGCGTTGCGGTGGCCGTGGTTCTGGGCGTTCTGATGGGGGTTCTGAAATACCGCCTGGTCGTCAAGACCCTGAAAGGGGATCACGTAGCCGTCGAGATCTCGACTCTGATCCTGGCGGTCGTGATTCAGGCCGGGATCGTTCTTGTCTTTGGCGACAGCAGCAAGATCCTGCTGCCGATCGTGCCGGGCGTGATCAACGTCGCCGGAGCGTCCGTTACTTATAATATCCTGATTGCAACGCTGATCAGTTGGGCTGTTTTGCTGGGCCTGTATGCTTTTGTCCGCCTGACACATACAGGGCGGGCGATGCAGGCGGTATCGATGGACGCCAAGGGGGCCGCGATTTCAGGGATCGACCCGGATCGGATCAACCTGATCACATGGGGTATCTCAGGGGCACTGGGTGCGCTGGGCGGTGTGTTTTTCGCCAGCTATACACAGCTTTCGCCGTCAATGTGGGTTGCGCCTTTGATAATCTCGGTGGCCGTCGTCATTGTGGGCGGTATCGGATCGATCATCGGCACGCTGGTCGTTGCTCATATCGTCGGATTTCTCGAAGTCATCGTTGTCGCCACCCTGGCGCCGGAACTGCGCGGTGTCTTCACCATGCTGCTGATCATCGGCGTGCTGGTGACGCGACCGCAGGGCCTGTTCGGCCGCGAGGAGTTGTAACATGGGTCTGCGCTGGTTTCACTTTGTCCTTTGGGGCGGCCTGATTGCGGGGATGTTGCTGCTGCCCCAGATCGTCTCGAACGGGACGCTGCGCACGATGATCTTTGCCAACTATCTGGCCATCTTCGCCATCAGCTGGGATGTGTTGTCGGGCAGGACCGGGTATGTGAGTTTCGGGCATCCCTTTCTGATCGGTATCGGGGCCTATACGACTGCCATCCTGACCAAACGGTTTGACGTGCCGGTCGAAATCTCAATCCCTGTGGCCGTGTTGGTCACGATGATCGCAGGCCTGATTGTGTTGCTGCCCGCTCTGCGCATTCGCGGCAGCTACTTCGCGCTGGTCACACTGGCTTTCATGGAGCTGCTCTATCAGCTGGTTCAGGTGATCCGCCCGGATCTGACCGGCGGCACACGCGGGATGTCGGGAATTCAAACTCTGACACGCGGCGCGGCAAACGGCTACTACCTGTCCACGGCCCTGATGCTCGGCGTGGCGGTCAGCATGTGGCTGCTGATGAAAACCCGGCTGGGCACTGCACTGGCCGCCATCGGAATGAATGAAGAAAGCGTGCGCGGTTCGGGGCTCAGCACCACGCGGTTGAAGGCCTTTGCGTTTCTGACCAGCGCGTTCATCGCCGGTCTGGGTGGGGCGTTCTATGTCCATTACCTGGGCTCACTCGCGCCCCGTGCGCTGTTTGACATCAACTTTCTTTTCACCATCATCGTGGCGGCATTGCTGGGCGGAACATCGACCATCATCGGCCCCATGATCGGTGCGTTCTTCATGACGTTCCTTCTGGAATACCTGCGCCCCGTGCTTCCCGGGGCTGAACGGTATTTCGTCTACGGTGCCATCGCACTGCTTCTCTACATGTATCAGCCAAAGGGATTGGTCGAACTTGTGCAACGCGGCTTTCAAAGACTGCGGAAAGGGGGGCTGGCATGACCGTTGCGCTGAAAGTTTCCGGTCTCGTCAAACGGTTCGGCGGGCTGGTGGCCACGAATGATCTGTCCTTTTCCCTGCAAGAAGGAGAGTCGCTGGGCCTGATCGGTCCGAATGGCGCGGGAAAGACGACGGTATTCAGCCAGATCATGGGCGAATTGCGGCAGAACAGCGGTACGATCGAGCTGTTCGGCAATGAGATTTCGGCGCTGTCGACGCCTCAGCGTATCCGGGCCGGGGTCAGTAGAACCTATCAGATACCTCGGCCGTTCGGCGACATGAGTGTTGCAGAAAACATCAGGGTGGGCCTGATGCCGGACGACATCTGGCGCATGATCGTTTCGCCGCCGGATACGGACAGGGAAAAAGAGCTCGCGCTGAGTGTCGGGTTCACGGAAACGGATCTGAGCCGCTCACCCGCCGAACTGGCCATGGGTGATCTGCGCAAGCTCGAAATGGCCCGAACCATGGCCACGGCACCGCGTGTCATGTTGCTGGACGAGGTGTTTGCAGGTCTGACAGTTGGTGAAATTGCGCAGATTTCCGATCTCATTCAATCGATGCGCAAAGACGGGATGACCTTTTTGATCGTCAGCCATGATTTGCCGGCGCTGGAACCGTTGATCGACCGCGCCATCGCCATCGAGCGGGGCACCATGATTGCCGAAGGCGCGTTCGACGACGTGATGAACGACACGGCCGTTCAGGCCTCGTATCTGGGGAGCGTCTGATGTCCTATCTGGAAATCGAGAACCTGTCCGCGTTTTACGGCAAGGCCCAGGCGTTGACCGATATTTCGATCACGGTGCAGCCCGGGGAGATTGTCGCCGTGGTCGGCCCGAACGGTGCAGGTAAATCCACCTTGCTGGACAGCATCATGGGTCTTGTGAAAATCGAAGGCGACATCCGGTTGCGCGGGCACAGCCTTGCCGGTCGAAGCCCTTCGGAAATCGTGCGTCACGCGGTGGGCTATGCGCCCGAGCGGTTCAACCTGTTTCCCTATATGTCGGTACGCGACAACCTGATGGTGGGGGCCTTCACCGCACGAGACGACATCGAAAACAACCTTGAGATGGTGCACAGTCTTTTCCCGCGTCTGCAAGAACGGGAAGGGCAGGAGACGTCGACCCAATCCGGCGGGGAAAGGCAGATGGTGTCCTTTGGCAGGGCTTTGATGACCAGCCCGGAACTGCTGCTTGTCGATGAGCCGACGATCGGTCTTGCCCCGAAGATCTGTCACGAGATTGCCGAAGTCGTCCGTCAGCTGAACAAGGAATACGGGCTGACCGTCGTCATCACGGAACAGAATGCCAATTTTGCCCTGTCGCTTGCCAGCCGCATCTATGTGCTGGAGTCCGGGCGGATGCAGACGTCGGGCACGGCTGACGAACTGAGAAATGACAAACGCTTGCTCGAGGCCTATTTCGGCGGCCATTGAGTGGCGTGGTTAACAAGCCGGGCAGGTGCTGTCCGGACATTCGATGGCGGGTGATTTCAGTTTCAGCCAAGTGCGGCCAGAACCTCGGTGCTCACGTCGATGCCATGGGCTTCGGCGGCTGCCCGTTTTGCAAGGCGACCGTCCCCCGGAACCCGGGCGGACCCGTTGCCGGAAATCTCGGCGCAGATGCGGGCGACATATTCGTTGAAGGCCGCGTTGCCGAACCGGGTGGGGTCGATGGCAATCAGGGTCGCACCACCTTTGATGTTCAGAGCGCCGAAGGATTCGCGTTCTTCGTTGTCCACGGACAGGGTTCCACCGGCCAGTGCTGCGCCCAACACCTCAACCATGAAGGCGATCGCGGCCCCCTTATGCTCTCCGAACGGCAACAGGCTGCGGGTTTCAAGGATGGCATTCGGGTCTGTTGAGGGTTCGCCTTGGGGATCAAGGCCGGCAGGGCGGGGCAGGTTGTGCCCCTCGGCAGCGGCCATGCGGATATCCATGAGGGCCACCATGGACGAGGCCTGATCCCAGACCACGGGCGCGTCGCCGTCACGCGGGCAGGCAAAAGACATGGGGTTGGTGCCAAAAACCGGGCGAACCCCGCCTTGCGGAACCACCATGGACAACGAGTTGATCACGGCAAAGGCCACCAATCCGGCTTCGGCCAAAGGTTCGGTGTCAAACCGTAACGCACCCAGATGGTGGCAGTTCGCACAGGTGAACGCGGCAATCCCGTTTTCCCGGGCCATCGCGATCAGGTCCTCGCGGGCTGCTGCCGCTGCAACCTGGTAATACCCGTTGTTGGCATCACAGCGCAAAACGCCCGGGGCAACCTTTTCGGTTTTGGGCTTCGCGTGCCCGTTGGCATAGCCGGACGTGAAGCTTTGGACATAGACCGGCAACATGCGCAACCCGTGACTGCGCGGGCCGTCCCGTTCAGACCGGGTGACGATATCGGCAAGTACATCACTGCTGCGCGTGTCCGCTCCGGCAGAAACAAGAACCGATTTGGCCAAGTCCCGAACTTCGGCAAGAGAAAGCGTTTTTGTCGGTTGTTCGGTCATCCGTTCGAGTCCAGTCTTTCTGTTTTCGCACTCAAGCGCGCGGGCGTGTGTTTGCGGGATCGACAGCACATGTGTCGATGACCACGGCGTCGCGCATCTCATTGTGGACCAGCACCTGCATTTTCGTTCCGGGCGCCGTCATGTTCTGTGGCACTAGTGCCATCGCAATGTCGTGGTTGCAATAATAAGAGAACCCGCCCGAGGTGACACGGCCGATCAGCTTGCCCTGAGCATAGACGCCCTCGTCAAACATCACCGATGTTTCGCCATAGGGCAGTTTCAGCGTGACCAACCGCCGATACGCGCCTTCCTTTTTCTGTTTCAAAAGAGCGGCCTTGCCTATGAAGTCGCGACCATCAGTTACCACGAACCGATCAAGGCCGGCCTCGTATGGCGTCATGTCCTTGCAAATCTCGCGATTGATGGCGCGATAGGATTTTTCAAGACGCATGGATTCCAGTGCCTCAAGCCCGAAAGGTTTCACACCGGCCTTCAGCAGCAGGTCGACAAGATGGCGGTTGTAACCGACCGGGTGATGCAGTTCCCACCCCAGCTCGCCGGTATAGGACAGGCGAAGCAGATGAACGCCCTTGGCGTATCCCACTTCACCCCTTTGCGCAGAAAGCCAGGGGAAGGCTTCGTTCGACAGATCATTGTCGGTCAACGGTTGCAGGATCTCTCGTGCCTTGGGGCCAGCCAGAGCAATCACGCCCAATTGTTCTGAAACATCTTCAAGAAGGACAGAGCTGTCATTGGGCAGCAAACGTCGCAGTTGATCCCAGTTGTAGGCGCGCCAGTTCGGAGTGGAGACCAGGTAAAAATCATTCTCGGCATAGCGGACGACCGTATATTCCGCATCCATGCCGCCCTTTGGGTTCAACAAAAGCGACAGGGTCATTCGCCCCACTTTGGGCAGCCTGTTCGCCATGAGGCCATCCAGCCATTCGGCGGCCCCGGGTCCGCGCAGGGTGAACTTGGTCATCGGCGACATCTCGATGAAACCGGCCACGTCACGGGTGGTGCGCACTTCTTCCTGAACGCGTTCCATGTGGTTGGTGCGGCGGAAGGAATGTTCCGGAACAGCGTCCTCGCGCGATTTGGCGAACCAGCGCGGAAACTCATATCCGTTGAAGCTGGTCCAGACGGCGCCATGCGCGCTCAGCAGGTCGTAAGACCCCATCGTTTTCATCGGGCGCGCGTCGGGAAAGTCCTCTCCGGGAATGTGCGCGTTCATGTGGGTCCCCCACGTTTCGCGCACCTTGTCCATGGTCCACCGCTTGGACGCGTAATCCGAAAAACGGCGCGGGTCGAGTTCAGACATGTCCATGCCCGGATCCCCATCGACAATCCAGCGGGCCAGGCGTTCACCAACAGTGCCCCCCCACAATATGCCGCCGGGCATGCCTTCGGCCAGCCACAGGTTTTCATGCCCCGGTGCAGGCCCCGCAAGCGGCAACTCGTCCGGTGTCATCTGGAACGGACCTCGGGTGTTGGCCTTGATACCCACCTCTGCAAGTGTTGGAACCCGCTCGATGGCGCGTTCCCACTGCGTTTGGACCGCGTCGAAGTCTTCGGGCAAGAGGTCGGCGCCAAAGTCAGGCGGAACGCGATCTTCGGCAAATAGCTTGAGGTCTTTGGTGAACTCATAAGGGCCGAACTGAATGCCGCCCACATCTTCGCGCAGATAGGCACCGTAATCTTCATCCCGCAGGATCGGGAACTCGGGCAACCCCTGCGCGCGGCGTTCTTTCAGCAGCGGAACGGTTTCCGTTGTCCAATATTGGTGAACGATTGGAATGCAAGGCAGATCCAGACCAACACGACGCGCGTTTTCGCGGGCATAGTTTCCGGTCGCGAAGACAAGATGTTCGCAAGTGATCTCACCCTGATTGGTTGTAACCTTCCAAAGACCGTTTTCCAGTTTTTCATAAGCCTGCGCTTCGGTGTTCTGAAACACTTTGGCGCCTTTCTCGCGCGCCAGCCTGGCCATCGCCATGGTGATGTCGGCCGGGTTCACATAGCCGTCCTCGGTATGCAGGATGCCGCCGCGAATATGTTCCGATTGGTTGAGCAGAGGGTGCAGTTCGGCGATTTCTTCTGGCGTCAGCAGTTTGCAGGGCACACCGGCAGCTTCGGCAATCGAGACATAGGACAGGAACTCGTCCCAGCGTTCCTGCGTATTGGCAACGCGCAACTGGCCCACCTGGCGCAGCCCGACCGAGGCGCCGATCTTCTTTTCGACTTCGGAATAGATGCGGATGGTCTCCATCGTCATCTTCGAAACGTTGTGGGATCGCACGAAGGTGACCAGCAGACCCGCCGCATGCCAGGTAGAGCCGGAGGTCAGCGTCGTTCTCTCCAGCATGACTGCATCTGTGCATCCATGCTGCGTCAGACCATAAAGAACCGAAGCCCCAACGCATCCGCCTCCAACGACGACAACCTTGGCATGTGATTGCATTCGACGCATTCCTTCCTGAGGCTGTTTTCGTTTGCAGAGGGTAAGTCAAAACGAAATCAGCGGGCTGAGAACTGATTGAACTGTTTACGTGAAATCCGTGTCAGGCAATTCGAAAAATTTTCCGGTCCAGCTGAGTTCAGTTAAACCATGATCGGGTTTGCCGATGATCTCGCGCATTCTGTGAGGCGGTGCGCAAAAATACCGGCCATCTCTTGTTTGGAATTGTTGTGTTAGCGCAAACTGTGCTGGTAAGGTCTGACATCGGCTTGGGGTGCGCTTTGTAGCGCCCGCGATCCGTGCGGCATACGAAGGGGGAAATCGCGTGTATCTCGGTCTGGATTTGGGGACGTCAGGTCTTCGGGGAATTGTGGTCAGCGAAGAGGGCAAAGTCGTCGCCGAAGCCGAAGCAGGTGTTGAGACATCGATTTTGCATCCCGGCTGGTCGGAACAAGATCCGTCCGATTGGGTGGAAGCCTGCCAGAACGTCGTTGCCCAATTGCGCGCGTTGAACGGTGTTGCATTTTCTGCGGTGCGCGGCGTCGGTCTGAGCGGCCACATGCACGGTGCCACGTTGCTGGATCGGGATGGCAATGTGCTGCAGCCCTGTATCCTTTGGAACGACACGAGATCAGCGCAGGAAGCTGCGGAGCTGGATGGTCTGCCGTCGATGCGCGCGATCACCGGAAACATCGTTTTTCCGGGTTTCACCGCACCCAAGCTGGAATGGGTGCGCAGACACGAGCGCCACGTGTTTGAAAAGACATCCAAAGTGTTGCTTCCGAAGGATTATCTGCGTTTCTGGCTCACCGGTTCCTATGTCAGCGACATGTCCGACAGCGCCGGTACGGCGTGGCTGGACGTTGGAAAACGTGAATGGTCGGATACCGCGCTGGATCTAAGCCATATGCGCCGGGACCAAATGCCAGAGCTGGTTGAAGGCAGTTCGGCAGGCGGAGAGCTGCGGTTAGAGATCCTTCAGCAATGGGGCCTGACCGGGCCCGTCGTGGTTGCCGGCGGGGCCGGTGACAATGCGGCGGCGGCCTGCGGTATCGGAAGTATTGGCGAGGGCAGCGGATTTCTTTCATTGGGCACGTCGGGTGTGTTGCTTGTCGCAAAGGAAAGCTATGCGCCCGCGCCGGAAACAGCGGTTCATTGTTTTTGTCATGCGGTTCCGGATCGCTGGATTCAAATGGGTGTGATCCTGTCGGCCACCAACAGTCTCAACTGGCTGTCGCGTAACCTCGGTCAACCCGTCGGTGCGCTGGCGTCGACCCTGCCGGATTCGGTGAAGGGGCCTTCAAAGATTACCTTCCTTCCGTACCTGTCCGGTGAACGGACGCCTCACAACGACAGCGACATACGTGGGGCATTCCTGGGGCTGGATATCGCATCGGAACCCGCTGATCTGACGCAATCCGTGACAGAGGGGGTTTCCTTTGCCATGCGCGATTGTTTGGAGGCGCTCAAAAGCACGGGCACCAATCCCGAAAGTCTGCTGGTCGTCGGTGGCGGGGCGCGATCGCGGTTTTGGCTGGAAACGCTGGCCACGGTTCTGAACACGCCGCTTGCTGTGCCCGATGGAAGTGGGTTCGGCGCAGCCATAGGCGCGGCGCGTCTTGCTGCATGTGCGGTGGACGGCACCGACCCCAAGGATGTCATGCTGGCCCCGAAAGTCGCAGAGCATGTTGAACCACGTGTCGAACTGTCCGGCGCATATGAGGCGGAATATCAGCGGTATCGCGAATACTATGCTGCTTTATCCCCTTTGGCCGCGCGCTGATGGCTGATCCCAAACCCATGCCTGTCGAGCAGGTCCTTCTGGAAGACGGAAACATGTCCGTTTCCCTGTTGAACTATGGCGCAATCACGCAAGGCTGGTGGCTTGGCGAAACACCTTTGATATTGGGCTACGAAAACCCGCAGGATTACCTGTCGGACCCGTTCTACCTTGGCGCGATGGTCGGGCGAGTGGCCAACCGCATCGGCGGGGCACAGTTTGCATTGCAGGGGCGCATTCATCACCTGACGGCAAACGAAGGGCCGACCACGCTGCATGGTGGTCCGAGCGGGCTGTCGCGCAAATGCTGGGATATCGTGAAAACCTCTCAAAATCAGGCGGTTCTGTCCTTGACTTCACCTGACGGTGAGGGCGGTTTTCCCGGTGAAGTCAAATTCGAGGTGCATGTCGAACTGACCTGTCCGCGTCTGATCTATACAATCAGGGCGCGCCCGGATCGTCCAACGCCGATCAGCATCGCGCAGCACAATTATTACACTCTGGGCTGTCCTGAGGATATCCTGGACTGTCGGCTCAGGCTAAGATCGAACCGGGTGCTGGAACTGGACGCGCGTTCCGTTCCTTCCGGAGATATCTCAGCCGTCGGCGACAGTGTGCCAGATTTCGCGTTGTCACGCACCGTCGGGGCAAAGGGGCGCGAGCTGGACCATTATTTTGTGTTTGATGACGGTGGAACCCATGATCATGCGGTCGCAGAGGTCAGGGCACCTTCGGGATTGAGGATGAACCTGTATTCAGATCAACCCGGTGCACAGGTCTATGCCGGAGCACACCTGTCAGGCCGATTTAGCCCGTGTGCGGGGCTGTGCATTGAACCGTCAGGATATCCGAACGCCGTGAATGTCCCCGCGTTCCCGACCGTCATCCATACGCCGGACAACCCGTATCAACAAACTCTGACACTTGAGATTTCCGAGGAACGATCATGAGACTTCAGATTGCAGCACATGCCGTAGGCATCTGGATGTCGCTTTCAGTTGCTCAGGCGCAAGACCTTGGTCCGAAACCTGAATTCACCGAACCTGACTTTTCAAACGCAGAGTTGGGGCAACTGCTGTTCTACGATCCGATCCTGTCGGGCAACAAGAACATCAGCTGCGCAACCTGTCATCATCCGAAGCTGGGAACGTCCGACGGGCTTTCACTGGGTATCGGCGAAGGTGGGGCTGGGCTGGGTGGTCAGCGCAAGGTCACACAAGACAACAGACCCGAACAGCGCATTCCCAGGAACTCGCCCGCGATGTGGAACCTCGGAGCGCTGGAATTCACGACGTTTTTCCATGACGGCCGCCTCGAGACGGATCCGTCACAGCCCAATGGCATCAGAACCCCGTTGGGGACGCATATGAGGCCGGGGTTCAAATCGGCTTTGGCGGCGCAGGCGATGTTTCCGGTGCTGTCACCTGACGAAATGGCGGGGCACTATTCCGAAAACGAGGTTAGCAAGGCCGTACGACTCGGCTTGCTGACCCAAGAGGGTGGCGCTTGGGATCTGATCGCCGCGCGCGTGGCGGCGATACCAGAGTATCAAAGGCGATTTAATGACATTGCGCCCGGAGAAGACATCTCCTTTACCGCAATCGCCAATGTCATTGCCGATTTCATCGCGTTTGAGTGGCGGGCTGACAACAGCCTGTTTGATCGTGCGATGCGAGGCGAAGACAGGCTGCCCGAACAAGCGCAGCTGGGGATGGAGCTGTTCTACGGAAAGGCTGGATGCAGTGCCTGCCATTCCGGCTGGTTCCAGACCGATCACGGGTTCCATTCCATCGCCATGCCTCAGATCGGCCCCGGAAAATCAGCCCGTTTCGAAAATCATGTGCGGGATGACGGGCGACTGCGCGTCACGGGCGACAAGGATGATGCGTTCGCATTCCGCACGCCTTCGCTGCGCAACGTGACCCTGACGGCGCCATATGGCCACAGTGGTGCCTACGCACGGCTTGAGGATATCGTGCGCCATCATCTGGACCCGGTTTCCGCGTTGCGGAACTACGCCATCGAAAAGGCTGACCTGCCAGAGTTTTTCGGGGCAGAGGATCAAAAGGCTTTGCTTGATCCCCGGCATGTCAAAGCCATAGCTGCGTCAAACGATCTGGCGCTCATCAACCTGAGTGATGACGAGGTCGATGCCATCCTGAGTTTTCTGGGCACGCTGGAAGATCCGGCTGTGCGGCTGGGTGTTCCCCAAACGGTTCCCAGCGGATTGCCCGTCGATCAGTGATCAACGGTCGAGGCGGATCACCTGATTGGCATCTACCTTCTGCCAATCTCCATGTTCACCATCAGGCCAGATCACCCGTACTTCTGCGGTTTCGAGGTCTCCTAAACCAAAGTGGTGGAACCCGGCACTTCCGCTGGCGTGCCCCCCGCCAATGGTCACTTCACGGGTTTGAATCCCCTCGGTCGTCCTGACCTCGATAAAACTGCCGACTGCCTGTCTGTTGGGGTGGCTCTGGCCGAGATCAATCATGAGCCAGTTGCCGGTCGTCGGTTCATTCTGAAAAGCCTCCAGGTCCGAGCCGCGATTGACCACCACCAAATCCAGCCACCCATCCCCGTTGAAATCCGCTAGCGCCCCACCGCGGGACTTTGCCATGGACGCGACACCAGCCTCTGATGCTGTTTCGACAAACTGACCGCCGGCGGTCTGCATCAACAGGTTGTTGGGGTCGTTCTGCGCCGCGTCGGGCATCTGCTCAACATTGCCTTTGGCAACGAAAATGTCGTCCAGCCCATCATTGTTGACGTCCCCGAACTGTGCATGCCAGCCGGTCGAGGGGCGGCCGTCACCTCCTGCATGTGGCCTGTGTGCCGTTGTTCCACGGTCGTAGGTTGCATCCCGCCATGTCGGCCCATCTGATGCAGGATCAAAAACCTGGAATTTCTGGTCCCCCATGGACGTCAGATAAACATCGGAAAACCCGTCACCGGTCAGATCCCGCGAGGCGATCCCCATGCCCCAGATCGAATAGGGCAGCCATCCATCGGCCTCGCTGTACAGCCGCGGGGTGTCTTCCATAGCCCACAATTGCTCTTGCCCGCCACGCACATAGTAGTGGCGGTCATTGCTGACGCGCAGATCCGCGCGACCCGTGCGCGCCCAGTCGGAAAACAGGATCGACAGGGAACAGTGACCGGGTTCCAAACGGACAGGATCGCCGTATTTTTCGCCTTGGGGTTGGTACAGAAGCGTCGGCCCGCAAGCCTCAAAAGGTCCGTCCGGATTGCTTCGGTCGACATACGTCCCGAACGCCAACGTCGGAAGGGTTTGCCCACGTTCCCAAGTCGCGGAAAAACCAGTAGTCCAATGGTCCTGAGATTGAAAGTTCAGTTCGGCGAACGGCTCGAATGCGCAGTCCGGTTTGCCGCGCAGCAACAGGTCTTTGCCCACCCGCAAAACCGCAAGGTCCAGGAACCCATCGCCGTCAATGTCCACTGGGTATGCGCCGGTCACATGGGTCAAGGATAGCTGGTCAGGTGTTTCCGAGCGAAAACTGATTATTGCGTCGGATGTGTTGATGAACAATTGCGCTGGGTTTGATCCGCCTGCCACGAACATTTCAGGGCGGTCGTCATCGTTGCAGTCGAAGACCGCGACACCCCCGCCGACGAAATGTTCCCAGCCGCCATCGTAAACATGGCCGGGGGTTTCCACCTTTTGGAAGCGGGGTGGAACGGTTTCCGCAGCGGCGGCGGAACCTGCCGCAAGCAAGATTGCCATCTTAGTTCGCATGAGCCGCCAGCTCCCGGACCTTCAGGATAGAAACTTGTTCAATTCCATAAGCCGCTGCCCCTTTTGCCCACATTGAATCTCCCCAGTGGTTGACCTTGATTTCGGGCAACGGCGCGTCGACGCTGACGACGCCGTTTTGGACACGTGCCATCACCTCGTCTGAATGCAGGTAGTCAAATCGGCCTCTGGCGCCTGACAGGATAATGCACTCGGGGTCGAACAGATTGATCAGGTTCGAAACTCCCATCCCGAACATTTGGCCCGCGCGGGCCAGAACGGAAATGGATCGGGCGTCGCCGGCTTTTGCTGCTGCAAGTATATCGACAAGCGTGCGGGGATCCGTTGCTTCACTGGCGATCGTCGCTTCGCGGATCAGGGCGTATTCCCCCACATAGGCCTCCAGGCATCCGCGCTGCCCGCATTGACACAAGGCGCCGTCCAACTGAACTTTGAGGTGCCCGAATTCTGCGCCGCATCCGCGTTCACCGCGATAAAGCTTGCCATCAAGAACGATGCCCAGACCGATGCCGTGTTCGATCGTAACAACCAAAAAGTTCTTCAGCCCCTTTCCCAATCCAAAAAGCTGTTCCGCCTTTGCGACCAGATTGGCGTCGTTTTCGATGAAGGCGGGGCAGGGGAGCACCTTGGACAACAGCGGGCTCAAATCCACATTTCGTTCCGTCAGCGAAGATGACCAATGCACGAAGTTCTGATTTGCATCGATAAGGCCAGCGATGCCGATGCAGACACCCGACAAATCGGCAAGGGATCGGCTTGCCGAGGCGCAGGCCTGATCAAGCACGGCGCGGATCTTTTTGGCAAACGCATCCGGGGCCATGCGGGCTTGGTCCAGCGGATGCGTGTACGAAGTGATTTCGGTTCCTTCGAAATCCACGAGTATGACTGAAACCTGCTGGCGGGCGACTTTCACGCCCGCGATCAGATGTGACGCACCATTCAGTTTCAACTGTACCCGCGGTCTGCCGCGGCGTGCCGATTTCGAAGGTGTTTCGCTTTCTATTTCCGCAATCAGACCGGCAGACAGCAGATCGGCAGTGGCGGTTGTGATGGTCGCTGGGCTCGTCTCCAACGCGGTGGCGATGTCGATCCGTGAAATGGTTCCTGTGGCCCGGATTTTCTCCAGAACGCGCAGGCGAGTGACGTTCCTTTGGTCCGTGGCATTTGAAGAAGCTTTGCTTTTCAGCATCTTGCCCTCGCGAATCTGATCCCTGTTTCAACCTAGGTGGTTTTTTCAGTTACCGATAGCATAAATATTTTACCGACTGAAATAAATATGCTACTCAGAATTGTCGGGGCCACGAATCATGAAACGATGGCTCAATGAAACCGGGAGGAAATCATGAAACGAATTCTCAGCGCCTCTGTCGTGGCGGTCCTGATGGGGACAGCTGCATTCGCAGAGCCCACGGTCGGCGTAAGCTGGTCGAATTTCCAGGAAGAGCGTTGGAAGACCGACGAAGCGGCGATCAAGGCTGCACTGGAAGCGGGTGGTGCGGAATACATCTCGTCTGATGCCCAATCTTCTTCTGCCAAGCAATTGTCGGATATTGAAAGTCTGATCGCCCAGGGCGTTGATGCGCTGATCATTCTGGCGCAGGATTCCCAGGCCATCGGCCCGGCAGTGCAGGCGGCGGCAGACGAGGGCATTCCGGTCATCGCGTATGACCGTCTGATCGAAGATGACCGTGCCTTCTATCTGACATTCGATAACGTTGAAGTTGGCCGGATGCAGGCCCGCGCGGTGTTCGAGGCGATGCCGAAAGGCAACTATGTGATGATCAAGGGCTCGCCCACGGATCCGAACGCGGATTTCCTGCGTGGCGGTCAGCAAGAGATCATCCAGGCCGCTGTTGACAGCGGCGATATCGTCATCGTGGGTGAAGCTTATACCGACGGTTGGCTGCCGGCGAACGCACAGCGCAACATGGAGCAAATCCTTACCGCGAATGAAAACAACGTCGATGCCGTCGTGGCCTCGAATGACGGTACTGCCGGCGGCGTTGTTGCAGCACTGACCGCGCAGGGCATGGAAGGCATTCCGGTCTCGGGTCAGGATGGCGATCACGCGGCGCTGAACCGGGTTGCCAAGGGTACGCAGACCGTTTCTGTCTGGAAAGATGCGCGTGAGCTGGGCAAAGCTGCCGGTGAAATTGCAGTTGCGTTGAGCAATGGAACAAGCCCCGAGGACATTGAAGGTGCCATCAAATGGACTTCGCCCGGCGGAACCGAGATGAATTCGGTCTTCCTTGCGCCTGTACCGATCACCAAAGACAACCTGTCCGTCGTGGTCGATGCTGGCTGGATTCCGTTGGAAGACCTGTGTCAGGGCGTCGAAAACGGCCCTGCACCCTGTAACTAAACCAAGTTCCAAACCATAATATCTCTGGCCCGCAAGGGCGGGCCAGAGATCATAGCTGAACATGAAAGATCGGATATGACCGAAACTTCGTCTCAGCCGGTACCCCAAAAAGCAAAGGCCAACCTGTTTCAGCAACTGGAACTGGATATGCGGCTATTGGGCATGATCGGCGCCTTCATCATCCTGTGCATTGGCTTCAACATCGTGACGGATGGCCGCTTTCTGACGCCCAGAAACCTGTTCAACCTGTCGATCCAGACCGTCTCGGTTGCGATCATGGCCTGCGGCATGGTGTTCATCATCGTCATGCGCCACATTGACCTGTCGGTTGGGGCGCTGCTGGCGACCACATCTGCCGTGATGGCGATGACCCAGACCGAGCTCTTGCCGAATGTTCTGGGCATGGGTTTGAACCACCCGGCGACCTGGGCGATCACGTTGGTGGTGGGCCTTGTGGTTGGCACATTGATCGGCGCGTTCCACGGTTGGATGGTGGGGTATCTGACCATACCAGCCTTTATCGTGACGCTTGGCGGTTTTCTGGTCTGGCGCAACGTCGCCTGGTACATGACCGATGGACAGACGATCGGCCCGCTGGACAGCACGTTTCTGATGTTTGGCGGCACCAACGGGACCTTGGGAACAACCGTCAGCCTTCTGTTCGGCCTGGCCGCCACGGCTGTTGCGATCTGGGCGTTGTGGAGCGGTCGCCGGTCCAAAGCCGCTCATGGATTCCCTGTTAAGCCGGTCTGGGCTGAAGCAACGCTGGCCGGGATCATCGGCATCGCCATTATGGGTTATGTCTTGATCGTCAACAGCTATGCCATCCCGACCCGTCGTCTTGAACGCATGTTCGAAGCGCGCGGCGAGACCATGCCGGAAGGGTTGGTTGTGGGATACGGCATCCCGATTTCGGTTCTGATCCTGATCATTGTGGCGGTGACATTGACCGTCGTGGCCCGCAAAACCCGCTTTGGCCGTTACATCTTTGCCACCGGCGGCAACCCGGACGCGGCCGAGTTGTCGGGCATCAACACCCGTTTGATGACCGTCAAGATCTTTGCCCTGATGGGCTTCCTGTGCGCGCTGTCGGCAGTCGTGGCCTCGGCCCGTCTGGCCAACCACTCGAATGATATCGGGACGCTGGATGAACTGCGCGTGATTGCCGCTGCCGTCATCGGTGGAACGGCGCTGTCCGGCGGCATCGGAACGATCTACGGCGCAATCCTTGGCGCGTTGATCATGCAGGCGCTGCAATCCGGCATGGCCATGGTTGGCGTGGATGCGCCGTTCCAGAATATCGTCGTCGGCACCGTCCTGGTTCTGGCCGTCTATATCGACATCGTCTATCGCAAACGTCTGGGGGCGAAATGATGCAAGCACAAGAAACACAGAACCGGACTTCGGGTCGCGGATCGGGCCAGCCTCCGCTGGTGGAAATGCGCGATATCTCGATTTCTTTCGGGGGTATCAAGGCGGTAGACCATGTGTCGGTCGATCTCTACCCGGGCGAGGTCGTGGGCCTTCTGGGCCACAACGGGGCCGGCAAATCCACCCTGATCAAGGTTCTTTCGGGCGCCTATCAGATGGACCATGGCGAAATCCTGATCGACGGCAAGAAGGTCGAGATCAACAACCCCCGCGACGCGCGGGCGAACAATATCGAGACGATCTATCAGACGCTGGCGCTGGCGGACAACCTTGATGCAAGTTCGAACCTGTTTCTGGGCCGCGAAATGGTCACGCCCTTTGGCCTGGTCAACGACGCCGCGATGGAGGCGGAATGCCGCAAGATCATGGCGCAGCTGAACCCGAACTTTCAGAAGTTCAATGATCCGGTCTCGGCCCTGTCGGGCGGTCAGCGTCAATCGGTGGCCATTGCACGGGCGGTGTATTTCAACGCGCGTATCCTGATCATGGACGAGCCCACGGCCGCACTTGGCCCGCACGAAACACAGATGGTGGCGGACCTGATCCAACAGCTCAAGGCGCAGGGGATCGGGATTTTCCTGATCGACCATGATGTACACGCGGTGATGGAGCTGTGTGACCGGGCCTCGGTCATGAAGAACGGGCAATTGGTTGGAACAGTCGATATCGCAGACGTCACCGATGACGATCTGTTGTCGATGATCATTCTGGGCAAAAAGCCCGGCGAAAAGACGGAATGAGGTAAGCGAAATGACGAGCGGTTTTTTTCAGGGAATTGAAGAAGTCCAATTTGAAGGCGAGGACAGCAAGAACCCGCTCGCATTCCGTCACTACAACCCGGACGAGATTATCTTGGGCAAGCGCATGGAGGATCACCTGCGTTTTGCCGTGGCGTGGTGGCATTCCTTCGCGTGGGAGGGCGGAGATCCGTTTGGCGGCCCCACTTTCGAGCGCCCCTGGCACCCACAGGATGACATGGGCCGCGCCAAGATGAAGGCCGATATCGCGTTCGAGATGTTCCAGACTCTGGGACAGCCCTATTTCTGCTGGCATGATGCCGATATCCGTCCAGAGCAGGGGAACTTCGCCGACAATCTGCGCACGTTGAACGAGATCACCGACTATATTGGTGAAAAGATGCAGGCATCCGGCACCAAGCTGTTGTGGGGTACGGCCAACATGTTCAGCCATCGCCGCTGGATGGGCGGTGCCAGCACCAACTCCGACCCCGACGTCTTTGCCTTTGCTGCCGCCACGGTGAAATCCTGCATGGATGCCACCCACAAGCTGGGCGGAGAAAACTATGTGCTGTGGGGTGGGCGCGAAGGGTACGAGACGCTGCTCAACACCGACATGAAAACCGAGCTGGATCATATGGGCCGGTTCCTGAACATGGTGGTCGAGTACAAGCACAAGATCGGGTTCAAAGGTGCGATCCTCGTCGAACCCAAACCGCAGGAGCCATCAAAGCACCAATATGATTTCGATGCCGCGACCTGCATCGGTTTCCTGCGCAAATATGGGCTTGAGAATGAGGTCAAACTGAACCTCGAACAGGGTCACGCGATTCTGGCGGGGCACAGTTTTGAACATGAGATTGCAGTAGCCGCGGCCGAGGGGATGCTGGGCTCCATCGACATGAACCGGAACGATTATCAATCAGGATGGGATACGGATCAGTTCCCCAACAACACCCCCGAGGTTGCGCTGGCCTATTACCACATCCTGAAGGCGGGCGGGTTTACCACCGGCGGCACCAATTTCGATGCCAAGCTGCGCAGGCAGTCGATCGATGCCGAAGATCTGATCGCCGCGCATGTGGGCGGGATGGATATCTGTGCCCGGGGCCTGAAAGCAGCGGCGGCGATGATCGAAGATGGTGGATTGGAACAGGCGCTGGCTGATCGGTATGCGGGCTGGAATACGCCCGAGGCGCAGGCAATGCTGACCTCTGGTCTTGATGAGATTGCAGCGCGGGTGCTGGCCGAGGGTCTCAATCCAGATCCGCGCTCGGGGCGTCAGGAAATCCTCGAGAACTACGTGAACCGTTTTGTCTGATCCCCATGGGTTCAGCCGGTCCTGAAAATAACTTGTGTACAATGCCCCGGAAACGCGTGAGTTTGCTTCAGCGTTGGCCGGGGCTTTCTCTTGCTGGGCGCAACGGCATCAAAGGCCCGTCGGGGTGAACAAGTGGGGCGAGCAGGGTTTTGGCGGATCAATCGGCAAGCAAAGCGGTGTTTCTGAGCGGCAGTCTGATGCTGCATGTGACACGCATGTCATTGACCACCAGCATTGGCCTGATGGCCATTTTTGCCGTCGACTTTGTCGATATGATCTTCATCTCGATGTTGGGCAACGATGCGCTGGCGGCGGCGGTGGGCTATGCCGGGACGCTGCTGTTTTTCACCAACGCGATCAATATCGGATTGTCGATTTCCGCCGGGGCGCTGGTCGCGCGCGAACTCGGGGCCGGGCGGGCTGAACAGGCAAGACATTACGCGTCCAGTGTGGCTGTTATCGGGCTGATTGCCGGGCTGACGACCTCGGGACTGGTCTTGTTAAACCTCAGCTACCTGCTGTCCTTGCTTGGCGCGGAAGGAGAGGTTCTGAGGCTGGCGACGCGTTATGTGTCGATCATCCTTCCGACCATGTTCGTGATGTCCATTGCGATGACGGCGATGGCCGTGCTGCGCGCCCATGGCGATGCGCGGAGGTCAATGATGGCCACGATCTACGGCGGGGTGGTGAATGCGGTTCTGGACCCGATACTGATCTTTGCGGTCGGGCTGGGGCTGGATGGGGCCGCAATCGCCTCGGTCCTGGCGCGGCTGTGCATGTTGGGGGCGGCGTTGTGGCCAGCACTTCGGGTGCATCGGGGATTTGCGCGCCCTTCACTGAAGCAGGTTGCAAAGGATTTGCGCCCCGTGCGGGCGATTGCAATTCCAGCGGTTCTGACAAATGTCGCCACGCCGATCGGCAATGCAATCGTTGTGCGGGAAATCGCGCAATATGGAACGGATGCGGTTGCGGGCATGGCCGTGATAGGGCGCCTTTTGCCGGTGGCGTTTTCGGTCATCTTCGCTCTGTCCGGCGCGATAGGGCCAATCATCGGACAGAATTTTGGGGCCGAAAAGCTCGATCGCGTGCGCGCTGCCTTTCTGGCAGGGATCAAGTTCACGGCTCTTTATGTCGCTTGCATGTCGGCCATTTTGTTTTTGCTGCGCGCACCGATTGCGGATCTGTTTGCTGCCGAGGGCGAAACCCGCAGTCTGATCTATCTGTTCTGCGGCCCGTTGGCATTGGCTTCGTTCTTCAATGGCGTGATCTTCGTGACAAATGCCAGCTTCAACAATCTGGGGCATCCGGTCTATTCCACATGGATAAACTGGGGTCGTCACACTATCGGCACTTGGGTTTTCGCGACGATTGGTTCACAGATCGCCGGCGCATCCGGCGTTCTGCTGGGGCAGGCGTTTGGAGGCGTCATCTTTGCAGTCATAGGCTGGGTTATGGTCGCGCGGGTCGTGGCGCGGTTGGAGCGCTCGCAAGCGCTCGAGCCTTTTTCAGATCAGGGTCGGCTTCATTCGCTGTTCGGGCGTCGCGGCTGGTGATCAGGTCGGATCAGTTCCCCTGATTGCGTGCTTCCAGCCGTTCCAGATTGACCACGGTTGACAGCATCAGGCGGTCATGGCTCCAGTCCTGCGTTTGCTGGATCGACGCAGACCCCAATGCAAGAAGGGTGGCGAAGGTCAGTGCCATCCCAAGGAACAGAGCGGGCAGGGTGGGCACCGCCGGCTGTGCATCGGTCAATGCAAGCACGCGCTGACGCAGCACGCGCTTGGCCTTGCCGCCCGTCACAAACGCGACATTCAGAACACGAGGATTGTTTGCCGAGATCGTACGCGCGCAGTAATCCAGCAGGCAGGAAGTGTATTCGCGCGCATCGATCCGTTTGCGGGTCACCACGGACTGGTCACATGCCAGTTCACGCAAGCGGCCAAACTGATATTTGAGCATCAGATAGGCTGGGTTCCAGAACAACAGCGGGCGCAGCATTTCAAAGCCCAGTTCCCATTCCACGTCACCGGCCCGAACATGCTGAAGCTCGTGCGCCAACGCAAAGCGCAGTTCGTGCGGGGTATCCAGCAGGTGGCTTGGCAGTACGACGTGGCGACGGCGCAATCCGCGCACGGCGAAGGGTACGGTGATGCGGTCAGAAAGACGGATGTCAACCTTGGCCGACTGCCGCCAAAGAAAGCTGGATTTGACTGTCTGACGGATCATCGCCGCGTCCCGCAGAGCGCGGGCCGCAAACACGGCGGCGACCAAAACAAGCAGCGTCACAAGGGCAGTGATCACCGGCTGTTGCCCCGACAACGCAAGATCCACCCACCGTTCACGGGTGTTCAGCAAGGCCTCGAACTGGGTAGCGGGCATGGCGATATCGCCGCGCAGATAGGCGGCAACGGCGATGTCGCCAAGCGCCATGGCGCTGCCCGGCCATGCGTAAGAGGCGAATGATGACACGCCGAACGCAAGAAACGGGCTGATCAGTACGCACACGCAAAGCGCCTTGATCGCACGCAACTGCGCGACATAGCTGTGGCGCAGGGCTGTTCGGGTCAGGGCTGCGCGGGCCGCCAGCCAGATGACGGCTGACAAGGCCAGCACGATGTTGAGTTCGATAAACGTGTCGAGAACCGGTCTAACCGCTGTCATTTTGCAGTCTCCTTTCTACCAGTGCTCGAATTTCCTCCAGGTCGGCTTCGCTCAGCCCCGCATCATCGACAAGCCGTGCCACCAGTGTGGCGGGTGTGTCGTCAAATAGAGTGCGGGACAGGTTTTGCAGAGAACGGGCCTGATATCTGTCCTTTTCCAGAAGCGGCTTATAGATCAGGGTCTTTCCTGTCTTGCGGCTTTCCACAAAACCTTTCTCGTCTAGGATACGCAGGATCGTGGCACCGGATGTATAGGCCAGATTGCGTTCCGAAGGCAGGCGGTCAAGGACATCTCGCACCGAGCCTTGCCCGAGGGCCCAGAGCTCGTTCATGAACTCCAGTTCAACCTCGGTCAGCAGATTTGTTGTCTTTTTCTTTCGCATCGATCTCGGTGTTGTCATGTTTAGTATGCCTGCCAGACAAGCATCCTTTCGCGATTTCTCAAAGTCTAAACTTTCCAGAACACAAAAACGCCCCAGCCGATAGACAGGAAAAGAGGTGTCCATACCGGCTGCCCGACAATGCCCAGCCATGCGAGGAAGATATAGGCGGACCCCAGAAGGGTGATGAAAAGCCGATCGCCCAATGTGGTTGTCAGCCCCAGTACACCGCGCCGTTCTATGCCATCGCGATACTTGAAGCCCTCAAGAACGCCAATCAGCGCGATGGCCGAAAAGATGCCGACAAATACGGCAAGTGTCGCCGGGGTCCAGGCCATCCAGAAATCGGGCCACAGTGGTGCAGTCCAGGAAAAACCTTTTTCCTCTTGCTGGCCGACACTGCCCCATCCGGCCTGCTGGGCAAAGGTCGTAGAAGGAAGGAAAAGAAGGATGAGAAGAAGTTTACGCATATCGAACCTCACACACGTCCCATCGCGAAACCACGCGCGATGTAGTTGCGGACAAACCAGATGACGATGGCGCCGGGGATGATGGTCAGGGTGCCGGCGGCGGCCAGCAGCCCCAATTCATAGCCCGCGCTGGACGCGGTGCGGGTCATCACGGCGGCGATGGGTTTGGCCTCGACCGCGGTCAGGGTCTTGGCCAGCAGCATTTCCACCCACGAGAACATGAAACAGAAGAAGGCCGCCACGCCCACGCCCGCTTTGATATTGGGCAGGAAGATCGTCACGAAGAAACGCGGGAAGGAATAGCCGTCGACATAGGCGGTTTCATCCAGCTCTTTTGGAATTCCCCGCATGAAGCCTTCCAAAATCCAAACTGCCAGCGGCACGTTGAACAATGTGTGCGCCAGTGCCACAGCCAGATGCGTGTCGAACAGGCCGATCGAAGAATAGAGCTGAAAGAACGGCAAGGCGAAGACCGCTGCCGGGGCCATCCGGTTGGTCAGCAGCCAGAAGAAAAGCTGCTTGTCGCCCAGAAACCGATAGCGAGAGAACGCATAGGCAGCGGGCAAGGCGACGCTGACCGAAAGCACCGTATTCAACGTCACATAGGTGATCGAGTTGATATAGCCCCAGTACCACGTCGGGTCCGTGAAGATGGTGATGTAATTCTCCAGCGTAAAGGTCTGGGGGAACAGGGAAAAGCCCGACAGGATCTCGTTCGTGGTCTTGAAGGACATTGCCACCAGCCAATAGATCGGCAGCATCAGGAACGCGATATAGAGGATCGGGATGAGAGACCGCTTCTTCATTGCGCGTCATCCTTTGTCATCAGAGTGTAGAAGAGCCACGAAACCAGCAGCGTGATGGCGAAATAGATCAGGCTCATCGCAGCCGCAGGGCCAAGGTCGAACTGCCCCAGCGCGATTTTCACAAGGTCGATCGACAGCAGGGTGGTCGCGTTGCCGGGCCCACCCCCGGTCAGCACGAAGGGCTCGGTATAGATGTTGAAACTGTCCATGAACCGCAGCAGGACCGCGATCGTCAGAACTGTCTTCATCTTGGGTAGCTGGATGTAGCGGAACACCGACCAAGGGCTTGCGCCGTCGATCTTGGCCGCCTGATAGTAGGCGTCCGGAATCGACACGAGGCCTGCATAGCACAGCAACACGACCAGCGACGTCCAGTGCCAGACATCCATAACGATGACGGTGATCCAGGCCGAAAGCGGCTGTTGCGTCATGTCATAGTTGATGCCCAGAACGTCATTCAGGAAATATCCCAACAGACCGATTTTGGGCAGGGTGAAGATGTTCCACATGGACCCAACGACGTTCCACGGGATCAGCATCGGCAGGGCCATCAGCACCAGGCAGACAGGCACCCAGAAACCTTTGCGCGGCATCGACAGGGCCACGATGATGCCAAGAGGCACTTCGATGATCAGGATCAGGAAAGTAAACAGGAACTGTCGTCCAAGTGCGGCCTGAAACCGGTCCGACCGCAGGATCTGTTCGAACCAACCCAGGCCTTCCCAGAAAAACTGGTTGTTGCCAAAGGTTTCCTGCACCGAATAGTTGACCACCGTCATCATCGGCACCAGCGCGTTGAACGCGACCAGTGCCAGCACGGGCAGGACAAAGAACCATGCTCTTTGGTTTTCCGTTCTCATTGCGCCCGCTCCTCGGTAGCGATCCAGCCGTCGCGATAGACGCGGGATTGTTCTGATTTGAATTGCAGGAAAACCTGCGAGCCCGGCTCAGGCACTCTGTGTTCGGTAACGGCCTTCAGGGCGGTGTTGCCGACCATTGCGCTGACCACATAGTGGCGACCGATATCCGAAACCTTGGTCACATGCGCCGGAATGCCGGTGTCGCCGAAGCCAACATATTCTGGGCGGATACCCAGATCGGTGCGGCCCCCCTCTCCGTGGGTCGGACCCTCCAGCATCACCTCGTGGCCTTCGAACACCGCGCGGTCGCCCTTGGCCTCACACGGTAGAACATTCATGCCGGGTGATCCGATGAAGTGGCCGACAAATGTGTGTTGAGGGCGCTCAAACAGTTCGACCGGCGTTCCGATCTGCACCACCTCGCCTTCCTGCATCACAACCACCTCGTCCGCGAAGGTCAGGGCTTCGGTCTGGTCGTGGGTCACGTAGATCATCGTGGCCTGCACACGCTGGTGTAGCTCTTTCAGCTTGGACCGAAGTTTCCATTTCAGATGCGGGTCGATCACGGTCAGCGGCTCATCAAACATCACTGCGTTCACGTCGTCGCGGACAAGGCCGCGACCCATCGAGATCTTCTGCTTGTTATCCGGGCTCAAACCCGAGGCACGGGTGCCTAGCATATCCGTGACGTCCAGCATCTCGGCAATCTCATCGACACGACGCTTGATTGTCGCTGCATCGACGCCCCGGTTTTTCAGGGGGAACGCAAGGTTCTCGCCCACGGTCATCGTGTCGTAGATCACCGGAAACTGGAACACCTGCGCGATGTTGCGCTGATCGGGGGGCAGGGCGGTCACGTCCTTACCGTCAAACAGGATCTGCCCCTCGGAGGGCGTCAACAGCCCTGAGATGATGTTCAGCAGGGTGGACTTTCCGCAGCCCGACGGGCCAAGCAGCGCATAAGCTCCGCCATCGCGCCAGGTCACGTCGATTTCCTTCAGCGCATAATCTTCCGGGCCTTTCGGCGTCGGCATGTAGCTGTGTCGAAGGTTTGAAAGCTTGATCTGTGCCATGTCAGGCCACCCTTTTGCCGTCTTGGCCGAAATACCTGCAGTGGGCCGGGTTCATGTAGAAGCTGTGGTCTTCGCCCACCTGATACGGATGCACACCCGTGGCGAGCGACACCCACGCGTCATCTCCATGTTGGAAATGCGCGCTGGAATCCGAACCCGACAGTTCGGTCACGATCACGCGGCCGGTCAGTTCTACGTCCGCGTCAGACGTACGGAACGGCGTCACACGATGCGGCCGCACCGCGACCATGTAATCCCCATCGGCCATGTCGGTAACGGTCCAGCCACCTCCACCGGCCAATTGCGCCTGCGCGGCAGAAACGGTGATGCGTGCGACATTGATCGGCGGATCCGAAAAGACCCGCGCGGCGGCGATGTTCTCGGGGTTGCGATAGATGTCAGCGGTTGGCCCGAACTGGGTCACGCGGCCATCTTCCATCAGGGCGGTGTAGCCGCCCAGCAGCAGCGCCTCTTCGGGCTCGGACGTGGCATAGACCACCACGGCCCCGCGACCTGCGAACAGATCGGGTAGCTGCTCGCGCAGTTCTTCACGCAGTTTGTAGTCGAGGTTGGCCAGCGGTTCGTCAAGGAACACGGCGCGGCTTTCTTTGGCAATAGCACGCGCCAGCGCGGTACGTTGTTGTTGCCCACCCGACAGCTCGTGCGGGCGGCGGTGCAGCATCGGGCGCAGTTGCAGCAGGTCGGCGGCCTCTTCCACGCGGCCTTCGATCTCGGATTGCGCCATGCCTGCCACACGCAGGGGCGAGGCGATGTTGTCGAATACGGTCATATGTGGGTAGTTCACGAAGAACTGGTGCACGAGGCTGATTTTTCGCTTTTGCGTATTCAGCCGTGTGACGTCCTGCCCATCCATCAGGACCTTGCCCGAGGCGATCGGGTCCAGCCCGGCCATCATCTTGATCAGAGAGGTCTTGCCCGAGCCCGTCGCGCCCAGCAGCACGTTGAAGTGGCCTGTTTGAAGGGTCAGGTTTGTGGGCTTGATATGGATGACGTTGCCGACCCTTTTGGTCGCGTCTTGAAGTTCGATCATGTCCGTGGGTTCCGGTCCTTCAGTGCAATGCACTGGTCTTGAAGAGGGGGTGCCTGACGCGGCACCCCCGGGTTTCAACGGCTTACTTAGACTGCCAGCGCTGAACCAGTTCGTCATAGTTGACGGTCTGGCCCTGCGGCTTTTCGTTCTCAAGCTTGGCCTTGGGCGAACCCGGCTTTTCCAGCCAGAAAGATGGGTCCTGCGGCTCGTTCAGGCGCGGACCACAGCCGCCGTAGACACCGGCGCTTTCATCCGCGGCCTGCATACGGGCCATGGTGATGTCCATCTCTTCGGCCAGACGATCCATCGCCTCTTGCGGGGTGAAGGCGCCCGAGTTCACGTCACCGATCTGCTGCCACCAGATCTGGGCCAGCTTCGGATAGTCCGGCACGTTGATGCCGGTCGGCGACCATGCCACGCGGTCAGGTGAGCGGTAGAACTCGACCAGACCACCCAGCTTGGGCGCGCGTTCGGTGAACGACTCGTGATTGACCGAGCTGTCGCGGATGAAGGTCAGACCCACATGGGACTTCTTCACATCGACAGTTTTGGAGGTCACGAACTGGGCATAAAGCCAGGCTGCCTGGGCACGATCCGAGGGGGTCGATTTGAGGAACGTCCAGGACCCCACGTCTTGGTAGCCAACCTTCTGGCCTTCTTCCCAATAGGGGCCGTGCGGGCTGGGCGCCATCCGCCACAGCGGCGTACCTTCGTCATCCACGGTGTTGTTGCCTTCGGACTTCGGCTTGACCATGTCGGCGGTGAAGGCGGTGTACCAGAAGATCTGCTGGGCCACGTTGCCTTGGCTGAGTGCCGGCAGCGACTGGTAGAAGTCATAAGACGCGGCACCCGGAGGCGCATAGGCCCGCAGCCATTCGTCCCATTTCCGGATCGCATAGACCGCAGCGGGACCGTTTGCAGCACCACCACGCGACACCGAAGCGCCAACAGGGTTACAGGTGCCCGCTTCCATGCGGATGCCCCATTCGTCGACAGGCACACCGTTCGGTTCGCCCTTGTCGCCGGCACCGGCCATCGACAGCCAGGCATCGGTCATGCGCCATCCGAGGTCGGGCGCGCGCTTGCCGTAATCCATGTGGCCGTAGATCGTGGTACCATCGACTTCTTTTACATCATTGGTGAAGAACTCGGCGATATCTTCATACGCGGACCAGTTGACCGGAACGCCCAGATCATAGCCGTACTTTTCTTTGAACGCGGCTTTGTTCGCCTCATCATCGAACCAGTCCTTGCGGAACCAGTAAAGGTTCGCAAACTGCTGATCGGGCAGCTGATACAGCTTGCCGTCCGGTCCGGTGGTGAACTGAATGCCCATGAAGTCATCCAGATCCAGCGTCGGCGAAGTCGTCGCGGCCCAGTCACCGCCCATCATGTCCGTCAGCGGATAGGCCAGCTGCAAACGCGAATGGGTGCCGATCAGGTCACTGTCGTTGACATAGCCGTCATACAGGTTCCGACCCGTTTGCATTTGGGTTTGAACGGCCTGAACCACTTCACCTTCACCCAGAATCTGGTGGTTGACCTTGATACCGGTGATTTCCTCGAACGCCTTGGTCAGCACCTCGGATTCGTAGGAATGTGTCGGGATACCTTCGGACAGGACGTTGATTTCCATACCTGCGTAAGGCTGTGCAGCTTCGATGAACCACTGCATCTCGGCCATCTGTTCGTCTTTCGACAAGGTTGATGGCTGGAATTCGTCGTCGATCCAACGTTGTGCTGCGGCTTCGTCGGCCCAAGCAGGACCGTGCCCCGCAATGACGGCAGCCGCCGCCACTGCGGAAAGTAGATGTCTCCGCATCTGTCTCCTCCCAAAAATTATGGTTCTCCGGCGGAAACCGGATGACGGACAGCATCAGCGATTTCTTGCGTATGTGTCAAACTAAAAATTTAGTAATTGACGTTCAGGCATCCCGAAAGAGGTGGCGCCGAACTCGTTTGCCAATTTGTGAATTCGTTGTAAGCTAGGATTGTCATTGTAAAAATTACCGCTGAGACGTGCGGCGCGAATTACGAAAAACGACTTGGAACAGTGAGGATAGGCAATGTCCCGAAGTCTGTTGAAGTACACGCGTGTTCTGGAAATCGTCGGGGACACAATCAAGGTCCGAGTTCCGATCCAGAACAAAGGGGAGCCGGCTGTCCGGTTCAACGACCTCGCTGTGATCGAGACGGTGGATGGCCGAAAAACACTGGCCCAGACGATCTTCATCGACCGGGATGTCGTCACGTTGCAGGTGTTTTCCGGCACCAAGGGCATATCGACCGAAGCAACGGCAACTTTTCTCGGGCACCCGATGCAGACACCTTATTCGGCCAACATTCTGGGCCGCGTGTTTGATGGCGCCGGTGTGGCCATTGATGGAGGCCCCGACCTGTCTGCGGAACCGCACATCGATATTGGCGGACCGACCGTCAATCCGGCGGAACGCGCGGTTCCAAACAGAATGATCCGCACGGATGTGCCGATGATCGACGTGTTCAACACATTGGTCGAGAGCCAGAAAATTCCGATCTTCTCGGTTTCAGGCGAGCCGTTCAACGCGTTCCTCAGCCGAATCGGTATTCAGGCCGACGCGGATATCGTGATCTTTGGCGGGCTGGGGCTGATTTTTGACGACTACCACACGTTTCGCACCTCGTTCGAAGATGCGGGTGTGTTTTCGCGCACCGTCATGTTCGTCAATCAGGCGATGGATCCTTTGGTGGAACGTCTGCTGGTGCCGGACATGGCATTGGCAGTGGCCGAGAAGTTCGCTGTGGAAGAGGGCAAACGCGTGCTGGTCCTGCTGACGGACATGACCGCCTATGCTGACGCGATGAAAGAGGTCGGCATCAGTCAGGAAAGGGTGCCATCTCAGCGCGGCTATATGGGGGACCTGTATTCGCAGCTTGCGCGCCGATACGAAAAAGCCTGTGACTATGCCAAAGGCGGGTCGGTCACGGTTCTGACCGTCACGACCATGCCCGGAAACGACGTAACCCACCCGGTGCCTGACAACACCGGCTATATCACTGAAGGGCAGTTCTATCTGCATTCTGGCGTGATCGATCCGTTCGGCAGCCTGTCGCGCCTCAAGCAGAACGTGATCGGCAAGACCACCCGCGAAGATCATGGGCAGATCATGAACACGATGATCCGTTTCTATTCTGAAAGCCGCGATGCCGCGCAAAAACAGGCGATGGCCTTCGACCTGTCAGACTATGATCACCAATTGCTGAAATTCGGCGGCCTGTTCCGGTCTCGGTTCATGGACATCAATGTTTCGATCCCGCTGGAAGAGGCGCTTGATCTGGGTTGGAAGACGCTGGCAGAGTGCTTTGCGCCGGAACAGTTGCTGATGAAGCAGGCATTGATCGACAAGTATTTCCCGAAGGATGCCAATGGCGCGGTTGCAGCTGAATAAATCGTCGCTTGCGCGCGAGCAGACACAGCTGAAAAGCTATGAGCGGTTCCTGCCGTCGCTGGACCTGAAGCGACAACAGTTGATGGCTGAACGGGTTCGGGCCCGGGAAGAGGTCGACCGCCTCGAGCAAATGGTGCAGGCGCTGGTGCAGCAGGTTGGTGAAAAGCTGCCGATGCTGGCGCAGCAAGGTGTCGCTCTGGATGGGCTGGTCAAGCTCAAGGACTACAAGGTCAAAGAGGTCAATGTGGTAGGGGTCAAGCTGCCTGACCTTGATCGGATCGAAGTGGAGGTGCGCCCGTATTCCGTTTTGGCCAAGCCCCATTGGGTCGATGCCGCTGCGCTTTTGCTGCACAACGTCATCGAAGCGCGGGTGCGGGTGAAGATTGCCGAAGAACGCGTTCGCATCTTCGACAAGGCGGTGGCCACCATCACCCAGCGGGTCAACTTGTTCGAAAAGGTTCTGATCCCGCGCGCCAAGGCCAACATCAAGAAGATCCGCATCTACCTGAGCGACGAACAGATGCAGGCCGTCGTGCGGTCGAAGATCTCGAAACGCAAACACGCGCAGGAGGCTTTGACATGAGCGTTGCGCGTCTGAAAAAGATGTCTCTGATCGGGCCTGCTGCCCGAAAGGCGGAAACGCTTGAGGCGCTTCAGGCCCTTGGCTGCATGCATGTTTTGCCGCTTGTTCCCACACCGAAAGAGCCGGAAAAGATTAGTGAGCGCGGTGCAAGAGAGGCGTATAAGGCATTGCGTTTCCTTGCAGAAGTGCCTGACCCGCGCCGCCAGGTCCGGCGTGCGCCCGATTTCGACATGGACCGTTTCGTGCGCGAGGTGACCGACCTCATGCAGCGCGTTCGGGATACGATGGACCGGCGTGACTTTCTGGCGCATCGCATCGCCCAGGTGCGACCCTGGGGGGATTTGGATTTTCCGCCGACCGATGCGCTGGCTGGCAACAGACTGTGGTTCTATCAGCTGCCGCTGAAGCACCGGGATGCCCTGTCCAAGGTCAAGCTTCCTTGGGCGATATTGGAGGAAGACCACCGGTACCTGTATGCTGTTCTGATTTCACCTGACGAACCCGATGATGATGTTCTTCCTGTTCCGCGAACCCATGTCGGTTCGCTGCCGGTACACGAGCTTGAGGCCCAGTTGGAAGAGGCCGAGATCGCCCTCGAGGCGTTGGAAGCCGAACGCGTGGCGCTGACGCGCTATCTGACATTGATGCGCCGGAACCTGTCCGTCGCCGAAAGTGCCGCCGAGCTTGCCCATGCAACGCAGAAAGTGCGCGACGAAGAGGCAGTGTTTGCTTTGCAGGGGTGGGTTCCCGTGGATCAGGTGGATGCTGTTCTTGCCATGGCAAACGCCAAGGGTTCAGCCGTCCTGATTGAAGATCCGGGTTCGGGCGACGCGCCTCCGACCTTGCTAAAGCAGCCTGAAAACCGCAGGGCCGCTGTCGATCTGGCGCTGTTCTATCAGGTGCCCGGATATCAGAACTGGGACCCCAGCGTCATCGTCTCGGCGTCCTTTGCGATCTTCTTTGCCATGATCGTGGCGGATGCCGGATACGGCGCCGTCATCCTGCTGGCGGTGCTGCCCTTTTGGAGACGGATGGACCGCACCGCTGGTCAAAGATCCTGGCGTCTGTTCGGCCTGATCATCTCGGCTGTTACGATATTTTACGGGGTCATGGTGGGCAGCTATTTTGGGGTATCACCGGCTGCGGGCTCGATTTGGGCAAGGCTCAAGGTGCTGGATTTGAACGATTTCGGCGCGATGATGATGGTCTCGATCGTCGTTGGCGTTATACACCTTGTCCTGGCCAACGCACTTGCGGCCCGCGCGGCGTGGGGGCAACGCAAGGCGGTTGCCAATCTGGGCTGGATTGCGGCCCTGATCGGCGGGTTTGTCCTTTGGCTCGGCTACATGAACGGCAAGTCTCCGGTGCCGGGCGCAGCTATCCTGACCGCCGGCATCGTGGCGATTGTCCTGTTTTCCAGCGAGCGGGTCATCCAGAGGCCGATGGACTGGATCTGGCGTTTGCTCGAAGGGGTTCAAAGCCTTGCCGGGGCGATGGGCGCGTTTGGGGATGTTCTCAGCTATATGCGTCTTTTCGCGTTGGGCCTTGCTTCAGCCTCGTTGGCGATCACGTTCAATGATCTGGCGGTGTCGGTCATGCAGGCCCTTAGGGGGCCGGGCATTCTGTTTGGGCTGCTGATATTGATCATAGGTCATGTCTTGAACTTCGCGCTCGCGATGATGAGCGGCGTCGTGCACGGCTTGCGTCTCAATTACATCGAATTCTTTAAATGGGGTCTGCCGGATGAAGGCATCATCTTTCGTCCATTTGCCCGCAAGGAGGTTCAGGAATGAATGAGCTTGTTCTTACACTGGGTTGGCTGGGTATTTATGCGCCAATGGCGTTGGGGGCTGCGGCCAGCGCCATAGGGTGTTCGATCGCCGGTATGGCCAGTATCGGGGCCATGACGGAAACCGAGGGCGGCTATGGCCGTTTCGTGGGTGTATCCGCGTTTCCCTCAACGATGGTCATCTACGGGATCGTCATCATGTTTACCCTGAACCGCGACGTGACACCTGAAAACGCGGGCGGTCTGTTTGGAATTGGCATCCTGTCGGGTATCGCGCTGATGTATTGCGGCATCTGGCAGGGTCGGGCCTGTGCGGCTGCGATCAATGCGACCAAGGAAAAGCCCGAGATTTTTGGCCTTGCTCTGGCTCCTGCCGCAATCATCGAAGGGTTTGGGGTATTTGCGTTCGTGTTTGCGTTGGTCATCAGTGCGGGGATCAGCTGATGGCACAGGACAGAACGATTGCGCATGGGGTTGACGCGCTGATCGACAAATTGCGCAACGATGGGGTTGCCGCTGGTCAGGCCGAAGCCGAAAAATTGCGCGCGGAAGCAAAAGCCGAAGCCGCGCGCATCGTGGCAGAGGCAAAGCGCGAAGCCGAGGAGTTGAAAAAGAAAGCCCGCACGGAGACAGACAATTACAGGGCTGCCGGCGAAGAAGCATTGAACACCGCGATGCGGGATGCCGTGCTGACCATGAAGGCGGGTCTGACGGATCGCTTCAAGGCAGATGTCGAACGCCTTGTAACCAAAGAGATGTCCGATCCCGAGCTTCTGAGGCAGATGATCCTCGAGGTGGTAGGCCGGGCCGGGGAAGGTGCAAATTTGAATGGCAGGGTTTCCGTCGTTCTTCCTGCCCGGGTCGCCACGCAGGAAGACATCAAGCAAAACGCCGATGACATTCAATCCGGCAAGCTGACAAAATATGTTCTTGGGCTGACTGCGAAGATGCTGCGCGAGAATGTCGAGTTGCACGCAGCCGATGACGTGCAGGAAGGCATCCGCGTTCGCGCAGAAGATCAGGGTGTTGTTCTGGACCTTACGGATAAGGCAGTGGCATCGCTGTTGATGGAGCATTTGCAGCCCCGGTTCCGTGCCGTTCTGGAAGGGGTCATCCGCTGAGATGTCAAAGCAGGACGCCTATATCGCGTTGATGTGCAGCCTGCCGGGTTCGGAACGGTTGTTCGTTGCCAAGCAGCCACCCCTGTCACGTATCAGGCTGGACCGTCGATTGACGGCTTTGACACCGAAGGACAGCAAAGTTCTGAAGATCCTTGAGCACGCGTTGAGCTGGAGCGCCTACGACATGGATGTCACCGACGCTCAGGCGATCCAGCGCTGCAAACAAGCGATGGTGGACATCCCTCAGCCCACCTTGCGCAAACTCTTCATGGAACGCATGGAACTGCGCTCGGTGGTTGCGGCGCTGCGATTGCGGAAACGTGGAGAACCAGCGCCTTTAGGCCCATTCGGAGTCGGACGATGGAGCCGCCACATCCCCGCCAATTGGGGTGATCCCAGCTTTCGGCTGGAACGGCTCATGCCCTGGATCAAAGAGGCAACCCAATTGCTGGAAAACGAAGATCCGCTGGGTCTGGAACGTCTGCTTTTGTCGATAAGCCACAAGCAGCTAAAGCTGCACGCGGCTCGTCACATGTTCGATTTCGAGGCGGTCGCCATTTACGTTCTGATCTGGAACATTTTCGACCGCTGGGCGCAAAGCAGCGCTGCGGAAGCCGCCACGAGATTTGAGAAACTGGCACAACAGGCCATGGCCGACTTCGCTGGTGTCGATTTTGAGGGAGCAAGCGTATGACAGCCCCAATCTCAGCCAAACATTCATCGACCGCACGCGTCGTCCTGGTTCAGGAAGGGCTTGTGCGGATACAGGTCAATCCGGACGCGACCGGTCACCCCGGTCAACTGGTCAAAAACGAAGTGGTTTACATATTGCCTTCGCGTTCCGGCCCCGGTGGGCGGCAGGAAAGGCTCAAGGGCGAAGTGCTGCGCGTACGTGGGGATATGGCGGACGTTCAGGTCTATGAAAGCACTGATGGGGTGGCGGTCGACGACCCGGTGGAGCAATCAGGTCAGCTCTTGTCGGTCGAGCTGGGTCCGGGGCTGCTGGGGCAGGTGTTTGACGGGTTGCAGTCGTCTTTGCCTAAGGTCGCGGCAGCATTTGGCACCTTCCTGCCGCGCGGCGCAGATGTCGCGCCCTTGGATGAACACGCGAAATGGTCCTTTACGCCGTCCGTGAAGGTGGGCGACACGGTCACTGCCGGGGACAGCATTGGAACGGTGCCCGAAGGCCATTTCAGCCACAAGATCATGCTGCCGTTCAACTGGACCGGCGCGTACAAGGTGGTGTGGGTGCAAAAAGGCGCGGCCACGATCCATGACATCGTGGCCCGCCTGGAAGACGAAGTCGGTGGCGAGCATACGCTGACGCTTTCGCAGAAATGGCCGGTTCGGCGACCATTGCCGGAAAACATACTGAAGCGCGCACTGTCCGAGCGGTTGTATCCCACGGAACCGGTTCTGACGTCGCAACGGCTGATCGACACGTTCTTTCCGATTGCACGCGGCGGCACCGCCTGTATTCCCGGGCCGTTCGGTGCGGGCAAGACCGTGCTGCAAAACCTGATCGCACGGAATGCGAAGGTTGATATCGTGATCGTCGTGGCCTGCGGCGAACGTGCTGGTGAGGTGGTCGAGACCATCGAGGAATTTCCGAAGATGACCGATCCAACCACCGGTGGCAGCCTGATGGATCGGACGATCATCATCTGCAACACGTCTTCCATGCCGGTTGCCGCGCGCGAGGCGTCGATCTTCACCGGGATCACGTTGGGGGAATACTACCGCCAGATGGGCAATGATGTCTTGTTGATCGCCGACAGCACCAGCCGGTGGGCGCAAGCCATGCGCGAAACCTCTGGCAAGCTCGAAGAGATCCCGGGCGAAGAGGGGTTCCCGGCCTATCTGGAAAGTTCGATCAAGGGTTTGTACGAACGCGCCGGGGCGCTGAAAACGAATGACGGCGATCTTGGCAGCCTGACGCTGATCGGAACGGTTTCGCCTGCTGGCGGCAATTTTGACGAGCCGGTAACCCAGTCAACCTTGTCGACGGTCAAGTGTTTCCTCGGGTTGTCATCCGAACGCGCCTACAAGCGGTTCTATCCAGCGGTCGATCCGATGCTCAGCTGGTCTCGGTACACTGACCAATTGTCCGACTGGTATGACAGGAACGCCGAGCCGGGGTGGACAGCCAAAGTGCGCACCCTGTTGGCCCTGATCGAAAAAGGCGAACAGGTCGATCAGATGATGCAGGTCACCGGGGAAGAGGGCGTCACAATTGACGACTTTGTAACCCAACAGAAAGCCTTGTTCGTCGATATGGTCTACTTGCAGCAGGACGCATTTGACACAGTCGATGCGACGGTGCCGCTTGAACGGCAGATAAAGACGTTCAAGCTTGTGTACGATGTGACGCAATCCAAGGCAGTCTTTGTCGACAAGGCCGAGGCAAGGCAGGTGTTCACGCAACTGACCGGATTGATTAAAAACTTTCACTACGCGGCAGAAAACACACCCGAATACAAATCCACCTGGCAAAAGATTGGAAACTTGTGCCGCGAGAAGTTCGGGGTTTGATCAGGAAAAATGGTAGCCCGTAGGGGAATCGAACCCCTCTTTCCAGGTTGAAAACCTGGCGTCCTAACCGATAGACGAACGGGCCACTTTGTCGTGACGCAAGCACAAGTGGTAGCCCGTAGGGGAATCGAACCCCTCTTTCCAGGTTGAAAACCTGGCGTCCTAACCGATAGACGAACGGGCCACGCTGGCTTGTGGGGGGCCTTTTACGGTTTCACCGTGACCCCCGCAAGCCGAAAAACGCAGGGATGAGAAAGTTTTTTGCGCCGCCCGAGCGAGACGTCAATTTGCCTCTGCCGCGTCCTCGAGCCTGAGCTGCACGGATTGCCGCCCGCCCCAGGTGTTCACCTCAAGCCGGCCTGCAAAATGAAAGCGCGCGCCACCATGATTTGACAGTCTCTCGCCCATCGGACCGTCAAAGGCACCAAAGGCAATCGCATCCAGCCCACCACCCATGCCATCGGACAATGACAACTTCAGGTGCGTTTCCCCGACACGTTTGGCAAAACGCACCTGAAGATCCGGAAGCGCGTATCGCGGGGCAGGGGCTCCGGCGCCAAACGGTCCGGCCTGTTCGATCTGTTCGACAAGATCCACTGTCGCGGCACCGGGCATAAGGGCGCCTTCCAGCTTCATATCCGCAGGGCCGCTCTGGCCTGCGCCTTGTTTTGCCAGCAGCTCGCTGAGGCGTTCCATCGCAGGTTCCAGTTTGTCGCGCATGACGGTAAGTCCAGCGGCCATCTTGTGACCGCCACCCTTGACCAGCAACCCTTCCGCCACGAGCCGCTGGATCGATGCCCCCAGATCCACGCCCGAGACCGAACGCCCCGAGCCTTTGCCCTCATCACCTTCAAAGCCGATCACGATGGCCGGACGGTTGGCGGTTTCCTTCAAACGAGACGCCACGATGCCCACCACACCCGGATGCCAGCCCTCACCGGCGGCCCAGACCAGCGGCGCGTCGAGTCCGCGACCCTCTGCCTGCTCCATCGCGGCGGCGCGCACGGCGTTTTCAATGTCCCGGCGTTCTGTGTTCAGCGCGTCCAAACGTTCGGACAGGGCCTGTGCCTCGTGCAGGGAATCCGTGCTCAGCAGGCGGGCACCCAGATCGGCCTGCCCGATGCGACCGCCTGCGTTCACGCGGGGGCCAAGCAGAAAACCCAGGTGATAGCTGTTGGGCGCCGTATCCATGCGCGAGACATCGGACAATGCGACAAGTCCGGGGCGCTGCCTTTGGGCCATCACTTTCAGGCCTTGTCGAACCAGGGCGCGATTGGCGCCGATCAAAGGCGCAACGTCAGCCACGGTTGCCAGGGCCACCAGGTCCAGCATCGATATCAGGTCAGGCCCCTTTGCGCCTGCCGCGCGCAACTGGCGCCCTGCTTCGACCAGCATCAAAAACACGACACCCGCCGCGCAGAAATAGCCCAGATCACCGCTTTCATCCTGCCGGTTGGGATTCACGACTGCAACGCAATCCGGAAGGGTTTCGCCGCCGAGATGGTGATCCAGAACAATCACGTCCGCCCCCGTGGCCGCGGCAATCGGCTCATGGCTGAGCGTGCCGCAATCGACGCAAATGATCAGGTCGTGGCTGGTTGCCAGTTCCCGCATTGCCGGAACATTCGGACCATATCCCTCATCAATCCGATCCGGCACATAAAGCGTCGCCTGAAACCCCATCTGCCGAAGCCAAACCAGCAGCAGAGCGGCAGAACATCCGCCGTCAACATCGTAATCCGCGAACACCGCGATTTTCTGGCGATGGCGTACGGCGTCCAGAAAACGCGCCGCCGCCGTTTCCATGTCCTTCATGTCGCGGGGATCTGGCAGCAGCTCCTTGAGCTTGGGGTCCAGAAAGCCGCGCGCCTCCATGACCGGCACGCCACGACGGGCCAGAACCTGACATACCGCACGCGGCAGGTCGGTCTGTTGAGTCATCATCTCGGCAGCCCGCTCCAGCTCGGCTTCCGGGCCAACCCAGCGCCGCCCGGTCAATGATTGTTCTACGCCAAGAAAACCCATTGCCTGCCCCTTGTGAACCAAGGCCGGATCCTTTCGGACCCGGCCTCTTCATCTTTTTCCAAATACTCCCGCCGGAGGCAACGGCGCAAGCCGTCAGGCGTTATCGTGCGGCCAGGTGGGGGTGCGATACGACATGCGGCGCACGGACCCGGTCTTTGAGCGCATCAGCAGCGTCGTGGTTTCCACCCAACCCGGCTCGCGCTTTATGCGCGGCAACAGAGAACCGCCGGTTACACCGGTCGCGGCAAAGATCACATCTGCGGTCACCATCTCATCGCGCGAATAGACCCGGTCCAGATCGGTGATTCCTGCCTTGGCAGCACGGCCCCGCTCGTCATCGTTGCGGAACAACAGGCGACCAAAGATCTGACCGCCCATGCATTTCAGCGCGGCAGCGGCAAGTACGCCTTCGGGGGCGCCACCCTGGCCCATATACATGTCGATGCCGGTCACTTCGCTTTCTGCGCAATGCATGACACCTGCCACGTCACCATCGGTGATCAGGCGGATCGATGCTCCGGTTTCGCGCACTTCGGCGATCATCGCCTCGTGACGGGGGCGTTCCAGAATGCAGACGGTGATGTCCGCAGGCTTGCAGTTCTTGGCCTTTGCCAAGGCTTCCACCCGTTCACGTGGAGACATGTCCAGATTGACGACACCCTCGGGCAGGCCCGGACCAACAGCCAGCTTGTCCATGTAGACGTCCGGCGCATGCAGCATTGAGCCGCGCGGACCCATGGCAATCACGGTCAGCGCGTTGGGCATATCCTTTGCGGTCAGCGTTGTGCCTTCCAGCGGATCCAGCGCGATGTCCACGCCGGGGCCGTTTCCGGTGCCGACCTCTTCGCCAATATAAAGCATCGGAGCTTCGTCGCGTTCACCTTCACCGATCACCACGACGCCAGCAATGTCCAGCATGTTCAGCTGTTCGCGCATCGCATTCACAGCGGCCTGGTCGGCGGCTTTCTCGTCACCGCGCCCCACCAGCGAAGCCGAGGCCAGCGCAGCCTGTTCCGCCACCCTTGCCAGCCCCAGAGACAGCAGGCGGTCGTTGAAATCGGTTTTGGCAGCACTCATTGTCATGTATCCTCTGGTCATTTAAGCCGTTTCTATCGGCATAGCTTGCGTTTCATACAGGCCGCAAGTTCAAACCTCTTCAATCCGCAACGCGACGGGGGCACCGGCAACCACATCCGTTTCCCGGAACCCGTCCAGCGCGACGTCCAGCGCGGCGCGGGTGGTTTTGTGGGTAACGATCAGCACAGGCGCCGTGCTTTCTGCATGGGCATACTGGCGCATCCTGTCTATGGAAACACCGGCATCGCCCAGAATGGCTGCAACCTTGGCCAGTGCGCCCGGTTTATCCAGCAGACCCAGACGAAGATAATAAGGCGCCGGCAGGCCCGTGACGGCGGGGGCCGCAGCCTCAAGCGAATTGGCCGGTCGGCCAAAGGTCGGGATTTGCAGCCCACGTGCCAGATCGCACACGTCGCCCATCACGGCGCTGGCCGTCGGGCCTTCACCCGCACCGGGGCCACGCAGAACAACCTGTTCAACCGCGTCGCCTTCGATCACCACCATGTTGGTGCCGCCTTCCAATTGCCCCAAGGGCGAGTCGCTGGGCACAAGGCAAGGCTGCATCCGCTGTTCCAGCCCGCGCGCGGTGCGCTGCGCGACGCCCAGCAATTTGATGCGAAAGCCCATATCCTCGGCTTGGTCGATATCGTCGAGGCTGATTTGCTGAATGCCTTCGATCTCAATCCCGTTGAAATTCGGCTTGGTGCCAAAAGCGATCGAGGCCAGCAAAGCCAGTTTGTGCGCGGCGTCGATGCCACCGACATCCAGATTGGGGTCGGCCTCAAGATACCCAAGTTCGGCGCATTCGTCGAAAAGGGCGTTATAGCCCTGACGCTGCGATTGCATCCGGGTCAGAATGTAGTTGCAGGTGCCGTTCATTACGCCCATCACGCGCGTGATCTCGTTTCCGGCCAGCCCTTCGGTCAGGGATTTGATTACGGGGATACCGCCCGCGACTGCGGCCTCAAACCGGATGACGCGGCCAGCAGCTTCGGCCTGTTCGGCCAGTTCCTGCCCGTGAATGGCCAGCAAAGCCTTGTTGGCGGTCACGACGTCTTTGCCGCTGGCCAGCGCGGCTTCGACCGAGGCCTTGGCCGGACCGTTTTCGCCGCCCATCAGTTCGACATAGACATCGATATCGTCACGTTTCGCCAGTGCAACCGGGTCGGTTTCCCAGGCATAATCCGACAGGTTCACGCCGCGGTCCTTGTTCGGATTCCGCGCCGATACGGCCACGATTTCAATCGACCGGCCCGTGCGCGCCTTCAGCAAATCTGCGTGGCGGCGAACAATCTTGACGACACCCACGCCGACAGTTCCCAAGCCCGCAATTCCCAGCCGCAGTGCCTGTGTCATGTCGTGGGTTCCTTTCCGCTCGAAACTTGTCTGAATTCGGACGCCTGCCCGATCAGCGCTGCCTTATCGGGTTCAGGCCAAGGGTGCAATCCGTCACCGGGGGATTGTCGAGGTCAAATGTCACGCTTCAGTTGGTTTGCGCGTTTTGCAGCGCCTGGGCCTTTTTCGCCAGCGCCTCGCTGCGCTGCGTCAGGTCTTCCTCCACCTCTGCGGCCTGGCTTACGGGATCAATCGAGGGCCCCAAGGTTTCCTGCACCGGAACAAGGCGCGGGTAGGGGGCCGATTTGACCGAGGCCGGTTCACTGCCTTCAAGTTCGGGAAAGTCTGAACACCCGGCAAACACAAGAATAAGAGGCAGAACAGGCAGCAGTTTCATGTGGCACGCATTTCGGTTTCGTTCGTCCTTTCGTGATGCACCTTTTGCCGCCGCCGATCAAGCGGGGTTCTATATGAACATTTGTTCAGATACTGTGGGCGCATGGCACGTACTCAAGGCTCCCACTCTGATATCACAGGCCCGCGCATCCGAAAGGCGGCCCTGAACCTGTTTGCCCGCCACGGCTATGCCGCGGTTTCGATGCGGCAGATCGCGAAAGAGGTCGGCGTTCAGGCGGGGGCGCTATACAATTACACGCCGGACAAGCAGAGTTTGCTGTATCGGTTGATGCGAGAGCATATGCAGGATCTGCTTTCGGCGCTCAACGCGCTGGAGCGCTGCGATGACTGCCAGCAAGCGTTGCGCAGATTTGTCGGTTTTCACATTCGTTTCCACCTGCAACGCCCAGACGAGGTGTTCATCGCCTATATGGAACTGCGCAACCTCTCGCCCGAAAACTTCGCTGAAATCGAAGACCTTCGGCGCCAATACGAAAACGCGTTGGAGGACATCCTTCACTCTGGCCAGCAGGCTGGTCAGTTTGCGATACCGGACACCAAGATCGCCACGCTGGCGGTGATTGCCATGTTGAACGGTGTGATGACCTGGTACAGGTCCGGAGGGCGGCTGTCACTGGACGAGGTCGAACAGATTTATTGGAACATGGTGCATAAGGCGGTGACGGCCTGACAGGGCCAGACCGTCACTGTGTCAGTGCGCAGGGCGAATGAAAGTCCCGTTGCGCAGTTCGCGAAACGCTTGTTCCAATTCGGCCCGCGTGTTCATCACAATAGGCCCGTGCCATGCGACGGGCTCATTGATCGGAGCCCCCGAGATCAACAGAAACCGCACGCCGTCGGGGCCAGCCTGAACGGTGATTTCGTCCCCCGTCCCGAAACGGACAAGCGTGCGGTCGCCCGACATATCCCGGATATTCACCTCTTGCCCGGCAACCTCTTTTTCCAACAGCACACCGGACGGGCGTGACGCATCTGCAAAGGCTGCCTGACCTTGAAAGACATAGGCAAAGGCTTTTCGGTAAGTGTCGATGCGGAAGGTCTTCTTCACACCTGCGGGGACCGAGATATCAAGATACTGCGGGTCTGCCGCGATGCCGTCCACGGGGCCGGTTTTGCCCCAGAACTCTCCGACAATCACCCGAACGGTGGTGCCGTCGTCATCAGTGACTTCGGGGATATCCTTGATTTGAACATCCTGATAGCGCGGGGCAGTCATCTTCTGATCCGAAGGCAGGTTGCCCCACAGCTGAAACCCGTGCATCTGCCCCGAGGTGTTTCCCTGCGGCATTTCCTGATGCAGGATGCCGGACCCCGCCGTCATCCACTGCACGTCGCCCGCGCCCAACGTGCCGGTGTTGCCCAGCGAATCCGAATGCTCGACCGATCCAGCCAGAACATAGGTGATCGTCTCGATACCGCGATGCGGATGCCAGGGAAAACCGGCCTGATAGTCCTGCGGGCGTTCGTTCCTGAAGTCGTCGAACAGCAGGAAAGGATCAAGTTCGGACGGGTCCTGAAACCCAAACGCCCGGTGAAGTTTCACGCCAGCCCCTTCCATCGTTGGGGTGGCCCTGCGTGTTTCCAGTGTGGGTCTAAGGGACATATTCGCCTCCGGTTTGTTTGACCAGCATGTAACCCCTGCGTGATTGCGGTCAATCAGCGCCAATTAACCGGAGCTGTGCAAATTTGCTGATCAACCAAAGCCCTGTTGTTTCCCCTGGAAAGTCGCTAAGTCGAAGCGGAACGGACAGGAGACATCCATGCAGGACGAAGTGCTGGCAACGATTCAGGCGTCATCCCCCAGACGGTGGATCGGAGTAGGGATGCTGTCGACGGTTGGGGTGCTGGTCACATACGTCGCCTTGGCATCGCCGCCCGAACCGGCGTGGCAAGTATTTCTATTTGCTGTAGGGGGCGCGTCGCTTTGGCTGGCCTATCGTGTATGGCACGCGACCCAGGACCATATCGAACTGACACAGTCGGAATTGCGTACCGGGTCAGGTCAAATGATCGCAAAGGTGGCTGATATTGAGTCGGTGGATCGCGGCGTATTCGCGTTCAAGCCGTCAAACGGCTTTCTGGTGCGCACCAAGCACAAAGATACGTACCAATGGGCCCCCGGATTGTGGTGGCGGATTGGTCGCAGGGTCGGCGTTGGCGGCATGACGTCTGCCGCCGAGGCCAAGTTCATGTCAGAAGTCTTAAGCGCTATTATCCACGCAGACGACCGGAGGGCGCACTAGGTTGCAAGCGACCTTGGTGGAAAAGCGGGGACGGGTGAAGATGAAGTTTTGAAAGTTAATGCCGGTCGCCAGATCCCAGCCAGGTTTAAACTGAGGAATATACTCGTTGGATGTTTCCACCAGAATGACCGTGTCCTGATCCGGCATCGGCGGCAGACGGTTTTCGATTTCCTGGATGTTGTTGTCGTTCCATTCCGTGTCATAGCCGCGCACGGTCGACCAATCCACGTAGTGGCGGTTGTCGTTCTCGTCAAAACGGATCAGCGAGACACGCATGCGCACTTCAGACCGGTTGTTGACCATTTCGCCCATAAGTTCGTGAAGCGAGTCGATGTAAACATCAGTCACAGCGGCTGATTCACGTGAGATCAGATCGCTGACCGTATAGGCAGCTTTCAGGTTCGACGCGCTTTGACGAAATCCCTCGAATGCGGTGAACGTAAACGTAATCGTCCACAGCAACAGTGGGAAGATCATGATGGCCTCGACGGTCAGAATACCACTTTCGTCCTGCTTGAAGGCCTTGATGCGGTTTTTCACGTTTCTGAATACAAACATAGCTTTACCGTGGCTCCTGCACGAATGCGGTCGTTGCGGTCACTGCATAGTGGCCACTTTCGTCGACCACTGTGTTTGCGATGATCGAGCTTTCCAGAACAGGATCGATACGCAGGCAGGCCCGCAAAATCATCAACTCGTTTGAGGCCCCGCTTTTGAAGTCGAGCACTGGTTTGGGGTCTTCCGAACTGTCGGTGCAGGGTATTTCGTCCGAAAGTACGATGCCATTGAATGCATTCTGGCGAAGCATTTGCAGCCGCAGGTTGGTTTTACAATTCTTGATACCGGAAATGTCGCAAATCCGGTCCTTGATTACATCGTGGCTCCAGTTGGTGCCTGTGCCCAGACGGATATCCCGAACGACCAGATCAACACCCCGTTCCAGCGCGGCGTGCTTGGTGGTGATTATCGACATCTCTCCACCAATACCAATGAATGCCAGGAAAAACGGAATGATCATGACAAATTCGATCGTCGCGTTCCCGGACTCGGATCGCTTGAAAGTACGGAGTTTTGACAGTGATTTGCGGATCATTGCGTCAGCCTCAATTTGCGGATGGACGAAGCAATCGCAGTAAACGCCTTGTCCAGATCCAATCCAGCTACATTGTGAACATGGCTGTCCGAGCTTGCGCAGGATTTGATGGTATTCAAGCCGCTGGTGGGGGCCTCGAAAGCGATGCCATAGATGATGACACCCTTGTCTTTGGCCGCGCCGCAGATGCTGGTCGTGCGCGCGTTCTTTGTGGAAGATCCCACTGATTTTCTGAGGCCGTAGTACCAGTTATTCTCGTGGTTGCTTTGCCAATAGAAGTTGTTCTTGGCGTTCCACCACAGCGAAGCTCGGGCAAAAAGCTCGGGATAAGTCAGGCGAGTGGCGGTGCCGATCTCTTCGTTAGAGGAGTTTTCATTGGGTGGATTCCCAAAAGGATGGCCTGCCGTGACATAGCTGCCGTTTTCTTCTGTATGTTGCATCCAGACCCAACGATCTGGGTTGGTCGAATAGCGGATACTATATTCACCCTTTTTCCCGTCGGGTCTTTGATAGTCAGGGTTGAACCAAACTTCAGTCAGGCCACTACGCGCGGACGAGTCCAACATGTACTGCGAAGTGTTTTGCCCGTCGGTCATTACGATTACGACCTTAAGCACGTCCGAGTCATAAGATTCCGGGCGCAGAGCGAATTTTGCAGGAACCTTGTTTTCGGTGGCCAAGGCATTGATCACAGGCTGGAATGACGGATCCAGCATGCCGACACCCCATTTCATGCCTACGTCGATAGATGTGTTGCCACTTGCGGTCAGGGCATCGATGCGGTTGTGCAGATATTGGACATTGTCGGTGACAGCTGTAATTTCACTGCCGCTGCGAACAGGGCATACGAAATAGGCCGGGGGCTGTTCTCCATCGGTTGAAACGCCGTTGACGTTTGCCCAATTGTATCGCCAAGGATCGAAATGCCCAGTGCGCTGATAGAAGGTATTCGGGCTAAGCGTCGCAGATCCGAATTGTCCGGAAGTAAAGTTCACGCAATGGGAATAGTTGTGCTCTGAGGTCACGTTGGTGAATTTACCCAGAATGTCCTGCCCGGCATTGACTTGGGTGGCATAGGGGACAATCGACATCGAAATCTTGGTTTCACCAGATTCCTCAAGCATTTTGGTGACAAAGCCCTTCGCCGCGGTTCTCAAGACTTCAATCTTCGACTTTCCGGCGGTCGCGGAAGACCTTGTCATGGACCCGGACATGTCCAGAACCAGCGAGATTTCAACAGAACCGATGGACTCTATGGCAGTGCTTGCCGCTTTCATATTCAGTTCGGTAACTTTTCCGAACCTCATGAAACGCGTCGGAACGACTGCATTGGCGGTCGCGGCCACCTTTCTGGAGCCAAACCCTTCGGTGACGGTCACGGTTTTCTCAAGATGGCCCAGCCCGGCCTTTTCCATATAGGCGTCGACAACATCCTTGGGTGGCAGCTTTTGGTCAAGATCTGCTGCAGCAAGCACCGCACGGTCCAGCGTGGATTGCAGGCTGGCGCGGTCGCGCTCGTACGTCATCAGATCCATCGCCATGCCGGTGATGGCCAGCATCAGGATTAAAATGAGCAGGGTGAATATCGTAAAAGTGCCGTCTTCTTTTCGGGCAAACAGCCGCAACTGGGAAATCTTGTGTTTCGGCTTCGAGCCGTCGTTCTGAAGCGAGAAAATTATCATTTGATGACTCCGCCTCGCACATAGAAGTCGTGCGCCAAAGAAAGGAAATTCCGGTTAAATTTAATTTTCAAACGTGGCGTGAATTGGGCGAAAAAGGCTTGGTTTTGGCCTTTTTGCGCACTCAAGGGGTATAATTTTCACGTTTCCCCTGGTCTGTCGATGAAATGAAGACAATCAGTTAAGCGATTGACTGGATTGGGCGACTCACCATCAGGTCCTCAAGTCTCTGTTAAGAAGGTGATGAAAAAAAGTGCATTGTTTGATTGCAGCCAGACTTGAGTGGTGCGACAAAACGTCATGACGTTTCGTCATCCAGCGGTACGGAGGATTTTATGACCGGCATCCAAGAACCAAGCTTTCGCGAGAGTGTTGACCTGATGTTCAACAGGGCGGCCGCCCTGATGGAACTGCCGCCGGGGCTGGAGCAGAAAATCCGGGTTTGCAACGCGACCTATACAGTTCGGTTTGGTGTGCGTCTGCGTGGTGAGATCCATACGTTCACCGGGTACAGGTCTGTCCATTCCGAACATATGGAGCCGGTCAAAGGCGGCATTCGTTATGCCACTGCGGTGAACCAGGATGAGGTCGAAGCGCTGGCTGCGTTGATGACGTACAAATGCGCTCTTGTCGAAACGCCTTTTGGCGGATCGAAAGGCGGGCTTTGCATTGATCCCAGGAAATATGAAGAACACGAGTTGGAGCAAATCACGCGACGCTTTGCCTATGAACTTGCAAAGCGGGATCTGATCAACCCGTCGCAAAACGTTCCGGCGCCCGACATGGGAACGGGCGAACGCGAGATGGCCTGGATGGCCGACCAATACGCCCGGATGAACACCACCGACATCAATGCACGGGCCTGTGTGACCGGCAAGCCATTGAACGCAGGTGGTATCGCTGGGCGGGTTGAAGCCACCGGACGTGGCATTCAGTACGCTCTGCGCGAATTTTTCCGTCACCCCGAAGATGTCAGGGCGGCAGGCCTGTCGGGCAAGCTGGACGGCAAGCGTGTTGTGGTGCAGGGGCTCGGCAATGTGGGCTATCACGCTGCGAAGTTTCTGAGCGAGGAGGACGGTTCACGCGTTGTAGGTATCATTGAATGGGACGGAGCGCTCTATAACCCGGATGGTATCGACGTCGAAGCCGTCCGCCAGTGGATCGTCAAGCATGGCGGCGTCAAGGATTATCCGGACGCGACTCATTCAGCGGAAGGCACAAGCGTTCTGGAGGCTGAGTGTGACATTCTGATTCCGGCGGCCTTGGAGGGTGTCATCAACCTTTCCAACGCCGAGCGGATAAAGGCACCTTTGATCATCGAAGCAGCAAACGGCCCGGTCACCGCTGGCGCGGATGAGATTCTTCGCAAGAAAGGCACCGTTATCATCCCGGATATGTATGCCAACGCGGGTGGTGTGACGGTGTCTTATTTTGAATGGGTCAAGAACCTCAGCCACATTCGTTTCGGCCGGATGCAGCGTCGGCAGGAAGAGGCGCGACATGAACTGATCGTCAGCGAGCTGGAGCGGCTGGACCGTTATCTGGGTGACGCATGGTCGATGTCGCCGGACTTCAAGGCAAAATACCTCAAGGGTGCCGATGAGCTTGAACTGGTGCGCTCGGGCCTCGACGATACGATGCGGATCGCCTACCAGTCGATGCGTGAAGTGTGGCACAGCCGCGACGATGTCGAAGACCTGCGTACTGCGGCCTATATCGTGGCGATCGACCGCGTGGCCAAAAGCTATCGTGCCAAGGGGCTCTGAAGCAGGCGGGCGGGGTGATCATTTCGCCCCGCCGGTACGCGCCGCGGCTTGAATGTCGATGGCAGCCCGTTAGTTTGACGGATAGTAGATACTCAGAGAAACGAATCCCGGAGACCTCCATGTTGCGTATAGCCATTGTCGCGGCTCTGCTGGCCACCCCTTTGGCCGCTCAGGAAACTAAGGAACAAAGCTGCAAGTATCAGGCGGATGTGGTGGCAGCGATCCAGAAGGCGCGGCTGGACCGCGTGAAAGAACGCGATGTGGCGCAAGCCGTGGCTGATAGTGGCCCGACATGGCCCGAGAACTACAACGCCGCGATTCCGCTGATCACACCGTGGGTCTATGAACAAAAGATGCGCGACGTGCGCAAAAAGGATCTGGGCGCCGCTTGGCTTGAGCTGTGTTTGCAGCAATAATCCACAGCCCGGACATTTCCCTGTGGACAAACGCGCGCCATCCCCTTGGCGCGCGTTCCTGTTTCTGTCAGGTTTGACCCATGTCACTGCCCCCCGGATTTCTGGATGAACTGCGCACCCGCCTGAGCCTGTCTCAGGTCGTCGGGCGCAAGGTGATGTGGGATCAGCGCAAATCCAATCAAGGCAAAGGTGACATGTGGGCGCCTTGCCCGTTTCATCACGAAAAGACGGCCTCATTCCATGTCGATGATCAGAAGGGGTTTTATTACTGCTTCGGCTGTCACGCCAAGGGCGACGCGATCAGCTTTGTGAAAGAAACGGAAAATGTTTCGTTTATCGAAGCGGTGGAAATCCTCGCCCGCGAGGCTGGCATGCCGATGCCTGCGCGGGATCCGAAAGCGCAGGAAAAGCAGGATCGCCGCAGTCAGCTTGCCGATGTGATGGAGCAGGCGGTGCAGTTTTTCCGCTTGCAGCTGAAAACAGCGGCGGGGGCAGAGGCACGGGATTACCTGTCGCGCCGGGGTTTGGATCACAGCGCGCTGGATCGGTGGGAGATCGGGTTTGCGCCGGACAGTTGGCAGGCGCTTTGGGATCACCTGCGCGGCAAGAGCATCTCAGATGAGCTGATTCTTGGCGCCGGGTTGGCCAAGCCTTCAAACAAAGGCAAAAAACCCTATGACACCTTCCGCAACCGGATCATGTTCCCGATCCGTGATCCGCGTGGGCGCTGCATTGCATTCGGTGGCCGCGCGATGGATCCGAATGACAACGCGAAATACCTGAACTCGCCCGAGACTGAGTTGTTCGACAAGGGGCGCAGCCTTTACAATCAAGGTCCGGCGCGGCAGGCGGCGGGCAAAGGGCAGCCGCTGATCGTGGCCGAAGGGTATATGGACGTGATCGCGCTGGCCGAGGCGGGGTTTGGCGCGTCGGTTGCGCCTTTGGGAACGGCCATTACTGAACATCAGTTGCAGCTGCTCTGGCGGATCGCGGATGAACCGATGATTGCACTGGACGGGGATGCCGCGGGTCTGCGGGCGGCCATGCGGGCGGTTGATCTGGCACTGCCGCTGCTGGAGGCCGGAAAATCCCTGCGTTTTGCCTTGATGCCCGAAGGCAAGGACCCGGACGATCTGTTGCGCACCGAAGGCCCGGGCGCCGTTCAGGCCGTTCTGGAAGGGGCCATACCGATGGTCAAACTGTTGTGGCAGCGCGAGACCGAAGGAAAGGTATTCGACAGCCCGGAACGCAAGGCAGCACTGGACAAGGCACTGCGGGACAAGATCAAGCTGATCCGAGATCCCTCGATCCGCTTGCATTACGGTCAGGAAATCAAAGACCTGCGCTGGCAACTGTTCCGCCCGCGACGACAACCTCAAAACCGTCCCTGGCAACCGCGGGGAAAATGGCAGCCGCAACAGACCGCGACGCCGGGCGCGCGCAGTTCGTTTCTGGCCTCATCGGAAAACGCGGATATCCAGCTGCGTGAAGCCGCTATTCTGGCGATCTCGATTCTGAATCCCAAGGTTGTTGTCCAATTTGAGCAACAGTTGGAAGAAATGGAATGCCACAATCCTGACTACGCGGCGTTGCGCGATGCTGTTCTGCGTCACGCAATTGATGATCCGGACAACCTGAAAGACCACATTATCGCATCAATGGGGCCTGACGCCCTTGAAAACCTGCTGACCCTTCGCCATGTGGCAGTCATCCCCTGTGTGTCCAAGCCAGGCGACGTTGAAAAGGCCGAGATGACACTGGCCGAGGAACTCGCAAAGATCAAAGCGCTCCGGGGGTTGGATGCCGAGATTGCCGAAGCGGCGGAAGAACTGTCCGATCTGCCCGATGAGGCGCTGACATACCGGCTGGCGCAAGCCGCCGAAGAGCGCAACCGCACGAGTCGAAGCCAAAACGAGGATAGGGCCGTTTTCGACATTGCTGACAATGGGGCGCGAATCAATCGTGACGAGAAAGACGCGTTTGCGGCGATCATGTCAGGTATCAAATTCGAGCGGAAACGCCGATAAGTGGTGTTTTCGTAAGGCACTGGAAAAGAAAAACGGGTAAACGGGTGGCCGAATCACTTATACGCGCTAATGATTCGGCTGAGACGAATCACCCATCCCTGCAGGAGCATTGAATGGCCGCCAAGGATACGAACGAAGACCGCAAATCCGACGAGCAGGAACAGGAAATCTCGCTGGACATGAGCCAGGCGAACGTCAAGAAGATGATCGCCGAGGCTCGCGAGAAAGGTTACATCACCTACGACCAGCTCAATCAGGTGTTGCCGCCTGACCAGGTCAGTTCGGAACAGATCGAAGACGTAATGTCGATGCTGTCCGAGATGGGCATCAACATCATCGAAGATGAAGAGGCCGAAGAAGAAGAGAACAAAGGCTCGACCGAACTGGTTACTGCGGAAAGCAACCGTGAGGTTGCACTGGCCGGTTCCGGCACGGAAAAGCTGGATCGCACCGACGACCCTGTGCGCATGTATCTGCGTGAGATGGGGTCGGTCGAACTGCTGAGCCGCGAGGGTGAGATCGCGATTGCCAAGCGGATCGAAGCCGGTCGCAACACGATGATTGCGGGCCTGTGTGAAAGCCCGCTGACCTTTCAGGCGATCACCATCTGGCATGACGAATTGTTGTCCGAAGACATTCTTTTGCGGGATGTCATTGATCTGGAAACCACGTTCGGCAACCAGTTGGACGAAGACGGTGACGTTGAAGAGCCGGTCGTCGATACCTCGGCCGTGCAGGCGAACAAGCCAGCCAAGGATACCGGCCCCGAGCTGGATGCGGATGGCAACCCGCTGAACAACGATGACGATGACGATGACGACGATCAGGCCAACATGTCGCTGGCCGCGATGGAAGCGGCGCTGAAGGATCAGGTCCTGACCACGTTGGAGCGTATCTCGACCGACTTCTCGATGCTGTCTGAAATGCAGGACAGCCGGATTTCGGCCACGCTGAACGAAGACGGTACGTTCAGTGAAAAGGACGAAGAAACCTATCAGAAACTGCGGGCTGAGATCGTCGAACTGGTGAATGGCCTTCACCTGCACAACAACCGGATCGAGGCGCTGATCGACCAGCTTTATGGCATCAACCGTCGCGTCATGTCTCTGGACAGCGCGATGGTCAAGCTGGCCGATCAGGCACGCATCAACCGCCGTGAGTTCATCGAAGCGTATCGGGGACGTGAGCTGGATCCGAACTGGCTGGCCGAGATGGCCGAAAAGCCGGGCCGGGGATGGCAGATGTTCATCGAACGCTCGACCGCGAAGGTCGAGGAACTGCGCAACGACATGGCTCAGGTCGGCCAGTATGTCGGTCTGGATATCTCGGAATTCCGCCGCATCGTGCAGCAGGTTCAGAAGGGCGAGAAAGAGGCGCGGCAGGCCAAGAAGGAAATGGTCGAAGCCAACCTGCGCCTGGTGATCTCGATCGCCAAAAAGTACACCAACCGCGGCCTGCAATTCCTTGATCTTATTCAGGAAGGCAACATCGGCCTGATGAAGGCGGTGGACAAGTTCGAATACCGTCGTGGCTATAAGTTCTCGACCTATGCGACCTGGTGGATCCGCCAGGCGATCACCCGCTCGATCGCGGATCAGGCCCGCACGATCCGTATTCCGGTTCACATGATCGAAACGATCAACAAGCTGGTGCGCACGGGCCGTCAGATGCTGCATGAAATCGGCCGCGAGCCGACGCCGGAAGAACTGGCCGAAAAGTTGCAGATGCCGCTCGAGAAAGTGCGCAAGGTGATGAAGATCGCCAAAGAGCCGATTTCTCTGGAGACGCCGATTGGCGACGAGGAAGACAGCCAGCTGGGCGATTTCATCGAGGACAAGAATGCCGTGCTGCCCCTGGACAGCGCCATTCAGGAAAACCTCAAGGAAACCACTACGCGCGTGCTGGCCTCGCTCACCCCGCGCGAAGAACGGGTTCTGCGGATGCGTTTTGGCATCGGCATGAACACCGATCATACGCTGGAAGAAGTCGGCCAACAGTTCAGCGTGACCCGCGAACGGATCCGTCAGATCGAGGCCAAGGCGCTGCGGAAGCTGAAGCATCCCAGCCGTTCACGAAAACTCCGGTCTTTCCTGGATCAATAAGAACAAAGATCTATCAGAACAAAGGCGCCCCGTCAGAGGCGCCTTTTTTCGTTCACATTGGCTGGTTCTCGCATCACGTTGGCGCGAATGCACAAGGCCGGGGCGGTGTTCCTTTCTATATCGGTCTTGTCCACTCATGGGACAGGCCGGGGCGAGGTTTTTCAGGCTGATGACCCTCGGCCAGCTGTCCGAATGGGATGTTCCACTCGGGTCTTGAAGGCGCTGGGCGGTTGACCTGTCCACCGTTTGAAGGCGGTCGAAAAAGCAGCCTGATCGGCATAGCCCAGCGCGTATGAGATTTCAGACAGAGTCATGCCATTTGTGATGAATGTCTGGGCCAGATCACATCTTAGATCGTCCACAATATCGCGATAGCTTGTGCCTTCATCCTTGAGGCGTCGACTGAAGGTTCTGAGGCTCATCCCCAGGTCAGCCGCCGCATCTTCGGCTTGCAGGATTGCGCCGGGCAGGGATCGGGTGATCAGACCTTCGACACGGGCGCGGGTCTGGTGCTTGGGGGGTGTTTTTTCGGCCAGCAGACGTTCACCGTATTCCAGCAAATGCTCCCGCAGCTTGGGATCATAGGTCGGCACCTTCAATTCCAGCGCAGATAGCGGCAGAATGATCTCAATCTTTTCAGCGCTGAAAACCACCGGGCAGCCCGCCAGCTTTTCGTAGGTTTTGGCGTGGCTTCCAACTTTGTGCTGAAAGCGCATCTCGATCGGGTGCAACTTCACCTGCGTGAGGTTTCTCATCCTGGCCAGCGCAGCGAACAACAGGAATTCCGTGCGCCGATGATAGCGGGCAAAGCTGGCGTCTTTCCAATCGGCCTCAAGGGCCGCGAAGTTACCGGCAACACGGAAGCTGAGCCCGATGGCCGGATCGATGATGCCGTGAAAACGGGACAGGTTTTCCATCACCTGCCTCAAGTCGCGGGAGTATTTGCTGATATACCCTGTCACGGTCGAGGCCGACGTGACCTCGAGCCCGGTGCGCGCCGCAAATGTGATGTCACCAACGGCGTCACAGGCGTGCCGGATGAACAGGGCCTCTTTATGTGCGCTGTAGACTGTGGCAGGAGGCGCAATATCCTGCTGACGCAGCCCGGCCTGTTTCAAAACCCGCTGGGATAGTTCGCTGTTGCCGGCGTGGCGGTCCAGTGCCTGGATCAAAAAATGCAGTCGGTCGATATCTACATCCATCGTGGTAAAACACCTTGCGTTCTCAAATACCTTATCAGGGAAATCCCTCTTTTGACTTTGGCTTTTGGTAGGAAGAACTTTGCACTTGAGTATTGCTTGTTGGCAAGTTCTCGAAAGGTTTTGACCGGAACGCGCATGAAGTGCAGCGCGCTGCTGTCCAAATCAGCTTTGTTGCCGGGTCGGGACCTTTATGGGGATGAGGTCAGAGCCTCGGAGAAATCACCAATCTCTGCTCAGGGCTCCCCGGCACGCTCTTTTTCCCGCAGGTGACGCGTTGGTCTGCGACACCGGGCTTGGGCCTGCTGATCCGCTGTCAAGGCTGACTCACACCGGATCACGCTATGTACCTGGCGGGCTGAATTGATCGTGAGGTACCCTGTGAACGCGGTGAAGTTCGACTAACCTATTCAGAGGTCACTATTTGGAACAAGCAATCAGGGAAGAAATTACCATGAAACAGTCATACACTTTCGCCGCGCTGGCAGCCTTGGCCTTCAGTGTTCCATTGACAGCAGATGCTGCGCGGAACGGATTTCGAACGGAACCCATAAACGCCACTGATTTTGAGGTCATCCCCCGCGGCGACATGCGTACCGAAGGCTATTGGTGCGCGGCCGCAGATTATGCGCGCCGAACCTTGGGATTGGGTTGGACGGACCGGATTTACGTGCTGCGGGGGTACGGGCCCAGTGTCACAACCGGTCGCAGAACAGCGGTTCAGTTTTCGATCAAGCAACCTCAAACGGTTGATGTGCAACCCAGCAGCTTTGTCTCGTTCGGGTTTCAGCCTGGCAACAGTGAATCTGTACAAGGTGCGAATGCACGTTGTAATTATCGACCGTTCTTCAACGACTGACAAACGCGCAGGATAGACACGATGCAGACCGAGTTCGTTTTGCACACCCGTGGACCGGGGCTGTACGAATTCACGTCCGACGTTCTGCAATGGCTTGAACGGGTGGCGAAAGATGGGGTCTTGACCCTGTTCGTTCGCCACACTTCCTGCTCATTGCTGATTCAGGAAAACGCGGACCCCGAAGTTCAAACAGATCTTCAGGCGTTCTTCGAACGGCTGGTTCCACCGTCAGACAACCCTGCCATGTCCTATCTGCGGCACACCTATGAAGGCCCGGACGATATGCCTGCGCATATCAAGGCCGCGCTCTTGCCGGTTTCGCTGACGATCCCGGTGTCGCAGGGGCGGCCTGTTCTGGGAACATGGCAAGGGATTTACCTGTTTGAACACCGCACCGCGCCGCATCAAAGGAAGGTTGCGGCGTATCTGGCCTGACCCACTATTTAGCGGTTTGAATTTCCGACTACCCAAACCCTAGCGGCTGCCCTATAGTTGTGGATAAGTAAGCCGCAGCGCTTACAAAAAGAGGCCGAACATGGGACGAGGAGACGGCGGATGCGCTGCCCGTTTTGCGGAAATATCGACACTCAGGTGAAAGATTCACGCCCGGCAGAGGACCACGTGGCAATCCGCCGACGCCGGTTCTGTCCGGCCTGTGGCGGACGGTTCACGACCTACGAACGTGTGCAACTGCGTGATCTGGTTGTCATAAAAACCAATGGAAAACGCGAAGATTTCGATCGCGACAAGCTGGAGCGTTCGATCCGTATCTCGATGCAGAAACGCCCCGTTGATCCCGAACGGATCGATCAGATGATTTCGGGCATCGTGCGCCGTCTGGAAAGCATGGGCGACACGGATATCCCGTCCAACAAGATCGGTGAGATCGTTATGGAAGCTCTGGCGCGGATCGACACTGTCGCCTATGTTCGCTTTGCGAGTGTGTACAAGAATTTCCAGGCGGCCGATGATTTCGAGGAGTTCGTCCACGAACTGCGCCCGCCGCAGCCTTCGACTGACGAGTGAACGAAACAGATAAGCGATTCATGGCGCTTGCCCTGTCTTTGGGGCGGCGCGGTCAGGGGACGTGCTGGCCGAACCCCGCTGTGGGGTGTGTCATCGTTCGTGATGACCGGATCATTGGGCGGGGCTGGACACAGCCGGGTGGCCGCCCTCATGCCGAAACCGAAGCCTTGGCTCAGGCCGGGCAGGGTGCGCGTGGTGCGACCGCCTATGTAACTCTGGAACCCTGTGCCCATCACGGCAAAACGCCACCCTGCGCCGAGGCCTTGATTGCGGCAGGTGTATCCCGCGTTGTGGCCGCTGTCGAAGACAGCGATCCGCGCGTGGCCGGGCAGGGTTTTGCCATGTTGCGCGAGGCCGGGATTGACGTTGTAACTGGCGTTCTTGCGGAACAGGCAGAACGGGATCTGGAAGGCTTTTTCCTCAAGACTGAACAAGGTCGGCCTTTTGTGACGCTGAAGATGGCCAGCAGTTTTGACGGGCGCATCGCAACTTCGACAGGGCACAGTCAATGGATTACCGGACCGCAGGCACGTCGTGTGGTCCATTCCGTGCGTGCACGTCACGATGCGGTTATGGTCGGGGCAGGGACGGCGCGCGCCGACGACCCCTCGCTGACCGTTCGGGATCTTGGCGTTGAGCATCAACCCGTCCGCGTCGTGGTGTCCCGCCATATGGATATTCCTCTGATGGGCCAGCTGGCGCGCACAGCCTCAAAGATACCTGTCTGGCTGTGCCATGCGCATCACCCGGATGCCGAACGCGCACAGGCGTGGGAGGGATTGGGGGCAAAGCTGATCCCCTGTGCGTTGAAAGATCATCATATCGATGCGGTGGATCTGCTTCAGCAACTGGGTCAGGCCGGTTTGACCAGTGTCTTCTGCGAAGGCGGTGCCGCGCTTGCGGCCTCGCTGCTGGCCGAAGATTTGGTGGATGAGCTGATCGGGTTCACTGCCGGCTTAACCATCGGGGCCGAGGGCCTGGCCGCAGTTGGGACACTAGGTCTGGAAACGCTGGAGGCCGCCCCCAGGTTCGAATTGATCGAGACGCAGGCGGTCGGCGGGGATGTATTGCACCGTTGGCGCAGAGCGTCGGAATAACGTCAACGCCAAAGATGAGCGTGCGTTGCGAACGCGCCCTGAAGCTTTGACAGAAACCGGTTGAACGGACCGGACGGTGCCGAATACCCCAGCGCCAAGCGTTCAACGGCCACTTCGACAGGGCAGGGTTGTCTGGTGATCGGATCGAAATAGCGTGGATAGTCAATCAAGGTGGCGTGCACCAAGCCCATCAGCGACGGCCGTGCACCTCGCCTGACGGGGACGGTATCCAGATCGGTGGTCAGGCCCCATCCCGCATAGAAGGGCGCGCCCAGAGTCGTGACCTTCACCCCGCGCAACAATGCCTCGAACCCCAATAGCGATGTCATTGTCCAGACCTCGTCCACCTGCGTCAGCAGCGAGGCGGGGTCAGTCCGGGTCACGACAAGGTCCGCAAGTGACTCTGCGTCTATCTGGCCATCCCGCAACCCGGCTTCGACATCAGGATGCGGTTTGTAGATCAGGATTGCATCGGGGTTGGCTTCGCGCGCTGTTTGCAGCAGGTCCAGATTGCTGCGCACCGTGTTGGTGCCCAGCAGGATCGAGGCGTCATCTTCAACCTGTCCGGGCACCAGAATTCGGTGCCCATGGGGCACAACCGGCGCGGATTGGCCCGTGTTGTATTTGCTCAAACCATCGGCCAGCAATCTCTCGACAAGCCGTTCAGCGCGCAATTCCTGATCCGGGCGCAATGTTGCGCGCTCGCTGATCAGGTTTTCCAACTGGCTGGGCTTTGTGGGGTCATAGTAGATACCGATTTCGTCGGTTACCAGGGATAGGGGCGGAACAAGCGCCGCCCCAAGTCCGCGGGAACGCAAAAAGCCGTCTTCCACACGAACGGCCCCTTCGCTGTCGCGCGCCCGACTGGCCCAGACCATGTGGGGGCGATCTGAGGCATCAGGCTGTGTGGCCGTAAAGCGCAACGTGCCATGCCGCCCGAAAATCTGTTGCATGTGCCTGCGTTTCCACAGACGCATACCGGCAGCCGTCCAACCGAGCCTATCCTGCCGCCATGCGCGGGTCTGCGCCTCCAAAATGTCCAGAACCGTTTCCAGTTCGCAGAGCTGATCGCGAAAGGGGTCGTACCAGGTCGGGTAAAGCAGCATCGCGGCCGCGAACAGTTGCGCGCGGGTCAGGTTGCGCTGACGGCGCTGGACTGGGAATTCATCCTGCGTCAGGCCCCAGCCGGCATAGAACGGTTGACCGAAAACGCGCGGTTTGTGACCGGCCAGAATAGCTTCAAAGCCCAGTTGCGAGGAAACGGTATAAACCGCAACGGCGCCTTCAAGCAGGGGCCAGGGGCTGATCGGTTTGTCAAACCACGTGACCCGGTCTGACAGGTCCTGATCGGTGAAATGCCCCCGACGATGACCTGCCATCGTTTCTGGATGTGTCTTGATCAGAATGCGCGCGCCTGGGTTTTCCTCCTGCGCGACCACGAGCATTTCAAGAAAACGGGCACGATCGGCGCCGCTTGCCGTGACGGCGGCATCGCCAACCGTCTGATCGATGACCAGTACATAACCGGGGTCAGGTGCGGCAAGATCGGGGTCAAACGCGGAATACTTGCTGAGGTGCAATTCCCTGACCCGCTCCATCGCCGCGCGTGCGCGGTTCAGCAGCGCGGTGTCGTCCAAGGGATCAGTGTTCAGCAGCTTCTCAAGGTCGGAAGGTTCTGCCACATCGAAATGCGGGCCTGAACGGTCCAGCAAAAGACCCAAGGGCGGTTCACCGGCGCGCCCCAGGTGCAGAGACCTGAGAAAGGCATCCTCGACCCGCAGAACGGGTGCACGGTGTTTTTCGGCGATGCGCAGGCCCCGATACGCGGTCGGGCTGTTGCCCCATATGCCCACGCAATCGCCATCCTTGGGAAGACCCAGACGAATGTCATATCCGGCAAGCGTCAGAATCCGTCTCAGGCGTTTTTGCGTAAGAAACCCGCCGTTGTAGACGAACAGCCGGGTGCGCTCGGCCCCGGCTGCGCTGTCCGGATCGGGTACCATGCATCAGTTGCCGGTCAGCGTGGCGACGTTTGCGATGGGGGTCAGGCCACCAGCGATCAGCGAGATCGATTTGCTCCACTGTGCATAGGGTGCTTCGGTCACATAAATCGTATCATCGTCGCGGATCACGAAATCCCGCGCGATGAACAGGCCGTTGGGGGCCGTCAGGTTCAGCAGGTAGATCATGCGTTGATCCCCCTTCAGGTCGGCGCGTCCGGTGATGCTGCGCGCGATGTCCTGGCGCTCTTTTCGCAGAATGAAAATGCCGGTTGGATCAGAGGACAGTGTTAGCAGACCACCGACCTGAGCCAAAGCTTCCAACGCAGTAAGGTCTTGACTGTCAAAGGCCACACGAGACTGACCCCCGGTCGCGCCGAGAGCTATGTATGATCTGCTGTCTTCTTCCACCAAAATGCGGTCGCCGCCACGCAAAGCGACGTCCAGTTTCGGGTTGCGGAACAGATCTTCGTACCAGACGGTGCCCTTTTGATCCCCTCGGATCAATGTCACCAGTGCGATATCCGACGCTACTGAGACCCCGCCCGCCTTGGACAGCATGCCAAGCAGGGAACGGGTTGGGCGTTCGATCGGATAGATGCCGGGGGTTGCGACTGTACCCGTCAGCGAGACGGTGGAACCGTCACCCGCAACACGCCGCACTTCGATCTGTGGGTCGGGTGTCTGTTCCCGCAGCTTGTTCGTGATCAAAACGCGAAGCTGTTCGGGTGTGTTGCCCGCGGCCCGAATCCGACCCGCATAGGGGACGAAAATGAAACCGTCGCTGTCGACCTGAACTTCGTCCAGAATGGTCGCCGCACCGGTTTCGCCGGACAGCAACCCGTCGTCCACGTTTTCCCATATGGTCAGGCCCAGCACGTCACCGGGGCGGACAGTGTCGGCGGTCAAGGCCTGGGCGCTGCTGAACGAGGGCGAAAAGCCAAACTGAGGCACGGCGGATGCAAGGCGTGTCACGCGGTCATCGACTTCGACGACAAACGCGTTGCCGCCATTCTGGACGGCACCCGCCAGAATTTCGGTCTTGTTCGGCCCGGATTTCGGAAGTTGGCAGGCCGCCATCAAGCCGATTGCGGCTACAAGGGAGCCCCCCCGCATCCATCGCTTAGGAGAGAATTGCACTGCCGGATATCCTCAGTCTTTTGTTGTTGCGGGAAGATTAGCCGGTAAGCAGCACAACTTCCAGTCACAGAGCGCCCGAATTACTCGACGATTTTCAACTGTGGCGTCGGTGCCTCGTTCTTGTTCAGAAGGGCCTGATAAGGGTCACTGCTGCTGAGCATCATGTCCACGGCGCGGCGCAGCAACTGCCGCCTGCCGCGCCTGGAATAAAACCCGCCCGGAATCTGGCTGGTTTCCAGCAGGAATTGCCGGTAACAGCGATAGGCGTCGACATCCGGCGCGTCTGGTGCCGCAAAAAATGCGGCGATCGACTGCTGTGATACGAAGTCGGTCTTGTCATAAACCGAACGTCCGAAAATACGCAGCGGAATACCCCGCCACAAGACCTGCTGCCCCGCAGTGGAATTCACGGTGACGGCCGAGTTCGCCTCATCCAGCAAACCTGCCAGTTTTCCGCCGGGGACATAGTGAACACGGTTCTGCACCCCGTGTTTCCTGGCAATCTCCATGGCGCGAAGGTGCAATGGTTCACGGTGGTTTTCCAAAGGGTGCTCTTTTACAACCAGCCTGTGATGCGCCGGTGCGCCTTGCGCGAATCCTGCGATGACCAGTTCCAGAAAATCGGACATGCAAGAGAATTCGGAATGGGCCTGAACCGAACTGTCATGCCCCAGTTGCAGCAACACGAGGTGATAGGGGAAGCCCCCCCATCTGACGCGCGCCGTGGCAATGCTGCGTTGCAGGCGATGAACAGGCATCAGCATCAGGCGTTCGAAATACAACCGGAATTCCTGTGAAACCGACAGATCACGATGAGGCCGGAAATTGCGGTATCCCTTGTTCAGGAACATGACGAACCAATGATAGAGGGCGCCGTAGAATATGTGTTGCCGCATATCCCCCCAATGCGATGGTGGCGGGGGCGTTTTGCTGTCCGACCGGGCCAGAGCCTGCCGCATCTGGTCGACATTCAGTGACATCAGGCGCGAGTGCCCGTTTGACCCGTTCCGCTCGTACGTAACCCACCAAGGCCGCAGGTAACCTTCTTCGAAAACGTGAATTGTCAGCCCTTGAGACTTCGCAATCTCAACTGCGCGGGCGTGGACCGGTCTCGTGTCGCCATAAAGAACGATATCCGTGACGCCCTTGTCGGCAATCAACCTGTTCAATGTCTCGGGCCAATCGTCGGGCCTGTTCCGGAACGCGATGAAACTTGCCTTGTCGAACCAGAACGCCTGATCCCCCGCATTGAACCCAACCCGCCAGACCTGTGCCCCCGTGGCGCGCAACATCTGCCCGAGTGTTGAGAAAAACGGCCCGTGAGGTCCCTGAAGAAACAGGAAGACCCGTTTGTCTGAGCCTGAAGGCATTTGCGGCATCTGGACTGCTCTTTTAGTATTTGTTGCCGAAACTATGCCCGTTTGGGCCTTGTACGGCAAGGCGGGGCTTGCCCGCGCGGCCCATTGGGCTTACCTCGACGGTGAATAGCAGGCACAGGTTAGGAACTGAGGGTTAACGGAATGTTCACAGGGATCGTCACCGACATCGGCACCGTCACCGAGCTGGAACAGCAGGGGGATCTGCGCGCCCGGATCAAGACGGCCTATGACACGGCCGGTATCGATATCGGAGCCTCGATTGCCAGTGATGGTGTGTGCCTGACGGTGATCGCGCTGGGCGACGATTGGTATGATGTTCAGATCAGCGCCGAGACGGTTTCGAAGACCAATCTTGACACCTGGGCCGTCGGAAAACGCGTCAATCTGGAGCGAGCGCTGAAAGTCGGTGATGAACTGGGCGGTCACATCGTTTCGGGTCATGTGGATGACGTGGCCGACGTGGTCGCGGTCGAAGATGAAGGCGACAGCACACGTGTCACCTTGCGCGCACCGAAGGAACTGGCCCGGTTCATAGCGCCCAAAGGGTCGGTTGCGCTGAACGGGACATCGCTGACGGTCAATGACGTGAATGATTGCGAGTTTGGCATCAATTTCATCCCTCACACCAAGGAAGTCACGACCTGGGGCGATGTGGGTGTGGGCGATCGCGTCAATCTTGAGATCGATACGTTGGCCCGGTACGTCGCGCGTCTGGCCGAGATGTCCTGATACGTCGCGTCGGAAAGTACCTGCGCCGTTTGTGGACTGGTCTTTGCGCCCTCAGTGGTCTATTCCGCCGAGCAAACCTGCCATGTGAAAGGCTGCCCCATGAGCTTTGAAACCCCCGGACCGGTCGAGGCCCAGTTGCGTGACGCGATCAGCCCGATCGAAGAAATCATCGAAGAGGCGCGCGCTGGCCGGATGTACATTCTGGTCGATCACGAAGATCGCGAGAACGAAGGCGATCTGGTGATCCCGGCCGAGTTTGCGGATGCCGAGGCGATCAACTTCATGGCCACCCACGGGCGTGGCCTGATCTGTTTGCCGATGACGGCGGAACGGATAGATGCGCTGGGCCTGCCGATGATGGCCGTGAACAACTCATCCCGGCACGAGACGGCCTTTACGGTTTCGATTGAGGCGCGCGAAGGTGTCAGCACCGGGATTTCAGCCGCCGACCGGGCGCTGACCGTGGCGACCGCGATCAACGAACAGAACACGATGGCGCATATCGCCACCCCGGGCCATGTCTTCCCGTTGCGGGCAAAGCGGGGCGGGGTGCTGGTGCGCGCAGGCCATACCGAGGCCGCCGTGGATATCTCGCGTCTTGCCGGGCTGAACCCGTCAGGCGTGATCTGCGAGATCATGAATGAAGACGGAACCATGGCGCGCCTGCCGGATCTGGTCGAGTTCGCCAAAAAGCACAACATGAAAATCGGCACGATCAGCGATCTGATCAGCTATCGGGCGCGCAATGACAATCTGGTTGTCGAGACTTCTCGTCAAACAGTCACCTCGGAATACGGCGGTGAGTGGGAAATGCGGATTTTCACCGATCAGACCCACGGCATTGAACATGTGGTCATGATCAAAGGTGACATCACCACGCCCGAGCCCGTTCTGACGCGCACGCACGCCCTGCACGAAGCGCCGGATATCCTGGGGCTTGGTCCGAAATCATCGCGCGAGTTGCCGCGCGCAATGGAAAAGATCGCCGAAGAGGGCCGCGGCGTGGTCTGCCTGTTCCGCCAGCCGCGCAACTCGTTGTATGCGGTCGAAGATGAAGGCCCGCGCACCATCAAGCAAACCGGTCTGGGGGCGCAGATCCTGTCCAAGATGGGGATTCAGGAACTGGTGCTGCTAACCGACTCTCCTGAAACGGTGTATCTTGGGCTGGACGCGTTTGGCCTGTCCATCGTCGGCACCCGCTCGATTCTGAAGGAAGACTGAACATGGCTGAACAAGACAAACACGGAATTCTGCCAACACCCAGCTTCGACAAGCCGGTGAAACTGCTGATCGTGGCCGCTCCGTTCTACCGCTCGATCGCCGACAACCTGATTGCGGGTGCCACGGCCGAGATCGAAGCGGCTGGCGGCACCTGCGAAGTGGTCGAAGTGCCCGGCGCGCTGGAAATCCCCACGGCCATCGCCATGGCCGACCGACAGTGCAACTTTGACGGCTATGTCGCGCTTGGCTGCGTCATCCGCGGTGAGACCACGCATTACGAAACCGTCTGCAACGACTCCAGCCGCGCGATCCAGCTGCTGGGCCTACAGGGGCTGTGCATCGGCAACGGCATCCTGACGGTCGAGAATGACGAGCAGGCCGAAGTCCGCGCCAACCCCGAAAAGATGAATAAAGGGGGCGGCGCGGCCGCTGCGGCCTTGCATCTGATCGCGCTCAGCCGTAAGTGGGGCGCTTCGAAAAAGGGCGTCGGATTCAAGCCGCCGTCCGAGTCCATCCTGGTGGCGGGCGACAGCAACGGATCAACGACAGCATGACCCAGACAGACACGCCGAAACCGGCAAACCGGAAACGCCTGATGAAATCCGCAGCGCGGCTTTATGCCGTGCAGGCGCTGTTCCAGATGGAACAGTCGGGCCAGACGACCGAGCAGGTGGTCAACGAGTTTCTGGACCACCGGTTCGGCGCGGTCTACGAGGGCGACGAGATGCTCGAGGGCGACAGCACGCTGTTCCGCAAGCTGGTGGATGACGCGGTGAACTATCAGGCGCCGATCGACCAGATGACCGACCGCGCGCTGGTGGCGAAATGGCCGATCGCGCGCATCGACCCGACCCTGCGCGCGCTGTTTCGCGCGGCGGGTGCGGAACTGACCCAAAGCGGCACACCGCCCAAGGTGGTGATCACCGAGTTTGTCGATGTGGCGCGTGCCTTTTTTTCAGAAGGTAAAGAACCAAAATTCGTCAATGCCGTGCTGGATCACATGGCGCGCGAGGCCCAGCCCGAGGCGTTCTGACACGTTTACCTGAACCAGACATGCGCTAGCATTGTTGTCGAAGCGCAAGGAGGTTCGCCATGCCCAAACTGATCCGCCTGTATATCACGCAAGTCGCCTGGGGTTTTGTCATTTCGGCCGTGTTTGTCGGGGTGCTCCTGGCGCTGAACGTCGCGAACCTTCGGCATCTGATCACCGGGTCGGAAATCGGCCTGATCGCGTTGGTGATGATCTGGTTCATGAACGGCATCGTCTTTGCCGGCGTTCAGTTCGCGTACAAGATCATGAGCATGGCGGAAAAGCCGCAGGGGCCGCGTCGGGGAACACCGGTCGCACACAGCTTCGAGCCGGCAACCGTGAAACAGGAAGCCCACGCAGGGCGCTGATATTTCAGGGAAAGTGCGGCGGGACCACCAGTCAACCGTGCGGTTTGATTCCCGAGGACCTGTATGTACAGGTGGGCGCCGGGTAATCAGGCCAGGACCTGAACAGAGCCAGCCCCCTCGGAATTGCTTAAGGCCACCAGAATGCTACCTGTCACAAGAAGGGCAGAACCCGCCACGCGCTTAAGTAGGGTGTCTGACGGGTTCGCGCAAGAGGTCAGGCGTCAACTGTTTCGTGCAATGCCACACGCAACTTGCCGAAATGTTCATCCCATCCTTTGTCCAGGGCCAGGATCAGATCAAATGCAGCGACGCCTTGCGGTAATCCTTCGTGCACAAGCTCAAGACGTGTGCCGCCCAAGACCGGCTCCAATGTCCATTTGACCACGCTTACAGCGTCTCCCATCGGTTTGACGGTGAAGGTGTGTTCAAGATATTTTGGGGGGCGGGCGATACGGACCTCTCCCCAGATCAGCAAGTCGCCGCTTGTCGTGCCGAACATTTCAAGCTTCTGACCTTCTGCCAGTGTTCTTTCAGGCTTGTGGAACCATTCCGCCAGATGCTCAGGTTCCGTCAGATAGGCCCAAACGGTTTCCGGTTCCGCCCTGAGGAAAATCGATTTCTTCAATACGGCATCAGTCATTTTCTTTCCTTTCAATGGCTTCCTTGAGAGAGTTGAGGCGATCGTCCCAGAACTGGTCAAAATAGCTGAGCCAGTCGAGCACCGGGGCCATACCCTGTGGTTCAAGCCGATTGATGCGTTCCCGGCCGCGCGCTTCGACTGTGATCAACCCACCGTCGGAAAGAATCGTCAGGTGTTTTTTGACCGCAGCGCGGGTCATGTCGAACCGGTCCGTCAACTGCCCGATCGTCATGTCCTGTGACGAGAGCAGTCGCACGATGCTCCGGCGTGTGGGATCGGCCAGCGCGCGAAACGCGTTTTGAGTTTGGTTCTCCATAAGCAACCTCAGAAATGGTACCTTTTGGTATTATATTTATGCGATACCAAGAGGTACTATGTCAAGGTGCAAAGGCGCTTTACTTTTGTTCGCTAATTGTTCACATTTTCAGCCATGACTTTGGATCTGCAACCTGGACAAAGACTGGCACGTGGCGTCGCGCGGCATCTTGCGGCCCATGGCTTTGTTTCCGTGGAGGAATTCGTGCCTGCGCGCGGGTTGCGCGTTGACGTGATGGGGCTGGGGCCAAAGGGTGAGTTGTGGGTGATTGAATGCAAATCCAGCCGTGCCGATTATCAGTCGGATTCGAAATGGCAGGGCTATTTGGAATGGTGTGACCGATTCTTTTGGGCCGTCGACACGGAATTCCCGACCGATCTGTTGCCAGATGAAACAGGCCTGATCATCGCCGATGCCTATGACGCGGAAATCGTGCGCATGGCGCCCGAGGACAAAATCGCACCGGCGCGGCGCAAGAAGATGATCCAGAAATTTGCAACGGATGCCGCGCGCCGTTTGCACGCGCTTCGGGATCCCAGGCTGTAAGGTCAGCCTTTGACCGAAAGGGCGGCTTGTACCGCAGCACGAATTTCGTCGGCGATTTCTTCTGCTTCTTCCGGGTCAAAATCCATCGGTATTTCGATGCCGTCAGCTTCGATGAACAGGCGGACCATACCCTGATCGGTCGGACCGATTTGCAGGTTTGCTTGAATGTCGCGTTCGGTATTGATGCCCATCTGTGCCTCCGAGACTGAGCGTTCCTGCTAGCGCGCACGGGGTTGAGAATCAAGTCACCTTTGCGGTCAGATGAGATATGGAAGACGCCGTTCTCAGACCCTTTCACCCCGATGACGCCGCGTGGCTGGTTGAACAGCACGGTCTGCTTTATGCGCGCGACGAAGGGTTTGATGACAGCTTTGCGCCCCTAGTGGCCAGCATCCTTGACGACTTCATGGCCAACAGTGACCCCGAGCTTGAAAGAGGCTGGATCGCCGAGCAGGACGGGCAGCGTCTGGGCAGTATTTTCTGCGTTGCTGTTGACCGGAATACCGCCAAGTTGCGGCTGTTTCTGCTTGTCCCGAAAGCACGAGGGCAGGGGCTGGGAAAGCGCCTGCTGCAAGCATGTACTGCCTTCGCACGCGGGGCAGGATACAAAGAAATGGTTCTGTGGACGCACGAAAGCCATACTGCCGCCTGCGCACTTTACAAGGCGTCCGGCTGGGAATTGACAGACAGCAAAGCGGTGCATTCCTTCGGTGTCGATCTTGTCGAACAAAGCTGGAAATTTCGGCTTTAATCCTCTTGCATTCCGCGGGCGTGTTCGGTACATCGCCCCTCACGAGTGCCGCCTTAGCTCAGTTGGTTAGAGCGCTGGATTGTGGATCCAGAGGTCCCCTGTTCAAGCCAGGGAGGCGGTACCACTTCTCCCCTTTTGAATGTGCTGAAAAACGCGTGGGCGCGCGGTGATTGGCGTTGATTTGGTTTGGTGTCCAGACGTGACTGGCACGCCGAAACTCAGCGCGCCAGGTTCAGTTTGAACCGCATCTTGGCCCGTTTTGCGACCGGAAGGTGCCGGTTCAGGCGTTTGTTGATCAGGCCAAAGCCCCCGACGATCACCAGCGTCAGCAGGATGAAATAGAACGCCAGTATCGGGTATGGGATGAACGGGTTGAACGTCTTGTCTGCAAAGTAACTGGCGTAATACAGGGCGTCTCCGCGTTGCTGCCATGCCGGGAAGGCTGAAAAGAAAACCAGCGTTGTCGCGTGGAAAAGAAAGATCGCTTCGTTCGTGTAGGCAGGCCAGGCAAGCCGCAACATGGTGGGCCAGACGATCCGGCGAAAACGGGCCCAGCCTGACATGCCATAGGCATCTGCGGCTTCGATATCGCCCTTGGGAATGGACCTTAGCGCTCCGTAAAAGATCTCGCCCGAATAGGCTGCGGTGTTGAGGAACAGCACGATCAGCGCCCCCAGCCAGGCCGAGGTGAAGGCGTCGAACATCGGGTTAGATTTCTTCAGCGACAGGAACAGGAAATAGGCGAAGAAAAACTGGATAAACAAGGGCGAGCCGCGAAACAGGAAAATGAACCATTCCGAGGGTTTGCGGAGCCATTTGTTTGCTGAGGCCTTGCCGACGGCCAGGGCCGTAGCCAGAAAGAATCCGGTCGCCAGCGCCATGATCCCGAAATAGACATTCCAGATCATCCCCGAACCGATCAGCGTGAACTGTTCGCACAGGGTGAAGTCACTTTTGGGCAGCAGCCGCTCGCCGATACCCAGGGACCGCAGGCCGTAATCTTGAATCGTCTGCAAGCAGCTCATGCCGTGGTCTCCTTGCGCAGAAGCTCGCCGCCGGACGTGGCCTGCCCGTGGGACAGTTTCCGCATCAGCTTTTCAAGCCCAAGTTCAGATACGCGCGTCATGCCGAGGTAGAAGACAAGCAGGAACAGGAAGTACCACATGCGCCAGTCGCCATGCGGATACTGGGTGAACTTGGACGTCTTGGTGCCGCCAAGTTCGCGGGCCCAATAAACGATGTCTTCGATCCCCAGCAGGAACAGCAGCGGAGTGGCCTTGATGAGAACCATCCAAAGATTCGACAGGCCGGGCAGGGCATAGACCCACATCTGCGGCACAAGGATGCGCCAGAAGGTCTGACGACGGGACATGCCATATGCTTCGGCGGTTTCTAGTTGCGCGTGGGGCACGGCGCGCATTCCACCAAACAAAACGTTTGCCGCAAACGCGCCGAAAACAATCGAGAAGGTAACGACGGCCAGGAAAAAGCCGTAGGTTTCATGCACCCATTCCGGTGCGGTCCCCAATGGCAGCTTGGCCGCCTGACAGACGATAAAGTCATTTCCCTGCCGGATCGGGTCGGTCCATTCGGGGCACAATATCTTATGCCGCGTCCATTCGAACGCCTGATCCAAGGCTATCACGAAAAACAGGAAGAAAGCGATGTCCGGAACACCGCGCACGATGGCAATATACCCTTTGCCCAGCCAGCTCAGCGGCGGGAAATGTGATCGGGCGGCCATTGCGCCAACAAAACCAAACGCCAATGCGACCGGCGCGGTCACCGCCAGCAATCCCAACACCTTGAGGAACGACAGGTAGAAGGACCAGTGCACGCCGTTGGTCAGGTAGCAGGAGAACCATCGGAATGTTCCGAGCGTGTCAGGGTCAGCGCAATAGGAAAACATAAAGCGTCTTTCGAACGTCGTACCCGGTTGTTTCACCGGGCAGGGTTCGGCGCGATGGACGCGCCGAACCGCTTGATACGGATTAGTTTGTAACGACCGAACCGTCAGCGTTGTAGGTCGGAACGCCTTCGCCGAACCACTTGATGATCAGTTCGTTCAACGAACCGTCCGCTTTCATCGAGGTGATCGCCTCGTCGAACTTTCCGCGCAGTTCGCCATCCGATTCACGGATGCCCAGCCCGATGCCACCGCCCAGCGGAACGTCATCACCCACGAAAACCAGCTCTCCGGCGGATTCTTCGACGATCGGCACCAGGAAGTCCTTGTCGGCAAACACGGCATCGGCTTCACCGTTTCGCACGGCTGCGATGGTTTCTTCCGGAGTTGCAAACTCGACCAGAGTCGCGCCCGACTCGGCTACGTGGCCTGCCTGAATGGTGGCGGTCTGTGCGGCAACGACGCCGGTGGTAACATCAACATCCGCAGACGCACCGACATAGGCCGAAGCCGCAGGCGGGAAATAGTTCTGGGTGAAGTCGATGACTTCGTCACGTTCGTCGGTGATCGACATGCCCGCGATGATGGTGTCGTAGTTGCCCGAGACCAGGTTTGGAATGATCGAATCCCAGTCGTTCTTGACCCATTCACATTCCAGGTTTGCGCGCTTGCACAGTTCGTCGCCGACTTCACGCTCGAAGCCGTCGATTTCGCCCGCATCATTGATGAAGTTGTACGGAGGGTAGGCGCCCTCGGTCCCCATGCGGACGGTGTCGGCCATGGCGATACCGGCGGTCAGCGCCAGTGCGGCAGTAGACAGAATCAGATTTTTCATTGGTTGCTCCCCAGTTTGGTTCTGTTTTTGAAGTTAAGCCGCCTGAGTGGCGGAGAGAAAACCCCGAAGCCGTTCGGATTCAGGAGATGTGAAGATATCTTCGGGCGTGCCTTCTTCCTCGATCAGGCCCTGGTGCAGGAACACCACGTGGCTTGAAATGTCGGCGGCCATTTTCATGTCATGCGTCACGATGATCATGGTACGCCCTTCGGCGGCCAAGTCCTTGATCACCTTGATCACTTCCTGTTCCAGTTCAGGGTCCAAAGCCGAAGTCGGTTCATCAAACAGCAGGGCTTCGGGTTCCATGCACAGGCCGCGGGCGATGGCGGCGCGCTGTTGCTGCCCGCCGGACAATTGCGCCGGATAGGCGTCGCATTTGTCGCCGATGCCAACCTTGTCCAGATACTTGCGCGCGCTCTCTTCCACCTCGGCCCTGTCGCGCCCCAGAACGGTCACGGGGGCTTCCATCACATTTTGCAGGATGGTCATATGCGCCCAAAGATTGAACTGTTGAAACACCATCGACAGGTTGGTGCGTATGCGCAGAACCTGTTTGGAGTCGGCGGGGCGGCGCCCGTGGCTTTCCCCGGACCATTTCACAGGCTCACCCTTGAAAAGGATTTCTCCTTGCTGGCTGTCTTCCAGAAGATTGCAGCATCGCAGAAGCGTCGACTTGCCGGACCCGGACGACCCAATCAGTGATACCACGTCACCGCGATGTGCCGTGATATCGACCCCCTTCAACACTTCAAGATTTCCGAAGCTTTTGTGAAGGTCTTTGATTTCGATGACGGGTGCAGTTTCTGTCACGGGCAGTCCAGTGGTTGGTGGTGTTGGTCCGGTACTAGGACCGAAAAAAAAGGTCAATGCAATGTGCAAATGACAGAATCAAGCGGAGAAACACCCAAATTGGCCAAAATCAGTCGACAAATTGGGCAGTCGTTGATTCGCCATCTTTGGGGGGCGCCGGAGTGGGGACAGCCAAGTAGTGCGCCGCGGGAATATCGATCAACCCGCGAATATGCAGCAATCGTTGATCGTCGCCGCAAAGCTGGTCAATCGCGGCCCGAACAGCGCCTGCAATGACCTGCGGATTCCGACCCATCGACGTGATGTAGGGAAGGGTCGGAGTCGGAGTCGTTCTTGCCAGTTCGCGCAGTTTGGTTCCCAAATTGCTATGTTGTTGCAGCATCAGCCACGTCAGCATGTCCAGCGCGGCAAAATCCGCTTTGCCATCTGCGACGGCTTGGGCAGACAGCGCATGCCCGCCGGTTTCCAACAGTCCGGCGGGGTGCAGGTTTGCCTGGGTCATATGTGTGATCGGGGCTGCCCAGCCGGATTGGGACAAGCCCTCATTATACGCGAAAACCCCTGTGCTCAGCCCCGCCAGATCCCGATCGTCGTCATGCCGCGCCACAAAGACAGAGCAATAGTATCCGGGGGGACATCCGGGCAGGTCATAGTCCGGGGTGCCAACCAGTTGCACGTGACCATGCAATCGGGTTCGAAACGGCATGCCACAGGTTTGTGCCAGAATCAGTTTTGGGTCCCGCCAGACCGTCCACACGTCTTTGTCGCGGGTAAGGTGTTCCGGGCCTGATCCAAGTTGGGCGCGAATCAGGTTCCAGAACCTGTCATTGGCGGCTTGCAGGGCAGGCATGTCATACATGCCCAGCATGGCAATCACGATTTTGCAGCCTTTTGCCGTGCCAAAGCGGAATCCACGTCACTCACGCCCAGAAGACTGACCACCAGACGCAGCAGCGAATCTTCCTCGCTTGTACGGTGCCCATCGGCCAACGCCACGGACCACAGCGCCTGAACGACCGCAAGACGATCTTCGTAGGCAACCGCCTCTTTGATGGCTCGGGTAAAGCGGACGGTGTCCGGGGCCTCGGCCTCAAGATCTTCTGCGCGGGCACGCAGGGCGGCGCATTCGAACGGGGACAGGCCATAGCGTTGCGCCGAAATTCGGTCGATACGGGCCATTTCGGTATCGGAATAGTCATTGTCGGACCGTGCCAGACGCACCAGCAGGGCCGTCAGGGCCAGGCGGGCGTCATCGTCGACAAGAGGATCGGGCTGAGGCTGCGTGAGCCTGGAAAGAAATTCACTGAACATGCGTTAGATATAGCGAGCGACTAACTCACATCCAAGCGGCTTTGAACGCGTTCACGCGCAGCCTTGCTGTCGTTAAAGCTCAACCCCATGGCAACGCGGGCTTCCTCGACGATTTTCACCTCGCCTTCGTCGGTGTTTCCATCTGCCAGAACAACTTCCCACAGCGCATCCAGAGCGGCCAGGCGTTCCTTCAGATCCGTGGTCTCACGGATCAGCTTGCCGAAGGTATCGGTATCCGGCGCTGCCGCGTGAAGCTTTTCGCATGTGGCGCGCACCTTGGCTGCTTCGATCGCGTTGTGCTGGTAAAGACGGGCCAGGATTTTGTCGATCAGGCGGATCTCTTCCAGCTTGTAGTCCCGATCAGCCTGCGCCACGCGCACCATGAGCGCACCCAGAGCAAGTTCGGCATCCGGGTCCGGAAGATGTTCATGCTGGGGCGGTCTGAGCGCCTGAAGGAACTTTTTCAACATGGCAAAAGATTATTCCATATTTTGTGGTGCGCCAAGCGTAGTCTACCCGTCATAGCCTTGAATGATCACAAGATCGCCCATCGATACCGGGGCGCGCAGTGCTTTGGCTTTCTGGTATGCTTCGCTTTCGTAACAGGCAAGCGCATCCTCATAGCTGGGAAATTCGATCACAACGGTCCGGGCGCGCGCTGCGCCTTCCTTAACTTCGCGCTTTCCTCCGCGCGTCAGAAAGCGCGCACCATAAGCTGCAAAGGGCTCCGCATTTGCAGCAATGTAGGTCTTGTACGTGTCCATGTCGTCCACATCGACATGTGCAACCCAATAGCCTTTCATCAGGCTTGCCTCCTGTTCGGTTTCAAAAGCAGGGTGATGAGAAGTGACGGCAATTGCAATCCCACAACTTCAGGGTGATCAGTTGCGGTAGTGAATAGCGGCGTGCGCCTGATCTGTTAACCACTTGATCATATGGCGATAAGGAACCGGACCATAGCTGACGCGCGCAACCCCCAGTTCAGCCAGACGCGGTGTGCCGGGGGTGCCGGGCAGGGCGATGATATTGACCGGTAGGTTCGTACGCTCGCACAGATGGCCGATCATCGACTCGTCTTTCAGCCCCGGAGCAAAAAAACCACTGGCGCCCGCTGCCTCATAGGCCGAAGCACGGGCAATGGCGTCGTTCAGCATGGCCTCATCATGTGTTTCTGCCGGGGCTTTCAGGAAAATGTCGGTTCTTGCGTTGACATAGGCAGGTATGCCCGCGTCTTCGCAGGCCGCGCGCATGGCTTCGACGCGTTTGGCCTGAACCGCTGTATCGTACAGCCCGTCGCCGCCGATGATCTGATCTTCGAAGTTGAAACCTACCACGCCGCAATCCAGCGCACGCTTGACGTTTTGCGCAATGCCCTGTGGATCTTCGGCATATGCCCCTTCGAAATCCAGTGTCACCGGAAGATCAACCGCTGCAACGATGCGGCGCGCATTGTCCAATGCGGCCTCAAGCGGGATGTTCTGACCGTCGCCAAAACCCTGTGCCATGGCAACAGGTGCACTGCCGGTTGCAATGGCTTGCGCGCCTGCATCCCGCACCGCGCCGGCACTGCCAGCATCCCAGATGTTGAACAGAATGACGGGGTCGCCCTTTTTGTGAAGGCTGGTAAAGGTCTTCGCGCGTTGGGATTGATCGCTCATCGGGGCTCTCCTGTCGTGGTGTGATCAACAGTTAACCCCATGAGGGCAGACCGAGTAGAGGTTTTTTGCTCGGCAGCGTCACATTGAAGTGACGGAAGCCGCATGGCCCGGTCCATGGCAAGATGGTCCGGGCCATGCTGGTGCATGGGCAAGCGGCGGTGCGTGCCTCAGGCTTCTTCTGCCGCGCCGGATACGAATTTTGCGCTGAAATTGGCCTCACCCAAACGCTTCAACAGGTTCAGCTGAGTGTCCAGCCAGTCCTTATGGCCTTCTTCTTCCAGCAAGATGCGTTCGAACAGGGTCCTTGACCCGACATCGCCGACCTCGGCGGCCTGCAACGCGGCCTTGGTATAGAAGTCGACCGCCTCGGTTTCATCCTTCAGGTCCGCGGCAAACATGTCTTCCAGAGACCCCGCGGCGACTGGGCTTTTCTGAAACGCAAGCTCGGGCACGCCGCCAAGGAACAGGATACGCTCGATGAACGCGTCGGAGTGACCCAATTCTTCCTGCATTTCAGCGCGCATTTTTTCGGCAAGGATGTCCAGCCCCCAGTCCTCCAGCACATGGGCATGCAGCTGGTACTGGTGCGCCGCCGTCAGCTCCATATGAAGCGCTTGCTGGAGGTTGGTAATCGTTGTTGCGTTGCTCATCGGAAATCTCCTGAAACTCTGAACTGCATTGAGCCTGCGAAGCAGAAATTCTGCTTGCACATACAGTTAAGAGATCAGCCCGCACAAAACAACGCGGGGTGACAGTCCGACACAGCCCAGGGTCAGACCAGGCGCGAGGTGTCTTTCGCAGCGCGCACGAAATCGCGGAACAGAGGATGCGGGTCGAACGGTTTGGACTTCAGTTCCGGGTGATACTGCACGCCGATGAACCACGGGTGATCCGACCATTCCACGATCTCCGGCAGGCGTCCGTCCGGCGACATGCCCGAGAAATTGAGCCCGGCTTTTTCAAGCTGCTCACGGTACTTGATATCCACTTCATAGCGGTGACGGTGGCGCTCTTCGATCTGTGTGCCGCCATAAACTTCAGCGACTTTCGATCCCTCTGCCAGCACCGCATTGTAAGCACCCAGACGCATGGTGCCGCCCTTGTCGTCTCCGACCTTGCGTTCGACCTTGTGATTGCCCTGCACCCATTCCTTCAGATGGTACACGACAGGTTCAAAACGTTTCTTCCCGGCTTCGTGGTCGAATTCTTCCGAACCGGCTTCCTTGATGCCAGCCGCATTTCGGGCAGCCTCGATCACGGCCATCTGCATCCCAAGGCAGATGCCCAAATAGGGGACTTTGTGCTCGCGCGCATATTGCGCGGCCTTGATTTTGCCCTCTGTGCCGCGTTCGCCAAAGCCTCCGGGGACGAGGATCGCGTGGAAACCTTCAAGATAGGGTGCGACGTCTTCGTTGTCGAACACCTCGGCGTCAACCCATTCGACCTTGACCTTGACCCGGTTGGCCATGCCGCCATGGGTCAGCGCCTCGGCAATCGATTTATAGGCGTCTTCAAGCTGCGTATACTTGCCTACGATGGCGACCTTCACTTCACCCTCGGCGTTGTGGATGCGGTCGCTGACGTCTTCCCATTTTGCCAGATCAGGTTTGGGCGCAGGGCTGATCTGGAACGCGTCCAGAACGGCCTGATCCAGACCTTCGCGGTGATAGGCCAGCGGCGCGTCATAGATGGTGCTCAGGTCCTGCGCTGCGATCACACTGTCGGGGCGCACGTTGCAGAACAGGGCCAGTTTCTCGCGCTCTTTGGTCGGGATCGGCCCTTCCGAGCGGCAAACCAGAATATCGGGCGCCAGACCGATCGAGCGCAGTTCCTTCACCGAGTGCTGAGTCGGTTTGGTTTTCAGCTCGCCCGAGGCCTTGATGTAAGGCAGCAGCGTCAGGTGCATGAAAATGCACTGCCCGCGCGGCTTGTCCTGACTGAACTGGCGGATCGCCTCGAAAAACGGCAGACCCTCAATATCGCCCACGGTGCCACCGATTTCGCACAGCATGAAATCAACCTCATCCTCGCCGATGGCGATGAAATCCTTGATCTCGTTGGTGACGTGCGGGATCACCTGAATGGTCTTGCCCAGATAATCTCCGCGGCGTTCCTTTTCGAGCACGTTGGAATAGATCCGCCCCGAACTGACCGAGTCGGTCTTGCGCGCGGCCACGCCGGTGAACCGTTCGTAATGGCCCAGGTCCAGATCGGTTTCGGCCCCATCATCGGTGACGAACACTTCGCCGTGCTCAAACGGCGACATCGTCCCCGGATCCACGTTCAGATAGGGGTCCAGCTTGCGCAGCCGTACCGAGTATCCCCGGGCCTGCAACAAGGCGCCCAACGCCGCCGAAGCCAGTCCTTTGCCCAAGGACGAAACCACACCACCAGTGATGAATATAAAACGCGCCATAGTTTTTCGGCTGCTCCCGTGAGACGTCATTATCAGCTGCCCGACGGTTTCGAAAAACCGCTGCATCACGGGACTTCACGTATAAAGGATTCGCGCCAAAAGCGCAAGAGAACCGCAAGATGCTGTTGCAGTCCTCTTCCATGTTTCTAGGTTTTGTAGGTCAGTCGGCCTGCGGGATCAGCGGCGCGTTGTCGCCCTGTGCGGGCGGCAGAAGGTCATCCGCCGACGGAATTGCCGGAGTATTTTCTTCGCTTGAAGCCGGAGCCGGCACGCCCAAACGGTCGATCACCGAACTGCCCGAAGATTTCTGCGCTGCCAGAATCGTCAGCGTGATCGAGGTCACGATGAAGCAAGCGGCAAGGATCCAGGTCAGTTTGCCCAAAGCCGTCGCTGCTGCACGGCCTGTCATGGCTCCGCCACCACCGCCACCCATGCCAAGGCCACCGCCTTCGGACCGCTGCATCAGAACAACGGCAATCAAGCCTAGGGCCAAGAGAAGGTGGATGATGAGAACGACGTTTTCCATGGTGTTCCTGTACAGCGTGGCGTGTATCGCGTGGTATCTATGCAAGTTTGCCAGCGGGGGCAAGTCACGAGTTCGCATCACCGCACGTGATATGTCATATCACGTCAAAGGGACTGGACAGAACGCCGATGCGTGACGCAGGCTGCGGCCCATGCCTCATGACGACCACGACCACCCGCACGCCCTTTTGCCGCCCGAACCCGCGCTGCGCGTCAAAGCGCTGGAAACGATTCTGACCCGCAAGGGCCTGATCGACCCGGCGGCTCTGGACAAAATCATAGACACCTATCAGAACAAGATTGGCCCGCAGAATGGCGCGCGGGTGGTTGCCAAAGCCTGGAGCGACCCAACTTTCAAGGCCGCTCTGCTGGAAGACGCCACCTCGATGGTCGCGGATCTTGGTTATTATGGTCGCCAGGGTGAGCACATGGTTGTTGTCGAGAACACGCCAACCCGGCACAACATGGTCGTCTGCACCTTGTGCAGCTGCTATCCTTGGCCGTTGTTGGGTATCCCGCCGGGCTGGTACAAATCTGATGCCTACCGTGCCCGAGCGGTGCGTGAACCCCGCAAGGTACTGGCCGAATTCGGCCTCACCCTGCCTGAAGACACTTCGGTGCGGGTCTGGGATTCGACGGCCGAGGTTCGCTATCTCGTTCTGCCGATGCGTCCTGATGGAACTGATGGGATGAGTGAGGAGGCGCTTGCCGCACTTGTGACACGTGACAGCATGATCGGCACGGGCCTGCCGAAGGCCCCTTCATGACCCGCGTTCACGATATGGGCGGCCGCTTTGGAGATGGTCCGATAAATCCCGAGGCCGAGGACGCGCCGGTTTTCGCCGAAGACTGGCACGCGCGGGCGCTTGCGGTGACACTTGCATCCGGCTTTCTGGGGCAGTGGAATATCGACGTATCCCGCCACGCAAGGGAACAGTTGTTGCCGAAGGACTACGCCCGGTTTTCATACTACGAGAAATGGATTTCGGGCCTGGCTGACCTGTTGGTTGAACGCGGCGTTCTTTCTCTGGATGACCTGCGCAGCGGCGTAGAGGATGGGCCGCATCCGTTGGCAGAACGGATGCTCAAGGCGGACGCCGTGTCAGCCGCCCTGGCCAAAGGTGGACCAGCGGACAGACCTTCGAACGTGGCGGTGCAGTTTTCTGTCGATCAACAGGTGGTCACGACCCGTCCGGCGGGAAATCGCATTGTGGATGGCGGGCACACACGCCTGCCGAATTATGCGTCCGGTGCCAGGGGTCGAATACTGCGCCTGCACGGGACCCATGTCCTGCCCGATTCCAATGCTCATGGGCTGGGCGAAGCGCCCGAACCGATCTATGCCGTGGTCTTCCCCGCTTCGGAACTTTGGACCAGCCCGGAGCATCCGGATGACGAAGTGGTTCTGGATCTCTGGCAAAGCTATCTGGAACCGGCATGAGCGGCTGCAATGAACATTCAGTCCCAGAACCGGTGTTTGCCGAACCCTGGCACGCTCAGGTCTTTGCCGTCACCGTTGCCCTGAACGAGGCGGGGCGGTTCGATTGGTCCGATTGGGCGGCACGGTTCTCGGGCACGTTGAAACGCCACGGGCTCGCGCGAGAGCTGGACGGCGGCGACGACTATTTCCGTGCATGGCTGGAAACGCTCGAGGGGTTGCTGGCCGAGCAAGGCGTCGCGCCGCCACAGGAGGTAAAAGGGCTACATGAGTCTTGGGAAGAGGCTTATCTGACGACACCTCATGGGCAACCGGTGCATCTGCGTTGATGCCGGGCAGGGGGCTCTGCCCCCGCCGCTCGTTCCGTGCGGCTCCCCCGGGATATTTTCAGCCAGATGAAGCAGGGGATCCGCTTTTCATCTGGCCATAAATATCCCCGCCGGAGGCATCGCGCGTTCGCGCGATTTTCATCTGCGGCGAAATATCGGTTTCCCTGCCGTTTGCGCCCCGCTATATGAGCCGGGTTTGATAACTCAGCGCAAAAGGACCGGATATGGCCAACGTGGTTGTTGTCGGCGCCCAGTGGGGTGACGAAGGAAAAGGCAAGATCGTCGACTGGCTCAGCGAACGGGCGGACGTGATCGCGCGTTTTCAGGGCGGGCATAATGCCGGACATACGCTGGTGATTGATGGCGAAGTTTACAAGCTGCACGCTCTGCCGTCCGGTGTCGTGCGCGGCGGTAAGCTGAGCGTCATCGGCAACGGCGTGGTGTTGGACCCCTGGCATCTGGTCAAGGAAATCGCGACCATCCAGGCACAAGGTGTGGAAATCACCCCCGATACGCTGATGATTGCCGAGAACACCCCATTGATCCTGCCGATCCACGGCGAGTTGGATCGTGCGCGCGAACAGGCGGCCAGCAAGGGAACCAAGATCGGCACCACAGGTCGTGGGATTGGGCCGGCCTATGAAGACAAGGTCGGGCGCCGTTCCGTTCGCGTCGCGGATCTGGCGGATGAGGCCACGCTCGAGGCTCGGGTAGACCGTGCTTTGCAGCACCACGATCCGCTGCGCAAGGGTCTGGGAATCGAGCCGGTCGACCGCGACGCTCTGATCGCCCAATTGAAAGAGATCGCGCAAGAGATTCTGCCGTTTGCCGCGCCTGTGTGGAAAGTGCTGAACGAAAAACGCAAAGCGGGTAAACGCATCCTGTTCGAAGGGGCGCAAGGCGCTCTGCTGGACATCGATTTCGGCACCTATCCATTCGTGACCTCGTCCAACGTGATCGCAGGTCAGGCCGCGACCGGGGTGGGGATTGGACCGGGATCGATCGACTTTGTGCTGGGGATTGTCAAAGCCTACACCACCCGTGTCGGCGAAGGCCCATTCCCGACGGAGCTTGAGGATGCGGATGGTCAGCGCCTTGGGGAACGCGGGCATGAGTTCGGAACAACGACAGGTCGAAAGCGCCGCTGTGGCTGGTTCGATGCGTGCCTGGTCCGTCAGACCTGCGCGACCAGTGGCGTGAACGGTATCTCGTTGACAAAACTGGACGTTCTGGATGGGTTTGAAACCCTGAAGATCTGCGTGGGCTATGATCTGGACGGCGAACGCTTGGACTATCTGCCAACCGCTGCTGATCAGCAGGCGCGCTGCACCCCGATCTACGAAGAAATGCCGGGCTGGAGCGAAACCACCGAAGGCGCGCGCAGCTGGGCCGATTTGCCCGCCAACGCAATCAAGTATGTCCGCCGGGTCGAAGAGCTGATCGAATGCCCTGTGGCCCTTTTGTCCACCAGCCCGGAGCGGGACGACACCATTCTGGTGACCGACCCGTTTGCAGATTGATGAACAAAGAGCAGAAAACAGGTCTGAGCTATAAGGCGCGCCGGCGTTGGTCGTTGGTTATTCTCGTGATCGGCCTGCCACTTTACATTGTGGCGGTGGTGACGGTTCTGAACTGGCTGGAGCGCCCCCCGATTTGGGTGGAACTTCTGGTTTATATCGTTCTTGGCATTCTGTGGGCCCTGCCGTTCAAGTTCGTTTTTCGCGGCGTTGGCAAAGAGGACCCGGATCAATCCTGAGCCGGGCCATTGCTCGGACCAAGGCGGCTGGTCGGGCCCGGCACAATGGGCAACGCAGAGTCGTGTTTAACAAAGGGCGTTTGTCTCTGGGCGCGCCATAGCAAAAGGGCCGGGGTTCACCCGGCCCTTCTTGTCAATTGGCGCGGCAGTCAGCCTACTGCGCGCTCATCATCAGGACGGAAGCCGATCAGGTCAGAGGCCGCAAAACGGCCGCCACCGGCTTTTTCGATCTTTCCATCGCGCAGCAGCTGTCCGAAGGAACGCAGGCTTTCTTCGCGGTTGAACTCATCCTGCTTCAAAGAACGAACCTTGTTCATCAGTTGCGGGCGCGAGAATTGTTGCTGTCCTTCGATGAAAGACAGGTAGGCCGCGGCCGCTTCAAGCAGGTCCTGAAGCGACTGTGCACCCTGATCCTGTGCGAATTGCGCAAACCCGCCTTCTTCCGACCCGGTTTCTTCCGCCTGGGTGGTCACGCGGCGCGGCATCACGGGGCCATTGGATTCGCTTTGATCGTCCACGCGCTGCTCAGCAACCAGCTTCAACGGAGCCGGAGCATCTGCCTCCGGGCGTATGCTGGTCACGTTCACTTCGGGGCGGCGCGGGCTGACCGCTGACGCAAGATCAACGCGATACTCATCAACAGGCGAGGTTTTCGGGGCCGGTTGGTCATCACGGTCGGCCTCGGTCGCGGCAACGGCGGTGCGAAGGTGCGAATAGGTTTCTCGCGCGTCGCTGCTGGAGGGATCCTCCATATGTTCACCGGTTTTGGCCATCAGTCGCGAGATATCCTGATCAGGATCGGCGTCATCCGTCAGTTTTTGGCCTGAACGGCCTGCCATGTCTTTTTCGATTTCGGAAATCTCGGACAGCAGCTGAATTTCGTCCTCTTCCGACAATACTCCTTGCGCCTGATCGTCTTGCGGCTCGTCATCTGCTTCATCTTCGGATTCGATCGCCACGTCTTCGACGTTGAGGATGTTTGGAACATCTTCTTCGTCGATTTCCTCGTCGGTATCCTCTTCCAGATCCGAGAACAGGGGCTCAGCAGGAAGCTGCGCGTCGTCCGTTGCGACCTCGATTTCTTCATCCCGCAGGTGGTCGGGGGTCAGCTGCACCTGCTGTTCGGAATCGTTCTCGATATTCGGCGCGGCGGATTCGAAGGCCTGGTTTTCCGATACTGCCGGCGCGTCGTCTTGTACGTCTTCGGCGTCAAGCGCTTGCAGATCCTCGATTTCTGCGGCCTCGGGCTCAGTAGGTTCAGCAAAGTCATCCGCATTGAGAGCACCTGCTTCGAACGCGGCGGCCACGGCGTCCACCGGGGGGGCGGTGTTGGCCAGCAGCGAAGATTCCTCGTCTTCGGAATAGGCAGTGGGGGGGACGTCCGAATGGGAAACAACGGCCCGGATGCGTTGCAGTTTTGCGGCAATGCTGTCGGCCGGCGGAGATGTGGTGGCGTCGACGGCCTCCGCGTCCGTGAACGCGGTCTGCCCCGGGCTTGCTTGCGCATATCCGGGAGGGGGGGTGGTCATGGCATCTGCATCTTGCGCGTGCGGGACCGGTGCGTCAGACGCGACCGGTGCCGGGGCTTCGGTGTTTGGAGCGGCACGCAGCAGAAGCCCGGATTCGTTTTGGCTGGCTTCGACGCGTTGCGATGCGTCGCGGCGTGCGATACGGGTCAGCATTTCGGCGTCTGGTTGTGGAGGCTCTGAGCCGAAGTAACGATCATCTGCAGCAAGATCGCGGAAATATTCGGCAATGGCTTTCATCGTTTCAAAGGAATCGTCGAATCCTTCCAAAGTGCAGGAGAAGGTTCCATATGAAACGGTCAATACCTTGTTATTCTGTACCATCAGACGCACGTCCTTTACAAACTACGAGAGCCCACTTACCCGGAATCGGGAGCACACGAAGGCTCTGAACTTTATGTATGAACCTATCATTTTGTGGTCTTAATGTGTCCAAATCCGGGAAAAATGGCCAATCTTTGGAAAAATGAACCAATTGTACGCTCTGCCGATCCAATCGGGTTGTTTGGGGGTGGTTTTGTTGGTTCCGAGGACCTGAATTTGGTGCTGAACCGCGTCACTTCTGTCGTTGCAGCTGATGGTGGAGCGGCAGTTCTGACAGAATCAGGCCGGATTCCGGATGCGGTCATCGGGGACTTCGATTCGCTGGACAAAGCAACGAAAGCCAATATCCCGTCTGACCGGCTTTTTGCCATTCGTGAACAGGACAGCACCGATTTCGACAAGGCCTTGCGCAATGTGCAGGCTCCACTGGTTTTGGGGGCCGGTTTTCTGGGCGGACGGCTTGATCATCAGCTTGCCGTTCTGAACGTGCTGGTCAGGCGTCAGGAACAGGCCTGCATTCTGCTGGGCGCGCATGAGGTGGTGTTTCATGCGCCCCGCCAAATCCGGCTGCCGGTTTTGCCGGGGGATGTGGTGTCGCTGTTTCCAATGCGCCCTGTGACGGGGCGCAGCACCGGGCTGGAATGGCCCATTGACGGCCTGCGGTTGCAACCGGACGGGCAGGTGGGCACCTCCAATCGCGCGCTGTCGGATGTTGAATTGCAGATGGATGGGCCGGGCCTGTTGGTGATGGTTCCCCGCGCCGCACTCGATCCGCTTATGCAGGTGTTTCTGTCGGGGCAGAGCGAGCGGTGGCCCGTTCGCGAAGAATAACGTACAAACCGGCGGCGACGGTGATCATGATCCCAACCGCCGCCAGCCCGTCCGGTAGGTCGCTGAAGATTGCCCAGCCAATCAGGGTCGCCACCGGGATTTCCAGATATTGCATCGGCGCCAGCGTGGCCGAAGGTGCATAGCGCAGTGACCATGTCATCAGCAGATGCGCGACAGTTCCCAAAACTCCTATCGCGATCAGCAGCCAAAACATGTCGGGGGCGGGCAAGGCGGCGGGCAGGTTCCAGATACCAAGCGATGTTCCGATCACAAGGACAGGAACCAGCCCCACAGTTGCCATGACACCAGACACCGCCTGCAAGGAAATCGGATCAGTTTCCTTGGCGATTTGCCGCGTGACCAGCATGAACAGGGCAAAGACCACGGCAACGATCAACGGCAGCAGGGCAGGTAAGCCCACCTCGGCAAAGCTGGGTTGTATGACCAGAAGGGTGCCGATGAAACCGACGATGCAGGCCACCAGACGCCGCGCGCCGACCTCTTCGCCCAGAACGTATCTGCCCAGCAGCAACATGATGAACGGCATGACAAAGGCAATGGCGACGGCGTCAGCCAGGGGCAGGAACTGCAACGCACTGAACATCGCGGTTATGCCGATGATGTGCAGCAGCGTTCGGATGACTGTCAGGCGCAGGATACGCCCGTGCATCCGCCAGGGCCGGCCGGTCATCATCACCAGCGGGATGAGAATCAGCGCTTGCACCGCGAACCGGGCTGCAACCAGAAAACCCAACGGTGTCGTTTCACCCAACAGCTTTGCCATCGCATCCCCCAAGGGTGCAAGCACGCAAAAACCGAGCATCAAAAAGATGCCAAAGACGGGACGATCCTGAGTCATGCGCGCGACGCTATCTGCTTCGCGGCGCAGTGGAAAGGTCGAATGTCAGGCCTCGGGCAGGGGTTGAACCTTTGTGTAATCCGGCCCGGTGCAGGTGGGCAGGTTGTCATCCAGGTGCAGCCAGCTCAGCCTTTCTTCATGAGCCACGTGCAACGTGGGCTGCATTGCTTCGGGGTTCTCCAAAGTGGCGACGTAAAGATGCAGCACATCCGACATTTTGGCCGAGCGGAACGAGATTGGCGTGCCGCAATCCGGGCAAAAGCTGCGCTCGACTCCGGGCGAAGAGTTGAAGCGTTTCGGCTCTTGCCCGGTCCAGCGCCACTGACCGTCACGAACCGCGAAATAGGTCGTCATCGGCGCGGCGCATTGGCGTCGGCAACTGTCGCAATGACAGGTGACGCAGGACAGGGCAGGAGAGTCGATCTCGTACTTGATGCTGCCGCACAGGCAATGTCCACGCATATCGACCCCCATTTGTTGCGATCTCAGCAGTTTGGCACGTTCACGGCCAATCCACCAAGCGAGGTTTCCTTGTATTTTTCGTGCATGTCATGGCCGGTCTGACGCATCGTCTCGATCACCGCATCCAGCGGCACGAAATGCTCTCCATCCCCGCGAAGGGACAAGGACGCGGCGGACACAGCCTTGATGGCACCCAGCCCGTTGCGTTCGATACAGGGCACCTGAACCAGCCCGGCGACGGGATCGCAGGTCATGCCCAGATGATGCTCCAACGCGATCTCGGCGGCGTTTTCAACCTGTTCGGGCGTACCGCCCATCACGGCGCAGAGCCCCGCCGCGGCCATGGCTGATGCGCTGCCGACCTCGGCCTGACACCCCGCTTCGGCCCCCGAGATGGACGCATTGTATTTAACCAGCCCGCCAATCGCGGCCGCAGTCAGTAGGAAATCTTCGATATGGCTCTCCGAGGCACCGGGAACGTGGTCCAGGTAATAGCGCAGCACCGCAGGAAGAACGCCCGCCGCCCCGTTGGTCGGTGCCGTTACGACTTGCCCACCGGCGGCGTTTTCTTCGTTGACCGCCATGGCGTAGACGCTCATCCAGTCGTTGATCGTGTGCGGCGCGGTCAGGTTCATGCCGCGTTCGGCCATCAGCGCGTCATAGATACCCTTTGCCCTGCGTCGCACTTTCAGCCCGCCGGGCAGAATGCCGTCAGTCGTCAAGCCGCGTTCGATACAGGCATTCATGACGTCCCACAGACGGGCGCATCCTTTGGCGAAACTGTCTGCGCAGCCGCGCGCGATCTCATTGGCGCGCTTCATCTCGGCAATGCTCTTGCCGCTGGATTTGGCCATCTCCAGCATTTCAGCCGCGGATTTGAACGGGAACGGCACCGGTGCGCCTTCATCCGTTGCCTTGCCTTCGGCCAGTTCTTCTTCGGTCAGGACAAAACCACCACCGATGGAATAGAACACCTGGCGCAGGATCACGTCCCCCTGCGCGTCCGTGGCCATCAGGATCATCCCGTTGGCGTGTCCCGGCAGGTTGGTGTCATAGTCGAAAATCAGGTCTGTTTTGGGATCGAACTGAAGCGTCGGCAAGCCGTCGGGGGTAACCGTGTGCGTCTTGGCGATATCCGCCAATGCGGCCTCGGCCTTGTTGTTGTCATAGGTGTCCGGAACAAAGCCGGCCAGGCCCAGTATGGTCGCCCGGTCGGTCGCATGGCCGACGCCGGTAAAGGCGAGCGAGCCATGCAACGAGCCCTTCAGACCCGCAAATTCGAAAGGTGAAGCACGCATCATATCCAGAAAGCGCGCCGCCGCCACCATGGGGCCCATGGTGTGCGAGGAGGACGGGCCGATGCCCACTTTGAACATATCGAAGACAGAGAGGAACATGTCAGATAGCTGAGCCTTCTAAGGGGTTGGCGTAAACAGGAGAGGTGTAGGGTGCGGGGCCCAGACCCTCGGCCGCGATGGCCGTGTGGGTGGCGGGGCGTGTCTCGAGCTGTGCCAGGATGGTTTGCAGGGCCGGGGTGTCAGCCAGCGCATACCAACTGCGATCTGCATCGGCCGGATACAAGGCCATCCAACGCATCATGCAGGCGACATAATAGGTCAAAACCGATGGGCATTCCGCGCAGAACCAGGCTGGCGCGCGTTTTGCCAGCGCATCCAGTAGTTGCAGGTGCTGCTTCAAACGGGGGCGGATGCCTGCGCGCAGGGTATCAGCCTGTGGTGGGGTGATGTATTTCTCGGCATAGAACATAATGCGCAGATCGGCGTGCAGCGTGTTGGACGCAAAGAACAGCCATTTCAAAAACTCGGCGCGTTCGGGGGCCTCTGTTGCCGGGGCCAGTTGCCCGTGGCGCTCGGACAGCCACAGCAGGATTGCCGCCGTTTCAAATATCGGCCCTTGCGGAGTTTCAAGCACCGGGATCAGCCCGTTGGGGTTCAATGCCCTGTACGCCGCGCTGTCCTGTTCGTTGCGACGGCGATCGACCAGCACAGTTTCATAAGGTGCCTCCATTTCTTCCAGCACCAGCCGGATCACCAGCGAGGCGTTGTCAGGGGCGTAGTGCAGGCGGTATCGGGTCAACATGCGGGCAATCTATATGACAAAGATGAGAGCGTAAGACATGATTGCGACGTTTCCGATAGGAAACGCGCAGTCTTCAGGCATCTTTACGCTTGCCGAACCGCAAAATGTGGTCGCAGTCGCGCGGCGCATTCCCTATAACTCCGGCAGGCCAAACTGGGAAAGCTGCCATGACCGGAGAACTGTCGCCCATCGACACCGCAAAATACGTGGCCGCATGTCGTGCCGCCGAGATGGTCGAGGACGGCATGCGCGTGGGTCTTGGAACGGGATCCACTGCGGCCTGGCTGGTCCGTCGTTTGGGCGAACGGGTGCAGGACGAAGGTCTGCGGATCAAGGGCGTTCCCACCTCCACCCGCACCGCGCAGCTGGCACGCGAAGTCGGGATCGAAGTCATTTCTCTGGATCAGGCCGGGTGGCTGGACATGACCATCGACGGCGCGGATGAATTCGACGCCGACCTGAACCTGATCAAGGGCGGCGGCGGCGCGCATTTGCAGGAAAAGATCGTTGCCACGGCCAGCGATCAGATGGTTGTCATCGCAGATGCCGGGAAAGAGGTGGAAACGCTGGGTGCTTTCCCCTTGCCGGTCGAGGTTGTTCCATTTGGCTGGCAAACCACGCGAACACTGATCGAAGAAGCGCTGGACGCGATGGATGTGCTTGGAACTTCGTCGGCGCTGCGTATGAATGGCGCGGCCCCGTTCGTGACGGATGAAGGCAATCACATTCTGGACCTGCACCTGCAACGCATCGGCAATCCGCGTCAGATGGCCCTGATCCTCAACCAGGTTCCCGGCGTGGTGGAAAACGGCCTGTTCATCGATATCTGTGACAAGGTCATCATCGGCCACGGCGACGGGCGGGTCGAACTGCGGGATATCAACGCGGGCACCCTGGAACTGGATCAGCTGCTGAGCGGATCCCGGGAAAACCTGTTTTCCGACCAAACGGACTGAGTTTTATGCAAGCCAATCGGACAAGCGTCGGCAAAAGATCGAAAATTCCACGCCCGGGGGTTGGCACCGGGGTTTTTGCGCCCAGATATCCAGAGGATTTTTGCAAGTTGAACGAAGGAACCCGGCATGAGCTTTGACTATGATCTTTTCGTCATCGGCGGAGGCTCGGGCGGGGTCCGGGCGGCACGCGTGGCGGCGGGTGAAGCCGGTGCAAAGGTCGCGCTGGCTGAAGAAGACCGCTATGGCGGCACCTGTGTGATCCGGGGCTGCGTGCCTAAGAAACTGATGGTTTTTGCCAGTGAATACTCGGGCATGATCGAAGATGCGCAAGCTTATGGTTGGGATGTTCAGCCCGGCGCGTTTGATTGGGGCATGTTTCACGGCAAACTGGTTGCAGAACTGGACCGGTTGGAAGGGATTTATCGCAGCATCCTGAAAAACAACGGCGTTGAAAGCTTTGATCAGCGGGCGCGCCTGGTGGATGCGCACACGGTCGAGCTGGCCAATGGCACCCGCAAAACCGCCAAACACATCTTGATTGCAACAGGCGGTCGACCGGTGGTGCCGGATTTCCCGGGATCGGATCTTGCGATCACGTCGAATGAGATTTTCCATCTGGACAAGCTGCCCGAAAGCATTCTGATCGTCGGCGGTGGCTATATCGCTAGCGAATTTGCCGGGATCATGAACGGTCTGGGTGTCAAGACCACGCAATTCTATCGCGGTGCGCAGATCCTGCGTGGCTTTGATGAAGAAGCGCGTGGGCTGATCTGCGAAGAGATGCGCCAGAACAGCATCGATGTCCGTCTGGGCACCAATGTGTTGGAAATGACCAAAGATGGCGACCAGATCCGCGTCAAGGCGACGGACGGCACCGAGGATCGTTTCGATGTTGTCATGTACGCCACCGGCCGGGCACCGAATGCCGATAACCTCGGGCTGGAAGACCTGGGCGTTGAACGTGGGCGCAAGGGCGAGATCGTCGTGGATGAATACAGCCAGACCGCGGTTCCGTCGATCTATGCCATTGGCGATGTGACCGACCGGGTCAACCTGACACCCGTGGCCATTCGTGAGGGTATGGCTTTTGTGGAAACCGTCTTCAAAGGCAACCCGACACCAGTAGATCACGCGCTGATCCCAACCGCTATTTTCACGCAACCGGAATTCGGCACAGTCGGCCTGAGCGAGGAAGAAGCCTCAGCCCAGGAACCGATCGATGTGTATGCCACTTCATTCAAACCGATGCAGAAGGCGTTTGCCGGTGGCACGCAACGGGTTCTGATGAAACTGATCGTGTCTCAGGCCACGCGCAAGGTTCTGGGCTGCCATATTGTTGCCCCCGGAGCAGGAGAGATGATCCAGCTGGCCGGAATTGCCGTAAAGATGGGCGCGACAAAGGAAGATTTCGATCGCACGGTTGCAGTACATCCCGTTATGGCGGAAGAACTGGTGACAATGCGGCAACCTGTACGCTCCGCTTGATTTGCAAGCGCGCGCACACAAGTTACAAGTGTGCCCGTGATCACACGGGCCTAAACGAAGGAAATGATACATATGGCGGGCAACAGCGGTGGCCCCTGGGGGGGCGGAGGCTCTTCAGGAGGTGGAGGAAATCGGGGTAACAACGGGGACGGGCGACGCCCACCCGAAGGCGAAGGCCCGCAGATTCCCGAGATCGACGAGCTGATGAAAAAAGGCCAGGAGCAGCTGCGCGTCCTGATGGGCGGTCGCGGCGGCGGTGGCCGTGGTGGCAGCGGTGGTCAGGGCGGTGGAGGCCCGGCCTTTACTAAAGGTACAGTTGCGATTGGTCTGGTGGCGGCTGCCGTTTTGTGGGGGCTGGCCAGCTTTTATACTGTAAAACCGGAAGAACAGTCAGTTGAGCTGTTTCTGGGTGAGTTTTCTGCGGTTGGTAATCCGGGTCTGAACTTCGCGCCATGGCCGTTTGTCACTGCCGAGGTGATTCCGGTCACCCGCGAACAGACCGAAGATATGGGCGGAGCCCGGGGCAGCGACGATGGCCTCATGCTGACCGGCGACGAAAACGTGGTCGATATCGATTACCAGGTCGTCTGGAATATCAACGACCCGGCCAAGTTCCTGTTCAATCTGCGTGATCCGCGTCAGACGATCCGCGCCGTGTCGGAATCGGCGATGCGTGAGATTATCGCGCAGAGCGAGTTGGCACCAATCCTGAACCGGGATCGCGGCATCATTGCCGAGCGCCTGCAGGAACTGATCCAGACGACGATGGACAGCTACGATTCGGGTGTGAACATCATCCGCGTGAACTTCGACAAGGCCGACCCGCCGCAGGACGTGATCGCCGCCTTCCGCGATGTTCAGGCCGCCGCGCAGGAGCGTGATCGGCTGCAAAACGTCGCCGACGCCTACGCCAACCGGGTTTTGGCTGAGGCGCGCGGTGAAGCTGCCCAGGTACTGGAAGAAGCCGAAGCCTACCGCGCACAGCAGATCAACAGCGCCATGGGTGAGGCGAGCCGTTTCAGCGCGGTTCTGGAAGAATATTCCAAAGCGCCTGATGTGACCCGCAAACGTCTGTACCTGGAGCGGATGGAGCAGGTTCTGGGTGACGTGGACAAGATCATTCTGGACGAAAACTCGACCGGATCGGGGCAGGGCGTCGTGCCTTACCTGCCGCTGAACGAACTGCGCCGCAATTCCGGACAGGAGAGCAACTGATGCGTAAAGCGACCTTTATTCTGCCGATCGTTTTCATCGCGATTGTTGGTGTACTGTCCTCGATCTTTATCGTGGATGAACGTGAGCGCGCGTTGGTTCTGCAATTTGGCCGCGTTGTTGCGGTCAAGGAAGAGCCGGGTCTGGCGTTCAAGATCCCGCTGATTCAGGAAGTTGTCCGCTATGACGACCGGATCCTGTCCATCGACGTTCAGCCGTTGGAGGTTACGCCTCTGGATGATCGCCGACTGGTGGTTGATGCCTTCGCCCGCTATCGGATTTCTGATCTGGAACAGTTCCGTCAGGCCGTTGGTGTGGGTGGTATTCCGGTCGCCGAAGACCGTCTGGATCGTATCCTGCGCGCTGAAACCCGCGAAGTACTGGGTTCGGTCTCCTCGCGTGACATCCTCAGTTCAGACCGTGCCGCGCTGATGCTGCGCATCCGCAACAGCGCGATTGCCGAAGCGCGGGCGCTGGGCGTCAACGTGATCGACGTGCGCCTGAAGGCAACCGACCTGCCGCAGGCGAACCTCGAGGCAACATTCGACCGGATGAAGGCTGAACGTGAACGTGAGGCGACCGACGAGCGCGCACGCGGTAACGAAGCTGCACAACGTGTTCGCGCTCAGGCAGACCGTACCGTGGTCGAACTGGTCTCGGATGCCCGTCGGGAAGCGGAAATCATCCGCGGTGAAGCTGACGCCGAACGCAACGCGATCTTTGCCGAAGCGTATGGTGCAGACCCGGAGTTCTTCGAGTTCTACCGTTCGCTGACCGCGTATGAAAATGCGCTGCAAGGTGGTAATAGCTCATTGATCCTGAGCCCGGATTCCGAGTTTTTCAACTACCTCGCTTCGCCAACCGGACGGCGGGCACCGGCGGCTGCGGCGTCTGAATAATGGGTATGATCCTTCTGGCTTTCGGGCTGGTACTGATTGTCGAGGGGCTGGCCTATGCGCTGGCCCCTTCGCTTATAGAGCGGATGCTTGAAGCCTTGCGGGACATGCCAGAGCAAGCCCGGCGCCTGGTCGGATTGCTATGCGTGATCAGCGGTTTGGTCCTGCTTTGGGGCGCGCAACAATTGGGATTTTGACGCTGTGGTTTCACTTGCTGGTGATTTCGCTGCGATCCCGAGTTGCTCGTGGGGGCAAACTGACTACATTGGTTTGTAAGAAAGGCCGAGAACAAGCGGTCTTGGCGTGAATGTCGACAAGGAGAGCTCAAGTGCAGGCGAAAGCGCGCAGTGTATCCGTCCGGTGGGACGAAGTGAGTGTTTGGATGCGGCTGATGTGGCTGGCTTTTGCAGGTTCACTGCTGTTGCTGGCTCAATCGGTTGCAGCGCAGGCCAAAAGTGAAAGTCTGGCACCGCTGGCCGAGGAAATCAGCCCGGCAGTGGTGAACATTACCACCAGCACTTTGATCGAAGGCCAGACTGGACCGCAAGGTATTGTTCCTGAAGGCTCTCCGTTCGAGGATTTCTTTCGCGAGTTTCAGGATCGCAACGGTGACAACGGTGACAACGCGCCGCGCAGAAGCAACGCGCTGGGATCTGGGTTCGTGATCTCGGAAGATGGCTTTATCGTCACAAATAACCATGTGATTGCCGAAGCCGATGAGATACTTGTGGAATTCTTCCCCGGCGATGGCCAACCCAAGAAAGAGCTTGTGGCCAAAGTTATCGGAACGGATGAGAAAACCGATATCGCGCTGCTCAAGGTCGAGGCTTCGGGCCCACTAAAATATGTGAAATTCGGCGACAGCGACGTGGCACGTGTGGGTGACTGGGTTATCGCCATGGGCAACCCGCTTGGGCAAGGCTTTTCGGTATCGGCTGGGATCGTTTCAGCACGCAACCGAGCGCTGAGCGGAACCTATGACGATTACATTCAAACGGACGCGGCGATCAACCGGGGCAACTCGGGCGGGCCGCTGTTCAACATGGACGGCGAAGTGATCGGAGTGAACACCGCAATCCTTTCGCCCAACGGCGGTTCGATCGGCATTGGTTTCTCGATGGCGTCGAATGTTGTCGTAAAAGTCGTGGATCAACTGCGCAAATATGGCGAGACCCGCCGCGGTTGGTTGGGCGTCCGTATTCAGGACGTAACCGAGGACATGGCCGAGGCCATGGGCCTGGAAAAGCCGGGTGGGGCGCTGATCAGCGATGTACCGGACGGCCCCGCCAAGGAAGCCGGGTTGAAGGCGGGTGACGTGATCCTCAGCTTTGACGGCGTCGAGGTGGAAGACACGCGAGGTCTGGTGCGTCAGGTCGGTGAAGCAGAAGTTGGCAAGTCGGTCAGAGTGGTCGTGCACCGCGACGGTGGAACCCAGACCGTACTTGTGACACTAGGGCGTCGGGAAGATGCGGAACGCGCTGACACTGGCGAGGAGGAACCGCAGGAAGCTCCGATCGAAGAGAACGCGGATATTCTGGGCCTGACGATTTCCCCCCTGACCGATACGCTGCGTGCAGATCTGGGGCTGGATTCTGATGCAGACGGCCTTGTGATTACAGATGTCGATGAAGCATCTGAGGCCTATGCCAAGGGAATGCGGGCGGGTGACGTGATCACCGAAGCAGGCCAGCAAAAGGTGGAAACCATCGGAGATCTTGAAGCCCGTATGGAAGAATCGCGCGAAGCTGGTCGCAAATCTCTGCTGCTGTTGGTGCGCAGGGGCGGCGATCCGCGTTTTGTGGCGCTGAGCCTTGAAAACTGATTGAACAGGCCGGGAAACCCTCCCGGCCTTTTTTTATTGCGGGCCAGACCGGGTATCACTGATGTGCCAAAAAAAATGAGCCATACGCAGTGATTGCGTATGGCTCAGATACAGGGAGAGGTCAGTGGACAGATATCGGGGATGATTCTCTGACCTCCTACGGTAACAATCTCACGTTAGGTCAAAGCGTAATCGATGGTCTGTGAACCAGATCACACCGGATCAAATAAGATCTGAATCAGCCAATTCTCGCAGGGCTTCAAAGTCCTGGATCAGTAAACCACCTCGAGAGGCTTCGACCATGTTGTCGCGTTTCCAGATCGAGATGGTTTTGGATACTGCCTCGCGTGTGGCACCGACAAATTCGGCCAGTTCGCTCTGCGACAGGGTGATGCGCGCGGCCGGGTCGTCCTGCAAACTGGACAGGTGCAGCAGCTTGCGGGCCAGCCGAATAGGCATGGGCAGAAAGACCTGCTCGTTCAATTGCAATCCCATCCATCGCATCCGTAAACCGGCCAGACGGATCATATCCACGGCAAGGTCTGGCTGTTGTCTGATCTGGTTCATAACGTCGTTGCGGCGCACACGCAGTACACGCGACTTTTCTGCCGCCGCAATGGTGGCCGTACGCGGACCATTGTCGAACAACGCGATTTCACCGAAGACTTCGCCGGGGCGCATCAAGGTAAGTGTCAGTTTCCGGCCGCTCATTGCCAGAAAGGAAACCTCTAACGTGCCTTCCAGAATGGCATAGAGAGAGTCGCCCTCGTCACCTTGTTCAAAAAGTATTTCACCTTGGGACAGAGATATTTCGGTCGCCTGCGCCGAAAGCATTTCTCTGAGCCCGTCGGAAGCTTCGGCAAGGAAGCCGCTGGTGGGAAAGGCCGTCATGTATGCACCGATCTTGGGCAGGGTATGAGAGTGGGTGGTGGCACAACTTCCCATAGCTGGGCGCTCAAGCCAAGAATTTTGTTTGTTTTGGCAGGTCTGGCGGGTGTAAAGGCCGCTATTTCTGCTCGGGATCGTCCATATAGCGTTGCAGAATGCTGAACTGAAGCATCAGGAAGGCCATCAGCGCGATGGGAAAGCCGAAAGTCTCGATCTTGACCCACAGATCCGTCGACATGGTGCGCCAGACGAATTCGTTTGCGGCGGCCAGAACGGCGAAACAAGCACACAGGCGACGCGTGAGTATCATCCAGCCTTCGTGTTTCATCGGCAGCATTTCGTCCAGAACATAGGCCAGGTAGGATTTCTTTTGCATCAGACCGATGCCGAGGATCAGGGCAAACAGACCATAGACAAGTGTGGTTTTCATCTTGAAGAACCGCTCGTCGTTGAACCAGGCTGTGAGTCCGCCGAAGAAAATCACCATGATGGCCGTGAAGATCTGCATCCGGCTGAGTTTGCCGGTCAGATACCACAGGATACCCATTGCCCCCAGCATCAGGGGGACAAAGATAATCGTGGCGACAATGAAGCCGGAATACTCGATGCCGCCGATCAGAAAACTGTCGTCGCGCAGGCGCAGGTAGATGAAGAAGAAGGCCAGCGGGGGGCCAAGTTCCAGAACCTGTTTCAGAAACGGGTTGATGTCTTTTTTGCCTGTCATCTGTACTTCCTGCTGCTTATCCGCCCATTTCAACTATTACGGCGCCAAGTGCAATCAATGCCATCAGGGCAATGCGTCTTGGGCCAACCGTTTCCTTTAGCACAAGCCAGCCGATCAGCGCAGCGAAGACTGTTGAGGTTTCGCGCAGAACGGCTGCTTCACCGACCTTGTCCAGCCGGGTGGCCAGCATGATCGCCCCGAAGGACAAAGGGGCGATGATACCGCCAGCGAGGCCGCGCAAAATCAGCGGGCCAGGCGCAGGTCTGTGCGCCATCGCGCGCCACCTGAGAAATGCGTATATCGGCATGGCCGCGCCGTCGATCATGAAGAACCAGGCCAGAAAGGTGAACGGATCGGCAGTGGCGCGAATGCCATAGGCGTCATAGGTGGTGTACAGGGCCACAAACAGGCCAGTGATGATCGCCAGTGTCAGCGCGATGCCCAGCGTATCCCTGTTGGTTTCCAGGAACCTGAAGTTGTAGGCAGCCAACCCGAATATCCCCGCCAGCAAGGTGGCCACGCCCAGCCATTGAACGGCCGAGAATGTTTCGCCGAACAGAAGATAGGCACCAATGACCGTGAACAGCGGACCCGTCCCGCGCACCACCGGATAGACGACGGTGTAAGAGCCTTTGGTATATGCCATGGCTTGCAGGGTCTTGTAGGCGATGTGGATCAGCCAGACGAGCGCGAAGATCGGCCACATATGAGGTTCGGGCCAGGGCACCACGAAAAAGGCGAAGGGGGCGGCCATGAGGCAATAGCAGGCGTCGATCGCGCCGCGGGACAGCCACGGGTCATGCCTGCCTTTTTGCAATGCCCCGAAGACCGCGTGCAGGAACGCCGCCATCAAAGCCAGCGCCAATGCCAGCTGGTGTCCGGCTTCGGTGCCTTCGAGAGAGATCAGCCAGTCGCTCAAATACGCGGACCTTTTGCGGAGCGGAGAAGATGGGGGGCTGTCTGCCCCCCACACCCCCCGAGGATATTTGGGGCCAGATGAAGCCTGGGATCAGCCTTTGTCGAGACCGGTGAGGGCGGCGGCGAATTCTTCTGGGTCGAAAGGGGCAAGGTCGTCGATCTGTTCGCCGACGCCGATCGCGTGGATGGGCAACCCGAATTTATCTGCCAGGGCAACAAGAACACCGCCCTTGGCCGTGCCATCCAGCTTGGTCATGACCAGACCGGAAACGTCCGCCAGATTGCGGAACGTTTCCACCTGGCTCAGCGCGTTCTGTCCGGTGGTGGCGTCGAGTACGAGCAAGGTGTTGTGCGGAGCAGTGTCATCAACCTTGCGGATGACGCGGACGATTTTGGCCAGTTCCTCCATCAAGTCGGTGCGGTTTTGCAGGCGGCCCGCCGTATCAATCATCAGCAGATCGGCGCCCTCTGCCTGTGCACGGGTCAGCGCGTCAAAGGCGAGGCTGGCGGGGTCCGAGCCTTCGGGGGCGGTCAGCACCGGAACTCCGGCGCGATCACCCCAGACCTGCAACTGTTCCACGGCCGCAGCGCGGAAAGTATCGCCGGCGGCGATGACGACCTTTTTGCCGGCCTCTTTGAACTGGCTGGCCAGTTTTCCAATTGTCGTGGTCTTGCCCGAGCCGTTGACGCCGACGACCAGCACCACTTGTGGCCGTTTGGGATAGATCGGCAGAGGCTTGGCCACAGGCTCCATCACTCGGGCGACTTCCTGGGCCAGAAGTTGCTTGATCTCTGTGGTCGACAGTTTGCGGCCAAAGCGGCCCTCAGCCATGTTAGACGTGACCCGCAAGGCCGTGTCGACGCCCATGTCCGAGGCGATCAGCAGCTCTTCGAGCTGCTCCAGCATGTCATCGTCCAGGGTGCGGCGCATTTCCGTGGCGGCGCCTCGATTGAACAGGCGGTTCAGGATACCCTTGGATTCCGGTATTTCCGGCGGTGGAGCGACAGGCGTGGGGTCAGCCGGGATCGGTGCCGGCGGTTCAACCGGTTGCGGTGCCGGGGCAGGCTCTGGCACTTCTGGAACGGGTTGCGGATCGGGCTGCGGCTGGGGGATCACAGGGTCCGGAACCGCTGTTTCCTCGCCGCCATCCTCGACGATGGCTTCCAGCCCTTCTTCAAGACGAGATGAAGATTTGAACAGCTTGTCCTTTAGCTTTGAGAAAAACGCCATACTTGGTCTCCACAGGTGTTCCCTTCACCTAATGCGGATTTGCGGCAGTTGCAAAGGGTCACGCAAACGCAAGGACAAAGCCAAGCTGAGCACCCCAGTAAAGGGGCCACACAATATAGGGCGTCACCTTGAGGGCCGGATGGTGCCGCGGCAGCAGGAACTTCTCGGTTGCGAGGATCAGATCTGACGCGATGAAGGCCATTGCGGCGGGAAAGGCCCACCGAAGGGGACCGGCATCCGGCAGTGCCAGCACCGTGATCCCCATGCCAAGAATGATGGGGATATAGGCCAGAACGGGCCCCTTCAGGTCTCCGGCGCGGGGCGCAAGCAATGTGGCCATGATGATGCCCAGAATGATCAAGGACCATACAATCGCAGGCGCGCTGAGGATCAGCCCGGCAGAACTGATCGGCAATGTCAGGAACAGAGCGATATAGGCCAGATGCCCGGCGGCAAATGCGGCGATGCCCGTCATGAAGGTGGCATCTGTTTCGCGCGACAGCAGCGCGTCACCTGTCGCACAAAGAGCGAGGGCAAGAACCAACAGCCAAGGCCCACCGTTCATGATGGCCGTGACCGCCAATAGGGCGACCGACGCGGTTTTCAGTACAGTGCGCAAAGAACCGGCGGGCCGGGAGGTCAGCGGCAGGTACCCAAGGGCACAGCCAAAGGCGATCCAGAACAGTAGGGTTGGCATGTCATCTCCTCGCCGGTTCAGAATAATCTGATCTGGGACGTGGCGTGAAATCAACCGCTTACGTTGAGTTAAGTGCTATGTGATGACACCGGTTCAACAGGCGAATGGCATGACCGAAGCGCTTCTGACAAAATGGAAACATGTTCAGGTTCCTGATGATTCTCGTGACTTTTACCGCACATTCCGTGGCGGCACAAACGCCTCTGTCTGGCTCGGAGTTCGACAAGTATACGCAGGGCAAAACTCTGTTTTACGGGTTCGAAGGTCAGATTTACGGGGTGGAGCGGTATCTTCCGAACCGTCGTGTGATCTGGTCTTTTCTCGACGGGAATTGCAAGGAAGGTATCTGGTATCAGCAGGGTGAGCAGATCTGCTTTGTCTACGAAGACAGGCTGGATCCGCAATGCTGGGTTTTCACTCAATCCGGTGGCGGTTTGATTGCGCAGTTCGAAGGCAATCCGCAAGCGACCGAACTGTATGAGGCCGAGGACCTTGGGGAGGAAATGGTCTGTTACGGGCCGGACGTTGGCGTTTGATCAGTTTGCGCGCAGCTCATCATAATCGATCATGACATGGGTTTGGTAAGATGTCCTGTCCGTCAACCCTTCATAATAGCGGCGCAAACTGGGCAGTGATGCGCGTGAAATATCGATGTCTTAGTAGCGATAGAGTATGTGTCCCAACTGGATATCGGCCAAAGTCAGGCAGGAACCGCACAGGAAAGCGTTTTCAGAAAGTTGCGCATCGGCGATTGTCACGGCCCCAGATGGTGAGCATGGCTTAGAACAGTGATCCCTGATCCGGGGTGTCCGGCCTGGGTTTCTTCGAGGGTGATTTCGCGCCCGGGGCGATGCTGAGAACACCATCGGCGAATTCGATCTCGAGCGCCGTTTGTTTGGCGGCCTGAGCCTTGGTGGTGATCACATTCCCGTCGGCCCGGACGACTGCGTATCCGCGGTCCAAAGTGGCTTTGTAGCTCAGCGTCTCGCGCAGGCGATCCGTCGCTTCGAGTTGCTGTTTGAGGCGGTCCAGTCGCGTGGTTTGGGCCGTGTGCATTCGATCGCCGAAACGATCGAGGTTTTGCCGCTGTTGATCGATTTCCCTTTGGATCGGTCGCAGGGACAGGCGCGATGACAGGTTGCGCAGCGATTCCTGTCGCGTCGAAATCAAGCTTCGCAGGGTCGAGGGGCGCAGATGAGCAGACAATTCCACCACTTGCAGGCGACGGTTCTGAACGCCGCGGATCAAGGCGGGTGTGAGGCGATCTGCAATCAAATCAAGGCGTTGTCTTGGTGTGTTCAACAGGCTGTCCGGGCGCGGCAGGGCGCGGGAAAGATCGCGCAGCCTTTGCGTTCGGCGTTGAACGGCATCCGTTGCCGCGCGGGACAGGCGCGCGGCTTGCTCTTCGGTCCAGGCAAGCAGTTCCATGCGCACCGGAACGGCCAGTTCGGCGGCCGCGGTGGGCGTCGGCGCGCGCTGGTCCGACACGAAATCAATCAGGGTGGTATCGGTTTCATGCCCAACGGCCGAGATCAACGGTATGTCCGACGCGGCTGCGGCGCGGGCGACGATCTCTTCATTGAAGCCCCAGAGGTCTTCGATCGATCCGCCGCCACGGGCGACGATGATCAGGTCGGGCCGGGGCAACGCGCCGCCGGGTGTCAATTGGTTGAAGCCTTCGATGGCGCGGGCGACCTCGGGGGCGCAGTTGGCCCCTTGAACCGCCACAGGCCAGATCAGCACCTTGCGTGGGAACCTGTCCCTGAGCCGATGCAGAATGTCGCGGATCACGGCACCGGAAGGGGATGTCACAACGCCAATGATCTGCGGCAGGTAAGGCAAGGGTTTCTTGCGTTCCGGCGCGAACAGACCTTCGGATTCCAGTTGTTTCTTGCGCTTCTCCAGCAGCGCCATGAGTGCGCCCTGACCCGCGACAGAAACCTCATCGACGTTCAGGTTGTATTTGGATTGCGCCCCGAAAGCGGTAAGGCGGCCGGTGACGACGACCTCCAACCCTTCTTCGGGCACAACGGACAGGCCGGAAATCTGACCTTTCCACGTGGTGCAGGCCAAAACGTTCCGGTCGTCCTTGATGTCGTAATAAAGATGCCCGGATCGGGCTTTGAACACGCGCCCAACCTCACCGCGCACGCGGATTCGGCCGAATGAGCCTTCGAGCGTCCGTTTCACCTCACCCGAAATTTCGGACACTGTGTATTCAGGGGTGTTTTGGCCCGGAACCGGGTCATCAAGCAGGTCGGACATTTCAGCGCCTTGTTTCAAATGCGCGCCCAGCTTAGAACGCCGCGCAGGCAAGGCCAAGCAGATCGGAGAGCTTTCATGAATATCCTCATTCTCGGCAGCGGAGGGCGCGAACACAGCCTGGCATGGGCAGTGCTGCAAAACCCCAAATGTGATCGCCTGATCGTTGCTCCGGGGAATGCCGGGATCGCGCAGATCGCTGACTGTGCCGCTCTGGATATTGAAAACGGCGGGGCTGTTGTCGGCTTTGCCGAAGAAAATGCGATTGATTTCGTGATCGTCGGGCCCGAGGCGCCTTTGGCGGCCGGAGTGGTTGATCGGTTGCGCGAAGCCGGAGTATTGGTTTTTGGGCCCTCAGCCGAGGCGGCGAAGCTGGAAGCGTCGAAAAGTTTCACCAAGGAAATCTGCGACGCGGCCAACGCCCCCACCGCAGCTTATGCCCGGTTTACCGAGGCCGAGGCTGCCAAAGCCTATATCCGCGAACAGGGCGCACCGATTGTGGTCAAGGCCGATGGTCTGGCCGCAGGCAAGGGCGTTATCGTTGCGATGGACGAAAAGACCGCACTGGACGCCATTGACGACATGTTCGGCGGTGCGTTTGGCGGTGCCGGTGCGGAAGTCGTCATTGAAGAATTCATGGATGGGGAAGAAGCCTCGCTGTTCGTTCTGTGTGATGGTGAGGACATTCTTTCTGTCGGGACGGCCCAAGATCACAAAAGGGTTGGCGAGGGCGATACCGGGCTGAACACGGGCGGGATGGGCGCGTATTCTCCGGCGCCGGTGTTGAGCGAAGAGGTGGAGGCGCGCGCGATGGAAGAGATCGTGCGCCCCACCATCGCCGAGATGAAGCGCCGGGGAACGCCGTTTCAAGGCGTTCTTTATGCAGGTTTGATGATCAAGGACGGGCAGCCAAGACTGGTCGAATACAACGTCCGCTTCGGTGATCCGGAATGTCAGGTGTTGATGATGAGGTTGGGCGCGCAGGCGATGGACCTGATGCACGCCGCTGCCGAAGGCAGGTTGGGTGAAATGCGGGTGAATTGGGCGGATGACCATGCCATCACGGTGGTAATGGCGGCCAATGGCTATCCGGGTGCTTACAAGAAAGGCACTGCGATCAAAGGGCTCGAAGGCCTGCCCGAAGACAGCCGGAACATGGTGTTCCACGCTGGTACAAAGAGTGTCGATGGGCAGGTGGTTGCATCGGGCGGGCGTGTGCTGAACATGACCGCCCGTGGGAGCACGCTGAAAGAGGCGCGCGACCGGGCCTATGAAATGGTTGAAGCTGTGGATTGGCCTGACGGGTTTTACCGGCGCGATATCGGATGGCGTGCCCTGGAAGGTTGACGGGGCAGGGCGGTTGACCCCTCGGCCTTGCGGTTTCCCGGCGCTGCGCGCTTTCGCGGTCGAAATCGTCCACTGGACGATTTCCTTTCAACCGCTCATCCCTCAGGATATTTTTGGCCAGATGAAGAGGCGGATCAGCAGTTCAGGGCTTGGGCTAGGCTTTTGCGGCCGTTGAACGGGCCCCGGTCGGATGTGATCCAGCCGTTGTCGTAGAAGACGCTTACGATCCGCGTCCAGTCGGCGCTGGCCACGATCAGTTCCGGGCGGTCGCCGCAGATGCGCAGGCCTCCGGAAATGAAATCTTCACCGATCCTGTGGTTGGTCAATCCGGGCAGAGCCGCGACTTCGCTCAGGGCGTTGTCTTTGTAGCGCCAGATGCGCAGGGTTTTGGCAAGGTGCGGACGATCGATATAGGCGATCTCGATATGTCCGTCGCCGTCCAGGTCGGCTGCCCCGATCGGGGCGAGCCAGCGAAATCGGGTGCCAATGTGGGGCGTGGCGGCGATTTTTTCTCCGGCGGCGTCGTAGATCGCAAGTTGAGCCCCTGATTTGTCGTGGGATTCAACGACAATTGCTTCGCGCGCGCCGTCCAGGTTGACGTCTGCCAAACGCGGAGCGAGGTCTTCGAACACGCGATCCTGCGGCAGTCGAACAGTTACGACAGTAGTTTCGGTCGTGAATTCCAGCGCGCCATATTCGATCGTGTCACCCAGAACGCCATGAGCGTAACGGGTGGTTGGTTCTGTGAAGCGGGCGTCGTTGATGGTTTCCGCCGCGTCAGCCGGTTGCAGCGAGAGCCAAAGTCCGAAAGATAGAAAAGCGCCGCGTGCCCGAGATTGCCAAAAGCGGCGGGGCAGGCGCGGCGCGTTGTTGTACATCAGATCTGTTTTTCAGGCATCTGAACGACCAGACCGTCCAGCGCGTCGGTGACCTTGATCTGGCAGGTCAGACGCGAGCGGGCCGGGTCGGGCTCATAGGCAAAGTCCAGCATGTCTTCTTCCATGTCATCCTTGGCCGGGATTTTCTCGACCCAGTCGGGGTGGACGTAGACATGGCAGGTCGAGCAGGCGCAGGCGCCGCCGCAATCGGCCTCGATGCCGGGAATGTTGTTGTCACGGGCCCCTTCCATGACGGTCAGTCCGTTGGCGACCTCGACTGTGTGTTCGGTACCGCCGTGCTCGACATAGGTGATCTTTGCCATTGCGTGCGTCTTCCTTTTGCGATGTTCGATTTCTTCCTTAGTGAAGGCATTTAGGTCTTTCCAGCCTCATTTGCGACTCAGCGCGCCGTGTCTGGACTTTCTTGATGTTTGTTCTATTTTTGTTCTTATGCTTGTTACACCCATTCGCCCTGTGGTTTCAAACCGGGATTGGCCGCGCCCGCCGTCCTGTCTGCCTTCCAGCCAACTGGATTCCCCGCCCGAGGGCGCGCGCGTGGCTGTGGCCGGGCTTGTGATCCTGCGGCAGAGGCCGGGGACGGCCAAGGGCGTGATCTTTCTGACGCTTGAAGATGAGACCGGGATCGTGAATGTGGTGGTCTGGCGCAAAATCTACGAACGGTTCCGTCGTGCGGTGATTTCGGGGCGGTTGCTGAAGGTGACGGGCCGGATGCAGCGGGCGCATTCAGTGACCCATGTGATTGCGGAAGAAATCGAGGATATTTCGGGGATGCTGGATATGCTGGTTCAGGGCGCAGGGGCGGCCTGCCGTGACGGACAATAGCGAGCGGCTGTCTTGCCGCCTTGCGCACAGCAAGACCTGTGCGCCGATGAATGTCGGTAAGTTCTCGCATATCACGCTGGGTCAAAGGCGCTTTTCCGCCAATTCGGCATTGGTCGGTCGACTCTTTGATGTCGTGTTAGTACTGCGGGCATCTCTATGCGTCGGCCTGTGTCTGAACGCAGGCGCGACGGCACGCTACTCAACATCTTCTCAGAGTCAGTTCAGATGCCCGAAGTAACACGAAATGGATCGTTCGAAAAAACCATCCAGCTGGATGAGAGCCAGATTGCCGGTCGCCTTGGCGAACTGTTGGAGCATACGCGTTCAAAAGGATACGTGCATACCGCCAGAATGATCGAGGAAGCATTGAGTGCCCACTCTTTCGAGCGCAGACACCTTGGGAACACCCAAAAATACCTCTCGGAATTGCAGCGTCTAAAGCGCAAAGAGATGACACGCTTGGTGCGGGAAACGGATGGGAAGAAGCAAGCGGCTTTTGTCCTGACGCCCCGGATGCGCGTTGACCACAGAAATCCTGCCGCGCTGCGCAGTGGTGCTTGGAGGAACACCCCGATGCCTTTCCCGGCGGAACCCGAATTCAAGTTTCGCTAGCCGAACCAGCCGTGGCCAGGGCGGACAGGGCTGATGATCCGCATCAATCCAAACGGGTTTTCAACGCAGTCATCGTTTGAACAAGACCTCCTGCGCCTGTTTGTCACGATTGTCTCCTCGTAGCTCTGCGTGCAGAGCGCGTCCGGCCTGAACACCGGGGCGGGCGCCGACGGTCTTCAGCCAGCGCGCAAAGTGGGGTTTGTCCTCCAGCACTTGCTGCTGCCCTTCCCACAGGCTGGCCCAGCCCCAGATCGACATGTCTGCTATCGAATAGAAGTGTCCGGCAACGTATTCGTTCTCGGCCAGCCGTCTGTCGAGCACCCCGTACAGACGACCGACCTCGGCCCGGTAACGATCTTTGGCATAGGGCAGGTCCTGTGGCGGGTTCAGTTGCGGGGCGTATTTCAGGAAGTGATGCGCCTGACCGGCCATCGGCCCAAGGCCGCCCATCTGCCACATCAGCCATTCTTCGACGGCGATCCGATCACGCTCGGTCTTGCCATAGAACCGCCCGGTCTTGCGGGCCAGATACATCAGAATTGCCCCGCTTTCAAAAACCGAGATCGGTGCACCATCCGGCCCGTCAGGGTCCACGATTGCGGGCATCCGGTTGTTCGGGGCGATCTTCAGGAACTGCGGGTCGAACTGATCGCCCTTTCCGATATTGACCAGATGCGTGGTGTAGGGCAGCTCCATCTCTTCCAGGGCGATGGACACTTTCCAGCCGTTCGGTGTGGGCCAGAAGTACAGATCAATCGGGTCGGCCATGTGTTCTCCTGATGTTGAAGGGATCATGCGGGTTTCTGCCGGTTCGGCAAGGGCCGCTTACGAAAGCGTGACCGAAACGCAGGCCGGGCTTGACCGCAAACCGCCCGAGGCGTATTGCGATCCTGAAGCTTCGTGGCGATTTGTTACCGGATTGCGGGCCACGCTAAACAACACCGCTAAAAGGTCAGGATGAAAGACCCCTTTCGCTTGGCCGCGTCTGGGGTTTTTTGTTTGCCTCCGCCGGAGGCTGAAAGGGAATGAGATGAGCGAGAACTGGAACAAACGCACCCAAGCCGTCCATGGCGGTGTCCGCCGCAGTCAGTACAACGAGGTGAGCGAGGCGATTTTCCTGACGCAGGGCTTTGTGTACGAAACTGCCGAACAGGCCGAAGCCCGGTTTCTGGAATGCGGCCCTGATGAGTTCATCTATGCCCGCTATGGCAACCCGACGGTCTCGATGTTCGAACAGCGCATCGCGGCACTTGAAGGTGGCGAGGATGGGTTTGCGACGGCTTCGGGCATGGCGGCGGTGAACGGTGCGCTGACCTCGATGCTGAAGGCCGGGGACCATGTTGTTTCAGCAAAGGCACTGTTCGGATCCTGCCTGTACATTCTGGAAAACATCCTGACCCGTTTTGGCGTCGAGGTGACCTTTGTGGATGGCACCGATCTGGAGCAATGGCAGGCAGCGATCCGCCCGGACACCACGGCGGTCTTCTTCGAGTCGATGTCGAACCCGACTCTTGAAGTGATCGACATCGCATCTGTGTCCAAGTTGGCCCATGCCGTCGGGGCGATTGTGGTGGTGGACAACGTGTTTTCGACGCCCGTCTTTTCGCGCGCGATAGAACAGGGCGCGGATGTGGTCGTTTATTCGGCGACCAAGCATATTGACGGACAGGGCCGTGCGCTGGGCGGCGTCATCATCGGCACCAGGGATTTCATCCGCGGAACCGTCGAGCCGTATCTGAAGCATACCGGCGGCGCGCTCAGCCCGTTCAATGCCTGGGTCATGCTCAAAGGTCTGGAAACCATGGCGCTGCGCGTCAATGCGCAGGCCGACAGTGCACAACGGATCGCCGAGGCGCTGGAAGGGCACCCGGCGCTGTCGCGCACCCTTTACCCCGGTTTGAAGACCCACGCGCAAAATGCTCTGGTTCAATCGCAACTTGGTGGAAAAGGCGGGACCGTGTTGTCCCTGGATATCAAGGGCGGCAAGGACGCGGCTTTTGCTTTCCTGAATGCGCTGACCATTCCTGTGATCTCGAACAATCTGGGCGATGCCAAGTCGATCGCAACGCACCCGGCGACCACTACGCACCAGCGTCTGAGCGATGCTCAGAAAGACGAACTGGGCATTACGCCGGGCCTGATCCGTTTTTCCGTTGGCCTGGAAGACGCCGGAGACCTGCTGGCAGACATCCAGCAGGCATTGGAGGCTTCGCAGAAGCAAACAGCAGCACAGTGAAAAGCCTCTTACCACTAGGGGTCGTCGCGTTGTCTGTGAACGGGGCGTCTTTTCGGGTGGTGTTCGCGGTTGAAGCCTGGCCTTTGTGTCTGCGAAAGGCGTATTCCGTTGCAGAATGACGGTTTTGCGCCGGTTTTTTCAATCCGGACTGCTATTGCCTGCGTATTGGGTTAAACTGGTAAATCACCTGCAGTCGTATATATTTCTACGACCAATCGAGGAACCGCAGCCGATGAACATCCACCCGCGCGACATTGATGAGACCCCGGATCAGGAAAAAGCCGCCGAGGCCCTGAAAGTTCTGCGGCAATGGGCGGAATCTGCGACGGCATCCGAGATCAGCCAACTGGATCCGGCTATTGCACGGCTGGTGCCCGGCCTGACGCAGGTGAACTATCCTTCGCTTTCGCGCGAGTACCCGGAGGGTTTCTCGGTTGACACGGATTACCGAGCGTCGTTGCCCGACTTGCAAAACGGCCCGTCCAGCTTGATACGCGGTGCCAAGCAGCAGATCCAGCATGTTGGCATCTCGAACTTTCGCCTGCCGATCCGTTTCCATCGGAAAGATGGGGAAGACCTGACGCTTGAGACATCTGTTACGGGCACCGTCAGCCTTGAGGCCGAGAAAAAGGGCATCAATATGTCCCGGATCATGCGGTCTTTTTACAAACATGCCGAGCGTACATTCAGCTTCGAAGTCATGCAGGCGGCGCTTGACGACTACATGACCGATCTGGACAGCTTCGACGCTCGTATCCAAATGCGGTTTTCTTACCCCGACAAGGTCAAGAGCCTGAGATCAGGTCTGGAAGGATATCAATATTACGACATCGCTCTGGAACTGGTGGAGTCGGGCGGTGTGCGCCAGAAGATCATGCATCTAGACTATGTCTATTCTTCGACCTGCCCGTGCTCTCTGGAGTTGAGCGAACATGCCCGTGTCATGCGGGGACAATTGGCAACACCGCATTCGCAACGATCTGTCGCGCGGATTTCCGTGGTCGTGGATTGCGATGCCGATTGTCTTTGGTTCGAAGACCTGATCGAGTTGTGCCGACGCGCGGTGCCGACCGAAACTCAGGTCATGGTCAAACGTGAAGACGAACAGGCTTTTGCCGAGTTGAACGCAGCCAATCCGATTTTTGTCGAAGATGCGGCGCGCTTGTTCTGCGCCGAATTGCTGGCAGATCATCATGTTGGTGATTTCCGGATAATAGCCAGCCATCAGGAAAGCCTGCATAGCCACGACGCTGTGTCGATTCTGACCGAAGGCCCAACCTTTGCGGCATCCAGCTTGGATCCAAGACTGTTCAACACTTTGTTTCACGTTGGGTGAATACCGCTGTGTAAGCGATTAGGATTTAATCAGAGATTGCGGCGGTAGGCGTTCTTTTGCCGCAATGCAGCAAAAATGCTGCATTTGCGCAGTCATTTGTTATATATCTATCGTGAATGCAGCAGCTGGATGCTTGCCATTTGATTGGCTGGCCGCCCCGAAAAGGATGCCGAGACGTGAGACGCCTTGGACTGCAAGACCGCGACCACCGTTCGAGAAATCGAAGAGGGCAAGGCGTTTTATCCATCACATTTGGGCTGCATCGTTATTACAGGAGAAGCATGTAATGAATCCGATAACCCAACCGCTGGAGTTTCAAGCTGCGGCAATTCGCATGGCTGGTTACGCAATGGTCAACCAGATGAAGATCATGCAGATCGTAGCCCGTTCAGCGTTCGAATTGCCGATGGCTCCTGTGCAAGCGTTGCACGTGGCTGCGGCGTCCCCGGAAAAGCCGGTGGAAAAGACGACAATCAAGGCAAAAGCCACTGCGCCGCGTGTGCAAAAACCTGCCGTCAAAAAGACTGCAGCAGTGAAAAAAACCGTAACGAAGGTCACCGCCGGCAAACCTGAGCTCAAACCTGCGGAGTTTTCCGCGAAGCCGCGCGCCGCCGTCACGCCAAAGGCTGAACCTGCGGCGATAGCAAAGCCCGCACCAAGACCAGCACCCAAATCGGCGCCGCAGCCAAAAACAGAACCGAAACCGGCCGCAGCTGTTGCAAAAAACGCCAAACCGGCTGCGCGGAACGCGACTGCAACCACGTCTTCCTCAGGCGCGTCGGCCCCAGCAAAAAAACCTCGTACCAGACCGGCGGCTTCTGCGACCAAGGCACCTGCTGCGCGTGCCAAAGCCGCTAAGCCTATCGAACAAACCGTTTCGACCCCAGCAAAAACCGCGCCCCTTGCGCCCAAAGCAGAACGTCAGAAGCCGGCGCCCGCTGCTGCGCGGTCAAAACCTGCGGCATCTGCAGAACAATCAAAACCGCAGGCGCGCAAAACGCGACCGCCGTCAAAACCGCCCGCAATGCCGGGGGCAGATACCAAAACAGACACGTAAACCGGGATCATCTGCTTGACACGGTCGGGCTGGCGCGCCAACGCTGCGCGTTATGATGGATCTTCGCCCGGTCGGATATGTGATTGGCTTGCTGGTCGCCATTCTTGGGGCGACCATGCTGTTTCCTATGCTCGCGGACATTATCGAAGGTCGCGGCGAATGGAATGTGTTCCTGGAAAGCGCGATAATCACAATGCTGACCGGATCCGTCCTGGCGATGAGCTGCTCGAACGGCGTGGGCGAAGGGCTGACCATCCGGCAGACCTTTTTGCTGACAACCGGCGTGTGGGTCGCGCTGCCGGTGTTTGGTGCAATCCCGTTTCTGTTCGGTGAAACCGAGCTGCGCTTTGTCGATGCCTATTTCGAGGCGATGTCAGGCCTCACGACGACCGGTTCGACCGTGATATCAGGGTTGGACACGCTGCCAAAGGGCCTTTTGTTGTGGCGCGGTATCCTGCAATGGCTGGGGGGCATCGGTATCATCGTCGTCGCGATGGTATTCCTGCCCGAATTGCGGGTTGGTGGCATGCAAATCTTCCGCTCGGAAGGGTTTGAGACCATGGGGAAAATCCTGCCCCGCGCGCAGGAGATCGCGGGGCAGATTTCCCTGATCTACGTCTTCCTGACACTTGTATGCGTGCTGGTCTATGCCGCATTTGGGATGAGTTTTTTTGATGCGTTGGTGCATGCTTTCACGACAGTGTCCACGGGCGGTTTTTCGAACTATGATGCCTCGTTTGGAACATTTTCGGGCCCGGCCGAATATGCAGCATCCGTCTTCATGATTTTGGCGGCTTTACCCTTTGTGCGCTATGTCCAATTGGCCAATGGTCATACGGCGTCCCTATGGAAAGACAGTCAAATCCGGGCATTTCTAGCGACCATTCTGGTTCTGGTTGTCATCATGTCAGTCTTTCTGACCTCGGTCTTTCCGCATCATTGGGAACAGGCGTTCCGCGAGTCACTGTTCAACATCACCTCGATCATCTCGGGGACAGGATATGCCAGTGTCGATTACATGGGGTGGGGCAGCTTTCCGATCATGTTGTTTTTCCTGATCGGGTTGATCGGTGGATGCGCGGGGTCGACTGCCTGCTCGATCAAGGTTTTTCGCTATCAGTTGCTGTTCGCCTCAATCAAAAGCCAGATCAAACGGATCCGGTCCCCGCATGGCGTGTTCATGCCGCTCTATGATGGAAGGCCAGTCGGACGGGACGTTCTGACATCGGTGATGAGCTTTTTCATGTTTTTCGTTTTGTCGATGGGGGTGTTGTCCTGGGCGTTGGCGCTGACAGGTCTGGATTTCATCACGTCCGTCTCCGGGGCCGCGACAGCGCTGGCCAACGTCGGCCCGGGTCTTGGCGCTCAGATCGGACCGGCGGGCAATTTTGCCGGTCTCAACGATACGGCCAAATGGCTGCTGACAACTGGAATGCTGGTCGGGCGGCTCGAGCTTTTAGCGGTATACGCGATCTTCACCGTTCAATTCTGGAGAGGCTGATGAAAAGACCCCTTGGCGCGCAAATCTCGCATATGCTCAAGGATCGTGGCGTGGATGTGATTTTCGGTATACCGGGCGTCCACAACCAGGAAATGTATCGTGGTATCGAAGAGGCCGGCATCACGCATGTTCTGGCCCGGCACGAGCAGGGGGCCGGATTCATGGCTGACGGTTACGCGCGCGCGACCGGCCGCCCCGGCGTCGCCTATGTGATCACCGGCCCCGGTTTGTGCAACATCATGACCCCGATCGGACAGGCCTACAGCGACTCGGTTCCGATGCTGATTCTGTCCTCCTGTCTGGATGAAACGCAGGCTGTCCGGGGTCAGTTGCACCAGATGAAGGATCAACGTGCCGCCGCCGATACGGTTGCGGATTGGTCTGTAAAGGCCAACTCTGCCGAAGCTGCCTATGGGCTGATAGAGCGGGCGTTTGAAGAATTCGAGCTTTCGCGCCCGCGCCCCAAGCACATTCAGGTGCCCATCGCGCAGTTGCAGGCCGAGGCCGACCCCGCGCCGTTCCCCAACCAGCCCGCGCTGCGCACCAAAGCCTTGCCGCCTGACGTGTCATCGGTCGTGTCCATGTTGAACCTGGCCCGCAGACCGCTGTTCATCCTGGGCGGCGGATGCAGGTCGAATGATTGGCGGCAGATTTTGACACAGCTGGGGGCGGCCTGTTTTACCACCTATGCCGGGCGCGGGCTGCCGGGCGCAAATTATCCGCTGGATTTCGGGTCCATGTTGCCGCGTCCCGGCAGTGCCGAGGTAATCGCCTCGGCGGATCTGGTGATCGCTGTCGGGGCCGAGCTGGGCGAGGTCGATTTGTGGCGGCAGGATTTGGGGCACAAGGCGACCTTGATACGCGTTGATCTCGACCCCGAGGTTCTTGCGGATCGCCACCGCGCCGCCATCAAGCTGCAAGTCGACAGCCAGAGCTTTGCCCGCGCCTTGTGGCACGTAACTCAGGACATGAAACCAGCAACAGGCTGGTCGCCCGAGGAAGTCGCCGAGATGCGCGCCCGCTGGCGTGCCGAGGTGGATGCCGAGCGGCCCGGAATCGTACCGATCGCAGATGCCCTGCGCGCGGCCATGCCGGCCGATACGATGATCTATTCGGACATGACCCAATTTGCTTATGTTTCAAAAGAGGTCTGGGACATGGCCTACCCCCATCATTGGCACCACCCGACGGGGTTTGGCACTCTTGGCTACGGGTTGCCCGCCGGTATCGGCGGGGCGGTTGCCCGACGCGGCAAACCCACGGCGGTTATCGCGGGGGATTACGGGTTCCATTACACGATGCAGGAACTGGGCGTGGCGGTTGAGTTGGGATTGTCGCTTCCGATCATTCTATGGGACAACGGCAAACTGAAGGAAATCGAGGACAGTATGGTGCGCAGCCAGATCGCGCCCAACGCGGTCATGGCGCATAATCCCGATTTCTGCAAACTTGCCGAAGCCTTTGGTGCGCGCTCCTCGGCGCCTTCGAATGTGGCAGAGATGCAAAGTGCAGTAAGGGCCGCATTCGATGCGCCTGTGCCGACCTTGATCCACGTGACACCTGATATTCTGTAACGAAAAAGCGCCGCACTTTCATGCGGCGCTTTTTTGCTGAGGTGCTGTCTGATCAATCCCAGCAGTGAACCAGAACCGTCATGCCGGTTGCGCGCCGGTTCAACTCATTGGGCGATATTTGTATGGTTTCTTCGCTCGATTGACCGGACACTCCGGCCTCTGCAAGAATTTCGGTCAACCGATCAACGGTGGCCGCAAGGCTGACCGAAGCGGGCAGGGTGCGCCCTTCGGACGGTATGGGCAACAACATTCCGACGACGTTGCCGCTGTCGTTGAAGACCGGGCCGCCTGCATCACCGGGTTGGGCGTTCAGCGCCAGACGCTTGACGCCGGTCTCACCGCTCAGCCCACGTATGTCCGCGACCTGCCCGTAGGTCAGGGTGGGGCCACCCAATGCGCCCTGATAGGAAAAGCCGGACACGGCCACTTCCGACTTGATGCGCGGCTTGGTGGCACTGAACGCGGCGACGCTCATGGGGGCGAGCGTTTTTGCAGGGCGCAGGACCGCCACGCCAAGTTCAGGGTCAGTCAGGGCCAGTTGAACCTCTTGATCACCATCCAGAGTGATCCGCGTGCAGCTCTCCGCGGCCTCGGAAACCGTCAGTACTGTCCCGTTCTCATCCGCGAAGAAACCAGAGCGCGTCAGCCGAGGCTTGCGGACCTGAAGGCCCGACACCAGATCGATGCGCTGTTCTGCGGATGCACCGGCGGCGGCATCCAGAACCGCATCCTTCGTGCGGAAGCTGGATGTCATCGCTGACAGAACTCGCAGGCGACGTGCCTCGTCTCCTTCGGGCCAGACAAGGGTGAAGCCCTTGATTTGTCCATCGGCCAATTGCGCTTGCGTAAAGGACACTTTGCCGTTGCCGCGTCCTTCAAGGGTAAACCGGTCGCGGCCCAGTTCACGAGGGCCATTCAGTGGAACGATCTCAAGCGATTGCATCACCTCGTAAAGCGCGCGGAGCGTGTTCTTGTCCCCCTCTTGGCTGATCAGCAGCGCCTTGGCGTTCAGGTCAGAGCTGCTTTTGAAATGTGCGAAGGGCGCCTCATAGCGATCAAGGATGACAGCGCCCAGAGGCATGTCGAGCACGATCCCGGCCTTGTCGTCGGAATACCGCTCCATTCCGACAGAGATCAGCGGCGCGTTGTAGTCATCCATCAGGGCCTTGCGCTGCAACGTGGTCAGAACGCCCGTGGCGTCAAACCCGTTATAGCGCTGCCAATCGCTCATCGATCGGCGGGTGCCTTGCCCGAACGCACCATCAATGGTCGAGTTGTAAAACCCCGCCGCGCGCAGAGCCGTTTGCAGATCCTTGCGTTTCTGCGCGGTCAACAGACGTTCGGACTGAAGCGCCTGCGCACGGGTTTCATCCGAATCCTGTGGTGTGTCGACTGCCGGAGCCTCTTCCGGTTGTGCCGCTTGTTCAATTGGTGCCGCGACGGCGCCACGGTTCAGCACGTTTGCCCCGATGGGCCAGAACTGTTGCCCCATCGCGCTGGAAAACGCGATGTAACTGTCGCGCGGGATCTGGCCTTCGGCCCGATAGACGCGCAGCACCTGTTCGGCGTCGGTCCGCGCATAGGGGCCGATCACGATCGCGTACCAGCCGCTGTTCAGGCGAAACCCGTTCACATCCGGCAAAGCACCGGCATAGGCCTGTGCCCGTTCCTGCGCTTCGCGCAGTGATGGCTGGGCCTCGACCTGGACCCAGACGCCGGGATCTTGTTGTGCGGTTGCGGCGCGCAGGCCGACCAGAAGAAACAATAGGATTGCTGAAAATACGCGTGTCATAGTCTGCCCGTCTTATGCAGTGTTCGTGCTTTGGCGCAGAATACGCGAATTCATTTGCGAAAAGCCATGCCGCGAATGCGGGGAATTTACGGTGTGGCCCTGCAGATACAGGCTTGGCCCCAAGCCCCGTTGACGCCCCTTTGCCCCTTGCATAGGAAGGGCAAAACCGACCGGAACCGGGCGCAAAGGCGCCCAGAGGGAATGCCATGACCGAACCGACCAGCGCACCGCGTTCATTTCAGGAGATCATCCTGCGGCTTCAGACCTATTGGGCGTCTAAAGGCTGTGCCATTCTACAGCCCTATGACATGGAAGTCGGGGCCGGAACGTTCCATCCCGCGACCACCCTGCGCGCGCTTGGCTCGAAAGCTTGGGCTGCGGCTTACGTTCAACCGTCACGCCGCCCGACGGATGGGCGTTATGGCGAGAACCCGAACCGGTTGCAGCACTATTATCAGTACCAGGTGCTGATCAAACCCAGCCCACCGGATTTGCAGGAGCTGTATCTGGGGAGCCTCGAGGCGATCGGCATCGACATGGATCTGCACGACATCCGTTTTGTCGAAGATGACTGGGAAAGCCCGACGCTCGGCGCTTGGGGTCTGGGTTGGGAAGTCTGGTGTGACGGAATGGAAGTTAGCCAGTTCACCTATTTCCAACAGGTTGGCGGCCATGACTGCGCGCCGGTATCAGGCGAACTGACCTATGGGCTTGAGCGTCTGGCCATGTATGTGCTGGGCATCGATCACGTGATGGACATGCCGTTCAATGACCCCCAGTCGCCCAGTCCTTTGACTTACGGCGATATCTTCAAGCAGACCGAAGAGGAGTACGCACGTTGGAACTTTGACGTGGCAAACACCGAGGTTCTTCTGCGCCACTTCGAAGAGGCCGAGGCCGAGTGCGCCGCCATTCTGAGCCAAGAGCATGTGGACCCGAAGACGGGCAAACGCATCATCATGGCGCACCCGGCCTATGATCAATGCATCAAGGCCAGTCACATCTTCAACCTGTTGGACGCGCGTGGCGTGATCTCGGTGACCGAACGGCAGGCCTATATCGGGCGCGTCCGTGCGTTGGCCAAACAATGTGCGGATGCGTTCGTGCAGACCGAGGCCGCCGGGTTTCAGGCCTGATGAGGCAATCAGGCCAGCCCGGGCAAAAGCGCCTTGAGCCCGTCTGCGATCATGCTGACGGCAATGGCGGCAAGGATCATACCCATGAAGCGGCTCATGATCACGCGCGCGTTGCTGGACAGGCGTTCAGCCAGCCAGGCGGCGTTCCAGAACGTGATCAGAAGCAGACCGACCACGACAAGAAATACTCCCATAAAAACAAAGGCCTCGACCGTGGTTTTAACCTGATGTGCGTACAGGATCAGAGTGGTTATTGTGCCGGGGCCCACAAGAATGGGAAAGGCCAGCGGGTAAAAGGCCACCGTATCGGTTTCGGGGTAAGCTTCCTTCTCTCCTTTTGTTCCGTGATGAGAGGTGCTTTCGTTTCCGTTCAGCATGTTGAGGCCGATCATCATGACGACCAGGCCACCGGCGACCCGCAGGTGATTGACGCTGATGCCAAAAAGGCCAAGCGCCTGACTTCCGACCAGCGCAAAGGCACCGCCAAGGATCAGGCAATAGATCACCGTCTTCACCGCAATCTTGCGCTGGTCGGCGGCAGGCAGATCCTGAGTGACGCTCAGAAACACCGGCAGGTTGGAAACCGGGTTCATGATGGCAAACAATGCGCCGAAAAAACCGACAGCAAGCGTGGAATCCATGGTGTTGACCTCATTGATGCCTGTACCCGGATGAAACCTGTCCTATTTTACAAGAACTTGAAAGAGGCAGCCTGAAACATGACGGGAAAACTGCTGGCAATTGTGCTGTTGTTGTCGGCCTTGGTGGCCGGGGCCGGAATGTATTATTTGCAGATTTACGGTTTCTACTACGAGGTCGAACCGCAACCCGGCCAGGACGTGGTCCTGATGACGGACCAAAGCGATGCGCCTGTCCCGATCCCCTATTCAGACTTTCAGGCGATCGATGCGGACAGTTCTCCGATCCGCTACCGCGGCTGTTTTGAAACGGATCTGAAACCGGATCAGATGGCCGGGTTCATTGCTGTCGAAAACCCCGAACCCTTGACCGCGCCGGGCTGGTTTGACTGTTACGATGCCGTGTCGCTGGGCGATGCGCTGAAATCGGGGCAGGCGCAGGCGTTTTTGAGCGAAAAGAACATCCATTTTGGCGTTGACCGGATCGTGGCGATTACCAGGGATGGCAAGGGATATGTCTGGCACGCGTTGAACAACTGCGGTGAAAAAGCCTATGACGGTACGGTGGTGGGTGAGGAGTGTCCGAAACGCCCTGAAAACTGAGGAAAACCATGGCTGACGCCGTTTTGATCCCGGACTTCATTACTGCAACTCTGGGGTTTGCGGTGTATTTGTTGGGTGCCCGGATCAACGGCAAAGTCGCAGTTCTGAGGCAGTTCAATATTCCTGAACCGGTCACGGGCGGCCTTTTGGCTTCGCTCGTGGTTTTGCTTCTGTATCTCTTTGCCAATGTTGAGCTGTCATTCGAGTTGCAGACCCGGGACGCTCTGCTGGTTCTGTTCTTTGCCGGGATCGGACTGAACGCGCGGCTTTCTGACTTGATTGCCGGTGGTAAGCCTTTGTTGATCCTCCTGATTTTGACGCTTGTCACGATTGTTGCGCAGAACGTTATCGGCGCGGCAGGGGCTTCCTTGTTTGGCTATCCGGCGCAAGCAGGCGTTCTGTTCGGTTCGGCCGCTTTGATTGGTGGACACGGAACCGCAATCGCATGGGCACCCGAAGTTGCCAGCGCAACGGGTCTGGACGGTGCAACCGAACTTGGCGTTGCCGTGGCGACGCTCGGACTGGTGCTTGCTGCGCTGGTGGGTGGCCCCATCGCCCGTCTTCTGGTGGAAACACGAGGCCTGTCGCCGGACCGACCTGACGAAGAACATACGGTCGGATTGCCGGAAGAAACGACCGCAGCCACCGAAATTGACCATGTGACCATCATGCGCGTGCTGCTGCATCTGAACCTTGCGATTATTCTGGGCTATGCGCTGGGCGAGGCGATTTCGGCTGCGGGGCTGAAACTGCCGCTGTTTGTTCCTTGTCTGATCATGGGCATCGTGATCTCGAATGTCCGTGCGGCCATCGCTCCGTCCGCGCCGCCGGTTGCACGGACACCGTCGCTGGCATTGCTGTCTGAATTTGCGCTTGGGGCCTTTCTGGCAATGTCACTGATGAGCTTGCAGTTGTGGACCATCGCGGAACTGGGTGTGGCGATTGCCGTGATCATGACGGCGCAAACGGTGTTTACGGTCGTCTTCGTGATTTGGGTACTGTTTCCCCTGATGGGCTCGAATTATCGCGGAGCGGTGCTGGCAGCGGGCTTCGGAGGCTTTGCCCTGGGCGCCACACCCACGGCGATTGCAAATATGACGGCAGTAACCAAGCGATATGGGCCGTCGCCTATTGCCTTTATCGTGCTGCCCCTTGTATCCGCCTTCTTTGTGGATATCGCCAATGCCATCGTCATTCAGACGATTGTGAACTTCTAAGGACCGACTATGCCCGACCTGCTGATCGAACTGTTTTCCGAAGAAATTCCTGCGCGGATGCAAACCCGTGCCGGTGAGGATCTGAAAAAGCGGATTACCGATGGTCTGGTCGAGGCCGGTTTGACCTATTCAAACGCGGCCGCACTGACCACACCGCGCCGCCTGACACTGGCGGTGGAAGGTCTGCTGGCGCAAAGCCCGACAATCCGGGAAGAGCGCAAAGGGCCCAAGGTTGGCGCGCCGGACAAGGCGATCGAAGGGTTCCTGCGGGGCGCGGGCCTGACCCGCGACCAACTGGAAGAGCGTGAGACACCCAAGGGCGCTGTCTATTTCGCCACCATCGAGAAACCGGGCCGCCCGGCCGCCGAGATCATTGCCGAAGTGCTGGAAGCCACCATTCGCAATTTCCCATGGCCCAAATCCATGCGTTGGGGCAGCGGCAGTCTGCGGTGGGTGCGCCCGTTGCATTCCATTCTGTGCATCTTGTCGGATGAATCAGGGGCGCAGGTTGTTCCGATGCAGGTCGATGGCATCCGTTCCGGTGACACCACGGCCGGTCATCGTTTCATGGCCCCCAACCAGTTCCCGGTTACGTCTTTCGAGGACTATGCCGCCAAGCTGAAACGCGCATTCGTTTTGCTGTCACAGGATGAACGTGCCGAACACATCTGGAATGATGCGCAGAACATGGCTTTTGCCGCCGGTCTGGAAATCGTCGAAGACAAGGGACTGTTGGCCGAGGTTGCCGGGCTGGTGGAATGGCCTGTGGTGTTGATGGGGAAAATCGACGAGGAATTCCTCGAATTGCCGCCCGAGGTGTTGCAGACCTCGATGAAAGAGCATCAGAAGTTCTTTTCGGTGAAGAACCCCAAGACTGGCCGGATCGAGCGTTTCATCACCGTCGCCAATCGCGAAACCACCGATAACGGCGCGACCATTCTGGCCGGCAATCAAAAGGTGCTGTCGGCGCGTCTGGCCGATGCCAAGTTCTTTTGGGAAAACGACCTGCGCGTCGCCAAAACGGACATCGCCCAATGGACCCGCGCGTTGGAGAATGTGACCTTCCACAACAAGCTGGGCACGCAGGCCGAGCGTATTGATCGCATCGCTGCTCTGGCCCGTGAACTGGCCCCGGTGACAGGCGCGGATGCCGATCAGGCCGAAAAGGCTGCGCGTCTGGCCAAAGCCGATCTGAGTTCCGAGATGGTCTATGAATTCCCCGAACTTCAGGGGCTCATGGGGCGGTATTACATCGAAGCCGCCGGCGAGGATGCCGCGGTGGCTGCTGTTGCGCAGGAACATTACTCGCCGCTGGGGCCGTCGGATGATGTGCCTGCGGCACCTCTGTCGGTCGCCGTGGCGCTTGCGGACAAACTTGATACTTTGGCCGGGTTCTGGGCGATCGATGAAAAGCCCACCGGGTCGAAGGACCCGTTTGCGCTGCGTCGCGCGGCCTTGGGGGTGATCCGGTTGATCCTGAACAATGATCTGCGGCTGAAGCTCGACCGTTTCTTCGACGCGCAACTCGTTCGGGCCGAAGCGGCTTCGAACGAAGCCTTGCACGACGGGCATGTCGCAGATCTGTTGGATGAGATTGCCGACCACGGTGTTTTCGGAGCGGCGTTCCGTACGGTGAAGGAGAAGCTTGCGGGCGACAAGGCCGGGACGCATCAAATGACGGACTTTCTGCATCTTGAACGGAAGGTACCCGATACGTCCGATGACCTTTCGTCCTTCTTCCACGACCGCCTCAAAGTCTTTCTGCGTGACGAGGGCATCCGCCACGACATCATCGATGCGTGCATCGCGATGGGGGGCAATGACGACCTCAACCTGCTGGTCAAACGTGCTCGCGCGTTGAATGCCGTGATCGCGACCGAGGATGGCGAAAACCTCGTGCAAGGGTTCAAGCGGGCCAACAACATCCTGACCCAGGCCGAGGAAAGGGACGGCGTGGAATACTCCTATGGCGCGGATGTGAAATTCGCCGAGACCGACAGCGAGAAGGCGCTTTTTGCGGCTTTGAATGGAGCGCAGACGCAAATCGACGTTGCCCTGAAATCCGAAGACTTCCCAACTGCAATGGCGGCCATGGCCGCGCTGCGCGGGCCGGTGGATGCGTTCTTTGAGGACGTACAGGTCAACACCGACAATGACGTGATTCGTCGTAACCGGTTGAACCTGCTCAGTCAGATCAGGCAGGTTTGTTCCAGCGTGGCCGATCTGTCGCGGATCGAAGGTTAAAACCTCGGGCACGCAGCGATGCGTGCCCACAACGCCCTTGCACGAAGGGCGCAAGCGCTTATGCTGCAGGCAAATCAAAAGGTGCTGCAGTGCAGAATAATCCGCATACCACGCTCATTACATCCGATGCGCCGGTCACGGCCCATACCCATGGCGGGCGGGCCAAGTGTCTGCAGCGGCTGGTCCGACTGGACCTGCCGGTGCCCCGGACCGTCGCCTTGTCGTTTGATGCGGTCCATCAGATTGCGGAAGGCGACGTTCCGAACCTTGACGCGATCCTTGAGCAATTCGATCCCACGACCTTGCTGTGCGTCCGACCAAGTTCTGAAGATCCCGACTGGGGTGGGCCCGGTGCGGTTCTGAACATTGGCATGAATGATGCCCGCTATGTGGACCTGTCCGACACCATGGGGGCAGAGGCCGCCGCTGCGCTGTATCTCAGGTTCGTTCAAAGCTATGCGATCCACGTGGCGCGGCTGGACGCGGATGTGTTTGATGACATCGACATGGATGGCAGCGAAGGCCTGCGCCATTCCCTGCGCGCGTACGAAGATGAAACGGACGAAGCCTTCCCGCAGGACCGGGGTGAGCAGTTGATCGGGGTTTTACGCTCGATGGCCCGTGCATGGGACGGGACATCCGCCCGGCTGCTGCGGCAGGCCAAGGGGGCCCCGGCAGATGCCGGTCTTGGGCTTGTCATTCAAGAGATGATCCCGGGCGTCGGGCAGGGTGAATGCGGATCAGGCGTGCTTCAACTGGTCGACTCGACCACCGGAATGCCGCAGATCACGGGGCGCTATCTGAGCCAGAGCCAGGGCCGGGATGCGCTGGGCGAAGATGTGGCGGCGCTGTTTCTTGAGAAAGACCCGCGAGGACCGTCGCTTGAAGAAGTCGCACCCAAAGCCTTTGCCGAGTTGAAAGAACAAGCCGCGCTGATGCGCGAAAAACTGCGCGAAGAAATGCAGGTCGAGTTCGTCATTCAAAACGGCAAAGTGCACATTCTGGATGGCGTCCGGGTTCAGAGAACGTCGCGCGCAGCGATGCGGATCGCCGTTCGTCTGGCTGAGGACGGGATCATACCGCCGCAAGAGGCGGTGATGCGTGTGGACCCCCATGCGTTGAATGAACTATTGCACCGGCAGGTCCATCCGGAAGCGCGGCGTGATGTTCTGACAACGGCCATCGGCGCCAGCCCGGGCGCCTCAACCGGAAAGATCGTGTTTACATCCGCAGAAGCGCAGGCCAGTGCCGCGCGCGGAGAGGCCTGCGTTCTGGTCCGCCGCGAAACCTCGCCCGAGGATGTGCGTGGGATGCATGCCGCCGTAGCGGTTCTGACGGAAAAGGGCGGCATGACCAGCCACGCTGCCGTGATAGGTCGCGGACTTGGCCTGCCCTGTATCGTTGGTGCCTCAGACATGCGGTTCCAGACCAAAAAAAAGATGCTGACCGCGCCCGATGGCCGTGTTTTCAAAACCGGTGATGTTTTGACCATCGATGGCAGTTCCGGTCAGGTGCTGGCAGGGCAGCCTGCCATGCTTGAGGCCGCATTGGATGATTGTTTTCAGACATTGATGGCCTGGGCCGATGCCGAGCGTGATATTGACATCCGCGCCAATGCCGACACGCCGGCCGATGCGCAGACGGCGCGCAATTTTCAGGCTCAGGGGATCGGCCTGTGCCGGACGGAACATATGTTCTTTGAACCCGGTCGCCTGATCGTGATGCGCGAGATGATTTTTGCGCAAACGTCCTCGGGCAGGGCGGCTGTGCTGGAACGTTTGCTTCCGATGCAACGCGAAGACTTTGTTCAACTGTTCAGAATCATGGAAGGGCAGCCTGTCTGCATTCGCCTGTTCGACCCGCCCTTGCACGAGTTCCTGCCCACCACGCGCAGCGGTCAACGGGAATTGGCCGAGGCGCTGGATTTGCCGGTTTCCGATGTCGAACGCCGGGTCAATGCGATGACTGAATACAACCCGATGCTGGGTTTGCGCGGCGTTCGTCTGGGCGTAACGGTGCCGGAAATCTATGACATGCAAGCGCGCGCGATCTTCGAAGCCACGCTTGATGCCAGAAAGAACGGCGCCCCGGTCGTGCCCGAAGTGATGATCCCGCTGGTCTCTGCGAAACGAGAGGTCGAACTGGTCAAGTCCCGCATCGATTCGGTTGCGGCCGCGGTCGCGTCAGAACGAGGGCAGGAATTTGAATATCGGCTGGGTGTGATGGTTGAAACCCCGCGCGCCTGTCTGCGCGCAGAAGAGATCGCCCCGCAGACCGCGTTCATGAGTTTCGGTACCAATGACCTGACGCAGATGACCTATGGTCTGTCCCGCGACGATGCCGGCCGTTTCATGTCCGCCTATGTTCGCCAGGGTGTCTTCGGCGAAGATCCGTTCCACGTTCTTGATCCGGATGGGGTCGGGGAATTGCTGAAGCTGGGAGCCGAACGGGGACGAGCCGCGAAACCGGATGTAACTCTGTCGGTTTGCGGAGAACACGGCGGAAACCCCGAATCAATCGCCATTTGCAGGGATTTGGGGTTCGACTATGTTTCGTGTTCGCCGTTCCGGGTTCCTGTCGCTCGGCTGGCTGCCGCTCAACTGGCGATTTCCTCCAGACTTGGGGGTTGACAGGGGCTGAAAACCCAAGGATTAGTGGGTTATCAGAACACTCGCAGGCGAAATTTATCTTCGCTGCGGGCAAGATTCCACTTGCATTTTCCGAAAGACTGGACCTTTGCGCTCGATTGCGTTAGATGCCTCGTCGCGCCCGCCGGGGGAGGGTATGGCGCGTGAAGTGCCTGTGCGAGGTTATCTGATGCTACGTTACATAATGGCTGTTGCCACAATGGCGGCAACCGTGCTGCCGAGTGCGTCCTTCGCCGAGAGGGAAGCAATTGATACTGCAAAGAAAGAACTTGTCGCCCGCAGCGAATTGCCGGCGCAAAGCTTTCGCGACTATTTCAAACTGTTCCAGCCGCGCAAGGCGGCCAAACCTGTTGAAGTAACATACTCCAAGGATTGGCTTGACCAACAGCCCAAGGCGACCGGTGACGAAAACTGGAAGTGCCTGTCCGAGGCGCTGTACTTCGAAGCCCGAGGCGAAAGCGTGCGAGGTCAGTTTGCGGTGGCCGAGGTCATTCTGAACCGGGTCAAAAGCAGCCGCTTTCCAAGTTCGCTGTGTGGTGTGATCCGCCAGGGCACCGGCAAGAAATACCAGTGCCAGTTCACCTATACATGTGACGGTCGCAAAGAGGTCATCCACGAGAAGAAAGCGTATGAGCGCGTGTCCAAGGTCGCTCGGGCCGCCATTGATGGTATCGGCCAAGAGCTGACCGAAGGGGCGACCCACTACCACACGACGGCGGTTCGGCCATCTTGGTCGCGGGTCTATAAACAGACTGCGCGGATCGGTGTGCACATTTTCTACCGCCACAACTATCGGACAGCGAGCAACTGATTGACGCACCCGCGCTGGAAGCTTGATGGCGCGTGGCAGGTTGCAGTCTATATTGCGGGCCAGGAGGCCCGTAATGCTTTTCACCCGACGACACATTCTGAAAACAGCCGCCGCAGTCGCCATTTTGCCGGTCGCGGCCGAAGCTGGTTATCTGCCGCTCAAGGCGCATCTGAGCCGGCAGCGCGTTGCGCCCGATGGGTTTCCTGACACGACGGTCTGGAGTTACGGTGACACAGTTCCCGGTACGATCATAAAGGTCGATCAGGGCGCACGCGTTCAGCGCAAGCTGGTGAATGACCTTCCCCAACCCACATCGGTGCATTGGCACGGGATACGCATAGACAACGCCATGGATGGTGTGCCTGGCCTGACGCAGGATGTTGTCGAACCGGGCGGCACTTTTGACTATGATTTCGTTGTCCCGGATGCGGGCACCTATTGGTACCACGCGCACAACCAGTCGATGGAACAAGTTGCCCGCGGGCTTTACGGGCCGCTGATCGTTGCAGAGGCCACGGCACCGGATGTCGATCAGGATCTGGTGCTGATGTTGGATGATTGGCGGTTGAACCCTGAGACCGCGCAGATAACGGATGATTTCGACAATGGCCATGATCTGAGCCATGCAGGTCGGATTGGGAACATCCTGACCGTCAACGGATCATTCGATCCCGCGTTTGCGGTACGCAGAAACGAGCGACTGCGACTTCGATTGGTCAACGCGTCCAATGCCCGGATATTTGATCTGGATCTTGATGGTCTTTCGGGGTGGATCGTCGCCTTGGATGGAATGCCCTTGGAAACACCGCTGCGGCTGTCGGGCTCTTTCCCGCTGGCACCTGCGCAGCGTGCGGATCTGATTGTGGATGTCGTCACCGAGGGCGAAACGGCAAGCCTGGTCAGCGTCGAAAGAGATGGTTCCTTTGGGCTGGCGCGGTTCGAGGTTGGTGGAAACGCTGCCGGGGCGCACAGGCAGGGCGTGTCAGCATTGCCGCCTAACCCTTTGCCTGAGATCGGAAATCTTCAACATGCCAGAACGCACCGGATGGTTTTGCAAGGTGGCGCAATGCGCTGGCTGGAAAGCGCCCGGCTGGGTGAAACGGAACTGTCAGGCCGCGAGCTGGCGCAGTTGGGCAAATTCTGGGCGCTGAACGGTTACGCCGAGCGCCCCGAAGATCCGTTTCTGGATGCGGCCGTCGGCAGTTTGCACAGGATCGAGTTCGTGAATGAAACCGCATTTCCGCACGCAATGCATCTGCACGGGCATCACTTCCGGCTGATCATGGACGATGGCTCTCTGGGCCCCTGGCGTGATACCGTTCTGGTCAGGCGGGGACAGGCGCGCCAAATTGCATTGATCGCGGACAATCCCGGGAACTGGTTGCTGCATTGTCATATGCTTGGGCATGCTGCTTCGGGGATGATGAGCTGGTTTCGGGTCTCGTGACGCCGCATTCGGCGGTTGGAATGGCGCTTGTTTGAGTGCTATAGGCCCTCGCGACGCCTATAGTAGGCAAACGATGCAACGAGCCCGAAAAGGCCTGCCCCATGAGTTCTGAAATCCGTCTGGCATTCGCACACCCGTCCGAACGGTCCGAGGCGACGTCTCCTCGGGGGCCGTTGGATCGTATCTCGTTGCGCGACCATATCGTCGAAGTCGAAATCGGCGCCTTCCAGGCCGAGCGGGGAACAACCCAGCGGATCTGCTTCAACATCGTGGTCGAAGTCCGGCCTCTGACGGACCCGATTGATGATGATGTGGATCGCATCCTGTCATATGACCGGGTAACGGAATCCATCGCCTATGAGCTGGCGGCCGAGCGTCTGAACCTGCTTGAGACATTGGCCGAACGCGTTGCGGAACGCATCCTGCTTGAACCTCAGGCTGTAAGGGTTTTTGTTCGCATCGAAAAACTGGATCGGGGACCGGGTGCGTTGGGGGTTGAGATCGTGCGCGGAAAAGACTCGGTCCATCATGAGGTGGCCGAAGAAGAACGCCCGCATCCCCGCCTTGTCTTCCTATCGAATGACGCCATCGCGTCGGAGAACCTGAAGGGTTGGATCGATCAGTTGGAGAACCGCCAGCGCCCGCTGATCCTGTGTGTCGGGGCATCCGACCTGGCCGCTCCGCAAACGGGTCATGCGATGACGCAACGCCGAATTGACCTGTTGGCAATCGAACAGAATGCCTGGGTTCTGGCGGCACGGGACCATCGCTGTGTGGTGGTCTCAACGCGGACAGAATTGGATTGGGCGATGAAGAATGGCCAGATCTGTGTCTGGGCCCCATCCAAGATCGTCCTGGATGCCGTTGACGGCCCGTCTGCCGCCCCGTCGGATGCAGTGGCGCTGGCTGCATGGTTCGCGGCGACCTTTGAAGCGAGCGAAATGATGGTGATCGGCGGCGCATTGCCGACGGAACCCAAAACGCCCTTGCGCGCTGTTGCGGTGGATCAGGCCCAGCTGTGAGAACCTATTTCAGACCACTGGTCCAGCATGGAACGACCCGTCCCACAGGCGCTGTGCCGCTGGCGGGCCAACCCCTTTGGTTCACCCATGTCGAAGCGCTGCGGCGCGGGTCCGAACCCGAAATCGTCGCGGCCTCGGACGTTCCGTCAGATTGCCTGAGCCGTTTGATCCAACCGCGGGCTGACGTGGCGGGCCTTGATATGCAGGTGCCTCATATCATGGGGATTCTGAATGCCACGCCGGACAGTTTCTCGGATGGCGGTGTTCACAGCTCGGTAGATGCTGCTCGCGTGGCTGCGGTGAATATGGTGGCGCATGGTGCCACGATTCTGGATATCGGCGGAGAGTCCACCCGTCCGGGTGCGGATTTTGTCCCGGCCGAGGAAGAAATCGCCCGAACCCGCCCGTTGATCGAAGCGATCCGGTCGGAAACAGGCGCTTTGATTTCCATCGATACACGAAAGGTCGATGTCGCCAAGGCTGCCTGCGCGGCCGGGGCAGGGTTGGTCAACGATGTCTCGGGCTTCACCTTCGATCCGGCATTGGCACCGTTCTGTGCCGCGCAGGGAGTGCCTGTCTGTGTCATGCATATGCAGGGTGATCCGGCGACGATGCAGATCAATCCGCGATACGACAGTGTATTGCTGGATGTTTACGATTTTCTCGAAGGCCAGATCGCGTTGCTGGAACGTCTTGGCCTAAGCCGCGATAAGATCGTTGTGGATCCCGGGATCGGGTTTGGGAAGACCGAGGATCACAACCTGACCCTTTTGCGCAATCTCAGCCTGTTCCACGGCTTGGGCTGCCCGATCCTGCTGGGCGTGTCGCGCAAGGGCTTTATTGGTACCATCGGAAAAGAGCCTTGCAAGACTGCCCGCGCGCCGGGATCAATCGGGGTGGCTCTGGCGGGATTGTCTCAGGGCGTGCAGATCATCCGCGTTCATGACGTGGCCGAGACCTGTCAGGCCTTGCGCCTATGGGCTGCTGTCCGGTAATCCGGTCGCACGGCAAATCACGGAGTGACACCTATGCGCAAGCTGTTCGGAACCGACGGGGTGCGGGGCACCGCCAACACGCATCCGATGACTGCAGAGATGGCGTTGCGCATCGGGGCCGCTGTCGGGCGGTATTTCCGACGGGACGCGACAGGGGTGCACCGGGTTGTCATCGGCAAGGATACGCGTTTGTCCGGCTATATGCTGGAAAACGCGCTGACGGCCGGTTTGACGTCCACTGGAATGAACGTGCTGCTGCTGGGGCCGGTTCCGACGCCCGCCGTTGGCCTCATGACGCGCTCCATGAGGGCTGATCTGGGCGTCATGATCTCGGCCAGCCACAACCCTGCCGAAGACAACGGAATCAAGTTCTTTGGGCCGGACGGCTATAAACTGTCCGATCAGGCCGAGGTCGAGATCGAAAGGCTGATCGACGAAGGCGTCAGACCCGCCCAGGCGCAGAATATCGGCCGAGCGCGCCGGGTTGATGACGCACGGTTTCGCTATGGCGAACGTGTGAAGTCGTCGTTGCCGCGGAACGTCAGTCTGGATGGTTTGAAGGTGGTGATCGATTGTGCGAACGGCGCAGCCCACCGCACCGCGCCAGAGGTTCTGTGGGAGCTGGGCGCAGAAGTGATCCCCGTGGGAATCGCGCCCAACGGCAAGAACATCAATCTCAACTGCGGATCGACCAAGCCTCAACTGGCCGCAGAAACCGTTGTCGCGCATGGCGCCGATGTGGGCATTTGTCTGGACGGCGACGCGGACAGGGTGGTTGTGGTCGACGAAACCGGTCAGGTGGCTGACGGCGATCAGCTGATGGCTTTGCTGGCGACGGCATGGAAGAAATCGGGCCAGTTGAAGGGTGACGCCCTGGTCGCGACCGTCATGTCCAACCTGGGCCTGGAGCGCCATCTGACAGCGCAAGGGTTGCGTCTGGAGCGAACGGCCGTCGGTGATCGCTACGTGGTCGAACGGATGCGTGAAGGAGGGTTCAACCTTGGTGGGGAACAGTCCGGCCATATCGTGATGAGCGATTACGCCACCACCGGTGATGGGTTGATGGCAGGTCTGCATTTTCTGGCGGAAATGGTTCTGTCCGGGCGCAAGGCATCTGATTTGTCCAAGCAGTTCGAAACCGTTCCGCAGTTGCTGAAGAATGTGCGCTATTCCAGCGATCAAACACCGTTGGAGGTTCAAAGTGTTCAGGCGGCCATCGCCGATGCCGAGGCGCGGCTGAACGGGCAGGGCCGGTTGTTGATCCGCAAATCCGGGACCGAACCTCTGATCCGCGTGATGGCTGAATGCGAAGACGATGGGTTGCTGACCCAAGTTGTCGACAGCATCGTGGCAGAGGTCGAAGCCGCCACAAGCTAATTCCCGAACAAAACCTTTCGCAGGCTGAACCACTGGCTGATGGCCATGCCGGTCAGGATCAGGGCCAGAGCGATGAAAAAGCGCAGGGGCAGGGCCTCGGACAAGATCCATGCGCCGAACACCATCGACCAGATCGGCACCTGGTAATTCACCAATGTCAGGAAAACCGACCCGGCGCTGCGGGTGATCGAAACGCGCAAAAGGGTGGCAAACGCGGTTGGCAGCAAACCCAGAACGATCAGGGCGATTGTCGGGCGTGGGCCTTGCCAGGTCGGCAGCCCCTCGGTGAGCAGCATTATGGGCAGAAGAAGCGCGGCGCCGACAACCAGCGTCAGGGCAGCCAGTACCAAAGGGTCAACCGGCGGGCAGCGTCGAGTCAGCACGGATGAACTTGCGTAACACAGCGCCGCCGTGATGCAGGCCAGTTGCGCGACGGGTTCGGCCCCTTGGCCCAATTGTGCAAGGCCGGGTCCGATCAAAACCAGGGCCCCCGAAAAGCCAAGGCACACCCCCAGAAACCGGCGCAGGTTCAGTGGCTCATCCGAGAAGAAATGCGCCAGCGGCAGCACCATCAGCGGGATGGCAGCCATGGACAGCCCCGCAAAGGCAGATGGCACAAATTGCTGCCCCCAGCTCAGCAACATGAATGGCACGGCAGTGGACAGCACGCCAATAAGGACAATTGAAGTACTCAGCGCCGGTGTCAGAACAGGCAGCTTGCGGCCGGTCGCCCTCATCATCAGCAACAGGGTAACTGCGCCCAGCGTGGTTCGCGAGGTGGCAACGGTGGTTGGGCCATACCCTTCAAGTGCCATGGCAACGACCATGAAAGTCGCGCCCCAGATCAGGCCCAGCGTGAAGACGCCGCTCCAGTCCTGTTTTGTCGGCTGTTGAACCATTGATTGTCCTGTCGGAACGCGCGGGTGCGCCAAAAAAAATTAAACCTGACCGGCTGTTTATGTGCCTTGCCGGACCTTTGTTCAAACGAAAAGGGCGGCCACGCGGGCCGCCCTGTGACAGGCTTCTGCCCTTCTTAGTTCTTTTCTTTGTCGACCATCTTTCCGGCCGAGATCCACGGCATCATGCCGCGCAGCTTGGCGCCGGTTTCTTCGATCATGTGCTCGTCATTGGCGCGGCGCGCCGCTTTGATGGTCGGCTGGCCAACGGCGTTTTCCAGCATGAAGTCACGAACGAATTTACCCTGCTGGATGTCGTTCAGAACCTCTTTCATACGCGCTTTGGTCTCGTCGTATTTCAGGATACGCGGCCCGGTGACATACTGGCCGTATTCGGCGGTGTTCGAGATCGAATAATCCATGTTGGCGATGCCGCCTTCATAGATCAGGTCAACGATCAGTTTCACTTCGTGCAGGCACTCGAAATAGGCCATTTCAGGGGCGTAACCGGCTTCGACCAGAGTTTCAAAGCCGCAGCGGATCAGTTCGACCAGACCGCCGCACAGAACCGCCTGTTCGCCGAACAGGTCGGTTTCACATTCTTCACGGAAGTTGGTTTCGATGATGCCCGAGCGGCCGCCACCGATGGCCGAGCAGTAGGACAGGCCGATTTCCAGCGCCTTGCCGGTTGCATCGTTGTGGACAGCGACCAGGCAGGGCACGCCGCCGCCTTTGGTGTATTCGCCGCGCACGGTGTGGCCGGGGCCCTTGGGGGCCATCATGATGACGTCGACGCCTTCTTTCGGCTCGATCAGGCCGAAATGGACGTTCAGGCCGTGGGCGAAGGCAATCGCGGCACCCGGCTTGATGTTGTCGTGGACGTATTTTTTGTAGGTCTCGGCCTGAAGCTCGTCGGGCATGGTGAACATGATCACGTCACACCAGGCGGCCGCCTCGGCGATGCCCATGACTTCCAGGCCCTCGGCTTCGGCTTTCTTGGCCGAAGGCGAACCTTCGCGCAGCGCGATGACCAGGTTCTTCGCACCTGAATCGCGCAGGTTCAGCGCGTGCGCGTGACCTTGCGAGCCATAGCCCAGGATGGCCACTTTCTTGTCTTTGATCAGGTTGATATCGCAATCGCGATCGTAATAGACGCGCATTTCGCCGGTCCTTTCTGGTTTGATTGCGGCGGTTGTATCTGCCTGTTCGCGCAATGGCGATAGGGTTGGGCTTGAGTATTTGCGAAAAAGATGAAGAATAATTCGCGCTAATCGGAGAATGTGAAAAAATCATGCTTGATGATATTGATCGGCGTATTCTGCGCCACTTTCAAGCAGACCCGAGCCTGACAACAGCGGAACTGGCCGATCTTTGCCGGATCAGTGCGGGCGTCTGCTGGCGGCGAATCGAAAAGATGCAGGCCGCAGGGATCATCGAAGGGCAGGAGGCCGTGATAGACTGGGCCGCGATGGGATATGCCGTCGAGGTTTCGCTTCGGATCACGCTCGACAAGACGCAGGCCCGAGCTTTCGACGATTTCACGCAGGCGGCGCGTGACGTGGCAGAGGTGATCGAAATCCAGACCTTTCTGGGTCGTGTCGATGTTCGTCTTTCCGTCATTGCAAGAGACATGAAGCACTATCAGCAGCTTTATCGCGACCGGATTCTGACCCTGCCGCATATTGCCGATATCGAAGCCCTTATGCACATCGCGCGGGTCAAGCGGGACGAGGTGCTGCCGGTATGATCGAGCTGGATGAGATTGATCGCCGTCTTCTTCGCGCGCTGCAACAGGATGCCACGCAAAGTGCCGGAGCATTGGGGCGCAGGTTCGGATTATCCCAACCCGCCACCTGGCGTCGCATTCGCCGGCTGGAAGACGCAGGAATAATCAAGGGCCGTCGGCTGCGTCTGAATGCCGAGTCGCTGGGATTCGGTGTCACAGTCTTTCTGGGCATCAAGCTGGGGCGCAAGGGCCAAGTCAGCCTTGAAGATTTTGAGCGCGCTGTCAGTGCCGTTCCCGAGGTGCAGACCGTCGAGCATGTGCTGGGGCTGTATGATTATCGACTGCGTGTCGTGGCCCGGGACCTGGCCGATTTCGAACGTGTTTTGCGGCGCCGGATCATGACTCTGCCGGGTGCAGGCGACGTCGAGGCCAATGTTCTGCTGAGCGAAGAACGTCTGCCCGGTCCCATTGGCTGAACAGAGTCAGTACTTGGTGCGGATGCAATAGCCCGGATGATGCGTCATGCGCGCAAAGGTAAGCGGCCTGTCTTCTTTCCAGGTGGTGCGCTCCATTTGAATCATGGATGTTCCCGCCGTGGTGCCCATGAATTCTGCCAGTCGCGCATCTGCGGAAATGGCACAGAAAGCGACCTCGGCATCGGTGAAAGGTGCGGCCGTCAACAGCCATTCATGTGGCCCCTGTTCGAACAGGTCCGCGTCCTCCACATCAGGTACGGCCTCGATGTTGATCCATCGTTCTTCCATCTGGAAGGGCCGATTGTCCGCATAGTGCATACAGATTACATGTAGAACACGCGCATCCGGTGCCACGTTGATCTGCGAGGAAAGCCATCCTGGGCTGGTGACGACATTCCTTTCCACAAGCGCATAACGATAGTTTGCATTCTGGCTTTCGACCACTTGCCGCGCCAGTGACAATTCGAGTTTGGCGTGTTTGCTGGGCTCTTTCTTGACGCGTGTGCCGCTCTTGCGTTTGCGCTCGACAAAGCCCTGTTCGGCCAGTTCTCTCAAGGCTCTGTTCACAGTGGCCCGGGCGCAATTGAACTCCTCTGCCAGTTGGGTCTCCGTCGGCAAAAGCGATCCTTGTGGCCAGACACGGCTTTCAATGCGTCGTTTTACTTCGTCTCGAACGAACTGGAAGCTGATCCGCTTTTGTATCGTCACGGGTGAATCTATCCCTTCAAGTATAAAGTGTGCGCATCTGTTCAGAAGCAAGTAGAAGTGTAAAGGGGAAGTGACACTGGTTGGCGTCATTTTCGTGCTTTCACGAATTTAAGCGAAAAAAATTATGTGTTTGTTAAGCTTTACGTTGGGTCAAATTTTGCCGCGAAAGGGCTTTACCCGAACTGACAAAGCGGACAAGACTTCGAAAACGCTTTGGAGAGGATGCGCCATGCCAGGCTTGCTGGAAACCGTTGACCCGAACGGGCTCGAAGAATTCTCGGTCGTATTTACGGACCGCTCGCTGAACCATATGTCGCAGAAGTTTCAGCAGGTGATGCGCGACATTTCGGATATGTTGAAGGGCGTGTACAATGCAGATGGCGTCGCCGTTATTCCCGGCGGTGGAACCTATGCCATGGAAGCGGTCGCCCGACAGTTCGGGCACGGCGCAGATGTGCTTGTGGTTCGCAATGGATGGTTTTCGTACCGGTGGAGCCAGATCATTGAAAGCGGGTCTCTGACAAACTCGACCACAGTCATGAAGGCGCGCGAGACTGGCAATTCCAGCCCATCGCCTTTTGCGCCTGCTCCGATCGAAGAGGTCGTCGCCGCGATTCGCGAACAAAAGCCCGGTGTTGTTTTTGCTCCGCATGTCGAAACGTCGGCGGGGGTCATTCTGCCGGATGACTATGTGACCGTGCTGGCAAGCGCGGCGCATGAGGTGGGTGCGTTGATGGTGTTGGATTGCATTGCGTCGGGTTGCGCCTGGGTGGACATGAAAGCCACCGGTGTCGATGTTCTGATCTCGGCGCCGCAGAAAGGGTGGAGCGCCTCGCCATGTGCCGGTCTGGTCATGTTGTCTGAACGCGGAGAGGCACGTCTGGAGCAGACCAGTTCCGACAGTTTCGCCCTTGATCTGAAGAAATGGCGGCAGATCATGCAAGCCTATGAAAACGGCGGCCACGCCTACCATGCCACGATGCCGACCGATGCGTTGCTGGCCTTCCGCGACACCATGGCAGAGACGCGTGAATACGGGTTCGAAAAGTTGCGTGCGGCGCAATGGGCGCTGGGTGACGGTGTGCGATCGATGCTCAAGGACAAGGGTGTCGTTTCGGTTGCGGCCGACGGTTTCGGCGCGCCCGGAGTTGTGGTCAGCTACACCTCGGATCCCGAAATCCAGAACGGCAAGAAATTTGCGGCACTTGGCATGCAGATTGCCGCGGGTGTTCCGTTGCAATGTGATGAGCCCGAAGGGTTCAGCACGTTCCGGTTGGGTCTGTTCGGGCTCGACAAGCTGTACGACGTGGACGGCACCATCGCGCGTTTGAAACGGGTGCTGGATCAGGTTCTGTAAGCGGACCGGACCTTAGCGAACGCCGAGGCCCATCTGCATCAAAGTCTTGCGCACTGGCGGCAGGGAATAGAGCGCGCTCAGCCCCATCGCCCGTGCATCCCGCAGCGGCCGCGTCTCGATCATCGAGGCGCGGTTCAGCAGATCAATGCCTTTGACGCGCATCTCGATCTCGGTGTGACGGGCTTTGTGATAGGCACCCAGAATCTGTTCGTCTCCCAGAACTTCGGGCCGGGCCTGTGCCAAATCCAGCAGGCAACGCAGGTCGCCCAGAGACATGTTCAATCCTTGTGCCCCGATGGGAGGCACCACATGCGCCGCCTCGGCCATCAGCGCGATGCGTTCACCCGCCAGACGTTCAGCCGATTGGCTGATGATGGGCCAGATCGTTCTGCGGGATGCCAATTTCAGCGGGCCGAACAACCCGCAGGACCGAGATGTCATGGCGGCCTCGAACGCCTCGGGTTTCAGGTTCAGGAGTTCAACGGCCTTCGGTCCGCGTTCCATCCAGACGATGGCGGACGAGGGCTGCCCGTTCCAGTCCGGCAGAGGCACCAGCGTGAATGGCCCCCCGGATCTGTGAATCTCGGTCGAGACATTCTCGTGTGGAATGGGGTGCGTCACCGCAAATGCCAGCGCCTTCTGCCCATATCGTGTTGTGTGCACCTTGATGCCGGCTGCTTCTCGCATCGGCGAGTTGCGACCATCGGCAGCAAGCACAAGCTTGCACCGGACGCGGCTGCCATCACTCAGGCTCACGCGGGCTTCGGCGGTTCGGGTGAACAGGCTGGTGGTCGCGGTGCCGGGACGGAAATCGACATTTGGCAACTCGGCCAGTCGTGCCACCATTTCACGGCGCAACAGCCAGTTGGGTAGGTTCCAGCCGAAAGGTTGTTCGGAGATGTCGGCCGCGTTGAAGTCGCGAACGACGCGTGGCTCGGGCAAGTCGCCCCCGGCGTCAACGATCCGCATGACTTGCAACGGGGCCGCCTGTGCATCCAGTCTTGCCCACAGACCGCATTGTTCCAGCAGGCCGCGCGCAGGCTGCAAAAAAGCCGTGGTGCGCAGATCTGACCCGTCCACGTCCCGCTCGGTGATTGGAGGGCTCGGATCAACGCAGATCACTTCAAAACCTGCCGTTCCGAATACCGCCGCAGCGGTCAGACCGGCGATCCCGCCACCGGAAATCAGGATGTCACAGCTGTCGGACATGGCGCCTCTCATCATTCTGGGCAGAACCTAGTTCGGATCTGCCCCAAGTGCCAAGTGACATCCTGTCCCGTATTTCAGCCCCGTGAAATCAGGATGAGGATCAGAAACATCAGCGGCACCATCATAAGGGCAGGGATGTAGAGGCCGGGAAGGCCGAACAACATGATGGAACAGCCCCACATGCTGAAAATCGCAGCGGCGGTGTAATACAAGTCTTCGGCCTTGGCGTTGACCGCGTCGCGCGCCAGCCATCCAAAGACGGGAATTGCAAAGAAAAGGCGCTGCCAAATCGGCAGGCGCAGCGGCATGTCAATCGCGCTCATCGGGGTCTCCATCTGTTCGTCGCTGCCGCGCATATAGGGGTGTGGATGCGCGTGCAGAACGTGCAGATCGTCGCAGTGTGACAGCCTATCGCAGGCGCGCCAGAAACGCGGTCAGATCGTCCGTGTGATGGTGGATGTGATCGGCTTCATGCGGGTCGGGAGAAACATGAACCGTGCGCATTCCCATCTCGTGCGGGGCCGCGAGATTGCGTGGTTCATCTTCGAACATGGCTGCCATTTCGGTCTGAAGACCGTCTTTTTCAAAAATCGCTTCGAACGCAGCTTTTTCGGGTTTTGGTCGGTATCCTGCATGTTCAACACCGTATATCGCGTCGAACAGGCCTGTCAGGCCGCGTGCCTCAAGGACCCGTTCCGCATAGGGCGCGCTGCCGTTGGTGTAGACGATCCGCCGGCCGGGAAGGGCGCGGATGTGATCGGCCAGTTCCGCATCCGGGTCCATGTGGCTCATGTCAACCTGATGTACCGCGTGCAGGTAGGGGTCGGGGTCCAGGTCATGTTCGGCCATCAACCCGGCCAGCGTGGTCCCGTATTCCCGCCAGTAATGCGCGCGCAGCCGGTCGGCCTCGGCCCGGTCAACACCGATGGCTTGCACCACATAATCCGTCATCAGAACTTCTATCTGATCGAACAGCCGCATATGCGGTGGGTATAGGGTGTTGTCCAGATCGAACACCCATTGTGTGACATGACGAAACGAAGGTTTGACCATGGCTTGGGTTTAGGGCGCGGTCGGGCGGTTTTCAATGCTGTACTTGATCGCCGCCCCCTGTCACGGCTAGACATGTCCGAACGAGGAGACAAACGATCCCATGAGCCAGACCCGATCCCCGACCAAGGACGCCTACAGCCTTATCCTGGAAGCCATCGATGTGGGTGTATACAAACCCGGTGATCGGTTGGTCGAAAGCGAACTGGCAGAGCGTTTCGGAGTGTCACGCACCCCGATCCGCGAAGCGTTGCAACGGTTGGAAACCCAGTCTCTGCTGGAACGGGACGGGCGGTCGTTGATCGTCGCATCCCTGGATCACAACCAGATGGCCGAGCTTTACATCGTGCGCCGGGAACTTGAAGGGCTGGCTGCGCGCCTGGCGGCAAAACACGCCACCGAAGAAGAAATAAAGGTTCTTCAGGACATGGTCGTCGAAGATGACAAGCTGATCGATGACCCAACGGCCTTGTCGCGCGCCAACCGACGGTTTCACGAACAGATTCATCTGGCTTCACACAACCGCTATCTGGTTCAACAGCTTGATCTGGTTCACCGGACCATGGCCCTGATGGCGACCACTTCGCTGGCAGTTCAGGGGCGTGGCGAGATCGCGCAAAGTGAGCATAAGGGAATCGTCGATGCCATCGCAGCCCGAGACGAGGAGGCTGCGGGGCAGGCGTTGAAGGAACATATTTCGGTCGCCTTCATGACACGTCTGAAACAGGATGCCAGTCGTCGCGACAAATGAACGTCAGGTCAGCGGAACGTCTTCGCTGGCCTGCCCGTGTTGGGTTTTGTCCCAAAAAAACGGATTTGTCGCCAGTTCCCACAGGGCTTTGTAACCGGCAACCACGCCCAGAGGGAAATACAGACACATCGTCGGAACCCACGGCAGCAAAAGCCGACGTTCGCGCGCGGATACAGCGATGATCCCGACGCACATGTTCAGGGCCTCGGTTGCCAGAAACAGCCAAATCAGCGCCGTCGTTATCTGCTGCGGCAGGATCTGCTCCATCGGATTGGGTATGCCCAGGGCGTACAACCAGAAAATCCAAAGAACAGGGGCCAGCAGGAACTGACCCAGAGTGCCCAGAAAGAACGCCTGTAGGCCGATAAACTTGGCCGCACCCAAATCAGCATACAGTTTCCGCGGGTCCCGCATGTGCACAAGATAGGTGACCATGAACCCCTTGAGCCAGCGTGAGCGTTGCTTCACCCACGGCCAGGCGCGGAAATTCGCCTCTTCGAAGGTGGCGGTGTCCACCATCTCGGTCCGGTAACCCGCCCGGCAAAGCCGCACGCCCAAATCGGCATCTTCGGTGACATTGTGGGCGTCCCAACCGCCCAGTTCCAACAGCTTTTCGCGGCGAAAAAAGAACGTCGTTCCCCCAAGCGGGACGACCAGCCCCATACGTGCGATGCCCGGCAGGATCACGCGAAACCAGCTGTTGTATTCGATGGTGAAACAGCGTGACCGCCAGTTCGTGCGGGGGTTGTAGTAATCCAAAACACCTTGCAGGCAAACCACCTCGGGCGAAGCTTGGGTGAAATGCGCAACCACACGTTCGATCTGATCCGGCTGTGGTGCGTCTTCGGCATCCCAAACGCCAACGATGTCACCGCGGCAAAAGTCCAGCGCGTAATTCATGGCGCGCGGTTTGGTGGTCAAACCGTTCAGTTCGGGGACTTCAACAACACGCATCCAACTGGGCAGAGCCACCCGCGCAAGGGCGTCGCGCGTCACGTCATCGGTCGCCTCGAGCACGAGAATGACGTCCAGCAGCGCTTTGGGATAGGTCAGCCTTTGAAGCCGTTGCACCAGAGCATTCGCGATTTCTCGCTCCTTGTACAACGGCACCATGATGGACACGCAGGGGTGACGAAGCGCGATCGCCGCCTCTGTTGGTTCGGTCGGCTTTTTCATGCGGTCGCTGAGGCAGGCCAGGGCGCCCATTATCCGAAAGGCTGCAAAAAGAGCCAAACTGCCTACGGCCGCGCCCAACAAAACCATCAATCCAAACGAAGGGAACAGCGCGAAAAGAAACAGCACACCCAGCGTTGTCGCAGACGATACGAGCCGGGACCCGGCGGTCCAGTTGCGGCAGCTTAATGCCGCGTTAACACGGGTTTCAGCCGCTTTTGCGAGCGTCCGCGAGAAGTGCTGTGCAATGACCCTGTCTATGTGATGAGAATCCGCAAGAACGGGCAGGATGGAATAGTCGCAATCCTGCATCTCGGCTGCCACGGTTGCAAAACGATCGGGCCGGGCAGTGGCGACCAAAACCAGAGGGCCGATGCGCATCCAGGGAATGACATTGCGCTCAAGCCAGAAATCCACCGGCTTCAGGTTGCACAATCCGGGCATCGGTGGAATTTGTTCGAGGTCCGCGACCTGCCACCCGAACTGTGTGGACAGGGCCTTCAGAACATCCTGCCTGGTGGCATACCCTTCGCCAACCAGAATCTCGCCAAGCGGCGCTTTCTGCCTGGTTTGCAGGCTCAGCGCATGGTCCAGTTGTGAACGGGTGATGACCTCGGTTTCCAGCAGGCATGTGCCCAGCGGTTTGCGAAAACCGGGCGCCGGGATCGGGGACGCGTTTGTAAAATCCTGAAGGTTAAGTTCAACCATAAAGAAACCCTGACACAGTTGCCTGCGCTCAGGGTTGATCAAACAAGGTTAATGTGCCGTTAACTCTGGTAACTTAAGGGTTTATGCCTGCTCTTTTTTCTTTTCCATCGCATCGGCGAAACGTTCGAACAGATAGAAACTGTCCTGGGGTCCGGGCGACGCTTCGGGGTGGTATTGTACCGAGTATACAGGTCTGTCAGTCATGCGGATCCCGCAGTTCGAGCCGTCAAACAGCGATCTGTGGGTCTCGACCACGCCTTCTGGCAAAGACTGCGCGTCCACAGCAAAACCGTGATTCATCGACGTGATTTCGACCTTGCCGGTTTCCAGATCCTTGACCGGGTGGTTCGCGCCGTGGTGGCCGTGGTTCATCTTGACTGTCTGACCGCCTAACGCCAGCGCCAGCATCTGGTGGCCAAGGCAGATACCAAAGACGGGCAGATCGGTTGTGTCCAGAATTTCCTTGATCATCGGCACAGCATAGGCACCCGTTGCGGCCGGGTCGCCGGGTCCGTTCGACAGGAAAACGCCATCCGGTTGATGGGCCAGCACTTCGGCAGCGGTTGCCGTTGCTGGCAGCACGGTTACATCACATCCAGCCGAGGCGAGACAGCGCAGAATATTGCGCTTTGCACCATAGTCGACAGCCACGACTTTGTGGGCGGGGGCCTCTTGCCGCTTGTATCCTTCCGGCCACGCCCAGCGCATTTCATCCCAGCGGTAGCTTTGGGCACAGGTGACATCCTTGGCCAAGTCCATCCCCTCCAGCCCGGCAAAGCCGCGGGCCGCAGCAACCAGTGCTTCGATGTCGAAATTGCCCTCGGGATCATGAGCCAGCGCCACATGCGGCGCGCCCTGCTGGCGAATGGCGCGGGTCAGACGGCGGGTATCAACGCCGCCGATGGCGATGCGTCCACGGCGGGCAAGCCAGCCCTTGAGTTCTTCGGCCGAGCGCCAGTTGGACGGCTCGGTCGGGTCCCATTTGACGACCATGCCAGCGGCAACTGGATCAGCGGTTTCGTCATCTTCGGGGTTCACACCGACATTGCCGATATGGGGGAAGGTAAAGGTGACGATCTGCCCGGCATAGGATGGATCGGTCATGATTTCCTGATATCCGGTCATCGCTGTGTTGAAGCAGAGTTCAGCCACGGTCTGTCCGGTTGCACCGAAACCGATGCCGTAAAACAGCGTTCCGTCGGCCAAAGCCAGACATGCGGTGGGCTTGGACGGGGCGTTCTGGGCCATGGCGCGACTCTCCTGCAAGGTAAACCGGCGCATACCTAAGGGTGTTAAGCGCTTGGGTCAAGTCTGTTCAATTTTTGGGCCATCGTTATTTTTCAATGGGTTAAGCTTGTTCGCCCCCGGTTGTAACGCGCTTTTTGTTTAGATATGTTCGGGGTTCCGTTGTCATGGGGATGGACAAGCCAAATGGACATGCGATCACGGGTGAATGCCGCCCTGAAGCAAGCAATGAAAGACAAAGCAGCCGAGCGTCTGTCGACGCTGCGGTTGATCAACGCGGCCATCAAGGACCGCGACATCGCCGCGCGCGCCTCGGACAATGAAGAGGTCAAGGGCTGTGGTGATGCAGAGGTGCTTGAAATTCTTGGCAAAATGACCAAGCAACGCAAGGAAAGTGCGCGCGCCTATGAAGAGGGCGGTCGCCTGGACCTGGCCGAGCGCGAGATGCAGGAAGTCGCCGTCATCGAAGAGTTTCTGCCCAAACAGCTGGATGATGATGAGGTGTCAAAGGCGATTCAGGCTGCAATCACTTCAACCGGTGCCGGTTCCATTCGCGACATGGGCAAGGTCATGGGCGAGTTGAAGACCCGTTATACCGGGCAGATGGACTTCGGCAAGGTCGGACCCATGGTCAAGGACCACCTTTGCGCTGCGCCCAACGGCGACTGCTGAGACATCAGGCTGAAACACCTACTGCGCGACAGGGTCGCGCAGTTTCCTGGCCAAATCGTCATAGAGCGTGATACGCTCGTCTTCCGACAGAAACGCCCCGATTTCGACCTCGCGCCCGTCTCCGACGAGCGTGACATAATGTGGCACCGGACCACCTTTTTCGTACATTTCAGGTCGTGCCCAATAGCGATTGCACGACCATTCCTGTTGGTCCTTGCCCGGGGTGTGATGCACCAGGCGGGCTTGTGAACCGGACAAGGTGAAAACCTCAAACGCACTGCGCGCGCGATAGTTCGCCTGAATCGCCAGCCAAAGCCCAAGCACCGTCAACAGCAGAAACGGTAACAGGCCCCACAACACGACCGACCCAAGCACGGCCAACAATGGGATCAAACCGAACAGAAATACGGACAGGATGGCAATCATCGCCCCACGTCGCGGCAGAGAGTTATGCGGCCAGAGGCGCAGTTCCTGTTCGGTTTCGGATGTCTGATTCCATTTGTACGGCATACCGGAAACATATCGCAGTGCCGCCTCATGTCGACGGATTTTGATCAGACCACGTGGCCCACACGCGCCCAGGACAAGGCGTCATCCAAACGGTCGTCGCCCCAGAACACCTCTTGCCTCACCACGAAGCTGGGGGCGCCGAAAACACCCAGTTTCACGGCGATGTCTGTTTCAGCTTCCAGCGCGGTGACGATATCCGGGCTGCGCGCGCGGGCCAGCGTCAGGCGAGGATCCTGCTGGCACCGCAGCAATGCTTCGGACAGGGCGCTTTCGCTGCCTGCCTCGACGCCATCCTCGAACCAGATGCGGTACAGGTTCTGGGTAAATGACTTGCCCCATCCATCCCTCATACCAAACAAAGCGACCTGATTGGCCAGGGCAAGATCGGAAATCGGATAGGGTGCGGGCAGGCTGGCGTGGATGTGATACTTGGCACAGCGCCGTTCGATATCACGCCACATATATGCGGATTTTTCGGGTTTTCCGGCGAACGGGATATTCTGCTGGGCTGACATGACCGTGCGCACATCAAAGGGCCGCCAGTTCACGGTGGCGTCATGTTCTGCGCACCAGTCGTCCAGCCGCATCACGGTAAGGAAGCTGTAAGTGCTGCCGATTGAATACCAAAAGTCGATTTCCGGCATTGCCGATCCTCCGACTGTTCTGTGGGGGTATCATAGCGGATTTTGGCACACTTGGCGAACCGACAGAGGTGGAAAACGAAAACCCCGCCACTTGGGCGGGGTTTCTTTGGATCAGATCGGGATCAGTGCGCGTGGCCTTTGTCCCAATCTTCCTGCTTGGGCAGCTGCTCGAACGTGTGTTCGGGCGGCGGTGTCGGCAGGGTCCATTCCAGCGTATCCGCGTATTCATTCCACGGGTTCGGACGTGTCTCTTTCGCACCACGGAACAGGGCGTAGAACACGATCCCGAAGAACAGCAGGAACGAGGCGAACGAGATGAATGCGCCGATCGACGAAACGAAGTTCCACTGGGCGAATGCCTCGGGGTAGTCGATGTAACGGCGCGGCATGCCCTGACGGCCCAGGAAGTGCTGCGGGAAGAAGGTCAGGTTGGCGCCGATGAAGAACATCCAGAAATGAACCTTGCCCCAGAACTCGGAGTACTGACGGCCCGTCATCTTGCTGAAGTAGAAGTACACCCCAGCAAAGATCGCGAAGACAGCACCCAGCGACATCACGTAGTGGAAATGTGCCACAACATAGTAGGTGTCATGATAGGCACGGTCGACACCGGCCTGCGACAGAACCACACCGGTCACACCGCCGACGGTGAACAGGAACAGGAAGCCGAAGGCGAACAGCATCGGTGTCTTGAACTCGATCGAGCCGCCCCACATGGTGGCGATCCACGAGAACACCTTGACCCCCGTCGGAACCGCGATGACCATCGTTGCCAGCATGAAATAGGCCTGCTGACGCAGCGACATGCCGACGGTGTACATGTGGTGCGCCCACACGACAAAGCCCAGCACGCCGATTGCGATGATCGCCCAGACCATCGGCAGATAGCCGAAGATCGGCTTGCGCGAGAAGGTGGCGATCACGTGGCTGATGATTCCGAAGCCGGGCAGGATCACGATGTACACTTCGGGGTGGCCGAAGAACCACAGGATGTGCTGATACAGGATCGGGTCACCGCCACCCGCCGGATCAAAGAAGGTGAAGCCAAAGTTGCGGTCCATCAGCAGCATGGTGATCGCGCCTGCCAGAACCGGCAGCGACAGCAGAATCAGCCATGAGGTGACGAAGATCGACCAGCTGAACAGCGGTACCTTGAAGAGGGTCATGCCCGGGGCACGCATGTTCAGGAAGGTGGTGATCATGTTGATCGCGCCGAGGATCGAGGAGGCGCCCGATACGTGCACGGCAAAAATCGCCAGGTCCATGGACATGCCGCCTTCGGTCGTCGACAGCGGCGGATACAGAACCCAGCCCACACCCGAGCCGAGCTGATCGTTCCCACCCGGGCTGAGCAGCGAGGCAACACCCAGCGAGGTGCCGGCGACATACAGCCAGAAGGACAGGTTGTTCATCCGCGGGAACGCCATGTCCGGCGCACCGATCTGCAACGGCATGAAATAGTTGCCAAATCCGCCGAACAGGGCAGGGATGACAACGAAGAACATCATCAGAACACCGTGATAGGTAATCATCACGTTCCACAAGTGTCCGTTGGGGGTACACGGGTCGGCCATGAAGCCTTCCAGGCACATGTACTGAACGCCCGGGTGCATCAGCTCGAGCCGCATGTAAACGGTCATCGCCACCGAGATCAGACCGGCAAGGGCCGAAACGACCAGGTACAGAATCCCGATGTCCTTGTGGTTGGTCGACATGAACCAGCGCTGGAAAAAGCTGCGCTGATCTTCATGGTCGTTACCGTGAATGGCTGCGTCTGCCATTATAGGTGCCTCCTGTTGCAACTGCACCGCGCAGTCGGACCTCTCCAACGCGCGGGATTCCTGCTGGTTTTAGAATGTGAAGAGGGCACCTTCAATGGCCGAGTTTGATCTGGATCAAGATTAATTGTCGCGGGCACGCGGGCGCCGCACGATTTTCCGGCCTTGAATGTGGGGTACCTAGGCATGGCGGATGAGAATTCAAGCCCGGACTGTCGATGCGGCATGGGCGCTGGCAGAGTTCCGCCTTGACCGTTGCCCGCGCGCGTCTCAGAACTGTGCCAACACCCGCAATCCAGAGGTTTGAGATGGCTGATTACGACCCCGACAATATCTTTGCCAAAATCCTGCGCGAAGAAATCCCGTGCATGCGTGTGTACGAGGATGATGAAACGCTGGCTTTCATGGATATCATGCCGCGCGCGGACGGGCATCTTTTGGTGATCCCCAAAACACCATGCCGCAACGTACTGGATGCCACGCCCGAGCAACTGACGGCGGTTGTGAAAACGGTGCAGAAGATGGCCCGGGCGGTCAAGTCCGCATTCGACGCGGACGGGGTGACGATCCAGCAATTCAACGAGGCGGCAGGCGGGCAGGAAGTCTTCCACCTGCATTTTCACGTCCTGCCGCGCCACGAAGGGGTTTCCATGCGCCCGCCGGGCAAGATGGGGGATTTCGAGCTAATCGGTGAACACGCGAAAAAGATCAGCGCCGCTCTCGCCTGATCATTCGGCGCCATGGGGTCCCATGCATTCGCCATGATCCTGAAACGCGTGCAGCACGGCACAGACATGATCGTGCTGCCCGTCGCAGGCCGCTGAAATTCGGGTCAGTTCCGCTTCGAGGTTTTGCAGGCGGGCAATTCGGTCCCGCAGATCGGTCAGTTGTTTTTGGGCAATTTCGTGCGCCCGGTTAAGGTCGCTGCCAGAGGCGCCCTCAAGGGACAGCAGGCCCACGACGTCGGCCAGTGGCAATCCCAGATCACGGCAATGGCGAATGAAGATCAGCCGTTTCAACGCGGCTTCGTCATACCGGCGTTGATTGCCCGCGGTTCGCTCTGGTTTGGGTAACAGGCCTTTGTCTTCATAGAACCGGATTGTCGGAATTTTCACTCCGGTTCGGCGCGATAAGTCCCCGATCGAGTACATTTTCCGGTTTTGACCTCTTGAACCTCTAGTGGCTAGAGGAATTACATGCTCTGGGAAGCCGTAACAAGGGATATGAAACGATATGGCACACCAGCATTCCCACACCGGGCATGGTCACCAGCACAACCACATTGATCCAGACGCTGGCGATGCGCGCGTCGCCTGGGCGATTGCGGTGAACATGTTCCTGACATTGGCTCAGGTCATCGGGGGCATCATTTCGGGTTCTCTGGCGTTGATTGCCGATGCGCTGCACAATTTTTCGGATGCTGTTGCGCTGATCATTGCGTTTTTTGCCCGCAAGATCGCACGGCGTCCGGCCGATCCACGGATGAGCTTTGGCTATGGCCGGGCCGAAGTCGTTGCGGCCTTGGTCAATTACACTACGTTGATCGTGTTGTCGGTCTATCTGTTCTACGAAGGCGTCATGCGGTTTTTTGAACCCGAGCCGATCAACGGATGGCTTGTGGTCTGGGTCGCCGCGCTGGCATTGGTGGTCGATCTCGTAACCGCTGCTTTGACGTATACCATGGCCAAAGACAGCATGAATATCCGGGCCGCATTCATCCATAATGTTGCGGACGCCTTGGGATCAATCGCCGTGATCGTAGCGGGCACCGCAGTGATCCTGTTCGGCTGGACATGGGTGGACCCGGCGGTGACGATCCTGATCTCGGTCTACATCATGTGGCACGTCAAAGAAGAGATAGGCGAGACGGTCCGCGTTCTGATGCTGGGCGCTCCGCCCGACCTGGAGCCAGAGCAGGTAGCCGCGGCGATCGAAGAAACGGATGGGGTGGCCGAAGTGCATCACGTGCATTTGTGGGCCATGCAGGAGCGGCAGCCCGCGCTGACGGCGCATCTGGTCATCGATGCGAACGCGTGGTCAGATGCCGAAATGGTACGGGACAGTGTCAGGCACACGTTGCAAGTTCGTTTCGGGGTGGGGCATGCGACGCTCGAACTGGAACAGGCTGGCCGCGCCTGCGTCGGTTCGTCCCGATTTGGCCACCAGGAAGAATAGCGGTGCCTGAAAGAGAATTGCCGTTCCGATTTGGGGTCGGAACGGCAGACTCGTAACCAAACACTTCTCGGATTTCGAGGGCGAGCCCTGGATCACCGGTTAACATACCACTCACTCTTGATTGGCAGTTCCATATTACTCGTTAACGGGGCCTTTGTATCTACCTGAGTTAAAAAATGCTTAAAGACTTCCATAAATCCACCGAATTCAGGGTTAATTGCCTTACGCATGGGAAACAGAGCCGGCCGGCCACAGGGATTGTTGTTTGCAACAGTGGCGCGCAGCGATTCGCTGCGCAGTGATCGACAGATGGATTCAGGGTGCCACTGGGCCAAAAACGTCTGCGAAAGTCTTTTTCAGTGCGGCATCAAGGTCTGCCATCGTTACCGGCAAGCCCAGGTCGACCAATGAGGTCACGCCGTATTCGCTTATCCCGCAAGGGACGATGCCGGAAAAATGCTCCAGATCCGGTTCGACATTCACTGAGATCCCGTGAAAACTGACCCATTTGCGCAGGCGCAGGCCAATGGCGGCGATCTTGTCTTCCGCCGGTTTGCCGGTCGCTGTCAACGGCTTGTCATCACGCCGAACCCAAACCCCCACGCGCCCATCACGGATCTCGCCTTGCACGTTGAATTCCGCCAGCGCCGAGATCACCCAGGTCTCCAGCTGTTTCACAAACTGACGCACGTCGCGACCACGTTTGTTCAAATCCAGCATGACATAGGCCACACGTTGACCGGGCCCGTGATAGGTGTATTCGCCGCCGCGTTTGCTTGCGTAAACCGGAAACCGATCGGGGTCGGTCAGATCCTCGATCTTGGCCGAAGTGCCGGCCGTATAAAGTGGCGGGTGTTCCAGCAGCCAGACACACTCTTGGGCTTCGCCATTTGCGATTGCGGCGACGCGCGCCTCCATAAAGGCAACGGCGTCGTCATAGCTGGTCAGACCATCGGTGATTTTCCATTCCATGCCGGTCTCATATCCGTCTGAATCGGTCAAGAAAAGGGGTCAGGCGGCCTCGGACAGGCAACGTTGCAGCACCTGGGCATAGGTTTCAGACCCCTGCGCACCGGTCAGCAGGTATTTCCCGCCAAAGACCATGGATGGCACGCCTGAAATTCCCCGGCTGGTCCAAAACAGCTGCTTTTCACGCACCGGGGCTATGTGTTCTCCGCTTTCAAGCGCTTGTCGCGCCGTATCCGCGTCCAGTCCGATGGATCGAACAACTTCCAGCAGAACATCCATATCGGAAACATCCCGCTGCGCTGTGAAATAGGCGTCGAACAGAGCCAGTTTCAAAGGATGCTGTCGGCCGACTGATTCCGCCCAATCCAGCAGCTGATGTGCTGCGAATGTATTCACCATTCTGCTGTCATCGTCGAAGTTGAAGGCAAATCCGAGCTCGGCCCCGATCGAGGTAAGCTTGTCCCGTGCCTGCTGACTTTGCTCGGCGGTCGAGCCGTATTTGGCCATGATATGTTCGCGCAGGTTCTGGCCTTCGGGTGGCATGTCCGGGTTCAACTCGAACGGATGCCAGCGAAGCCGGGCAAGGACACCCTGTTGCTGCAACGCCATGTCAAGCTGTCGAAACCCGACAACGCACCAGGGGCACACGACATCCGAGACGATATCGATCTGAACGATCGGGCGGTTTTCGGGCGGGGGCATCGTGTGGCTCCTGTCAGGTCAATGGCGTGTCGTCCACTGGCAGAGATAAGCCCGTGGTGAAGGAATTTAAACCACTGCGTTTTTGCCTCTTCACATCGCGCGCACCAACGTCTATACGCCGCTTTACCAAGTCATTGGCAGTGCGGTCGTGGCGGAATTGGTAGACGCGCAGCGTTGAGGTCGCTGTGGGGTAACTCCCGTGGAAGTTCGAGTCTTCTCGACCGCACCAGAACTAGCTTGATCAGTTAGTTTTTGACCTTATACACAAGGGCATTCAGCATTTTCCGAGTGTGTCGCATAACGCAAACAGCACACACGGACAGCACGCAATGGCCTTTAAATTGACTATCAAATACGTAGACCAAATCAGTGACACTCAGTGGCGTTTCCGCAGAAGGTGGCCAAAGAGGGTGCGTGAAATTCTTGGTGAGGACGCTTACCAGAAGCACATTAAGGCTCGTGATGGAGCCGCCTTTCAGCGCGAGTATCAGTTTCACCTGAGAAATTTTGACGCCATTGTTGAGGATACCCTTAGGCGGCATCCTGAGGTTGATAACAGGTCCGCAACTCAGAAATTCATCGACGCCCAGCGCCTAGCAGAACAATACATGGAGGGTATTCAAGGGTTGGACCCAGACGACAGCTGGACCCGTGGGGTAGTGGGGCACAGTCTGGCGGCCCGTGGAGAAGCCCCCGAAGTTGTAGCTGCCGTCCTTAACACTGATCAGGAACCTCCGAAGCCAACGCTGGCTGACATGCGGGACATTTATGCGAAAGACAATGGGCTTGCTGATAACCGGAAAGAGATGGTCAGGATTGATCGCACCTTTGGCCGACTAAGCGACGCTTTAAGGAAATCTCTGGATGAGGTGACTATTGAGAGTGTCGACCGACTGACGGCGCGCGCATTCAAGGACCATTTATTAGGGCTAAAGAAGGCAAACGGGAAACCACTGGCGCTAAAGTCGTGCCAGCGTGAGATGATTATTGTAGCTGCCGCTTATCGCCATGCAGTCAGGGAGCTAGAGATACCAGCGGGGCGCGACCCCTTCGAGCGTCTAGCGTGGCCCAAGGAACAAGTTAGTTCGCTGGACAAGAACGTCCCGCTACCTGACAGTGTTGTCGACGCCGTCCAGAAGACCTTAGGGGGCGGTCGAAGCAAAGACCTTCCTGATATGTGGCGGGTGCTGAAAGGCACCGGGATGCGGCTTAGTGAAGCCTGTGGTCTACGCGTAAGCGATGTGGACCTGACCGGGGAAACGCCTTCAATCCTGATCACCCCCAACGAAATCAACGGCATCAAGAACAGCAACAGTGACAGGTACGTTCCGATAGCCTCAGACAGCCTCAGGGAATCCCTTAGGGCGCGTGTTGAGGGGAGTAAGGGTAGCGAGCCACTGTTCCCTTCTTATGGCCGTGACGGAGGTCCTACCGCTGCGTCTGCGGCACTGATGAAAGCGGTCAGAAAGAACACGGATGACAAACGTATGAAGGTCCACGGGCTTCGACACAGGGCAAGCGACAAGCTGAGGGACGCAGGTGCGCCTGTAGAGGTACGTCACGGGTATCTCGGGCACTCCGCTCAATCGGTTGCTGAGAATACCTATGGTGGGCGTGAGGCGCGGCTTAGGGAGTTCGCTAGGTGGGGCTTCAATGCGTCATGTCCTGCGCCTGCCGGCCGGATATCGTTCGCGAAGTCATCGTGAAAAATCACTCAGCTATGGTTGTTCGGGGCGAGGCCGAACTGCAAAGCGGTGCTTTTGACATTGCCGAGATCGCCCGCAATCGAGGCGATATTATTCCCCTGACACTGTAGATCGGCATTGCGTCGGTGGGCGTGCTCTGCTGTCACGACGCCACTTGTCGTGACACTGTTTCTCTCAGATCAGGCTTGGTCATCCGGCGGGCCAGACGCATGAACGGAACTTCGACGGCATAATAGATAACAGTTGCAATCGGTATTGCCACGGCAAGGGTAACTGCGCAGACCACGGGCACCACAAGATCCGGGTTGTCCGTAAGCGTTGCGGCCCATCTGGTCAGATGGGTCTTGTAGATCAGAAATGGGTGCATCAGGTACAGACTGTAACTGATCTTTCCCAGAAAGCGCGTTGCGGAGTTGTACAGAACAAAGACAGGTCGAAGCGCTTGCGATAGCACGAGACATGCAGAGGCAACGTCCCAGCCCAACACAAACTCGAGCGGGACTGGCTTGTACAGCTTCTGTGCCTCATCAGGGATCGGCCCGAACAGAAACATGAAAACCAACCCTGCCAGACCCGCGGCAAGGGCGGCCCGCGAACGACGTAGGTGTCAAACGGTAGATGCACCAGACGATCAGGCCCAACGCAAAATACGGGGCGTTTGTGAAAAAACTGGTCCAATAGTAATAATCGGGAATGTCGCCCTGACCAGATAAGTTTACAGATGCCCATCCCAAGCAGGCGAGCAAAAAGAGAAACATCGCCGCCCAGATGTTCCGCCTGATCCAAAAGAAGGGGAACAGAAGATAAATGATGACTTCGACGCCGATTGACCAACCCGCCGGAACAAGACTGGTTTGTTCACTGGGAACGAACCCGAACAGAAACGTCATATTCCTGATGATCGTACCCGTTTCGGCCTGGACCCCTATGTACAGCCAAGCAAAGAGCATCAGGTAAAAGAGCGGGGCAATTCGGAAAAACCTGCGCAAGGCATAGGCCCAGCTTCGATCGAAGGACACTCCCTTTGGATAAGCTAGCGACATGGACATCGCGCTTATTATGAAGAACAGCGGCACTCCCATCGCATAGTAGTCGGCACCTCAGTTCTTGTAGGAGACGCCGAGTGGATGAATGTGCACTGCGTGTACAAACACGACCGCAGACGCAACGATACCGCGCAATGAATCAAGGCCATGCGCCCTTTGATCTTTGAGATTGCCTGTCATGATCCACTCGAGATGCCGCGCCAGTGCTGCCAAATGGCTTCGGCAGCGGTGCATGACAGCTATAGATGGTTGGCGCACGATGGCAATCCGAATGACGGTTTCAAGGCGGAGACACGCTGGGGGACCGCTGCCTGCGGGGCTGCGATCGTCTGCGGGATCTGGAGTTGGCAGTCGCTGAACCGGCGGGCTCGTCCACTTGCAATGCATTTCCGGGGCACGTAACAAAGCCGCAGGCAGGGATGCGCGCTATACATCTGCAAAGATGTGTTTTTTCCCGCTATCCTGAATTTGCGGGCCACGGGTACAGGTAGACGCGATGAGACTTGTCATATCCACGATGAAAGACGAAGGGCCGTTCATCCTGGAATGGATTGCATACTATCTTTCGATCGGCTTCACCCATTTTATCGTCAATTCGAACGATTGTTCCGATGGCACCGACGCGATCCTTCAGCGATGCCAGGAACTGGGGTTTCTGGCGCATATCGACAACCCCGGCCCGTGGGAATTTGGACCCCAGGCTTCAGCTTATGCAAACGCAATGGAACACCACTGGTGCAAAGAAGCCGAATGGATATTGGTCTGCGACGTGGATGAATTTCTTGATATTCGCGTCGGCGACGGAACACTGGACGATTTGTTTCGTGCATTGCCGCATGCGGACGGATTTGCCGCAATCTGGCAGTTGTTCGGGCACGACGGAATCGTCGAGTTCGAAGACAGGTTCATTGTCGAGCAATTCACCCGTGCGGGCGAGCTTGGCGCCGTCAGCCCCCATAACTTGCGGGCGTTCAAATCGCTGTTTCGCAACAACGGATCGTATCGCACAATCAGCACGCATCGACCGCGCGGCCCGATACCCAACAAGGCGGATCGATTTGCCTGGGTCGACGGGGACGGTGATCCGTTGCCGCCGGCCATGCGAAGACGAGGGTGGGCGTATTCATCAACGGGTGCCGGGTTTGGCCGCAGGCTTTTTCGGATGAACCACTATGCGGTGAGGTCCGTGGAAAGCTATCTGATGAAGCGGTTGCGCGGGGATGTGAATACCTCGAGTTTTCATCCGAAGATGGAGGCAACAGGTCAGGCCTACTGGAAGCTGCATTGCTATAACGACATCGAAGAAACCTCGATCCTGTCCAAAGTTGCGCGACTTCAAGAGGTTTATGAAAAACTGCGATCCGATCCTGTTCTGGGGCAATTGCATCATCAGGCAGTTGCATTTCAAAAGGAACGCATCGCAAGCCTCAGAAAAACCGAGGTGGCGCAGGATTTTATCGCTAAGTTCAGCCGTTTTCGCAGCGGGCGCTATGTCAAGGCGCTGGACCTCGGCGTGATGGAAGATGGCGATCTGTCTTTCAACGCTGAAATGTACAAGGACCCGGACATCACATTTGCCCAGGTCGCGAAATGGACGCGGCTCGGCAAGATGTCCAAGCCCGAGAACTCCAAGCCATACAATTTTCCTTGGTTCGTTCGGCTCGATGCCCTCGAAACCTCGTTTGATTACGAAGAGGCCGCTGCGCAGCATGCGCAAATTACGGATGCCAAACAGGTTTCGGTGCCGTTCGATCCCAAGGATCCTGTCTACCTGCCTTCTGCCCCTCCGGAAGTTGAAAGAACAAAAGACCAGCGGCAGAGTTTTCTTCGATCAATCAGTGGCAAGAAGAATTGGGTGCTGATCGGACATGTTGAGACTGAAATCATCGAAGAAATACTTGATCTGGACGCTGTCGAGAAATTGACGGTCATAGGACCGTGGGGGCTGTCTTGGGACGGTTTTACATGTCCGGATGCAACTCAGGATCCCGAGCTACAGGCGTTGGATCGCACGTTTTATGCATTGCTGGAATATTTCCGCGACCCCATTCTTGCCGGGCGATTGCATATCTACCGGGCGCTGCCCCCCTTGATGCTGAAGCTGTTTGAAGACGAAAGCGTCGGCGTCGTCATCATCCGCGGGGTGCGGGCAGAGCAGGTGATGACCCAGCTGTTGCGCCGTATCGACCGGGTTCTTGCCCCCGGGGGTAGTATCGCGTTCACATCCTATCGCCGTCACGGAGGCGGGTCGTATACGGGTATGAATACGGCGATAAACAGTTTCCTCGGGCGCAATGCTGCACGATACCGGATAACCAGCTTGCAGCCACCGTGGCTTGGCATCGACAAGTTGCCACCGCTTGGCAAAAAGGACACATAGCTTCTGGTTCTTGAGGCTGTGGCGTGGTAGCCATGGCGCAATGAACAAAACGGGTTTTGAGTGAATGGGATACCCGTCTGCAAGTGAGGTCGAGATGTCGAACGAACCCAAGGTTATCGGTGTTGCGCCCGGCGGCCAGAAGAAACCGAAGGCTGACAAGGCGACCAAACGCAAAAACAGCAAAGAAGCAATCCGCCGAACATTCCTTTCGCGTTTGCCAAAGGGGGGCTTGGCCGTTGAAATCGGTGTCTGGCAGGGTGAGTTCTCTCCGACCATCTTGAAACTGATCGAGCCCAGTCAGCTTTTTCTGATCGACCCGTGGAAGCATATTGGTGAGGAATCGCACACAACCGCGTTTGTGGGTCGGACCGAAGACGAAAAGATGGAGGCCATCTTCCAGAAGGTCGTAAAGACTTTCGAGGCCGAGATCGAAGAAGGCAAGGTCGGTATTATCCGCGATTTTTCGGTGCCTGCGTTGGAGCTTTTTGATGATGAAAGCATCTCGTTCGCCTATGTCGACGGAGACCATTCGTATGAAGGCGTGACCGCTGATCTGGCCGCTTTGTTTCCCAAGATCAAACCTGGGGGGATCATGGCGTTCGACGACTACCACCGCCGCGGCTGGTGGGGCGACGGCGTGATCCGTGCGGTCAACGAATTTCTGGGCCAGCACCCCCGAGAGTTGCGCATCCGCGCGATTGCCGGCGCGCAGATCGCCATCGAAAAAATTGTCCCGCAAGATGACAGCAAAGGTCAGAACGACTAGGCGGCGGGGATAAGTGGCAGCGATGGAAAAGCCTGAAAAAGTCCTCATCACCGCGATGAAGAACGAGGGTCCCTATATTCTGGAATGGGTGGCCCATCACAAGGTGCTGGGGTTTGACCGGATCATTGTCTACACCAATGATTGTACAGACGGCACCAACCAGATTCTGAGACGGTTGCAGGACTTGGGCCATGTGGAGTTTCACAGAAACCGGGTTGGTACCGGAGGCATTCACCGGTCTGCGCTGAGACAGGCACGGCGCTTGCCGGTGGTGAAAGATGCAAAGTGGATATATGTCGGCGACGCGGATGAATTCCTGAATATTCACGTTGGAAATCACAGGGTTGATGATCTGATCGAGGCAACGCCCGGCGTTGACGTCATTTCCATTCCCTGGAAGATTTTCTCGAACAGTGGTCGGCACGTTATGCGCGATACGCTGGTGACGCGGCAGTTCTTCGATTGTGAACTGGATTTCGAACAAGGCGGGGCAGGGCGCCGGTTTGTCAAATCCCTGTTCAGGCAGGGCGATTTCTATCTTCGTTTCGGGTTGCACAACCCGCACCCCCGTGCCGAACTTCAGGCCGGCGTGTTCCGGTCCGTGCCCGGAGGGCACGCCACGGAACCTGCGCCCTTCGGCAACCATGTCTCGCCTCCGTTTGGTTTTGAAGTCGCACAGATCAACCACTATGCCGTCAGATCCACGCAGGCCTATCTGGCCAAGCGCAGCCGAGGTCGGGCAAATCATTCCTCGCAGACACTTGGAACCGAATATTGGGACCGCTGGAACCGTGGCGGTGCCAAGGATGAAACAATTCTGCGGTACAAGGATGAAGTGGATGCGGTGCTGGAAGAGTTTCGCGCCGACGACAGGCTTCGACGGCTGCATAGAAGAGCGTTCCGCTGGCACAAGGCCCTGATCAACGATCTGCTGAAACTGCCCGAGTATGATGAGCTGTACCAGAAACTTCTTGAAAAACCGGCTGTGGATTTTGTCGCAAAGGACCGTGGCGTAAGGGAACGCCTGTCGGCCAGCGCGCCGTCTTCGACCGACGAAAACCGGACAGAGTCCTGACAAAACAGCCCCTGGAGAAATAGACGAATGGTTGCGGATCACTCTCTTCCGACGATTGGGATGCTGTGGATGGAAGGCAGCCTGAGCTTTCTGGAGCAGATGTGCATGCTGTCATTCGTCGAATGCGGGCACAGGGTCGTCTTGTTCCACTATGGGCAAGTCGACAACGTTCCGGATGGTATCGAACTGGTGTCGGCAAACGAAATCCACGAGCCCAGGCAGTTCATCGTGAACAACCAGTTCAAGACGCCGGTGCCCCAATCCGATATCTTCAGATTGCACCTGATGAAGAAAACGGATTTTCTGTGGTGCGACACGGATGTTTTGGCGCTTGCCCCGATCCCAAGGGCCGATCATGTCTTTGGGTATTTCAACCGCGATACCATCTGCAATGCCGTTATGCGGTTGCCCTTCGACAGCCCCACATTGAATGCGTATTCCGAATACTGCCAGGATCCCTATCCGATCCGCCCCTGGGTTGAAGGGGAGGAGCGGAAGGAACTGGAACGCCTGAAACAGGCTGGTGAGTTGCCTCATGCGTCAGATCAGGAACACAGTGTCTACGGTCCCGGTGTCATGACGTGGTTTCTGCGCCATTTCGACGAGTTGAAGCATGCCAGCCCCATCCCGGTCTTTTATCCTTTGCCGTTCAGACGGGCAGGGCACGCCAATGACATTCACGTCCGAGAGTTCAGGGACGCGTATATCAAAGAGGAAACGCTTGCCGTGCATCTGTGGGGACGCCGGATGCGGTGGTGGATTGCAAACGGGATCAAGCGGCATTCGTTTCTGGATCGACGTTTGCGGAACCTGGGGGTGAGACCGGGCGACGCGCCTTTGCCGCGCCACGGCCGTGGGGGCCTCAAACCGGTGGAGTTTCCGGCAAACCTGCCCACATTGCGCGCGACGACCGAAGAAATCCACGACGCCACCGGCGGCGTCGTGTCCGTTGCGCTGCTCTCTGACAGGGAAGACTATCTCAAGGCGGCACAGGCTGATCTCGACGCAATTGCAGCTGACAATCTGCATGGCGCCAACACCTCGCCACGCGTCGGTTTTTCGCGCGGTTGGGAACACTATGGCAGTGACTCTGCGCGGCTGAATGCGCTTGGCATGTCACTGTACAACTATGCGGATAGCCATCGATCTTTACCCGATCTGCGCACGCCAAAGACATTCGCCGAAAAGCTGGTGGTCATGAAGCTGTTTGGCGAAGTCCCTGATGCGTTGATCTCTGACCGGTCCAAATACGTGGGCAGCGCCTCGGAATTGCTTGCCTGCCCACAGCGCATGTGGGAGGCGCACATTCCGGCATTGCCCGAAACACTCGACCTCGGGCCCGGCCAGTATTGGTTGAAAGGAACGATGAGCCATGGTCACAAGCTGGCCTTGTCGTTCCCGCTGGATGGCACGCAGCGTGACGATGCCAACCAGAAACTGGCCGCGTGGCACAAGACAAAAACGCCCGAAGGGTTCTGGACAGGCGAATGGTGGCGCGCCACGCAAAAGCCCCTCTATTACATCGAAGAAGACTTGTTCGCCGGGGATCGACAGGCTGGCACCTGGAAATTCTGGGTGATCGCCGGACGCGTGCAGCTGGTGCAGGTTGACCGTGACCGGGGGCGTGGGCGTATCCAGATGCTCCATGATCGCGACTACGATTACCTTGCAGATGAGTTGTATTCACCAACCAGCAGCACTGTTGAACCCCGGCCCGAACGTTTTGAAGACATGATCCGGATCGCTGAAACCCTGGGGCAAGACCTTGAATGCGCCTGCATAGAGCTTCTCCCGGTCGGCGACAGGATTTGCTTGGGTGACTTCACGTTGGCGCCGGTGTTGGGCAAGCACAAGATGCGGTCGGATGCGCTGGATCAGCGTCTGGGTGCTGCGTGGACCGGAACTCGGCTGTTTCCCGACTGAGGCTGGACGATCCCCGGATCATTCATGCCGCCGGAACAAGCGGCAGGGCCTATTCGACCGTGATTTCCTGGCGCAGTTTTCCTGTTGTTTTGTCAAAGATCAGAATGCGATTGTCATCGGTTGCGACGGCATACCAGTTTGACCCGATGGTCAGGGCCTGCGCCCGGGCGCCGTCGGGCAGCGCGATCTGATCCGGCAAGGTGGGGGTGCGGTCCGATAGGCGGATGACAATCAGGGCGAATGTCACTAGAACCCCGCCAATCATCACCGCGGTCAACAGCATGACCATCCGCCGCAGCAATCGCAGTTGCGGAGTTTCCTGCGGTTCTTGAGGTTCGGAAGGGACAGTCATGGGCACCCGCCAGATTGAGTTTCAGATCGCGGCCGATCCGCCGCCTCGCCTTGATAAGGCGCTTTCCCGGGATGTGCCAGACGGGGAAAACCTGTCGCGCACCCGACTTGCGCGTCTGATCGAAGGGGGCGCGGTGCAGATCGACGGTGCCGAGATACGCGACCCCAAGGCCAAGGTGGCCGAAGGGGCGCGGGTCACGATTGCCGTGGCCGAGGCCGAAGACAGCCATATCGGCCCCGAGGACATCCCGCTCGAGATCGTCTTCGAGGATGCGGACGTAATCGTCGTCAACAAACCTGCAGGCATGGTCGTGCACCCCGCGCCGGGATCACCCAGCGGGACGTTGGTGAATGCTTTGCTCCACCATTGCGGAGACGATCTTTCGGGCGTCGGCGGGGTGAAGCGCCCCGGTATCGTGCATCGCATCGACAAGGAAACCAGTGGCCTTCTGGTGGTCGCAAAATCAGACGCGGCGCATCACGGGCTGGCCGAGCAATTCGCGGCGCATAGCGTCGAACGGTATTACCGTGCGGTGTGTTACGGGGTGCCGGATGCAAACGATCCTCGGTTGCGCGGTGTCAAAGGGATCAGCTTTGAACCCGGCAACATCATGCGCGTCACGACGCAGCTTGCGCGACACAAGACCGACCGTCAGAAACAGGCGGTTCTGTTCCATGGCGGGCGGCATGCCGTGACACGCGCACGCGTTGTCGAGACATTTGGTGTGCCGGCGGGTCTTGCCCTGATCGAATGCTGGCTTGAAACCGGCCGAACCCATCAGATCCGCGTTCATATGGCCCACGCAGGGCACGGGCTGGTGGGCGACCCGGTTTATGGTGGCAAGCGCAAGCTGTCCGCAAAAGCGTTCTCTGCCGCCGCCGCAGGTTTTGTCGGCGCTTTTCCCCGTCAGGCGCTTCATGCCGCCGTTTTGGGGTTCGAGCACCCTGTCACCGGTGAATCCCTGCGGTTCGAGGCCGATTTGCCGCAAGATATGCAAAACCTTGTCGAACGTCTGCGCACACCGCTGTCATAATAAGCATACTCCTGTGAAAAAGGGCTTTTTACCTTTTCTTAACGTAAGATTAATTCCAGACTGTTAGCAGCACCTCTTGAATGGGAAGGGTTCCTTACCCATATCCTATGTTAAACATCTAAACATTTGTCGGAGGGACACAATAATGGCAAACTACGCAAATCTTCCCGCACCGACGCCCGAGGGCGGCCTGAATCGCTATATGCAGGAAATCCGCAAGTTTCCTCTGCTGGAGCCGGAAGAAGAATACATGCTGGCCAAGCGTTGGGTCGAAGAGCAGGACACCGAAGCCGCGCACAAGATGGTGACGTCTCACCTGCGTCTGGCGGCCAAGATCGCCATGGGCTATCGCGGCTATGGTCTGCCGCAGGCCGAAGTAATTTCCGAGGCCAATGTGGGCCTGATGCAGGCGGTCAAACGGTTTGACCCTGAAAAAGGCTTCCGTCTGGCGACCTATGCCATGTGGTGGATACGTGCCTCGATCCAGGAATACATCCTGCGGTCCTGGTCTCTGGTGAAACTGGGCACGACCTCGGCGCAGAAAAAGCTGTTCTTCAATCTGCGCAAGGCCAAGGCCCGCATCGGTGCGCTGGAAGAGGGCGACCTGCACCCTGAAAACGTCAAGAAGATCGCCACTGATCTGGGCGTGACCGAAGAAGAAGTGATCAGCATGAACCGCCGGATGTCCGGTGGCGATGCGTCCCTGAACGCCACAGTCGGGTCCGAAGGCGAAGGCACCATGCAATGGCAGGACTGGCTTGAGGATGAGGATGCCGATCAGGCCGGTGATTACGAGGCACGCGATGAACTGGAAGCGCGTCGGGAATTGCTGGCGGCGGCTCTGGATGTGCTGAATGATCGGGAAAAGGATATCCTGACCCAGCGTCGTTTGATGGATCAGCCGGTCACGCTCGAGGAGTTGAGCACTCAGTATAACGTAAGCCGAGAGCGCATTCGCCAGATCGAAGTGCGCGCGTTCGAGAAGCTGCAAAAGAAAATGCGGGATCTGGCGCGGGAAAAAGGCATGTTGGGCGTCAGCTAACAGTTGCGCCCTTCTTGCCTCGCAGGAAGATTCTTCGCGTTCAAGCAATGACGGAAAACGCCCTCTGATGATCAGGGGGCGTTTTTTGCGAATGTTGGCGGAAACTGAAGCAAAGCCCTGAATCAATGGCTGAAGGTCGAAAGCTGTGTTAGGAAAAGACGTGTTTCGTTTTTGATTTCGCAGCAGAACGAGCGCTGGTGACCCCTCGGGAAGCGCGTAATTTGAAACAAGCCGAGTACGGAGGGCGCAATGCAAAGACCGGTTCAATTTGGTGTATTGGGTGCCGCGAAATTTGCGCGCGAATACATGGCCCCGGCGATACATGCCGCCAATGGCGCGCGCTTGGCCGCGCTGGCAACCTCGGATACCGCAAAGGCAGAACCGTTTCAGTCCTTTTGCCCGGATTTGCAAGTATTTGACAGCTATGATGCGTTGTTGGCAGACGCCGGAATCGACGCTGTCTACATCCCGTTGCCCAACCATATGCATGCGGAATGGAGCCTTAAGGCTTTGAGCGCTGGCAAGCATGTTCTGTGCGAAAAGCCCATGACCATGAAGGCGGATGAATTCGATGCATTGATCCAAAAGCGGGACCAAAGCGGCCTGTTGGCCGCCGAGGCATACATGATCGTCCATCACCCTCAATGGCAGCTTGCAAGGAAACTGATCGCAGATGGTGCCATCGGCAATTTGGTACATGTGACCGGTGCATTCAGTTTCGACAATCGCTCTGACACTCGGAACATTCGAAACCGTGCGGAAACGGGCGGTGGAGGATTGCGTGACATCGGGGTCTACGTGATCGGTGGAGCACGCTTTGCAACCGGTCAAGAGCCTGTGTCGGTGCAATCCGCGATCCGTTGGCAGGATGATATCGACATCTTTACCGAAATACGCGCCCAGTTCCCCGGATTTACCTATTCCAGCTATGTGTCCATACGGATGCATCCCCATCAAGAGATGGTATTTCACGGCGAAAGCGGTTTGATCCGCCTGACGACCCCGTTCAATGCGCGTGTGTTCGGAGAGGCGCGGGTCGAGCTGCACCGGCCGGGGCTTGAAGTTCAGGTCACCCGCTTCCCCGGAGCAGACCATTACAAGTTGCAGGTCGAGGCCTTTTGCCGATCAATCAGGGACGGGGCGGAGTATCCCTGCCCTTTGGAATTCTCACGCGGGACGCAAGAGGTGATTGATCGTGTATTCGAGGGCGCGGTTTCACTGTAACTTGCGTTGCGGCCAGCGGCTCAGCTATCCTGAGTGTCACAATTTCAGGAGATGACCGATGGCCGGAGGTTGGGCACGCGACGGCGCCGTGAGCGAACAGATCGAAGCGTCGATCTCAGATGAACTGGCGCGGATGCAGGCGCAAAAGCGGCCCCAGGGCGAAAGCCTGACCCATTGTGCCGAATGCGAGGAACCCATACCGGAAAAGCGTCGCGTCGCGTTGCCGGGAGTAAAGCTCTGCCTGGATTGCCAGCAAGAGCGGGACGGCGCGTTCAAGGCGCGCGGCGGTGTAAATCGGCGTGGATCGAAAGACAGTCAGTTGAAGTGATCTTGGTATGGCCGCGATGAGCCCATACCTAGCATTTCAGTCTCTACGGAGGTCCATCATCATTTCATGCCACCGCACCCCACCGTGATCAGATGCGGATGGCTGAGTGTACCGATAGCCAAACTTCTCATAGAGGGGGACGTGGTGTTCTTTGCACATAAGATGGATGGTTTCTTTTTTCGCGTCAGTCATGCGCTTGACGAATTCAGACATTAGCGCGGTGGACAAGCCAAGGCCCTGATGTGCCGGATCTACTACCACTGACATAATCACGACATTTGGAGCAACCGGGTCATGCCCGATGAGTTCTTTGAAGTCTTCGTCAGACATTTCAACATCATACGCGCATCCGCTGTTTACGAAGCCAACGATTTGGTTGTCGACTTCCAGGATTAAAAAGCCTTGTGGATACTCAACGATGCGCTTGGAAATTTTTTCATGTGTCGCTGCCTCATCGCCGTCGTAGGCTAGCGTCTCAATTTCAAAGCAGCGGGTTGCATCCGTTAGTGAAGCGTTGCGAAAATTTTGGTTGCTCATGCCCATAGTCGATCTGTGAATAATTCAACGATAAGGCTATTCGATTGTTCGGTTGAAAACCAGTTCATGAGGAACGGCAGCATTTTCCGCGTAGCGGGCATTCAAGGTCCCCTTGGGCGCGACATTGCCGGGCATGGCAAGTTTTTTCCACAAGGCAGATGTCGCCACCCTCTGTTACGGGCGTCTCAGCCCTCCATCGCCTCCAACTCGTCAATGAAGCCCGAGATCATCGACAGGCCCTTGTCCCAGAATTTCGGGTCGCTGGCATCCAGCCCGAACGGGGCCAGCAGTTCTTTGTGGTGCTTTGATCCACCTGCGCGCAGCATTTCGAAATACTTGTCCTCGAAACCTTCGGCGCCGCTTTCATAGACCGAGTATAGCGCGTTCACCAACCCGTCGCCGAAGGCATAGGCGTAAACGTAGAAGGGCGAATGAACAAAGTGCGGGATATAAGCCCAGAAGGTCTCGTACCCGTCCATGAATTCGAATGCCGGGCCAAGGCTTTCGGCTTGAACGCTCATCCACAGGGCGTTGATGTCATCCGGGGTCAGCTCCCCTTCGCGCCGGGCGGCGTGCAGTTTGCATTCAAAGTCATAGAAGGCAATCTGGCGGACCACCGTGTTGATCATGTCCTCGACCTTGCCGGCCAGCAGAACCTTGCGCTGTTCGGGCGTTTCGGCCTGGTCCAGCATCTTGCGGAAAGTTAGCATCTCGCCGAAGACGCTGGCGGTTTCGGCCAGCGTCAGTGGCGTCGAGGACAGCATCTCGCCCTGATCGGCAGCCAGCACCTGATGCACGCCGTGGCCCAGCTCGTGCGCAAGCGTCATCACGTCGCGCGGTTTGCCCAGATAGTTGAGCATCACGTAAGGATGCACCTCGGTCACGGTGGGATGCGCGAAGGCGCCCGGAGCCTTGCCGGGCTTCACCGCCGCGTCGATCCAGCCTTTCGAGAAGAACGGCGCCGCGATGTCGGCCATGCGGGGGTCGAAGGCGGCATAGGCCTCCATCACGGTTTTCTCGGCGTCCTCCCACGACACGGTGCGGGTGTCTTCCATCGGCAGCGGCGCGTTGCGGTCCCAGACCTGCATCACATCCAGCCCAAGCCACTTGCGCTTGAGCTCATAGTACCGATGGCTGAGTTTGGGATAGGCGGCCACGACCGCCTCGCGCAGGGCTTCGACCACTTCGGGTTCGACATCGTTCGACAAGTGACGCCCTGTTTGCGCGGTCGGCATCTTGCGCCAGCGATCGACGATTTCTTTCTCTTTGGCCTGCGTGTTGTGGACACGGGCAAATGTTTTGATGTTCTCCTGAAACACGCGGGCCAGTTCGCGCGCCGCGGCCTCGCGCTTGGAGCGGTCCTGTTCGGTCAGCAGGTTCAGGGTGCCTTCGATGTTCAGTTCTTCGCCGTCCACCGTAAAGGTCAGCCCGGCGATGGTTTCGTCGAAAAGACGCTCCCACGCGTCGCCGACAACGCCCAGATCGTGCAGGAATTTTTCCAGCTCGTCCGACAGCTGATAGGGCTTCATCGCGCGGATGCGCCGGAACACGGGCTCGTATCGGGCAAGATCCGGGTTGGCAGCAAAATGCGCCCCAAGCACATCGTCTTCGATCCGGTTGATCTCGAGCGTGAAGAACACCAGAGGCGTCGTGAACACGGTGATCTTTTCCTGCATGTCCGACAGGAACTTGGCCCGCTCTGCGTCGGTGGTCAGCTGGTAATAGCGCAGGCCAGCAAAGGACATGATACGGCCCGCGACGGCGTTGATCTTTTCATTGCGCTGAACGCAGGCCAAAAGGGCCGCGGCGTCCAGCTCTGCCAGCTTGCCTTCATAGTCGGCAGCAAAGGCGGCACATTCGCCTTCCAGCCAGTCTAGGTCGCGCGCCAGTTCGGGCGCCTCTTCCGAGGCGTAGAGATCCGTCAGATCCCATTCGGGAAGATTGCCCAGATTGTCGGCACCGCCCATTGCGTTTGCGTCACGGACGGGAAAGGGAAGGTCGCGCATGGATCACCTTTTGTAGACTGCTTTGCAAACATCTAGGGTTGGCGCGCGCGGATCACAAGCGGCCAATCCCAAGGTGAAAAGGTTTACGTGGAAACCAGCTTGGACGCCCCATTTGATTGGTTGGCCCGGAAATGACTGGCAAGCTGGTCCAGAACCGGGCTCCGAACGTCCGGTGCTTCCATCAGCACTTCATGTTCACCGTTCGGGATTTCGATCAATGTACCATTCGGCCAATTGGCCATGCGCGCCCGTATGGCCTTGCGATCCACGATTTGTTCGTGGCTGCCCAGAAAAGTCAGACAGGGTGTTTTTGGGGCGGGCTGTTCCATCAACCATTCGCATTCGTCCAGCGACTCGCGCAGCCAGCGGTTGGAAGGGGCACCAAGAGCCAGTTCGGGATGCGCATTCAGCTGATTTTGCATCATCCGGTACATGTCCGGGTCGCGGGTCAGCATATTCCCGTCGAATGGCTGCGACAGGACATAGCTTTCAAGCGTCGTGGTCGGGGGGGTGCGTTCGCCAAGGCCAAGCGCGGTGCCCCAATACGCTGTAACGCGGCTCAGAGGTTTCATGACCGGAGTGAAGAAAATTCCCCACATCGGGCCGGTGAACGCGCATGCGGCAAAACACCCTTTTTCGATGACGGCACGCAACCCGATGGCGCCGCCCATCGAATGCCCGACGACATACCACGGCTTCGGCAAGTCCAGAGCGTTTGCAAGGTCCAGGGTTGACTGAACATCGTATTGGTAATCGGTGAAATGGTCGACATGGCCGATGCGTGGGTTGTCCAGCAACCGATCCGCAAGACCTTGACCGCGCCAGTCCACGGCCAGCATCGCAAAGCCGCGCTTCGCGAATTCACCGGCGGTACTGCCATATTTTTCGATATATTCGGTGCGTCCGGGGAACATCATGACGGTGCCATGTGCGCCATCATCCGGAAGCCAGTGACCCACGCGAATGCGTTTTTGGTCAGACGTCGTCAACCAATGGGCCTTTCCACCGGCAGGTCCGCCGGCCACGTCTTCAAAAAAGGGGGCCGGCGACAACTCCATCAGGCCAGCACCGAGGCAAGCTTCATGGCAACACCCATGTCGCCGTCGATGCTCAGCTTTCCCGACATGAACGCGCCGGTCGGATTCAGCTCACCGCTCAGGATCTGTTCGAACGTCTCTGCATCAGCGCTCATGGTGACACTGGCCTCTTCATCGCTGACCCGCGCACCGTTTTCGTCCAGAACGATCGAACCCAGATCGGTGATGGCGAACTTGGCCGTGTCATCAAACGCGCCGCCATCCAGTTTTTCGTTCAGTGCGGCAGCCGCCTTTTCGAGAGTCTCGCTCATGCTTTTCCTCATATTGTTAGTGCGCCGTGAATGGACATCCCCGGTCGCAACGCTACACTGCCTATTGTTATGAGCATTGCAATTCACAATCTCAAAGGTACCGTTGCGGCACTTTTTGTCCTAGTCACGTTTTCCACCAGTTGTTTCGCGCAGCAGGCGGATTCACGGGACGAGGATGAGTTGCTGCAAAAACTGGCGCAGTCGACCCCGGAACAGGCAATTGCACTGGATCGGCAGTTGCAGGCGCTGTGGTCGCAATCGGGGTCTGCGTCGGCTGATCTGCTGCTGGAGCGGGGACGCGAGGCCTTGGACGAGGGCGACGTCGACGCTGCTCTGGATCACCTGACCGCGCTGACGGATCACGCGCCTGATTTTGCCGAAGGATGGCATCTGCGCGCATCTGCCTTTTTCGGGGTCGAGCGCTTTGGTATGGCGGCCGCCGATCTGGAACATGTGCTGACGCTGAATCCAAATCACTATGAGGCGATTTACGGTCTGGGTCTGATCTTTGAAGTTATCGGGGAACCTCGGAAAGCCTACGAGGCTTATTCTCGGGCGTTGTCTATACATCCTTATCACGAAGAAGTAACCAATGCCGTGAATCGGCTGAAGCCTCAGGTTGAAGGCAAGGCGCTGTAAGGCTCGGGGCAGGGGGCGAATGTGAGCGGGTCATCCCGAATCGTGGCCGTACTTGGCCCGACCAACACTGGTAAAACCCATTACGCCATCGAACGCATGCTGGGCCATCGGACCGGCGTGATCGGTCTGCCGCTGCGCCTGCTGGCGCGCGAGGTCTATGACAAGATCGTTGCGATCCGTGGGCCGTCGGTGGTGGCGCTGGTCACGGGCGAAGAACGGATCGTACCGCCCCGTGCGCAGTATTGGGTGTGCACGGTTGAGGCGATGCCGGAAGGCATGGGTGCTGATTTTGTTGCCATCGATGAGATCCAGCTCTGTGCCGATCCGGAACGGGGTCACGTCTTCACCGACCGTCTGCTCAGGTCTCGCGGCACGAACGAGACATTGTTCCTGGGCTCGGACACAATGCGTGGCCCGATTTCGGCGCTGGTCCCCCAGGCGCAGTTCGTGCGGCGAGAGCGGATGTCACAGCTGGTTTACTCGGGCTCCAGAAAGATCAGCCGGATGCCTGCGCGCAGCGCCATCGTGGGGTTCTCTGTTGAAAACGTCTATGCCATCGCCGAATTGCTCCGCCGCCAGAAAGGTGGTGCCGCGGTGGTCATGGGGGCGCTCAGCCCGCGGACCCGGAATGCACAGGTGGACCTGTACCAAAACGGTGAGGTTGATTACCTGGTTGCCACGGACGCTATCGGGATGGGGTTGAACCTGGATGTGAACCACGTTGCGTTTTCATCCCTGTCCAAGTTCGACGGGCGCAGGATGCGTCCGCTTGCGCCGAATGAGCTGGCGCAGATCGCAGGCCGGGCAGGTCGCGGGATGTCGGATGGCACCTTCGGCGTAACCGGAGAGGCCCCGCCACTGGACGAGGGCGTGGCGCAGGCGATCATGGACAGCCGGTTTACGCCGATGAAAAAGCTGAACTGGCGGAATGCCGCCCTTCGGTTCGGCTCGATCGATGCGCTGATCGACTCGCTTGAGGTCAGCCCGGATGATGAACACCTGATCAAGGCCCGCCCCGCTGACGACCTGAACGCGTTGAAATCGCTGTCGCAAGTGACCGAGGTTGTCGCCCGTGCAAGCGACGGCCCGTCCATCCGGTTGTTGTGGGATGTGTGCAGAATCCCTGATTTTCGCGGTATCAGCCATGCGGAACACGCCAGCTTGCTGGAGGTGATCTATGGCCATCTGCATGAACGGGGATCTATTCCCGACGAGTTCATGGCGCGGCAGATCAGACGGATCGATCAGACCCACGGCGATATCGACGCTTTATCTAAAAGATTGGCATATATTCGCACGTGGACATATGTTGCGCAGCGGAAAGGGTGGGTTCGTGACGAATCACATTGGCGTGACGAAACCCGCACTGTAGAAGACAGACTGTCCGACGCTCTGCACGAGCGTCTCACGCAAAGATTTGTGGATCGGCGCACATCCGTTTTGTTGCGCCGGCTCAAACAGAAGGAGGCCCTTTTGGCCGAAGTAAATGACAAGGGTGAAGTGACCGTCGAAGGCGAATTCGTCGGTCGTCTGGAAGGGTTCCGGTTCATCCCGGACAAAAGCGCGCAGGGAACCGAGGCGAAAGCTCTGAAATCGGCGTCTCTGCAAGCACTCGCGCCGCAATTCCATCTGCGCGCCGATCGCTTCTACAACGCGCCCGATACTGAAATTGATTTCACTGATCAGGGTGGCCTGATGTGGGGTGAATACGCCGTTGGCAAGCTGGTTGCCGGGGCGGAACCTCTCAAACCTATGGTCGAAGTGTTCGTTGACGAAGCCGCGGGGCCGGATGTCGAGCAGAAAGTGCAGCGCCGTTTGCAGCACTTCATCGACCGCAAGGTGGCCGCTCTGTTCGAGCCACTGCTGAACCTGTCCCGCGATGAGGAACTCAGCGGCCTTGCCAAAGGCTTTGCTTTCCGCATGGTCGAAGCGCTGGGTATCCTGCCCCGCGCCCAGGTCGCACAAGAGGTCAAGGATCTTGATCAGGACGCCCGAGGCGCCTTGCGCAAGCATGGTATCCGGTTCGGCCAGTTCACCATTTTCATGCCGCTGCTGCTGAAACCGGCCCCCACACGTCTGCGTCTTGTGCTTTGGGCGCTGTCCAGCGGGTTGCAGGAATTCCCCGAAGCGCCGCCTCCGGGCCTGGTGACCGTGCCGGTCGCCAAGGATGCGCCGCAGGGCTATGACACCATGTGTGGCTACCGCGATGCGGGCGAGCGTTCGATCCGTATCGACATGCTGGAACGTTTGGCGGACATGCTGCGCGCAGAAGACAGCCGCGGCGGATTCGAAGCCAAACCCGATATGCTGTCGATCACCGGTATGACGCTGGATCAGTTCGCAGACCTTATGCAGGGGCTGGGATACAAGGCGGAACGCGGCGAGCGTCCGAAAGTCAAACCTGCACCGGTCGAACAGCCGGCGGCAGCTGAAGCGGACAAACCGACCGCCGAAGAAGCCCCGGCAAGTGAAGTCGCGGCAGAAGAGGTCGCCGCACCCGCCGAGGCGGCAGCCGAGGCTACCGACGGCACCGAGGCGGCAGCCGAGGCTGGCGCGGACAGCCTTCCCGCAGAACCAGTGTCAGACGAACCCGAAGTTGAAGTGTTCTACACCTTCACCTGGGCCCGTCAGCGACAGCCCAACCGAGGCCCGCGCCGCGAGCAGGGGCAGGGCAAAGGCAAACCGCGCGGCAAACCGCAGGATGGCCGTGGCAAACCGCACGGCAAGAAGGGCGGCAAGCCTCAGGGCGCCAAGACCTTCTCGTCACGGCCGCCGAAAAAGGAAAAGGCGATTGATCCCGACAACCCGTTTGCAGCCGCGCTGATGGGTTTGAAGGACGGCAACTGATCCGAAATGGCCGAGGCCAAGCTGCGGATTGACAAATGGTTGTGGCAGGCGCGGTTCTTCAAGACCCGCAGCCTGGCCGCCAAACAGGTCAGCGGCGGCCATGTCAGGTTGAACGGAAACCGGGTGCAAAAACCGGCGCAGGCCGTGGCCCCGGGCGACGTTCTGACCTTTCCTCAGGGCCGTATCGTCCGCGTCGTGCGTATCGAAAAAATCGGGGATCGCCGTGGTCCGGCCCCCGAAGCGCAAACGCTGTATTTCGATATGACCGAAAAACAGGACGTTCCGCCCAAAAATCCGGGGTTTGAGGGAAAAGGTCGCCCGACAAAGAAAGATCGCCGTTCACTTGATCTTTCTCGCACCGAAGATCGCTGATCATATCTTGAAGAGTAGGCCAGACTGAATTAGCTAAACGCTCAAACCGCAAACGGGAATCCGATCATGACCTATGTTGTCACCGAAAACTGTATCGCCTGCAAATATACCGACTGTGTCGAAGTATGTCCGGTGGACTGTTTCTATGAAGGTGAGAACACGTTGGTCATCCATCCCGACGAATGCATCGACTGCGGTGTTTGCGAACCGGAATGCCCGGCCGACGCGATCCGCCCCGATACTGAACCGGGCATGGATCAATGGGTCGAATTCAATCGCAAGTACTCGGAAATGTGGCCTGTGATCGTCACCAAGAAAGATCCGCTTCCCGATGCGGAAGAACGCGACGGTGAAGAAGGCAAGATGGAGAAGTATTTCTCGGAAGCACCGGGCGAGGGTGGTTGAACGATTCGCGCTCAAACCCCTGTTTGATGCGCAAAGAACGCGGCACAACCTGTTGAAAACAGGTTGAATATAAAAATTTACCGTGGGGTAAACTTTCGGGTGTCGTATTTTTGTGATATACTTGTTTCTTGTATGATGACCGAGATTGGGATGCGCTCCACAAGTATGCTCGCTTTGGAGCTTTGAATTTGTGACAATATCGCCGCCTGTCGGGGCTGAAAAAGTCCCCGCATGTGGTGCTTTTGTTGTCTGTGTCCCGTCCGCAAGCAAGGAAAAAACTGAATGACAAAGTCGAAAAAGCTCGAGTTCCGCCCGAACGACTATGTTGTCTACCCCGCCCACGGCGTAGGCCAGATCATCTCGATCGAAGAACAGGAAGTCGCGGGATTCTCTCTGGAGCTGTTCGTCATCTCATTTGAGAAAGACAAGATGACACTGCGCGTGCCGACCAACAAGGTTACCGAATCCGGTCTGCGGTCGCTCAGCTCGCCCGACGTGATCAGTCAGGCGATGAAGACGCTCAAAGGAAAGGCAAAGGTCAAACGCGCCATGTGGTCGCGCCGTGCTCAGGAATACGAGCAGAAAATCAACTCGGGCGATCTGATCTCGATTGCGGAAGTGGTCCGCGATCTGCATCGCACGGACGACCAGCGCGAGCAGAGCTATTCCGAGCGTCAGCTGTACGAAGCTGCCCTGGAACGTCTGACCCGCGAGGTCGCGGCGGTTTCCGGCACCGGCGAAGTATCCGCTGCCAAACAGGTGGACGAAGTTCTGACCTCTCGCGCTGCCTGACAGCGAGTTCAATATGACAACAGGCCGCTCCACCATCGGGGCGGCCTTTTTCGTGGCTTGGTGAATTCCGCAAGTACCGCTAATTTCACTGTATATGCAGCAAGCTACAGGGCGGACATGAAGCAGACAGTTAGATATCTGTATATCGGGCATGACCCGATTTCGGTCTGGTTTCGGTACGCTCTGATCCTGTTCGATGTAGCGACAATCGTTTTCTTTGTCGCAACGGCTCACGTCACTCATGGTCCCGGCTTGGTCCTTGCAAGCCAGTTGATCGGATTTTTGATTTTCTTGGACTTCTCTGCGCGGCTTTGGATTTCAAAGGATCGCTGGAAGCTGCTGCGCCAGATTTATACGCTGGCGGATATTGTAGTCATCGTCTCGCTGGTTCTGGATCCGTTCCTGACGGGCAACCTGGCTTTCCTGAGGATTCTGCGGGCCTTGCGCCTGATCCATTCATACCACCTGCTCAGGGACTTGCGACGCGACAGTACCTTTTTTCGCACCCACGAAGACGCGGTGATTGCGGCAATCAATCTGATGGTTTTTGTCTTTGCCACCTCCACGGCGGTTTTGGTGTTCTTCATTCCGGAAGACGCCCAGACGCCTTACATAGATGCGCTGTATTTCACCATGGCCACCCTGACCACAACCGGGTTCGGTGACATCACGCTGAGCACCCCTTGGGGCAAGCTGTTCTCGGTGTTCATCATGGTCGTGGGTGTCGCGTTGTTTGTCCGTTTGGCGCAGGCGATATTCATGCCGCAGAAGGTACGTCACAAATGCCCAAGCTGCGGGTTGTATCGGCATGATCCCGATGCCGTGCATTGCAAGCATTGCGGTGGAACACTGCGGATCGAAACAGGCGGCGTGTCCTAGATCTGCGCGCTGATGGCAAGCAGAAACGCGATCTCGGCCAGTTGTTGCGATGCCCCAAGTATGTCCCCGGTCTGGCCGCCGATCTTCTTGCGCGCTGTCAGCGCCAAGATGGCAGCAACCGAGGCGGCAGAGAAGATGGCGGTGATCGCCGCACCCCCGCACAGAAAAACGGCGATTGGAGCGGCCAGGCCCAAGGACATGCTGACCGAAATCGCGCCGGGGGTTCCCACCGAATGGCTCAGCCCCGATTTTCTGGCGTTTGGCAGGGATGCCATCAAAACCGGCATCAAGGCGCGTGAGAACATGCAGGCTGCCAGAATCGCCCAAATCGACCCTGTTGCCAAAATCGTGGCAACTGCCGAAACCCGAGCAAGCTGAGAAAAAACCAAAGCGAGAACACCATAGGTTCCGATCTGGCTGTCTTTCATGATTTCAAGTCGACGTTCAGCGGTGAACCCGCCCCAGAGGCCGTCGAACGTATCGGCCATACCGTCCTCGTGCATCGCGCCCGTCGTCATGATCAACGTTGCAACCAACAGGGCCGCGGCAACAAAAGGGGGCAGATGAAAGACCATTGCCAACCATCCGACCAGACAGGCAATCGCTCCGACGGCCAGCCCGGCGACGGGGAAGGCCCATGCCGCCTGTGCCTGCCGCTTGAATACAGGTTCGGGCAATCGGGGCAGGGGCAGGCGGGTCAACAGCACCAGAGCCAGCGGAATGTCCCACAGGGAAAAGGGATTGGTGTCGTTTTTATGCACGCCCGTGCCTTTCGGGGTCTTGTTGGATTCGATGCTTCGGTTAAACACACAGGATCACTCTGATGCAATGAGGCTTTCATGTTGCCTGAACTGAATGATTTGAACGCGTTCCGTGCTGCGCTTGCAGCGGCTCCGGGGCCGGATGCAACCGCGGCACAGGGCGCTGCAGAGCGAAACGGACAACTGACGAAACCCCCAGGCGCGCTGGGGCGACTTGAGGATTTGGCAATCTGGTACGCAGGATGGCGAGGAAATGCCCGGCCACAGATCGCGGCGCCACAGGTCATCGTCTTTGCCGGAAACCACGGAGTCACTGCACAGGGGGTCTCGGCTTTTCCGTCGGAAGTGACCGTGCAAATGGTGATGAACTTCGAACATGGCGGTGCGGCGATCAACCAACTGGCCCGGGCGGCGGGTGCAACGATGGATGTTCACGCGCTGGATCTGGACAACCCGACCGCAGATTTCACCCAGGCACCGGCCATGACGGAGGCCGAATTGCTGGACGCGCTGCGCACTGGCTGGCAGGCCGTGGATCAGCAGGTTGATCTGTTGGTCGTGGGCGAGATGGGCATTGGCAACACCACCCCGGCAGCCGCCATTGCCTGCGCGCTGTTCGGCGGTGACGCGGCCGATTGGACAGGTCGCGGGACGGGCGTCGATGATGCGGGGCTGACCAACAAGACCCGCGTTGTGGCCGAAGGTGTAGCGTTGCACAGGTCAGAGGATGGCCTTGAAATCCTGCGCTGCCTCGGAGGCCGTGAGATCGCGGCGATGGCGGGGGCGATTGCCGCCGCGCGGATATTGCGCATTCCCGTGATCCTGGACGGTTTCATCTGTACCGCTGCCGCTGCCTGCTTGTGGAGGCTGTCGGATACCGCGCTGGATCACGCCGTGGCCGGCCACCAAAGCGCCGAGGCCGCACACGGTGCCGTATTGGCGAAGCTGGGCAAGGAACCGCTGCTGAGCCTTGGTCTTCGGCTGGGCGAAGGCTCGGGCGGGGCGCTGGCGATCAATATTCTCAAAAGCGCCGTGGCCTGTCATTCCGGTATGGCAACCTTTGCCGAGGCAGGAGTGTCTGACGGTTGATTCATTGCCTGACCCGGGCACAGGCTTGGGTCAGGCGGATTTCTTGGCGTGTTTTTCGGCCAGTTCCAGCAGCGCGGTTTCCAGATCCTTTTCCAGCTGCTGTGCACGCTCGATGTATTTCTTGTTTTCGGCAGTTGGCAGACCCGGGACCCATAGTTCGGCGAGATCGCGAACAGACATCCGGTCATGGTGATAAAAGGTCTGTTCCGCCTGTGCGGCCTCGTACTCACTCAGCCCGACATTCTCCAGAACATAGCGGCCCGCGCGCAATGAGCTGTCGAAAAGTTCCCGCACGATGTCATTGGCGCCAGCCTGATAGAGCTCGTACACATGGGTCCGGTCGCGGGCGCGGGCGATGATGTGCAGGTCAGGGCGCTGCCGTCTGGCATACCCGACAAGCCGCGTGACTTGCTTGTGGTCATCCATGGCGGCGACAAGGACCGACGCTTTTTCCAACCCCGCAGCACGCAGCAATTCAGGGCGTGTAGGATCGCCCAGAAACCCTTTGACGCCGAAACGGCGCATCAATTGGATGGTTTCGATATCGTGGTCCAGCACAACCGTCTTGAACCCGCTGGCCCGCACCAGCCGGTTTACGATCTGCCCGAACCGACCAATCCCGGCGATGATGACGGGGCCTTTTTCGTCAATTTCGTCCGGCACGGGTTCTTTGGAAGTGTCGCCGATCTTTCGCGACAGAAGATCATAGATGATAAACAGAAGCGGTGTGATCAGCATCGTCAAAGCGATGATCATCAGCAGTTTTTGGGACAGGTCGGGGGGGATGACATTCTGTTGCGTGGAAAATGCCAGCAGAACAAAACCAAACTCACCCGCTTGCGCCAAGCCCAAGGTAAACAGCCAGTGATCGCGCCCACGCAACTTGAAGGCCTTGCCCACAAGATACAGGATGATCCCTTTTGCAAGGATCAAGAGAAGCGCCAGACCGATCAGATCAAGGGGATCATCAAAGAAATAGGCAACATCGATCCCGGCACCGACCGTGATGAAGAAAAGCCCAAGTAAAAGCCCCTTGAATGGCTCAAGGTCGCTTTCCATTTCATGTCTGAACTCGGAACTGGCCAGAACCACCCCCGCCAGGAAGGCGCCCAGGGCAGGGGAAAGTCCGACGAGGGTCATCAGGAAGGAAATCCCGACCACGATCATAAGCGCCAGGGCGGTATACATCTCGCGCAGGCGGGTCGCGTGGATGAAGCGAAACAGCGGACGGGTCAGGTAGACACCGGCCAGAATGACAAACACCACTGCCCCGATCGTAACCAGCGTGACGGCCCAACCCGGCAGACCTTCGACCAGAGAAAGGCTGTGATGGTCCGCGCCGTGAAGTTCTCCGGCCCCGCGGTCAATCGAACCATCCGATTCGATATGAGGCATGGCCGGCAAGGCCAGAAGTGGAAGCAAGGCCAGGATCGGAATGACCGCTATGTCCTGCGTCAGCAGCACCGAAAACGTAGCTCGACCGCCATTTGTTCGCATCAGGCCCTTTTCTGAAAGAGTCTGAAGAACGATTGCCGTGGATGACAGCGACAAGGTCAGCCCTACGGCCAGGGCGACCGACCAGGGGTGGTTGGCGTACATTGCCACGGCAGCGATCGCAGCCGTCGACAACGCAACCTGCAACCCGCCCAACCCCAGCAACTTGTCGCGCATATCCCACAGGGCGCGCGGCTCCAGTTCCAGACCGATCAGGAACAGCATCATCACCACACCGAATTCGGCAACGTGCTGAAGGTTTTCCGTTTCCGCGCCGACAAGCCCAAGAACAGGGCCTATGATGATCCCGGCGGCCAGATACCCCAGAACCGATCCCAGCCCCAGCCGTGCAGACAGGGGAACGGCGATGACTGCCGCTGCCAGATAGATCGAAGCCTGATATAGGAATACGTCCATAGGTGTCCTCTCGGGCCCGTTCAGGTGGGCAGGGGGGCGTCGCGTTTCAGTTGGTCCATTACGATCTGGCTATGGACCCTTGCAACGGCAGGATGCGGCAGGATGACCGAATGTAGCAAGCTGTTGAGCGCGGAAAGATCGTCACAATAGATGTGCAGCAGATAATCTGCCTCTCCGGTCATCGTCCATGCGCTGGTAATTTCGGGGCGGGTGTCGACCATGCGGGCGAAGCTTGCAGATTGTTCAGGGCCATGAGTCCCCAGATGGACCTGAACAAAGCCTTGCACTTGCAGACCCAGTTTCAACGGGTCCAGCCGGGCGGCATACCCGGTTATGTACCCTTCGGCCTCAAGCCGCTGGCGGCGGCGTCCTGCCTGACTGGGCGACAGGTTCAGCATTTCGCCCAGTTGGTGCGCGGTCAGGTGTGCGTCCTTTTGCAGGGCAGAAAGCAATCGCTTGTCGGTCGCGTCCAGCATGTGCGGAAAAATCCTGCCTTTATTAACTTTTATGCGCGTTTTGCGCGCCTATCGGCAGTTTACACGAAAACAATGCGCAGAAACAGCGTCATAAAAGTCATATTTTTGAATCAGCAAAGAAATTCCTGTTTTCGAAGGAGACGCGCCATGGGTCCTTTCCCACACAACGCCCCGAAATCTGTTATCAGCGAAGAAAACCCTGCCGGTACCGATGGGTTTGAATTCGTCGAGTTTGCCCATCCTGAACCGCAGGAGCTACGTGATCTGTTCGCGAAGATGGGGTTTGATCTGGTGGCCCGCCACAAAGAAAAACCCGCCGTCGAGCTGTGGCAGCAAGGGGATGTCACCTATATCCTGAACGCGGATCCCGACAGCTTTGCCGCGAGGTTCGTGGACGAGCACGGCCCTTGCGCGCCATCCATGGGGTGGCGAGTTGTTGACGCGCAAAAGGCCTATGATCATGCGGTGTCGAAAGGTGCAGAACCTTACGACGGCGCTGACAAAACCATGAATGTGCCTGCGATCAAGGGCATCGGTGGATCATTGATCTATTTCATCGATCAATATTACGACACATCGCCCTACAATCAGGAATTCGAGTGGATCAAAGAATCCAAACCACGGGGTGTGGGTTTCTTCTATCTCGATCACCTGACGCACAACGTCTACAAGGGCAACATGGACAAGTGGTTCAAGTTCTACGGCGACCTGTTCAACTTCCGTGAAATTCGTTTCTTTGACATTCAGGGCAAGTTCACCGGGTTGTACAGCCGCGCGCTGACGTCTCCTTGTGGTCGGATCCGCATCCCGATCAACGAAGACCGCGGCGAGACGGGGCAAATCGTGTCTTACCTGAAGAAATACAAAGGTGAAGGCATCCAGCATATTGCTGTCGGCAGTGACGATATCTACGCCTCGACCGATGCAATTGCGGAAAACGGTCTGAAATTCATGCCGGGCCCGAACAAGGCATATTACGAGATGTCCAAGACCCGCGTGGCCGGCCACGAAGAGCCGCTGGACAGGATGATGAAACACGGCATCCTGATCGATGGTGAAGGCGTTGTTGACGGTGGGGAGACCCGGATTCTGCTACAGATTTTCTCGAAAACCGTCATCGGACCGATCTTCTTCGAGTTCATTCAGCGCAAGGGCGACGACGGTTTCGGCGAGGGAAATTTCCAGGCGCTTTTCGAATCCATCGAACGCGAACAGATCGAAAGCGGTGAGATTTCCGCAGCCTGATTGCAACGCACTGACACGCCGGGGGCAGTTCATCTGCCTTCGGCGCTTTCATGTAACGGTTGGTGCGTTAGAAGATCGATTGCCGTTTTTCAGCTGCGCGGCATCGCAAGGGTCACGTTGCGGCCCTTTTTCTGATATCGAAGCTCACTGTCGCTGATCGCGATCACTTTCCCGCCATCAAGGCGGTCTCCGACTTTCAGCTTTTTGTAACGCCCGCTGGGAAGCCGCACCAATGCGCGTCTGTTGGCTGGCGTTCCGTAGACCCCGATCAGGTTCAATCTGCGTAGGTTGATTGCGTTGTCGATCGTGGCTTGTCGTGCAACCGACGCGGTCGAAGGAATTTTGGGCGCGACGGTTTTTGGTTGGAACGATCCCGCTTCATCGGATTTCTGATCCAATGCTGCTGTGGACCCAAGATTCGAACTGTTTGAAACAGTTGATTTGGCAGGGGCCAATCCGGCAGGGCGGGATTTGGGGCGCGGTACTCTTACGACAGCCAAGGCCGTTGGTGCATCATCGACCTGTGGCTTGGTCTGAAGGCTTTCCGGGCGCGCTTTCGGCCGCTTGGATGCCAATTCCTCCAATGACCGGCCACCCAGTTGACCGCGCTCGAAATTCTCGACCAGATCAGCAGGGCGTGGCTTGGGTCGAATGCCTGCCAATCTGTCGTCGACCTCGTCGACCACCGGTTCTTCTTCGAAACGAACCGGAGTTTCAGGCGGAACCTTGGATGGGCGCCCCAGATAAACAACAACCCCCTCCGGATTTACGGTGCCTTCCGGTGTTGGCACGACCAAGCCGTTCTCATCCAGATCAAACCGAGTGCCCGCAATGTTGGGGGATACGTCGGGTTCAAAAGGAGCGTCGGTGTCAAAACTGGGGTCGGGCGGTAAGGCAACCGCATCCTCGAACAGATCGGCGTTGTCGAGCGATGCCAGATACAATTCCTGCGGTTCAACAGTTTCGGGTATTTCCGGTGCCGCTGGCGCTGTCGTGCTTATGCCCGTAACGGCCTCGACACCTTTTTGTGTCTCGGGGTCCTGAGCGACGGATTCCACCGCGGTAGGGGCAACTTTGAGGGCCTCCAGAATGGCTGCATCTGTGGCAGTCAGATCCGGCTGCGTGCCGGTTTCGGTTTCCGAGGCCGCGTTCGCAGGCTCTTCGGCGTCATCGGTCGCAAGGTCCGGAACGGTTTGTTGCGGGGCTTCCAGCGCAGCCGTGTCCAGCTCTGGTTCAAGCAGGGGCTCTGCGGCCGGTTCAGTGGCGGGAACCGCAACCTGAGCCGGGCTCTGTTCCGCCTGATCCTGTTCAGGGCCGGACCCCGATGCCAGCCAAATACCAACTAGTCCACCAACGAGAAACACAGCGGCAAAGACAGCAATGGCAGATCGGTTTACCCCTGAAGATGCATCAAGGCTGTTCGCTGTTTCCCGGGGTGCTCGGAAAGCCTCGGGTGCGGCGGTGCCGGCAATCGGATGGGTGGGCAGGCCGGAATCATCAGCCTGTTCAACTGCGTCCATTTCCACCGGAGATGGCTGGTTTTCCGGGTGTGACAGATCGGAAGCGTCCGAGGTTTCGCGAAACAACGCCTCGCGCGGGAACGCGCCCTCTTTGTCTTCGGCAGTAAACGCCACCACCACAAAACCATGTTCCGAGGCAAAGGTCCGCGCTTCGGCCAAAGTTTCAACCGCCACGGCAGCAACATAGGTCGTGTCACCTTCGGTGTGACTGTCATAACTCAGTTCCGACAGGGCGTAAGGCGTGGCCTCAGTCAGAGCACTTTCGATACGTTCCGTCCGGCCTTCCGGCGGCACCCCATCGGTCGAAAACTTTAGAAACCGAACCTGATCCTCTGGCAGCACGAGCTTGCAGCTCAGATCATTCTCCAGCGCAAATGCCTTTTCCCGCAACGCCTGTATCTGTGCGGACAAGTCCGGAACATCCAGCGGAATCGTACCGACAACAAACCAGTCGTCATCGGAACGGTGGTGCAGTGTTATTCCGGTCGCAGAAAAAGACAGCGCAAAGGCGGGTTTCATATTCCGGAGGAACCATAATTATCAATGTCAATGCAAACGACTTTGCGTTTGCAGACTGACATTAAAGCAGGAACCCGCCGAGGGAAAGAAAAAGGCGGTATCCCCTCTTGTATCGCAAGGGCCCGTCAACCCATCTAAAAGCAGAGTAATTTGGAGTGATAACCTTGAAGACATTCGCTTTTCTGGCCGCGATGATGGCGGCTACGGCTGCCGGGGCCGCTCATGCGGAAGAACGTCGCATCAACGTTGATGCAACCGGAACAGTGCAGATTGCACCTGATATGGCGACGATAACCCTGGGCGTGACCAACGAAAACGCCGAAGCCTCGGCTGCGATGCAGGCGACGTCGGATGCCGTTTCCAAAGTCCTGGCGCGTCTGACCGAGATGGGTATCGAAGATCGTGACGTCCAGACACGGGATCTGTCATTGTCGCCCGTCTGGTCGGGTCGTCATGGACAGAATGGGGAGACACCGGAAATCACCGGCTTTACAGCGTCAAACCGCGTGTTTGTGCGGGTGCGCGACCTGACCCAACTGGGGAAGATCATGGACGCGGTCATTCAGGACGGCGCCAATGATTTCGGGGGCTTGAGCTTTGGCGTGCAGGATCCCAACCCGATCGAGGCGCAGGCGCGCGCCAAGGCCGTCGGCGAAGCCACGGCCAAAGCACAGCAGTTGGCAGAGGCAGCGGGTGTGACGCTTGGTCCGGTTCAGTCGATCTCGGAACAAACGGCTGGCATTCGTCCGATGGCAGAAATGCGCGCGCTGAGCATGGCGGATGCGGGTGGTGTTCCCGTTGCGGGAGGCGAGGTCTCGGTTTCCGTCAGTGTCTCGATGGAATTCGAGATTTCAGACTAAGATCACGCTTTCGCACGGGCCATCAGCGGTTTGCGCTGCTGGCCCGTGCCGTCAAAATTGTCGGGCGACAGCCAGGCTTCGAATGCATCGCGAATGCGCGGCCATTCAGTGTCGATGATCGCGTACCATGCCGTGTCCCTGTTGCGGCCCTTGTAGTGGGTCGCCTGCCGAAAAACCCCTTCGAAAGTAAATCCCAGCCGTTCAGCGGCATTGCGTGACGGTGCATTCAGTGCGTCGCATTTCCACTCGTACCGGCGATAGCCGAGCTCGTCGAAAACCCGCTTCATCATGAGGTACATGACCTCGGTCGATTGCGGTTTGCGTTGCAGCAGCGGCGAAAAGTGGATGTGGCCGACTTCGATGGCACCCGCTGCGGGTTCGATCCGAAGATAAGAGGCCATGCCCACCGGCACTTCGTCCGCATCCAATACGGTATGAAACATCGGGTCCGCATCCATGCAGTTGGTGCGGGCCCAGTCTTCAAATTCCGGTTCGCTGTCAAACGGGCCATAGGGCAGGTATGTCCAGTTACGGCCATCCCTGTCATTTGCAAACGCCCGAAAAAGCCCGGGCGCATGGCGATTCACATCCAGTGGCACGACAGAACAGTACCGGCCTTCCATCGGTGTATAAGGCGGCGTCGGGCGCGGAAAGTCACCCGACACCGGCAAACCGATGGGCTGGCCAAGGTCGTTTGTGTCGTGCCCGGCCATTGTCAGGCGCTGGCCTTGGCGAGGGCCTGATCAAGGTCCGCGATCAGGTCGTTCACGTCTTCGATGCCGATAGACACCCGCACGACACCTGGGCCCGCACCCGCGGCTTCCTGTTGTTCCGGCGTCAGTTGTCGGTGGGTGGTCGAGGCCGAGTGGATGATCAACGAGCGGGCATCGCCCAAATTGGCCACGTGGCTGAAGATTTCCAGCGCGTTGACCAGTTTGATACAGGCGTCATAGCCGCCCTTCACCGCAAAGGTGAACAATGCACCCGCGCCACGTGGATACTGCGATTTGACTCGGTCCTTGTACGGTGATGACGGCAATCCCGCATAGGTGACGTATTCCACGCGGTCATCCGCTTCCAGCCACGCTGCGATTTTCTGGGCGTTTTCGACGTGACGCTCCATCCGCAGCGACAGTGTTTCGATCCCCATCAGCGTGTAATGGGCTGCCTGCGGGTTCATGGTCATGCCCAGATCACGCAGACCGATGGCAATGCCGTGGAAGGTGAAGGCCAGCGGGCCAAAGGTCTCGTGGAACCTCAGGCCGTGATAGGCAGGCTCGGGTTCGCTCAGTGACGGGAATTTGTCATTCGCGGACCAGTCGAACTTGCCAGAATCCACGATGCACCCGCCTGTGACGGTGCCGTTGCCGGTCAGGTACTTGGTGGTAGAATGCACAACCAGCGTTGCGCCGTGCTCGATCGGACGGCACAGGTAGGGCGTGGCCGAGGTGTTGTCGACAATCAGCGGGATGCCCGCTGCATCAGCAACATCCGCCAACGCACGGATATCAGACACGTAACCGCCCGGATTGGCGACGGACTCGCAGAACACGGCGCGGGTGTTTTCGTCGATGGCATCCTTCACGGCGTCCAGATCATCGGTGTCCACGAACTTGGCGGACCAGCCAAAGCGTTTGATCGTCTGGCTGAACTGCGTGACCGTGCCGCCATACAAACGGGTCGAGGCGACCACGTTGCAGCCGGGCCCCATCAGCGGGAACAGCGCCATGATCTGTGCTGCATGCCCGGACGAGCAGCACACCGCCCCGACGCCGCCTTCAAGCGTCGCCACGCGTTCCTGCAGAACGGCGACGGTTGGGTTGGTCAGGCGGGAATAGATAAAGCCCACCTCTTGCAGGTTGAACAGGGCCGCTGCGTGGTCCGCATCCCGGAACACATAGGCAGTCGTCTGATAGATCGGTGTCTGGCGTGCTCCGGTCGCCGGGTCGGGGCGGGCACCCGCATGAATTTGCAATGTGTCGAAACCGTAGGTCGGGCCGTCAGACATCGTGTAAATCTCCTGTTGGTATCTGTGTTGCGGAATCTGTAGGCCATTGCCCGCCTGCGCACAACGATCCTGTCAGCGCAGCCAGAGTCCTTTGCTTTTGATCGCGTTGCGCAGCGCCTGTTCCCGCCGCGGCAGATTGTCCTGATCAAAGAGCGCACGGATTTTTTCGCCTTTGCCCTGAAGAACCAGCTTTTTCAACGGATCATACTGTTTGAGCACTTTTTTGACCTTGTTGGGGGCCACGACGGTTTCCAGCACATCGATCACGTGATCGCTTTCGCGGGCATAAAGCAAAGGGAACAGGCGATAGTGGCAGCTGACGGACCCGTCCAGAAGCCCGTCCGGCAATGCATCCCGCCCGCCGCCGAAAGAATGAATGACCAGCGGCAGGGCTGCCTGATCCAGCCATGGGTCAAGGTTCTGGCCCGTCAGTTCGGGAATGTTTTCATCCCGGATCGTTCTGGCGTAGTCCAGGTACCGTTCACCGAACATTCTGGGGCATTTGTAAAAGAAGTAACCCGCGTTGAAATAAAGGTAGCGCCGCCAGTAACCATCGGGTTGGTCCGGATCCACCGAGCTTTCGAAATCCAGCCCGAAGCGCGCATAAAGCGCCCGCCAGATACCGTCAAAGCCGGGGCCGTACAGCGTCGGCTTTGGCCATGTGCCCTCGACCTTCAATGAGGCTCCGGGGCGGTCGAAATCGAACGGAACGCTTGTGATGTCGCCGGTGATCAGCGTGTCCGTATCGAAGAACACAAAGGGTTCACCATGCGGCAGGGCCAACAAAGCCTCGATCTTGTTGCCATAAGGGTAGCTTTCGCCAAAAACATGCGAGTCGAAGGGCAGGATTTCGGCATCCAGCTGTTTCAGGGCTTTCAGAACGTCTTCGTCCTGGATGCCGGGGTTGTGTGTCCAGCGCGGGCCCGGGTTGGGTGTGGCGACAAACAGCCGGCCCTTGAGCCCGGGCGAACAATGGCGAAGCGAGGCCGCGAACAACAGGGCCTCATATTGCAGGCGGTTGTTTTGCCCGACAACCGCGATGTTGAATTTCCGAGAACTTGCCTGCATCTATGCCCATTCCTGAAAGCTGCCGGAACCGGCACCCTTTGATCCGGATTACAGCAAGCGGGGTGAGGCGTCAAAAGCCGAAAGTTTGATTTCTTTTAGTCTATGGCATTCCTCTCATCGCGCCGAGGAAGGGTTGAGCAGGGTTCTTTTGCGGATTTTCCGAGGTTGGCCCGGTTCACGTCGAAAGGTGCAATCGGCAGCGTGCCATGCTGACCGAACCTTGTATGCCAATCCCCGCACAGCTCTTTTTTTTGGGCAAATCCCGCCTTCGGACCCAATGATTCAACGCTTTTCGTGCTTAATTCCTAAGCGAAGTGCCCAAAAACACGGTTGTTTTTGCATGGCTTTTTATTTTTTGACCATTTGGCAAATTTTACCAATTGATAAAAAAATTATTTGTGGCAAGCTGAGAGCATAACAAACATATCTACAGGGAGTAGAGTGATGGCACAGGGCCAGATGGCACCCGGTATCGTAGCCGGGCGGCTTTCAAGCGATGAGCTGACCTCGAATTTCACCGATCTGCATCCGCCGCTTGCGCAGCATGAGGCCGCAGTAGCCGCAGATCGCTGTTATTTCTGCTATGACGCGCCATGCGTGACGGCCTGTCCAACGGATATCGATATCCCGTTGTTCATTCGCCAGATTCAAGCCGGTCAACCGCAATCAGCAGGGCGCACGATTCTGGAACAGAATATTCTGGGCGGAATGTGCGCTCGGGTCTGTCCAACCGAAACGCTGTGCGAAGAGGCCTGTGTTCGCGAAGCCGCCGAGGGCAAGCCGGTTGAGATCGGGCGCCTGCAACGTTTCGCTACCGATGAAATCATGGCCTCGGGTGTGCATCCGTTTGAACGTGCGCCTTCGACCGGCAAGACAGTTGCCGTTGTGGGGGCCGGGCCTGCGGGTCTGGCCTGTGCCCACCGGCTGGCGATGCTGGGCCATGAGGTGGTGATCCACGAAAGCAAGCCCAAACCCGGCGGCCTGAATGAATATGGTATCGCAGCCTACAAATCGACCAACGATTTTGCACAGGCCGAGGTGGACTGGCTGCTGAAAATCGGAGGGATTGCAATCGAGACCGGTTCGGTTTTGGGCGAAAGCATCTCGTTGGATGGGCTGGTCGAAAACTACGACGCGGTGTTTCTGTCCATTGGTCTTGCCGGTGTCAACGCCTTGCGTGCAGGCGGTGTCGACAAGGACGGTGTGCGGGCCGCGGTCGATTTCATATCGGACGTGCGGCAGGCCAGCGACCTTGCCGATCTGCCCGTTGGACGGAATGTGGTCGTCATCGGCGGGGGCATGACAGCTGTGGATGCCGCCGTGAAATCCAAGCTTCTGGGCGCCGAAAACGTCACGATTGCCTATCGCCGCGGCCGGGATGCCATGGGGGCCAGCCGGTACGAGCAGGACCTGGCAGCGTCGCATGGCGTTCGGATCATGGCCAATGTTCAGCCGGTGGCCATCCACGGCAATGGCGCCGCGACCGAGATCGAGCTGGAATATACATCCAGCCAGAACGGTCAGCTGATCGGTACCGGAGAAACGATCCGCTTGCCGGCCGATCAGGTTCTCAAGGCCATTGGACAGACCTTGGAGGGCGCACCCGAAGGCCTGACGCTGGATGGCAACAAGATCGCCGTCAGCGGCGCTGGCCGAACCTCCTTGGCTGGTGTCTGGGCTGGTGGTGACTGCGCTGCGGGCGGTGAAGATCTGACCGTAACGGCCGTTGCCGAAGGTCGGGACGCGGCGATGGACATCCACGCGACGCTCGTTTCGTGATAGGGTGGGGTATTCACCCCATTCCTTTCGCCGCTGAGGTATTCCCATGTCCCAGATCGAACAAGCCGTTGCTCAACACTATACCACCGGTGCACTGACCGAACGCGTCCGCGCGGCGCTGGAGGCCAGCGGAATCGACCCGGATGCGGCTACGGTCGCTGATCTGAAGGCGGGGGATGAATTCCATACAGGCGGCGTTCTTGCGACCGACAACCTGTTTGCGCAGCTTTCCCCGACCCATGCGACACGCGTTCTGGATATCGGATGCGGCATCGGAGGCACATCCCGGTACATAGTGGACAAATATGACTCAACGGTGACAGGGGTCGACCTGACGCCCGAGTTCGTGGAAACCGCAACTGCGCTCAGCGATCTGGTCGGGCATTCCGAAAAGACCAGCTTTCACGTTGGCAGTGCTCTGGACATGCCTGTGCCGGATGCCGGGTTCGATCTTGCCGTCATGATGCATGTGGGCATGAATATCGAAGACAAAGCGGGGCTGTTCGCTGAAGTGTCACGCGTTCTGGCCACCGGTGGCACCTTTGCCCTGTTCGACGTCATGGGCGGAGAGGTGGATGAGCCGCTGGCTTTTCCGCTCCCCTGGTCCACTTTGCCGGAAACCTCCTTTGTTCACGCGCCAGAGGTATACAAAGACGCCGCGGCCGCGGCCGGTCTTGAACTGGTTGCCGAAACAGACCGCACCGCGTTTGCGATCCAGTTCTTCGAAGACGTGTTTGCCAAGATAGCCGAGACCGGACCAGCGCCGCTGGGAATCCACCTGATGATGGGCGAAACGGCGCCCGAAAAGTTCCAAAACTACGTCAAAAACCTCAAGGCCGGGCGTATTCGCCCGACCGAAATGATATTCAAAAAATCCGGCTGAGCCGGGAAGGGAGAAGCCATGGCCGATCTGACGACAAACTTTCTGGGCATTTCCAGCCCCAACCCGTTCTGGCTGGCCTCTGCGCCGCCGACGGACAAGGAATACAATGTGCGCCGCGCCTTTGAAGCCGGATGGGGCGGTGTTGTCTGGAAAACGCTGGGCGCCGAAGGACCTCCGGTCGTGAACGTGAATGGCCCGCGCTATGGCGCAATCTACGGGGCCGACCGCCGTTTGCTGGGCCTGAACAATATCGAACTGATCACGGATCGCCCTCTCGAGGTGAACCTCGAGGAAATGGCGCGGGTCAAATCCGATTACCCGGATCGCGCCTTGATCGCGTCGATCATGGTTCCGTGCGAGGAAGAAGCATGGAAGGCCATTCTGCCACGCGTGGCAGAAACCGGTGCGGACGGGATCGAACTGAACTTCGGCTGCCCTCATGGGATGAGCGAACGCGGCATGGGCTCGGCCGTGGGGCAGGTTCCGGAATATATCGAGATGGTCACGCGCTGGTGCAAACAGTACTACGACCGCCCGGTCATCGTTAAGCTTACGCCGAACATCACTGACATCCGCAAACCTGCTGCGGCAGCCAGAAACGGTGGTGCGGATGCGGTGTCGCTGATCAACACCATCAATTCGATCACCAGCGTCAATCTGGACACGTTCAGCCCTGAACCGTCCATTGACGGCAAAGGCAGCCACGGTGGGTATTGCGGCCCCGCCGTCAAGCCCATTGCATTGTCGATGGTGTCCGAGATCGCGCGGGCCGAGGCGACGCGGGGTCTGCCGATTTCCGGCATCGGCGGCGTCACCACTTGGCGTGACGCGGCCGAGTTCATCTCGCTGGGTTGCGGCAACGTTCAGGTGTGCACCGCTGCGATGACCTATGGCTTCAAGATCATCGACGAACTGACGGCAGGGCTGTCGGAATGGATGGATGAGAAGGGATATTCCAGCATCGATGAAGTGATCGGACGTGCGGTGCCCAACGTCACCGACTGGCAGTATCTGAACCTCAACTACGTCGCCAAGGCGAAGATCGATCAGGATCAGTGCATCAAGTGTGGCCGGTGTTATGCAGCCTGTGAAGACACCAGCCACCAGGCGATTTCCATGTCCGAGGACCGCGTCTTTGAGGTGATGGATGACGAATGCGTCGCCTGCAACCTCTGCGTCGATGTTTGTCCGATCGAAGGCTGCATCGATATGGTGCCGATGGCAGCGGGCGAGGTTGATCCCCGGACCGGAAAAGAAGTTCAGCCAACTTATGCGAACTGGACGACGCATCCGAACAACCCGATGGCCAAGGCGGCCGAATGAGGGGATTGCGACAGATCGTCAAGGGGCCGTTATTGCGGCCCCTTTTTTCAGGGGCTCAGAAGTTTGCGGTACAACGTGTCAACAAAGGCTTCTGCACCCTCGAACGGATTTTCGTTGCCCAGAATTGCACGAACCTGAACATCGAAATCTGCATAGTGCTGCGTCAAGGCCCAGATCGAAAACACCAGGTGGTAGGGGTGCACCCGCGCGATTTTTCCCTGATCCATCCAGCCGGTAAGGATCGTGACCTTTTCGTCGACCAGTGTCTTGAGATCATTGGACAATGCATCGTGAATACGCGGCGCGCCCTGCACAAGCTCGTTGGCAAAAAGGCGGCTTTCCCGTGGTAGCTCCTGACTCATCTGCAACTTGCGCCGAATGTATGCCAGGATTTCCTCCATCGGATCGCCATTGGCGTCCAGATCATGCAGCGGAGCCAGCCAGGTATCCAGCAGGCCGGACAGCAATTCAGTATGGATCGCTTCTTTTGATGGGAAATAGTACAGCAGGTTCGGCTTGCTCAGACCTGCTTCTGCGGCGATCTGGTCTACGGTTGCGCCGCGAAACCCGTGGGCTGAAAACACGTTCAGGGCGGCCTCTAGAATCGCGGCGCGGTTCTTTTTCTGAATACGGGTTGGTGCGCGGTCTTTTGGCATGTTTTCAGCGTGTCTCTTTTTTCGTCGAACAGGTGCGGGACGTACTGAAAATTTCAGCTGAACCGCGCAAATTCTTGACTGATACCGAACCCGTGATAGCGTGAGTTTGACCATATGGTCAAATCAAGACATCAAAAGCGAGCCAACTCGCCAGCAAACAGGGAAGATGAACATGGCAGCTCCGGCGCAGAATCTCAGGATCAATGGCGACAGGTTGTGGGACAGCCTGATGGAGATGGCCAAGATCGGCCCGGGTGTCGCTGGTGGCAACAATCGCCAGACCTTGACGGATGAGGACGCGGAAGGCCGCGCCTTGTTCCAGAAATGGTGCGAGGAAGCAGGGTGCACCATGGGGCTTGACCAGATGGGCAACATGTTTGCCCGCCGCGAAGGCACTGACCCGGACGCGCTGCCGGTTTACGTGGGATCGCATCTGGATACGCAGCCGACAGGCGGTAAGTTTGACGGCGTGCTGGGTGTCCTGGGAGGGCTGGAACTGATCCGGACGCTGAACGACCTGGGGATCAAGACGAAACATCCGATCGTCGCCACCAACTGGACAAACGAAGAAGGCACGCGTTACGCGCCGGCGATGCTGTCTTCGGGCGTATTTGCCGGGATGCACACGCAAGACTGGGCATACAACCGCGAAGATGCTGAGGGCAAAAAGTTCGGGGATGAGCTGAACCGGATCGGCTGGCGTGGTGATGAAGAGGTGGGCGCCCGCAAGATGCATGCGTTCTTTGAGCTGCATATCGAACAGGGCCCGATCCTTGAAGCCGAAGGCAAGGATATCGGCGTCGTCACCCATGGTCAGGGGCTGAGCTGGACGCAGATCACGGTAACGGGCAAGGACGCGCATACCGGATCGACACCGATGCCGATGCGCAAGAATGCCGGGCTGGCCATGGCGCGGATCCTGGAGAAAGTCGACGAGATCGCATGGTCTCATGCTCCGCATGCGGTGGGCGCGGCGGGGCATATCGATGTCTACCCGAACTCACGCAATGTGATCCCGGGCAAGGTGGTGTTTACGGTCGATTTCCGCTCGCCCGAGCTGGAGGTGATCACCGACATGGAAAACCGCCTGCGGGTGGCTGCCGAGGACATCGTTGACGAGATGGGTCTTCAGATCGAATTCGAGAAAGTCGGCGGGTTCGATCCGGTGAAATTTGACGATGCTTGCGTATCGGCCGTGCGAAACGCAGCCGAACGGCTGGGCTATTCGCACACTGATATCATCTCGGGCGCGGGGCATGATGCCTGCTGGATCAACCGGGTTGCGCCGACCGCGATGATCATGTGCCCCTGTGTTGACGGGCTGAGCCACAATGAAGCCGAAGAAATCAGCAAGGAATGGGCCGCAGCCGGGGCGGATGTTCTGCTGCATGCCGTGGTCGAGACTGCCGAAATCGTGGAATAGGGGGCGCTGCCCCCGTCGCCCCGAGGGCGACTCCCCCGGGATATTTTTGGCCAGATGAAGCAAGCGGCGCAGACCGCATCAGGGAGTTCAAAATGAGTACTGTCATCAAAAACGGAACCGTTGTCACCGCGGATTTGACTTACAAGGCGGATGTATTGGTCGAGGGCGGCGTGATCACCGAAATCGGTATGAACCTGACGGGGGACAAGGAACTGGACGCAACCGGCTGTTTTGTGATGCCGGGCGGGATTGATCCTCATACCCATCTCGAAATGCCGTTCATGGGCACCTATTCCAGCGATGACTTTGAAAGCGGGACGCGGGCGGCCCTGGCGGGCGGCACCACCATGGTTGTCGATTTTGCACTTCCCAATCCGGGTGAAAGCCTGCTGGATGCGCTTAAACGTTGGGACAACAAGTCGACACGGGCCAATTGTGACTATTCGTTCCACATGGCGGTGACCTGGTGGGGGGAACAGGTGTTCGACGACATCAAAACCGTGATCGAGACGCGCGGTATCAACACCTTCAAGCATTTCATGGCCTACAAGGGCGCGCTGATGGTGAATGATGATGAGCTGTTCGCCTCGTTCAAGCGTCTTGCCGAGCTTGGCGGTACCGCCCTGGTGCATGCCGAGAATGGGGATGTGGTGGCAGAGCTGAGTGCCAAGCTGCTTGCCGAAGGCAATACCGGCCCCGAGGCACATGCGTATTCGCGCCCGCCGCAGGTGGAAGGTGAAGCCACCAACCGGGCGATCATGATCGCGGACATGGCAGGTGTCCCGCTGTATGTTGTACACACCTCGTGCGAAGAGGCGCACGAAGCCATCCGCCGGGCAAAAATGCAGGGTAAACGGGTGTGGGGGGAACCCCTGATCCAGCACCTGACATTGGACGAAAGTGAATATTTCAATCAGGATTGGGACCATGCGGCGCGACGGGTCATGAGCCCTCCGTTCCGCAACAAACAGCATCAGGACAGCCTGTGGAATGGCCTGCAATCGGGAACGCTGAGCGTGGTTGCAACTGATCATTGCGCCTTTACAACCGAACAGAAACGCTTTGGCGTCGGGGATTTCACCAAGATCCCGAACGGCACCGGCGGGCTGGAAGACCGGATGCCGATGTTGTGGACACATGGGGTCAATACTGGGCGTTTGACACCGAATGAATTCGTGGCTGTTACTTCAACAAACATTGCCAAGATATTGAATTGCTATCCTAAAAAGGGTGCCGTTCTGGTCGGGGCGGATGCTGATCTTGTTGTCTGGGATCCTGAGAAAAGCAAAACGATCAGCGCCGCGTCGCAGCAATCTTCGATCGACTACAATGTGTTCGAAGGCAAAGAGGTCAAAGGTCTGCCGCGCTTTACCCTGACGCGGGGTCAGGTGGCGGTGCATGACGGTGAAATCCGGACGCAGGAAGGTCATGGGGACTTTGTCGCGCGTGAGGCGAACACCACCGTCAACAAGGCGCTGAGCACCTGGAAAGAGCTGACCGCCCCAAGACCCGTCGAGCGGACAGGAATTCCGGCGACCGGTGTTTGATCAGTTGGGGCCGCTTTGCTGGCGGCCCTGACACCACTCTTTTCAAGGCAATAAAATGAACACTGAAAGCACGACCCAGCCCGTCATCGAGGCAAGGCAGCTGGACCTGACATTCCAGACCAATGATGGGCCAGTACACGCGCTTAAAGACGTGAACCTGACAATCGACAAGGGCGATTTCGTCAGTTTCATCGGGCCGTCCGGCTGTGGCAAAACCACCTTTCTGCGCTGTATTGCAGCCCTTGAGACTCCCACGGGCGGGACGCTGACCGTCAATGGCATGACGCCTGATGAGGCGCGTCGAAAACGGGCGTACGGGTATGTCTTTCAGGCGGCGGGCCTATATCCCTGGCGCACCATTGCAAAGAACATAAAACTGCCTCTTGAGATCATGGGATACCCTGCTGCCGAACAGGATGAACGGGTGAGAAAAGTCCTGGAACTTGTTGATTTGGAAGGGTTTGGCGGCAAGTTTCCCTGGCAGTTGTCCGGTGGGATGCAGCAGAGGGCCAGTATTGCTCGGGCCCTTGCGTTCGACGCGGATATCCTGCTGATGGACGAGCCGTTCGGGGCGCTGGATGAGATTGTGCGGGACCATCTGAACGAGCAGCTTCTTGAGCTTTGGGCGCGTACGGAAAAGACGATCGGATTTGTGACGCATTCCATTCCCGAGGCGGTTTATCTGAGTACAAAGATCGTGGTGATGAGCCCACGGCCCGGGCGGATCGCCGATGTGATTGACAGCCCGCTGCCCAAGGAACGGCCGCTGGACATTCGCGACACCCCGGAATTCATCGAGGTCGCGCACCGTGTGCGCGAAGGTTTGCGGGGTGGGCATTCCAATGACGGCTGAGTTGAATGCGGATAAGATTCGGCGCGCGGCGCCAAACGATGTGCCAGCCTGCGCCAGGGTTGTTCATGACTGGGCCACGCAAACAAGCTGGATGCCCGACGAGCTGCCGGTCGATGAACTGGCGAAACTGATCAGCGACGCATTCGACAACCGCGAAATGTGGGTCGCAGGTGATCCGGTCGATTGCTACATGTCAGTGGACCCGGCACAGAATAAAATCGGCGCGCTGTATTGCAGCCGGACGGGGCAGGGTATCGGCAAGCGCCTTGTCGACAAAGCAAAAGAGGGCCGAAATTTTCTCTGGCTGACGACGCACCGGCCCAATACGGCGGCGCAACGTTTTTATCGCCGTGAAGGATTTGAAGTGACGGCCGAGGAACCCCCTGTGCCGCCGGATACCGTGCCCGTCTATCGGATGGAGTGGCGTGCATGAAGCAGGTCATCGCCGTATTCACAGTCATCGCCGCAATTGTTCTGTTCTGGTACGTGGCCTGTATTCCGATGAACATAAAGGGCGTGTTGACCGAACAGGAACGCGCGGGGGTCGTCGTGCAGCCGCCATCCGCCAAGGACCGGCGGGACATGTCCGAGGTTGGTCTTGTTTTGAACAACACATTCGCCATCCCGGCCACGTGGGAACAGGACAGGCCTCGTTTGCCGGCCCCGCATCAGGTCGCCGTGGAAATTTGGGAAACGACGGTCCAGAAAAAGATCACTTCGAAACGGTCGCTGATCTATCATGGCTGGGTCACGCTCAGCGCGACGATGCTGGGATTTGCGATTGGCACCGGCCTAGGCATTCTTCTGGCCGTGGGCATCGTGCATAGCCGCGTGATGGACCTGTCGGTCATGCCATGGGCCATTGTCAGTCAAACCATTCCGATCATCGCGCTGGCGCCGATGATCATTGTGGTGCTGTATTCCGTCGGTATCCAGGGCATCATTCCCAAGGCGATCATATCGGCCTATCTGAGTTTCTTTCCGGTTGTCGTCGGCATGGTCAAGGGCCTGCGCAGCCCCGATGCGATGCAGCTGGACTTGTTGCGGACGTATAACGCCAGCCGGTCTCAGGGCTTTTGGAAATTGCGCCTGCCGGCATCCATGCCGTATCTGTTCACCTCGCTGAAAATCGGGATCGCCGCGTCGCTGGTCGGCGCCATTGTTGGTGAGCTTCCGACAGGGGCTGTTGCTGGTCTGGGCGCGCGGTTGCTTGCTGGCAGCTATTACGGTCAGACGGTACAAATCTGGTCGGCCCTGTTCGCGGCTGCCATTCTGGCGGCGTGCCTCGTCGGGCTGCTGGGGCTGATTGAACGGGCCGTACTGAAACGAATGGGGATGGCGCAATGATACTGGTTTTCTGTGCTGTCCTGCTTTGGCTCTTTGGCTGGTGGTTGAACAGCCGGTTGGCAAGCGGGCCTTATGCTGACACCCGAATGGTGCGGTTTCTGGCCCCGCTGATCTTTGGCCTGACGGTCATCGGGATCTGGGAGCTTCTGGTGCGCGGGCTTGAGGTTCCACTGGTCATCCTGCCAGCGCCGTCGGTGATTGCGGTGCGGTTTGCGGACAGCCTTCCGATCCTGTGGGCTGACTTTGTGCAGACCATCATCAAGGGCGCGCTCAGCGGCTATGTCATCGGGTGCATCGCGGCCTTTCTGATGGCGATTGCGGTGGATCGCTGGGATTTCCTGCGCCTGGGCCTGTTGCCGGTCGGGAATTTCGTGGCCGCCCTGCCGATTGTCGGAACCGCCCCCATTCTGGTGATGTGGTTTGGGTTCGACTGGCACTCCAAGGCGGCGGTGGTTGTTGTGATGGTGTTCTTTCCGATGCTCGTCAACACCGTGGCGGGCCTGCGGGAAGCCACCTCGATGCAGCGCGATCTGATGGAAACCTATGCCGCTACCTATTGGCAGAGCTTCATGAAACTGCGTTTGCCCGCAGCGATGCCTTTCATTTTCAACGGGTTGAAGATTTCCACCACTTTGGCACTGATCGGCGCTATCGTGGCCGAGTTCTTCGGTTCACCGACACTTGGTATGGGGTTCCGGATCTCGACCAGCGTCGGGCAATTGTCGTTGGACATGGTCTGGGCCGAAATCGTTGTTGCGGCACTGGCCGGCACGGCCTTTTATGGGCTGGTGGCGGGGATCGAAAAAGTGGTGACCTTCTGGCACCCGTCACAGCGCGGATAAAACAAAGAAATCAGCGGATAAAACAAAGAAATCAACAGACCCCGAAATTGGGGCACAACAAGCAACTAGGAGAAATGAAGATGAACAAGCTACTCAGCGGGGCGGTTGCCGCCTTTAGCCTGGCAGCCAGTGCGGCGCTGGCGGCGGATGAAGTGACATTGCAACTGAAATGGGTCACGCAAGCACAGTTCGCGGGCTATTATGTTGCCAAGGACAAGGGCTTTTACGAAGAAGAGGGGCTGGACGTCACCATTCTGCCCGGCGGGCCTGACATCGCTCCGACGCAAGTGATTGCAGGCGGTGGCGCCGATGTGACCGTCGAATGGATGCCTGCCGCGCTTGCTGCCCGTGAAAAAGGGCTGCCACTGGTGAACATCGCGCAACCGTTCAAAAGCTCGGGCATGATGCTGACCTGCTGGAAAGACGCCGGGATCTCATCGCCCGAAGACCTCAAGAACCGCACGCTGGGTGTTTGGTTCTTTGGCAACGAGTTTCCCTTCATGAGCTGGATGAGCCAGTTGGGCATCAGCACCGATGGTAAAAGCGAAAACGGAGTGGAAGTTCTGAAGCAGGGCTTCAACGTGGACCCGTTGCTTCAGCGTCAGGCGGATTGCATCAGCACCATGACCTATAATGAATACTGGCAGGTCATCGATGCCGGTGTCAGCCCGGATGAGCTGGTGACCTTCAAATACGAAGACCAGGGCGTGGCAACGCTGGAAGACGGTCTTTATGTGCTGGAAGAGAATCTGAGCGATGCGGCCTTCGCCGACAAGATGGAGCGGTTCGTGCGCGCGTCGATGAAGGGCTGGAAATATGCCGAGGAGAACCCGGACGAAGCGGCGGAAATCGTTCTGGAAAACGATGCAACCGGTGCCCAGACGGAAGAGCACCAAAAGCGTATGATGGGTGAGATCGCCAAGTTGACCGCAGGGTCGAACGGCGCGCTGGACCCGGCTGATTTCGACCGCACCGTCAACACATTGCTGGCAGGCGGGTCTGATCCGGTTATTACCAAAAAGCCCGAAGGGGCCTGGACACATCAGATCACCGATGCTGCACTGAATTGATCTCAGCCTTTCCTTCGGGAATTGAAGCGCGGTCCCAAGCGGGGCCGCGTTTTTCATTCTAAATGCCGGATATGTGTCTGTACTCGACCTGAAATCAGAGTAGTATTTACCTGTAAACGAACGCATTTCATACGAAATGTGAATTCCACGGGATAAAATGCAGGGATTTGCATCAGAATTCAACTCTGCCATCGCGCTGATCTTTGAGGGAGACTCAGAGCTGTGGGCGATTGTGCTGTTGTCCTTGAAGGTATCCGTGTTTGCGGTTCTGATTTCTGCCCTGATCGGCATGCCCGTCGGTGCCGCCCTGGCTGTGGCCAGGTTTCCGGGGCGGCGGATGCTGATCGTTCTGATGAATGCCCTGATGGGGTTCCCGCCCGTGGTCGTGGGGCTGCTGGTCTATCTGATGCTGTCCCGTTCCGGCCCGTTGGGTGTGCTAGAGCTTTTATATACCCCGACGGCCATGATCATTGCGCAGGTCGTGTTGGTCACTCCCATTATCGCGGCATTGACCCGGCAGGTGGTCGAAATGCTGGCCGAGGAATATTCTGAACAGCTGCGATCACTGGGCGTGTCGCGGCTGGCATCGGTTCCCGTGCTTCTCTGGGATGCGCGGCTGGCACTGGTTACGGCCTTGCTTGCGGGGTTTGGGCGCGCCATTGCCGAGGTCGGCGCGGTGATCATCGTGGGCGGCAACATCAACCATGTGACGCGCGTGATGACGACGACGATCGCGTTGGAGACGTCAAAGGGAAATCTGGCGCTGGCTTTGGCGCTGGGGGCAATTCTGATCGGGATCGCGGTGGCCGTGAACGCGATGGTCAGCGCGGTCAGCCTGCGGGCTGAACGGGAAGGGGTGCGTCATGCGTGACCTGTTCTGCGACGCGGTGAATTGCCTGAAGGTCGAGAACCTGCAAATCCGCAGTAACGGCAAGGCGTTGTTGGACGTCTCGTCATTGGTTCTGGATGGGCCGGGGCCAACCTTGATTCTTGGCCCCAACGGTGCAGGCAAAAGCCTGTTGCTGCGCTGCCTGCACGGGCTGATCACTCCGGATCGGGGGCAGGTCGTCCAGGGTGGAAAACCGCTGGGCGCGGCACAGAAAGCCCGCCAGGCCATGGTGTTTCAGAAACCGGTTCTGCTGCGTCGATCGGTTGCGGCCAACCTTGACTTCGTTCTCAAGCGTCAAGACATGGGGCGAAGGGCCCGTAAGGCTCGTATCGCCGAATTGCTGGCCGAAGGCGGGCTGGACGGCAAGGCCAGACAACCTGCGCGGTCATTGTCCGGGGGAGAGGCGCAGCGATTGGCGATTCTCCGTGCGCTGGCGCTGGACCCCGAGACCTTGTTTCTGGACGAGCCCACCAGCGCCTTGGATCCAAGCGCGACCCAGATGATCGAACGAATGATATTGCGGGCATCGGCTCGGGCCGTGCGGATCGTGATGGTGACGCATGATATCGGTCAGGCCCGTCGTTTGGCCTCGGACGTGGTCATGATGCAGGGCGGGCATATCGTGGAATATGGTGTGGCAAAACAGGTTTTGGATTCACCCGAAAGCGATGCGTCGCGCCGCTATTTGGCGGGCGGATTGGTTACCTAAAACAGAGAAAGCGGAGAGAGTGATGTTCCGAAAAGCAATTCGGGCAGCGGCGGTGGCTTTGGGCCTGTTGACCAGCGCGGTTTCGGCGGAAGAGCCGTTTATTGTGGTGCAGTCGACCACGTCCACACAGAACTCGGGACTGTTGGAATACATTCTGCCGTGGTTCGAAGCCGATTCAGGTATCGATGTCCGTGTCGTGGCGGTTGGAACCGGTCAGGCCATTCGCAACGCCATCAACGGGGACGGGGATGTTCTTTTGGTTCACTCCAAACCAGCCGAGGAGAAATTCGTTGCTGACGGTTGGGGCGTAGAGCGGAAGGATCTGATGTACAATGATTTCGTTCTGGTCGGCCCCAAGTCTGACCCTGCCGGAATTCGCGGCGGCGCCGATGTGTTGGCCGCGCTGTCGAAAATCGCCGAGGCCGAAGCGCCGTTTGCATCACGCGGTGACGACAGCGGAACACACAAGGCTGAACTGGGCTATTGGTCCGCGGCCGGGCTGGACCCTACCGAAGCTTCGGGTACGTGGTATCGCGAGACCGGATCTGGTATGGGGGCGACGCTGAACGTGGCCAGTGGAATGGATGCCTATACGCTGACGGATCGGGCCACGTGGCTGTCTTTTGGGAACCGCGGAAATCTTGAGGTATTGGTCGAAGGGGATCCGCGCCTGTTCAATCAATACGGCGTGATTCTTGTAAACCCTGACAAGCACGCGCATGTGCGGGCGACGGCCGGCCAGCGTTTCATCGACTGGCTGACGGGGCCGGACGGGCAGGAGGCGATTGCGTCGTTCAGGCTGGACGGGCAGCAGGTGTTCTTTCCGAACGCCGACTAAGCCGGCCTGCGGCGGGCGCATCCTGACAAGGTAAAAGGCGGATGAGGGCTCAACCGCTGGCACCGTTGTGGTGGATCGTGCCCAGGCCCGACAGGTCGTAGCCACCGAATTCACGGGCCCTTTGCGCAAATTGATCCGAGCGCAGCAGCGTTATCAGTTTCTGCATTGGCGGATCAAAATATGACCTGCGCCAAATCGCCAGATCCAGCCTCTCGGAATGGGTGGGGACGAAACCCAGGTTGTAAAGCCCTGCCAAAGCCCCCAGCCCAAAGCCGGCCTCGGCCTTTTCGCCGTGAAGGGCGATGGCCAGTTCCTCTTCGGTGCGTGCGCAGCCGGGGGTTGCGTCCAGATCGTCTCGGCTCATGCCACGGGCTTCCAGCTGGCTATCGAACAGGTGTTGGCTGGCCGCACTGTCCTGACGCATGATCACGCGGCGCGATTTGAGATCCTTGAACGATTTGATATCCGATATGCCCGGGGCAAGAAGCAGCCCGCGCTTGCGCCGGGCGACTTCGTACAACACCACCGGCCCTTCGCCCAAGGCGTCCCGCAGGGATTTTTCGTTGAACCCTCCGTCTTCGTGGATATGCAACACGGCCGCCTGTGCGCTGCGTTCGCTCAGCCGTGTCAGCCCGTCAAAAGAGCCGTCGTAATAGGTGGCAAGCCCTGATCCGCTTTCACGCAGCGCCCAGTCCAACAGAGGATCATGGCTGCCTGCTACAATCGGAGGCAGGGGCGGTTCGGCCACCTGCGGACCGGATCGCGACGCGTTGAGCCAAGCAATGATCTCGGCCCGCGGGAACAGCAGCTTGCCCATGGCGCGAACACAGGGCACCTCGCCCGAGGAGGCAAGATCATAGGCTTTGCGCTCGCCGATGCGCAGCAAATCGGCCAGTTCGCGGGTGGTCAGGTATTGCGACATTCAGTCGAGGCGAACGGCAGAGCCGGACGTGGCGTCGGCGGCGGTGAATCCGATCCGATCCAGCACGACAGGGGCTGCCACTGCAATGACGACCATTGCGGCGACCGCGGCAAGAAAGGCTTTCATGGTCTCCTCCAGTTCAGTTCCGGGCACCCGTTGCGTGGCGCAGAAAAGCAATAAGATCCTGACGATCCTGAGCTTGTGTAATTCGCTGCATCGGCATCTTGGACCCCGGAATGTAATGGTCAGGCCCTTCGTCGAAAAGAGCATTTATCGTTTCGTCATTCCAAATGATATCAGAGCCTTGCAGCGTATCCGAGTACAAATATCCCGGTAACGTGCCCGCGCGTCTGCCGAAAACCCCGTGCAAGGAAGGGCCTGCGCGGCGCTGGCTGTTGGGGGTGAGGCTGTGACAGATCGAGCATTTCCGCGCGAACTGACGCTCACCATTGTCCATCTCGTCGGGGTTTTGCAGAAAACTTGGCTCGGCAGAAGCCATCTGTTGCCGGTCGGACAAGGCGGTGACCGGCCAACTGTACATGGCCTCGTCGATCCCGCCAGCATGGATGTTTTCACCATCGACCGAAAAGGCCAGGGCCCAGACTGGTCCCCGCAACGTTGCACGAAAGTCCTGTGCGATGCGCCAGTCCGAGGTATCGATGACCATGATATAGCCTTCGCCGTCGCCCACGGCCAGAAACCGACGATCCGGGCTGAGCGCCATGGCAAGAATCGGGCGACGATCCAGAGTGAAATCGCGTTCTTCACCGGTGGAAAGGTCCAGAATTCGGGTCACTCCGTCAACGGCACCGTAAGCGATCCAGTTGTCCTGTTCATTCAGGACCAATTCGTTGATGCCGAACCCGTGTTCGATGAGCCGGGTGATCTCTTGCCCGTTCGAGATGTCCCAAATGCGCAGCGACCCATCCATGCTTGCTGAATAAAGCTGTGTGCCGTCAGAAGAAAACACCACCGCGTTCACACCACTTCCGGTCGGTCCAAGAGTTGTGGGCGCGGCTCCGTTCACGGGCCAAACCCCAATCGTTCCGTCCCAACTGGCGGTTGCGACGTGGGTCTTGGACGCTGCCAGACCCACTATCTTGCCCTTATGTCGCCCAACCACGTCGCCACCGGGCCACTTGCGCAGGGTGAAGTCATCTCCGGCCGAGTAGATGGCCGTGCCATTGAAGGCAACGGCGTTCACGGCGGCTTCATGACCTTCCAGCCATTCGGGGGTCCGATCAGCCCACAGCCCGACGGAATTGTCGAAACTGGCTGTTGCGATACGCCCGTCCGGGGCTGTGGCAATCCCCATGATTGGTCCGCCGTGTCCCTTGAGTGTGAAGAATTCGGCCAAGGCGGGCAGAGGGATCAGCGCCAGGGCCAGAACCAGCCCTCGCATCTATTCAGCAGGCGAGGTGGCGGTCTTGCCAGCCTCTTTTTCCTGAACTTCCTCCAGCCACAAAGAGTGGTGTTCACGGGCCCATTGTTCTTCGACCTCGCCGGTGCCCATGGCGTCAAAGGCGCCCTCCATTCCGACAGAGCCGAGATAGATATGCGCCACGATGATCGCAATGAACACATAAGCAACCGTCACGTGCCAGACTTGGGCATATTGCATTTCTTCCTGCGGCGACATCTGCTCCGGCAGGTTCAAGCCCATCATTTGTGGAATACCGGTCGCATTGGCGATCTGGAAGGTTTTGGCAAACAAGGGCATCTCGAACGGGAACAACAGCGACAGACCCGACAGGCTGATGGAGACGCCCAGCAGGATGCAGGCCCAGAATATGATCTTTTGACCGGCGTTGAACTTCTTTGCCGGTGGGTGGCTGTTCTTGGTGAACAACCCGCCACCTGCGGCCAGCCATTTCAGATCGACGCGGTTGGGGATGTTATGGGCAATCCAGTTTACCGTGACGATGATCAGGCCCAGCATGAAGGCCCAGGCCAGATTGTTGTGCAACCACTTGCAGCCCTGTGCGAGGGCCGCAAAGCCCTCTTTCCCGAAAATCGGGATCAGGAAATCGCGCCCATAAAGCGTCAGCAGGCCCGTGACGCCAAGGATCAGGAACGACCCGGCAAACAACCAGTGGCCGAACCGCTCGAATCCGTTGAAACGCGTGACCGTGCGGCCGGTTTTCTCACCGTCGATGCGAATTTTGCCTCGGATCAGGAAAAACAACAGGATGATGCCCAGCATCCCGACAATGATATAGGTGCCGTATTCGCGCAGCGGTCCGGTGCGGAAGGTCAGCCACCACATGCCGCCATCCTGAATCAGCACGCTGTCTGCCGGACCATGAGAAGACACCGTCACATCAGCCGAGCCATAGCGCAAAGCGCGATACACGTCACTGTCCGAGGCCACACCCCGCGTGCCAAGCTGCCCCAGCAACCCCTCGGCATTGCCCTGACCGGTGTTCTCGGAACGATAGCTGTTGTCGACGGTTTCACCACGCTGCCGGGCAAGAATATCTTCCAGCGTTGTCGCTCCGCCGGTCGAGGTGCGCGCATCCGCCGTGGGTTCAGAGGTTTCTTGCGCCCACACGGCTCCGGTCAGAAAAATCGAAACGAGCAGAAACTGAATCAGACGCATAGGGATATCCTCCTGTGCATTTTCATATCAGCGGTCAAATCCACCGATTTGCTGGTGAAAAACGGCGCCAACCGGTGCGAGCGCTTCGCGAAGATCATCCTTGGCCGGACCATACACGTCCAACCCCACTGGCGTCAGAAGGGCCAGAAACCGTTCCGCAAAATTAGCACCAAAACTTTGCATATGTATCATGGCATCTTCGGAACTGGCATAGCGTTCGTAGATATGAACAGCCGAACCGGTCATGTGCCATTCATAGCTTCTGGCGCCGGTTTCTTGCAGCGTGGCCGCGACCATTTCCGCCATAAGCGCTTCGAACTCATCCTTTTTATTCAGATCGAGGTCAAGCTTCAGCAGCCAGTAAACATCATTGGTCATGCATGCCTCTCAAATATGTTTGCTGTGACGTTGCAGGAAACGGATCCCCGATCACATCACTTGAAAAGCCCCCCGCAAAGGGCGGGAGGCTGCTTTGTCAAAAGCCGGATTTCAACCGTCTTTCTGGTCGTAGGCCGTGCCCCAGCCCCAGGCGCCCGAGCCGAAACCGCGCGCCACGACGCGCTCACGGTAAACTGCGGAAACCACGTCGCCGTCACCGGCAAGCAGGGCCTTGGTGGAACACATTTCGGCGCAGATGGGCAGCTTGCCCTCGGCGATCCGGTTGCGACCGTATTTGGCGAACTCTGCCGTCGAGTGCGTTTCCTCGGGGCCGCCGGCGCAGAAGGTACATTTGTCCATCTTGCCACGCGATCCGAAGTTGCCCGCCTGCGGATATTGCGGCGCGCCGAAGGGGCACGCATAAAAGCAATAGCCGCAGCCAATGCACAGGTCCTTGGAGTGCAGCACGACCCCTTCTTCGTTCTGATAGAAGCAGTCGACCGGGCACACCGCCATGCAAGGCGCATCCGAACAATGCATACAGGCGACCGAGATCGAGCGTTCGCCCGGGTTGCCGTCATTGATCGTCACCACCCTGCGGCGGTTGATGCCCCACGGCACCTCGTGTTCGTTCTTACACGCGGTTACGCAGGCGTTGCACTCGATGCAGCGTTCAGCGTCGCAGAGAAACTTTGCTCTAGCCATTAATCGTCCTCCTTACGCTGCCCAGATCTTGCAGAGAGTCGCCTTGGTCTCCTGCATCTGGGTTACTGAATCATAGCCGTAGGTCTGGGCGGTGTTGGTACTTTCACCCAGCACATAGGGGTCTGCACCTTTGGGGTATTTCTCCCTGAGGTCCTCGCCCTGGAAATGGCCGCCGAAGTGGAACGGCATGAAGGCCACGCCGGCACCGACCCTGTTGGTCAGCATCGCCATCACCTTGACCTTGCCGCCCTCGGGGCCTTCGACCCAGACCTGTGATCCGTCCCGAATGCCAAGGTTGTTGGCATCACGCGGGTTGATCTCGACGAACATGTCCTGCTGAAGCTCAGCCAACCACGGATTGGACCGGGTTTCGTCACCGCCGCCTTCATATTCGACCAGACGACCAGACGTGAGGATTATCGGGTAATCCTTTGAAAAGTCGTTCTTCTGGATCGATGCATAAAGGGTGGGCAGGCGATAGGCCTGACGGTCCTCGTAGGTGGGATAATCCGCCACCAGATCGCGCCGATTGGTATAGAGCGGCTCGCGATGCAGTGGGATCGGATCCGGGAAGGTCCAGACAACCGCGCGGGCCTTGGCGTTCCCGAAGGGCGCACAGCCATGTGCGATCGCGACCCGCTGGATGCCGCCGGACAGGTCGGTTTTCCAGTTGGTCTTTGGTCCGGCCACGGCGTCGATGGCCGCGCGTTCCTCGGCCGTCAGATCACCGTCCCAGCCAAGATCCATCAGCATCTGCATCGTAAACTCAGGGTATCCATCCTGAATTTCCGATCCAACGCTATATACCCCTTCGGCCAGCAGGTTGTCGCCGTCGCGTTCCACGCCGAAACGGGCGCGGAAGGTCAGGCCGCCTTCGGCCACCGGTTTGGACATGTCATAGAGGTTTGGTGTCCCCGTATGGCCCATCTCGGCTGTGCCCCAGCACGGCCACGGCAGACCGTAGTATTCGCCGTCGTTTGGCCCACCAATGGCTTGCAGCGTGGTTCTGTCGAACGTGTGCTGGTTGGCCATATGGCTTTTCAGACGTTCCGGCGACTGTCCGGTATAGCCGATGGTCCAGAGGCCCGAGTTGAACTCACGCGTGATGCTTTCAACATTCGGGGTTTCCGGGTCTTCCATCTCGATATTGCGGAAGAACCGATCCGCCCAGCCGAATTTGTTGGCGAACTTGGCCATGATGACCTCGTCCGGCAGGCTTTCGAACAGCGGATCGACCACCTTGTCGCGCCACTGCAACGACCGGTTCGAAGCCGTGACGGAACCACGGGTTTCGAACTGCGTACAGGCCGGCAACAGGTAAACGCCATCGGTCCGGTCATGCAAAACGGCGGAAACGGTGGGATACGGGTCGATCACGACCAGCATGTCCAGCTTTTCCATCGCCGTCTTCATTTCCGTCATCCGGGTCTGCGAGTTGGGCGCGTGGCCCCACAGAACCATGGCGCGGACATTGTTGTCCTGATCCATGTTGGCCGGGTCTTCCAGAACACCGTCAATCCAGCGAGAAACAGGAATGCCGCGCTCGTTCTGCAGCGGTTTGTCCTTGCCGTCCTTGTCCTTGATCGTGGCAAATTGACCGGCCAGCCATTCGGGTTCTTCACCCCAGACGCGGGCCCAGTGACCCCATGCGCCTGCGGACAGGCCATAATAGCCGGGCAGGGTATGGGAAAGAACACCAAGGTCCGTTGCGCCCTGAACGTTGTCATGACCGCGGAAGATGTTGGTGCCACCACCCGAGGTACCCATGTTGCCCAGTGCAAGCTGAAGTACGCAGTACGCGCGGGTGTTGTTGTTGCCGTTGGTGTGCTGCGTTCCGCCCATGCACCAGACAACCGTTCCGGGACGGTTGTTGGCCATCGTGCGGGCAACCCGCTTCAACTGCGATCCCGGAGTGCCGGTGACACGTTCCACCTCATCCGGGTTCCACTTGGCAACTTCCTCGCGGATCTGATCCATGCCCCAGACACGGGTGCGGATGAACTCTTTGTCTTCCCAACCGTTGTCGAAGATGTGCCAGAGGATACCCCAGATCAGCGCAACGTCCGTGCCGGGGCGGAAACGGACATATTCATCCGCGTGCGCCGCAGTGCGCGTAAAGCGCGGGTCGCAGACGATCAGCGGGGCGTTGTTCTGCTCTTTTGCGCGCAGAATATGCAGCAGCGAGACGGGATGCGCCTCGGCCGGGTTGCCGCCGATGATGAAGATCGCCTTGCTGTTGTGCATGTCGTTGTAGCTGTTGGTCATGGCGCCGTAGCCCCATGTATTCGCAACGCCCGCAACAGTGGTCGAGTGGCAGATCCGGGCCTGATGGTCCACGTTGTTCGTGCCCCAGTAGGCGGCGAACTTGCGGAACAGATAGGCCTGTTCGTTGTTGTGCTTGGCGGAACCCAGCCAGTACACGCTGTCAGGCCCGGATTCTTCGCGGATGCTCATCATGCCGTCGCCGATCTCGTTGATCGCCTCTTCCCAGCTGATGCGCTTCCACTCTCCGCCTTCCTTTTTCATCGGATATTTCAGGCGGCGCTCGCCATGGGCGTGCTCGCGAACGGCGGCACCCTTGGCGCAATGGGCGCCCAGGTTGAACGGACTGTCCCAGCCGGGCTCCTGCCCGATCCAGACGCCGTTCTGAACTTCGGCAACCACCGTGCAACCGACCGAACAATGCGTGCAGACGGATTTGATGTTCTCGACAGCCGTGTTGGCTGCGGTCTGGGCGCTGGCTGGCGTCACGGTTCCACCCGTGGCGCTGATCGCGGCAAGGCCGCCGATCGTCAGGCCCGAGCCACGCAGGAATGCGCGGCGATCGACGGTTTTCTCGCCGACCTGGGACAGGATACTTGTCCGCTGGGGGCGTCTCGCAACCCCGTTGGTCTTTTTCCTAAGCATTTGTTTCCTCCCTTGCGCGCCGTGTATGCCACGGCTGGCTTGGTACTGCTGAAGCCGACGTCGGGGCCAATCGCAACCGTCAGTCGGGTGTGAAAACGTCCGATCCTAGAACCGGGTGCTTTCGATGTAGGCGCGTGTATGCGCGGTATCCTGGATGCGGGTATCGTCTGTCGGCGCTTCGGCCGCTTCGGCTTTCCCAGTCAGGCTGGCGGCGGCAACAGCAGCAGGCGCTGCGGTTCCGGCCAGTTTGAGGAAGTCGCGGCGTGTGGCGCCTTCTTCCTTGGTCTTGCTCATGGGCTCCTCCTGTCCCAATTGCGGTTTGGTGCCCACGGGGCACCGGCGATTTGCGGGCTACCCCGCTGTCATCCGGAACGCTTCGCGCTCGATCTCCATGAATACCCGACCGGCGGTGCCGACGGATGCATAGAGAACCGAGTTTTCAGCAGCTTCCAAATCCGAATAGAAATGTGCGGCCCATGGGCCGATATGTTTGCTCCAGAACGCTTTCTGGTCTTCAAGCGATGCCGGGCTTCCAAAACGCCCAACGATCATGCCTGCCATCATCTCCATCAATGAGGCGATGTTGTCCTCGGGCTCAAACACGTTCTGGGCGCGTGTGATCCCACGCACCGCCATGTCATTGCGGAGCTGCGCAAGAGGTTTCTCGTTCAGAAAACCCGTGAGGTAGAAGCTGGCATATGGCAGCAATTCGCCCCGACCCAAACCGATGAACAATGCATTGAATTCCCGTTCCGCGGCGGCGGGCTTGGTGACCTTTGCAACCCGCGCCATGGCGTGGATGGCCTGACCAAGATCAGTGTCATCACCGCTGAGGCCCGCCATTTGATCCAGCAGCATCTGGTCGGGTGGACCGGCCAGCAGCAAGCCCAGAAAGTTGTAGAAATCCGCGCGCAGGCGATCCTCGGCTGAAACGTCCAGAGTGTGCGCGTCACTTGCGGTCATTCGGTCATCCTTCAAATTCAAATGTCATTCGACGTGGCGCCGGGGGAAGGTCGATTTCTTCCGGCTCGTCCGCGCGAGCGACGGAAACCGGTTCGGGCCCGGTATCGGGTTCGACCGGCGCGGCCTCGGGTTCAGCGCGTATATCGGCTTCGCTTTCAGCAGCATCGTCTTTGGCCTCTTCCGCGTCGGCCGCCAGTGCTTCGATATGTGCCAGCATACCTTTTCCAACCTGATAGGCGGTTTGCATGTTTTCGATCACGCAAGCCGCATCGGTGTAGTCCTCGCCGTAATCAACCAGCCCGTCGACATTGGCCAGAACCGGGTTCAGCCGCCACAGCCGACGCAAAGCCCGACGGCGCAGGCGATCAGGCACGGCCTTGGCCATGAAGCCCGAAACATCGTCGCCGGGTTGCAGGGTCTCTGGGTCGGGAAGATTGAACTCGGCAAGGATCTCGGCGTCATCCTTTTCTTCCAGCTCCGCTTGCCGTTCTGCGATCGCCTGTTCTTCAAGGGCCAGTGCCTCGGCCTCGGCTTCGGCGTGAACGGCGGCCTTTCGGCGAGACCAGAAATCATCGGGCCGGTTCATTGCAGCGCCTTTCTCGGGGCGCGGTACACGTCCGACGTTTGCCGGATGCGCGCGTCACCCTTGCCGTCTTCAACCAGATCTGTCCGCTTCTTGTCGCGGCGGCGCTTGACGAACACTTCGTGCTGATGATGTTTCAAAGTAAAATCGCGAACCCAGGCAATCAGCCCTTCAGTCATCGGGATCTTCTCGACAATTTCTTCACCGGTATCCGCGTAATCCTGCCCCTCGAACGGAGAGGCGGTGATCAGAACTGCATTCAGGGGTGTTTCGCCTTTCAGTTCGTCCCGCAGCACAAGGTACAGCGAAGGCTGCCCATCCGACAAGTTGACCATATAGGCTTCGGTTTCATCTGACCAGAGCGTCAGGGGCAGGGTGGCTGCGTGATACTCGACCGCATCGCCTTCGCGGCGCAGTTCCTGCCAGTCGGCCGGCCCCGCGCCGGGTAAGAGGGCCACGGCACGCCAGTTCCACCGGGCCCACCGTGTGACTCCGGGTGTCTTGCGCACGATGACGCCAACCGGCATTTCTGTCTGGCTTGCGGCCTTGGCCACTGGCTCCTCCCCGAAAGGCTCTCCCCTGCCTTTCTACGTCCACTATGGTACACAAACTGGCTGTGTGCCAAGCTTATGCTCTACGACTTTGGTCGTAGTCCAAGGTAGCAACTGCGTGAGCAGGCCCTGTGAATGCTTGTGTTTCCTGGCATTTATTGCCGAAATTCAACCCTGTGCAGGAAACGCGGCAAGGGGTTGAAGTTGCTTTCCCGGGGGGACAGCCTAGTGTGCATGGAACCGGGCCGGTTGCCCGAGGAGAGGATATGGCCACGAAACTACTGCTGTGTGATTGCGCCGGAACACAGGCAATCGATCCGGACAGGATCGAAAGCGCCTGCGGCATTGCCTGTTCCAGACTGCACACCGCGCTTTGTACTGCTGAACTGCAATCCGCCGCGGACTTGATGAAAGAAGGTGATACCGTCATTGCTTGCGCGCAAGAGCATGACGTTTTCAGGTCACTGGCCGAAGACCTGAATATCGACGTTCCCGGATTTGTCGATCTGCGTGATCGGGCCGGGTGGTCTGACCAAGGTGCGGATGCGACGCCCAAGATGGCCGCATTGGCGGCCGAGGCCGTTCTGGCGCAACCGGTCACACCCAGCGTGGATGTTTACAGTGAAGGCACCTGTTTCATCATCGGACCCGGTGCGGTGGCCTTTGATCTGGCAGAGCGTCTGGCGGATTCGTTGGCAGTGACCGTCATGACCACTGATTTGTCAGAGCCCCTCTCTCGCGCCTATGACGTGGTACGGGGGCAGCTTCGTTCGGTTTCCGGTGCGCTTGGTGGGTTTTCGTTGCGTCTGGACGCGCTTCAGCAGGTCGTGCCCGGTGGGCGCGGCGCGTTTGCTTGGACCGATCCAAAGGACGGTGCGCTTTCATCGTGTGACATTGTCATCGATCTGGCAGGAGAAACGCCCTTTGTTCAGGCCCCGGACAAGCGCGAAGGCTATTTGCGGGCTGATCCCAGGGATGCGGTTTCCGTGGAGCGTCTGGCTTTTGAAGCCGCGCAATTGGTGGGGACATTCGAGAAGCCACTTTATGTGCGGGTGGAAGAAACCCTGTGTGCCCATTCCCGGGCCGAGCAGGTGGGCTGTACCAATTGTCTGGATATCTGCCCAACCGGTGCGATTTCCCCGGCGGGCGAGCATGTGGCGATTGACCCGATGGTATGTGCAGGCTGTGGTGCTTGCGCCGCGCTGTGCCCTTCAACGGCCATAACCTATGAAGACCCACCTGTTTCGGCGCTGTTGTCGCGGATGCATATTCTGGCCCGTACCTATCGACGGGCCGGCGGCACCGCGCCACGGTTGCTTGTCCATGACGCCCACGGGGCCGAAATGATCCGGTTGGCGGCGCGTTTCGGACGTGGATTACCTTCGGACGTGATCCCACTGGAATTGAATGTGATATCTGGCTTTGGCCATGCCGAGATGCTGGCGGCTCTGGCGCATGGGTTCGCGCGGGTGGATGTGCTGTTGGCGCCGACGACTGAACGCGAGGCGTTGAACCGGGAGCGTGAATTGGCACATGCAATTGCTGGCCCCGAGGGTATAGGCCTGATTGACGAAGCAGACCCCGATGCGATGTCCGATCTGCTGTACGGGCAAGCGGTGCCCCGGCCTTTGTCCGATCCGGTCTTGCCGATGGGCAATCGCCGGCAAATCGCGCGGCTGGCAGCACAGGCGCTGAACCCGCAGGCTGAATCGCCTTTGCCGCTGCCCGAAAATGCGCCTTACGGGGCGGTTGCAGTGAATACCGACAGCTGCACCCTGTGTCTCAGCTGTGTGTCGCTGTGCCCATCCGGTGCGTTGATCGACAATCCGGACAAGCCGCAATTGAACTTCCAGCAAGATGCCTGTCTGCAATGCGGGATGTGCAAGACCATATGCCCCGAGGATGCGATCACGCTTGTTCCACAACTTGATCTCAGCGATGCGGCCCTGTCACAGCAGGTTCTGAACGAAGAAGAACCTTTTGCCTGCGTGGAATGCGGGGCATTGTTCGGGGTGAAATCCACGGTTGAGCGGATCATGGAGAAGCTTTCGGGCACGCATCCGATGTTCGCGACGTCGGATCAGGCGCGGATGATCCAGATGTGTGACAATTGCCGGGTGAACGTGCAGTTCCAACAGCAAGACAATCCGTTCCAGTCAAAACCCAAGCCTCGGGTCGTCACGACCGAGGATTACTATTCAGACAGAAAGGATCACTGAAGTTTCAGGGGGGCACCCAGATCCGCAGCGTCGATGCGCGATACGAACGCCAGGATCGCGTCAAGATCGTCCAATGTCATCTCAACCGGGTGAATAGGAGACGGGCGTTCGGGATCGAAAGGCGGTGTCAGACCGTCGATCTGTGTGAATGCGGGGTGGGGGTTCAGGGCGAAAAACGCTTCGAATCGCTGCGACCAGTCGGGCATTGCGCGCAGCACGGCGAAAGAGGGCGTCGACCCCAGGCCATTCATGCGGTTCCTTGGCCCGATGACATGACAACGCCCGCAATGGGTCATCGAAAGTTCTTCGCCAAGTTGGGTGTCGCCCTCGACGATGTCACCGGACTCAACCACGGCAATATCAAAATTGGCAGAGTAGGGCCCTCCGTCTGCCGGAGCAAAGCTTTCCACCGTGCGCTTGCCGATATCCGACTTCAGCCATTCAAGAAAACGGGTCTGGCGGTCGTTGTCTTCGATACGCAGGTGATAGATCACGTCGTTGCGGGCAAAGACCGGATCACCGGGCGGCGCGGTTTCCAGCACCATGACCCCGGCGTCGTCTGCAATAACACGGATCCCGGTCTTGAGAGAGAAGCGAGGAAGGATATGTTGCAACAGGCCGGAGTCTTTAACCTCTGCCGGGGCCGCAAGGCCAATCGCCTCTTGTGACCAAGAGGGGGTGGCAGAGAGCGTCAGGCTCAGGCACAAGAGGACAAAGCGCATGGCTCAACGTAACTTCGCGGGGCGGGATGCGTCAAATGTACAGACAAAGACGGAGACACGTGCAATGAGCTGCGAGTCGATACGCACGCCCCTGTCAGCAGGGCGGATCAAGGGGAACAAGCATGAGTGTTCGTGACGCGGTTCTGGCGAACCTGAAAAAGATCACCGACCCGGTATCCGGGCAGGACATCGTAAGCGCAGGCATCGTGCGCGCCTTGAATGTGGAAGGCGACACGGTACGCTTCGTGCTTGAGGTCGACCCGAAATATGCGGAAAAGATGGAACCCGTCCGCGCCACGGCTGAAAAGGCCGCTCAGATGGTGGAAGGCGTGGCAAATGTTTCGGCCTTGATGACCGCGCATTCCGACAAGGCACCGCCGGATCTGAAACCGAAACCCAAGCCATCGCAAACCGGGCCGCAGGCCGTGCCGGGTGTGGATCGGATCATCGCCGTTGCCTCTGGCAAGGGCGGGGTTGGCAAATCCACCGTTTCGGCCAACCTTGCCTGCGCATTGGCTGCGGAAGGCCGGCGTGTGGGTCTGCTGGATGCGGATGTTTACGGGCCGTCGCAACCCCGGATGTTGGGTGTTTCGGGCCGCCCGGCCAGCCCTGACGGCAAGACGATCCTGCCGCTGCGCAACCACGGCGTCACCATGATGTCGATGGGTTTGATGACCAATGAAGGTCAGGCGGTTGTCTGGCGCGGGCCGATGCTGATGGGTGCGCTGCAACAAATGATGAGCCAGGTGCAATGGGGCGCTTTGGATGTTCTGATCGTCGATCTGCCGCCCGGCACCGGTGACGTGCAACTGACGCTGAGCCAAAAGTTCCAGGTGGATGGTGCCATTGTCGTTTCAACGCCGCAGGACGTGGCCCTGATTGATGCCCGCAAGGGGATCGACATGTTCAACCAGCTCAAGACACCCATTGTCGGGATGATCGAAAACATGTCCACGCATATCTGTTCGAACTGTGGGCACGAAGAACATGTTTTCGGTCATGGTGGTGTCAAGTCCGAGGCAGAGGCGCTGGGTGTGCCGCTGCTGGGTGAAATCCCCTTACATCTGGACATCCGGGTCGCCGCTGACGGAGGTGCGCCCATCGTGGTCAGCAAACCTGACAGCCCGCAGGCCGAGGCATTCCGCGAGATCGCCCGCGACATGATCGCCAAAGGCAACGCATGAGCCAGCCGGTTTTCCCACCCTTGCTGACGGGCCACCCGGTTCAGGGTGGGGAAGACCCGTTCGAGCGCGCGCAGGCCATGGCCGCGCTGGGCTGTGATGCGGGGACGGTTGTCTACAATATTCAGGCGGATTTCCTGCGCGTGGCAATTGTTTTTGCCCCCGAGGTACCATTGCAGGATGCGGTGGCGATACTGCCGCTTTGTGCTGTGGGATTCCAGAACGCGCTGGGCGCTTTGGCCCCGCCAGAGGTTGCGGTGCATCTGGGTTGGGATGGTCTGGTTTGCGTGAATGGGGCGCGGTGCGGCCGGTTCCGCGCGGCTGCGTCAACATCAATGCCCGAGGAAGAGCCGGACTGGCTGGTCGTCGGTTGGGAGCTGACGCTGTTGCAAACCAGTGATGCGCCGGGTGAAACCCCTGATATCACCGCGCTGTACGATGAAGGCTGTGCCGAGGTTTCTGCAACGCAGCTGGTGGAAAGCTGGTCACGACACATGTTGACCTGGCTCAACCGTTGGCAAGAGGATGGCAACGCGTCCTTGCACGCCGAATGGATGGGCCTGCTGCGCGGCGTGGGCGAACCGCTGATCGATGGTGGTGTATTCCTTGGAACGGATGAACGTTTCGGGATGCTGATCCGCGACGGGGTCGACACGCATCTGCGCCCCCTGACTGACTTGTTGGAGAACCGAGAATGAAACTGGCCCGAGCGATCCATTTCGACGAAAGCGACATAAACGTGTTTCATTCCCCGGCACGCACCGGAGAGTGGTGCGTTTCGGGCGGGTTTGAGTTTTCCAACTGGGGGCAGGGCGATCTTGAAGGCAAGGCTCGACAGGCATTTGCGAATGGCTGGCTGGGGTTGGAAACCTTTGGCCGAGTGACTTTTGTCGCCGTGACGCAGATCGAAGCCGCAGAGAAAGATCAGATTGCGCATAACCTGGCCGAACATTTTGTGCAGTTCTATGGCGCACCTTCGGTCGAGGCCGCATTAGGCGTTGCACAAGCTGAAATCGACCACATGTCAGAGTTGTGCGAAGACCATCCGGCCAACACGCTGTTGACCGTCGCAAGGGAATTGACAGAGACAGGCGTGCACGAAGCCTTTCGCGTGATCACTCCTCAGGACGCAGAACTGGAAGCGTTGGCGGTTCACGGGTCGCTGGACGATTAGATCAGGTCGACAAACCCGCCGAATTGCCCGCGTTTGAAGATCAGCCCTTTGCCGGTGCGATACATGACCTGATCTACCTGACCCACGATGATCAGATGATCCCCGGCGTCATGGCGGGCATGAAGGCGGCAATCGAACCGGGCCAGACACTGGGCCAGATGTGGACGCCCGGCCTCATCCTCGGTCCAGTCCGCATGTGAGAAATCCGCCCCATCGCGTGCGAACCGCAACGCCTGATCCTGTTGATCCTGCGCCATGACGTGGATCGAATAGAGCTCACAGGTGCTGAACGTATCGAATCGGAATGATTCCTTGGCCAGACACCACAGGACCAGTGGCGGGTCTAACGAGACCGAGGCAAATGAATTCACCGTAATGGCACGCGGGCCATTGTCGGATTGCGCGGTAATCACCGTGACACCGGTGCCAAAGCACCCCAACGCTTCCCGAAAGGCGGGGCTTTGATCCGGGGTTGGTCTAAAGGTCTTTTCGGTCATCGCGCGCTTAATCCTTGGCCGCGCATCAGGTGCCATGCGTGGCCCGGATTGTCCATGAAAAGCTGACTGCCGGGTGCAATTTATGCCGTCAGTTCAGATCTTCCAGCAAACGACCATGTTTGCGGGTTTCCATGATCACCTCGCCAAAAGTCGTCAGGCCGCGTGCTTGCAGGATCGGCAACATCTTGATCAATGCCTCGGCCGTGGCAACCGCGTCGCCCAGTGCGGTATGGCGCAACGTTTCCGGGATCGTGATTTCCAGCCGTTCACACAAGGCGTCCAGTGTGTGCGTGTCGCTTGCCCCGAACAGCACCGCGGACAACAATACCGTGTCGAGTATCGGATGATCCCACTCGACACCCATCCGTTTGGCATGGCGGCGCAGGAACGCCATGTCGAACGGGGCATTGTGCGCCACGATCACGGCGTCGCGCGAAAACTGATGGAAAACGCGCCCGGCTTCGGCAATATCGGGCGCCCCCTGAACCATACGATCGCTGATCTTGTGTACCTTGGTCGAGGCCGGGGGAATCGGAATGCCGGGATCAACCAGCATGTCCAGATGCTCACCCTGAACGATTCTACCATTCAGAACGCGTACTGCGCCGATCTGCACGATCTCATCCTTGTGAGGTAGCAAACCGGTTGTTTCCGTGTCGAAAACCACGAAACACAGATCCGACAGGGGGCGGTTCTCGAACGCATCATCCCCCGGCGTATTGAGAAGTTCGAAATCATAGACCAGCGGGCGGGCATCGTCCGGTGACATATGTGTCGCGCTGTCTTCGAAGACAAGCATATATCCGGGTGCATCCCCCAAGGGTTTCATCCGGGCGGAATAGGTCTGCCGCCCATCCACGCTGGAGAGGGTGCAATAGACGTCCTTTCCGGTTTTGCACATCTTGGCATATGCGTCCGTCAGGCCGGTGGCTTCGAGATATTCAAAAAGAGATGCGTTCAGACGAGGATGCGCGATCTGGGCAAGAACCTCGGCGGCCTGACCGTCGTACAGAACGATCTGATGTTTCGGACTGGCCAGCAGCATGGCCACCGGGATTTCCGTCAGCAGCGCGGTCAGGCGCTGTTTTTCTGCGGCCAGATGCGCGGTTTCGGCGGCTACGGCCTCGGCCGTGCGCATGGCGTTCGAGGCCAGTTGTTCCGCCAATCCCGCCGCAGCCGGGGCAAGATCGCCCAGATACCGCGCGGCCTGCATGTCTAGGTCGGTGCTTACACCGGCATGTGCACGGGCACGCAACTGGGCGGAAAGCCGTTCGATCGGTTTGGCGACGTTGTCGTCGAACAGCAGCCAAACCCCCGCGACCAGCGCCAGAAATCCAAATCCGATCAGGATTTCGGCAAAGACGAAATCATTCAGCAGCCCGGGGTTTCCCGCGCGGGAATAGGTGATCCAGAGAGCGGTGGCGCTGATGGCAACCCCGCCCAGGGCGAGGAGGCAGAAGAACAGAAAAATCCTGAGCCTCAAACTCAATCCGGTCAGCATGATCACACCCCGCAAGTGGCTGCGATGACGGGGTCATTGGTTCCGGCTGCAATCCAGTCAGCGTTCACCAGACGCCCGTCCTCGGCAAATTCGGCACCATCCGCCAGGTTGGCGCGGCGGCCTTCTGCACAATTCACGGCCACCGGCAGTTTCGAAACCGGAGCCCAGCGGCCAAAGAAGTAAAGATCGACAAGCCGTTGTTCCGGAACGTTTTCGTTTGTGCGCACCGATACGGTGTCGATTGCGGCAAACCGGTCAACGAACGGCACCGCGTAGGTCCAAGGACGATAAAACGCGCGGCTTTCGACCTCTTGCACGATGGTCATCTCTTCCGGCAGTTGGTCGCGCGTGCGATCGTACCAGGAATATTCGCTGGTGATGGTCATCGCGATCATTCCAAGACCGGCCGCAACCGGCGTTGTCCATTTTGGCAAACGCCCTCCGGTCAGCTTGTTCAGCAGAAGAACGATGCCGGCACATGCGACCCCTGCGAAAATCGTGCCGATCAGTTCCAGAAACATGTGGTCTCTCCGTTGGTCAGTCGCATCTCAGCCCAGCATTCCCTTGCCGTGGCCAACTGCCGATTGCATCGTTTTTACCACCACGAAAGCATCACGCAGATGACTTCGCTCAAAGTCCGACAATTCAGACGGTGGCAGGTAGTTGTCGGGCATCGCTCCGGATTTAACCAGCCGCACCTGATGCTCCAGCCGGGTTTCAGCGATCAGATCATAGGCGTCCAGCAAGTCACGCGCACCAGAAGGGCTGAGCACGCCACTGGCCTCGGCTGCTTTCAGGCGGGCGCGGGTGTTGGCCTCGGTCAGCTCGCCTTGCAGTGCGTAGATGCGCGCCAGATCGACGACGGGCACAACTCCGTTGTGTTTCAGATCCAGCGTATTGCGATGCTCGCCCGAGCGGATCGTCGCGAAACCGCGCAGCAGGCCCAGGGGGGGCGTGTGCTTCAGCGAGTTCGAAATCATGTGTGCGACGAAGATCGAGTTTGCCCTGGCCACTGCCAGAGTGTCGGCTTGCAGATCGCCAAACAACTCAAATGCGCCGCCGATGGGGCGCAGGTCGAACATGACTGAGGCCAGCATTTGCGCCTCGGGGTTTGGCTTAGCAATCCAGCCTTTGAAATAGTCGCGCCAGACACGAACCGGCTGACACCAGCGCGGATTGGTCGCCATCATGTCGCCGGGGCAGTAGAAGTACCCGCAGACGTCCAGCCCGTCAGAGACGAATTTGGCCAGTTTGGTGAAATAGGACATATCGGCGTCGGTGACGCTATCGTCCAGCATCAGGCAATTGTCCTGATCCGATACGCCGGTTTGTTCTTGCCGTCCCTGTGAGCCGCAGGCCAGCCACAAATAGGGTACAGGTGGCGGACCCAGTTCAGATTCGGCCAATTTCAGCAGGCGGCGGGTAACCGTGTCTGCAATATCGGTGATAAGCCGCGTGACAATCTCGTGTCGGTTCCCGCCGGCAACCAACTGAACTAGCAACTGCGGAATTTCCGCCGTCACCCTCGCCATCTCTTCGGCACTGTCAGCCTTTGCGATCCGACCAACCAACTCGGCCGAGTTGACGGCCTGATAGCGGGTCAGATCGGTCTGCGTCACGATCCCGACCAGACGACCGCCTTCGGAAACAGGGATATGGCCAATGCCGCGCTCCATCATGATATGCAGAACGTCCGAGCCGATATCGCTGGGCGACAGCGTCACGGGATTTGCAGTCATGATTTCGGAAATCCGTGTGGTTGCGGGCAACCCGTCCGCAACATATTTGCCCGAAATGTCCCGCAGGGTGGCGATACCTTTCAACTTCTCTCCATCTGTCACGCATAGCGACGAGATGTGTTTGTCGCGCATGATCCGTGCCGCTTCCTGAACTGTCGTGTCCGCAGGGCAGGTGGCGGGATCGCGCGCCATCAGAACGTCAATCGAACTGGTCGCAAGGCTTTGCGGGCCGCTGCGACCTCCACGGGTTCGATTGAAGAATTTGGCGACGACATCGTGGTTGTCGATCAAACTGCGCACCAAATCCGGTGGCAGAACCATCAGGACCGACGGCGTATGAGCACGGGCTTTGGTGGCGGCTTTGCCGTCTTTCAGCAGGCCTCTCTCGCCGAAGGAGTTGCGCAGCCCCAGATGAGAGACGATGGCCCCGTTCTCATCGGTAATCTCAACCTGTCCTTCGTAGATCAAGAACACCCCGGGCAACTTGTGACCCAGCTCATAAACCGAGGCGTCTTCCTCAACTTCCCAGACCTCGATCTGTTTGACGATCTGATCCAGGGCGTCGGAAGGCAACACGTCATAGGGGTGAACGGATTTCAGAAACCGGGCAATTTCATCATGGGACAGGGGCATGTGTTGTCTCCGGTGTTCTGGTTAAAAAATCCCGCCCAGTGGTGTGCCGGGCGGGAACAGTGGATCGAAAGACGCGGTCGAAGGCAAGAACCAACGACCGCATCAAGCTCACTTATTCTGAGCTGCGCCCGCACCACGGGGAATGCGCACACTTTCGACCAGATCTTTGATCTCCTGCGGGGTCTCTTTGGTCATGCCTGCAACAACGTAGGCAACCGCAAAGTTGATCATAGCACCGATTGCGCCGAACGAGGTCGACTTGATCGGACCCAGCAGCGGGTCTGCATCAGTGAACGAGTTGGTGCCCGGAATGAACAGCCAGCCCTTGTGCAGGAAGATGTAGACCAAGGTCACAACCAGACCAGCCAGCATACCCGCAACCGCGCCGGTGTTGTTGATGCGGGTCGAGAAGATCCCCATCATCAGCGCCGGGAAGATCGAGGCCGCCGCCAGACCAAAGGCCAGGGCCACGGTTTGCGCCGCAAATCCGGGTGGGTTCAGGCCAAGGTAGGTTGCAACAACGATGGCTACGGCCATTGCGATACGCGCAGCCAGCAGTTCACCCTTTTCAGAGATTTGCGGGTTGATCGCACCTTTGACAAGGTCGTGGGACACCGCTGACGAGATCGCCAGCAACAAGCCCGCAGCGGTTGACAGAGCAGCCGCAAGACCACCGGCAGCGACCAGACCGATCACCCAACCCGGCAGGTTGGCGATTTCGGGGTTGGCCAGAACCAGGATGTCACGGTTGAACTTGGTCAGCTCGTTACCGACCCAGCCTTTTTCTTCCGCAATGGTGGCCATCGCTTCGGACTTGTCGTTGTAGTACTGGATCTTGCCGTCGCCGTTCTTGTCTTCCCAATCCAGAAGACCGGTTTTCTGCCAGGTTTTCATCCAGTCATAGCGCGGATCGGTGTCGATTTCCTCGACTGAGACAGCGCCACCTTCGATGCCGCCATTGGGCCACATCATGTCGGTGATGTTGAGACGTGCCATTGCGCCAACCGCAGGGGCGGTCAGGTACAGCAGAGCGATGAAGACCAGAGTCCAGCCAGCCGACCAACGTGCGTCAGAGACTTTCGGCACGGTGAAGAAGCGCATGATGACGTGCGGCAGACCAGCCGTACCGATCATCAGCGACAGGGTGAACAGCACCATGTTCAGCGTGTTCGAGTGGTGGGCCGTGTATTCATTGAAACCCAGCTCGGTCACGATGGCGTCCAGCTTGGTCAGAAGGGGCTCACCACCGGCGGTGTCACCAAACAGACCCAGGGCAGGGATCGGCGTGCCGGTCAGCTGCAACGAGATGAAGATCGCCGGGATGGTGTAGGCTGTAATCAGCACGCAGTACTGAGCAACCTGGGTGTAGGTTACACCTTTCATCCCGCCAAACACCGCGTAGGCAAAGACCACACAGGCACCGATCAGCAGACCGGACGTGTTCGACACCTCTAGGAAGCGGCCAAAGGCCACACCCACACCAGTCATCTGACCGATCACATAGGTCACCGACGCAACGATCAGGCAGATCACCGCAACGACACGCGCGGTCTGGCTGTAGAAACGGTCGCCGATGAATTCCGAGACGGTGTATTTGCCGAACTTACGCAGGTAGGGCGCAAGCAGCAGTGCCAGCAGCACATAGCCACCGGTCCACCCCATCAGGAAGGTCGAGTTGTCATAGCCGGTAAAGGCAATTAGGCCCGCCATCGAGATGAACGAGGCCGCAGACATCCAGTCCGCCGCTGTCGCCATACCGTTGGTGACCGGGTGAACGCCGCGACCGGCGGCGTAGAACTCCGATGTGGAACCCGCGCGGGCCCAGATCGCGATGCCGATGTATAGCGCGAATGATGCGCCAACAAACAGCAGGTTGATGGTAAACTGATCCATAATCCCCGCTCTCCCTTATTCTTCGTCCACGCCGAATTCGGCGTCCAGCTTGTTCATGCGCCAGGCGTAGTTGAAGATCAGCACCAGAAACACCAGGATCGATCCCTGTTGTGCGAACCAAAAGCCCAGATCGGTTCCGCCTACGGCAATCCCCGACAGCAACGGACGCAGCAGAATGCCGAATCCAAACGACACCAGCGCCCAGATCGCGAGGCTGATGTAGATGAGGCGCAGGTTGGCCTGCCAATAGCCCTTATCGGACTCGGCAGTCTGCGCGGAGTTTGTTGAATGATCCGCCATCGCGGGTTCCTCCTTCGCTTCCTCGTTGGACGGCCCGATGCCCACATCCTCCAGTGCGTCGGACCGCTTCTCACTTGCGCCAGACGCCATGTGACGTCAGGCAAAACTCCTCCAGTCCGCCAAAGCGGTCTTTTGAAGTATTCTGTTTGGGATCAGAGCCTTGCGGCCCTAAATCCACCCCCTATTTCATGACTTCGCCAACGATCCCTTCAAGGTCATTGGCAATGTCTTCGATCCTGCCCATGGCGTTTGTACGCTGCAGCACGCCCTGACCGTCATAGTAGGCGATCAGTGGTGCCGTCTGCGCGTGGTACGCTGCAAGGCGCGAGGCCACCGTTTCGGCATTGTCGTCGGCGCGGCGCTTGAATTCGGTATGGCCACACTTGTCGCATTTGCCTTCTTCGGCAGGCTTCTTGAACTGGTCATGGTAGCCTTCACCACAGCCGGCGCAGGTGTAGCGGCCCGAAATACGGGTCACCATCTCCGCGTCTTCCACCTCGAGGCTGATCGCGGCGTTGATCTTCTGGTTGTTCGATGCCAGCAGGCTGTCCAGCGCTTCGGCCTGAACCGTCGTGCGCGGGAAACCGTCCAGAATGACGCCTTTGGCGCAATCCGGCTGTGCCATGCGGTCGCGCAGGATGGCGATGACGATTTCATCGCTGACCAGATCGCCGGCTTCCATAACGGCTTTTGCCGCTTTGCCGGCTTCGGTTCCGGCCGCGACCGCTTCGCGCAGCAGGTCACCGGTGCTGAGTTGTACAAGTCCGAATTTCTCTTCCAGCATCCGGGCCTGAGTTCCCTTCCCGGCACCCGGAGGGCCGAGAAGGATGAGAACGGCGGGCGTGGTGATCGTGGCAGCGTCCATCATACCCTCACTTGTTCGCACGGTTTTCGATCAGGTCTTCGACCACCGACGGATCGGCCAGTGTCGAAGTGTCGCCCAAGGATCCGAAATCGTTCTCGGCGATCTTGCGCAGGATACGGCGCATGATCTTGCCCGAGCGCGTTTTCGGCAGGCCGGGTGCCCACTGGATCACATCCGGGGATGCAATTGGGCCGATCTCGGTGCGGACCCATGTGCGCAGCTCTTTCATCAACTCGTCCGAAGGCTCGCGATCATTCATCAACGTGACATAGCAATAGATGCCTTGCCCTTTGATTTCATGAGGGTATCCAACCACCGCAGCCTCGGCCACAGCAGCATGTGCAACCAGCGCGCTTTCCACCTCGGCCGTACCCATGCGGTGACCGGACACGTTGATCACGTCATCTACACGACCGGTGATCCAATAGTCGCCATCTTCGTCGCGACGGCAGCCGTCACCTGTGAAGTAGTAGCCTTTGTAATCCGAGAAATAGGTTTTCTCGAACCGCTCATGATCGCCCCAGACGGTGCGCATCTGGCCGGGCCAGCTGTCTTTGATACACAGAACGCCCTCAACACCGTTGCCTTCGATTTCGACACCGGATTGCGGGTCCAGAACCACCGGTTCGATGCCAAAAAATGGTTTCATGGCCGATCCGGGTTTCATCGCATGCGCGCCGGGCAGCGGCGTCATCAGGTGGCCGCCGGTTTCGGTCTGCCACCACGTATCGACGATGGGGCATTTACCTTTGCCGACAACCTCGTTGTACCAGGTCCAGGCTTCGGGGTTGATCGGTTCACCCACGGTGCCCAGAATGCGAAGATCGCTGAGGTCGCATTTTTCGACAAACTCATTGCCCTGACCCATCAGAGCGCGGATCGCAGTGGGGGCGGTGTAGAATTGGTTGACCTTGTGCTTTTCGCAGACCTGCCAGAAGCGCGAGGCGTCGGGATAAGTGGGCACGCCTTCGAACATCAGCGTGGTTGCGCCGTTGGCCAGCGGGCCATAGACGATATAGCTGTGCCCGGTGACCCAGCCCACGTCAGCGGTGCACCAGTACACGTCACCTTCGTGATAGTCGAATGTGATCTCTTGCGTCATCGAGGCGTAAACAAGATACCCCCCCGTGGTGTGCACAACGCCCTTGGGCTGACCGGTCGAACCGGACGTGTAAAGAATGAACAAAGGATCTTCGGCGTTCATTTCGGCTGGGGCGCAATAGTCGTCAGCCTCGAGCGCCATCTCGTTGTAGTCAAAGTCGCGACCGTCGATCCAGGTGGTCTGACCACCGGTGCGCTTGACCACAAGGCATTTCACTGTGTCCTTGCAGTGCAGCAGGGCGGCGTCTGCGTTGGATTTCAGCGGCGTTTTGCGGCCGCCACGCGGCGCTTCATCCGCAGTGATCACAACCTTGGCGTCGCACCCGTTGATGCGCGCGGCCAGAGCGTCGGGCGAGAAGCCCGCGAAAACGATGGAGTGAATCGCGCCGATCCGCGCACAGGCCAGCATGGCATAAGCGGCTTCGGGGATCATCGGCAGATAGATGACCACGCGATCGCCCTTGCGCACGCCAAGGGATTCCAGAATGTTGGCCATCCGGCAGGTGCGGCGGTGCAATTCTGCGTAAGAGATATGCTGGGCCGGGTCATTCGGATCATCCGGCTCCCAGATGATCGCGGTCTGGTCGCCGCGGGTTTTCAGATGACGATCCAGGCAGTTGGCCGACACATTCAACGTGCCATCGGCATACCAGTTGATCTTGACCGAGCCAAACTCGTAACTGACGTCCTTGACCTGGGTGAAGGGCTTGATCCAGTCGATGCGCTTGCCTTGCTCGCCCCAGAACGCGTCGGGGTCGCTGATTGAGGCTGCGTACATGTCAGCATACTTTGCCGCATCGACATGCGCACGAGCGACAGTTTCTGCGGATGGCGGATAAGTCTTGGCATCTGCCTGGGCAGCGGTGGTCATCTTTGAGGCTCCTCCCTCTGGACTGGATTGCTTGTGGATTTTTTGCCTGTCATTCAGGCAATGTCGATCCTGTTCCTCCCCAAGTTTGAATATTACCGCGTTCTGAAAATAAATAAATAAATTGGTGTAATCCTTGGATTTCTTTGTAAAGAAATTTCAACAATATGGCCAAATCTGTAAAAAAATCGGCAAAAGAATCACTAAAATAGAACAAAAACAGCCGCTTAAAAGTAACGAGAATTGAGGGCGCTGTGTGTCAATTGTGGTTGCAACGACAGGTGACCTCAAGGCTTCTGTCGTCTTGGGTCGTTTCTGGGGCTTATTCTGCAAAATACGCAAATCCCGGTTAGGGTTGGCACAATCGAATGTTGGCGCTAGCTTGATCGGCAAGCGCCTCGGTAGGGGGCGCACCTATGGGAGACGATACTATGAAAAAGATGTTGAGCGGTGCCGCAGTCGCCGCCCTTGGCGTTGCTTTTGTGACCGAAGCCGCGGCGACAGAATGGAACGCATCCGTCTGGGGCAAGCGCCGCGCCTTTACGGAACATGTTGAAAAGCTGGCCGAACTGGTCAGCGAAAAAACCGGTGGCGAATTCACCATCAATGTCAGCTATGGCGGGTTGTCCAAACCCAGGGAAAACCTGGACGGGATCGAAATCGGCGCCTTTGAGATGGCTCAGTTCTGTGCTGGCTATCACCGCGACAAGAACCGGGCGATCACCGTTTTGGAACTGCCGTTCCTAGGTGTGAATAACCTGCAGGAAGAAGTTGCGGTAAGCCATGCGGTATACGACCATCCGGCGGTCAAGGAAGAGATGGCGCAATGGAACGCCCGCATCATCATGACCTCGCCAATGCCGCAGTATAACCTTGTCGGCACGGGCGAGCCGCGGGATGAACTGGCTGAATTTGACGGAATGCGGGTCCGGGCGACCGGCGGCCTTGGCCAGGCCTTCGAGGCGGTCGGAGGGGTGCCGACATCGGTTCCGGCGACCGAAGCCTTCAATGCGATGGAATCGGGCGTCGTCGACACCGTGGCCTTTGCCCAGCACGCGCACCTGTCATTCGGAACGATCAACGAAGCGGACTGGTGGACCGCGAACCTGAATCCAGGAACGGTGAACTGCCCGGTTGTCGTCAACATCGATGCCTACGAGGCCCTGCCAGCCGAACATCGTGAGGCTCTGGACAGCTCGATTGACGAGGCGATCGATCACTACCTGGCGAATTACGGCGGCTTGCTCGAACAATGGGACAGCGTCCTGGAAGAAAAGGGTGTCCAGAAGGTCATGATCGACGAAGCGGTAATTGAAGAGTTCCGCACAAAGGCCGCTGACCCGATCCGTGAAAAATGGATTGCGGACATGACCGCACAGGGCCTGCCGGCGCAGGACCTTTACGATCTTGTCCAGACGACGCTGAAGCAACAGCGCGGCGGCAACTGATCCACAAGGCCGGGTGCTTTCAAGGCGCCCGGCAACAAACAACAAGGAAACACCGGAATGGCAGGACAAGCCACGGTTCTGGTAGACGGCAGCCGTCTGAGCCAGTTGGATCAGCGTTTGCTCGTGCTCGAACGGTTTCTGGCACTGATCAGCGGATTGGCGGTTTTTTCACTGATGGTATTGGCCGTTGTGTCGGTCAGTGGTCGAAATGCGCTGAATGCTCCTTTACCGGGCTATGTGGACTGGATCGAACAGGCGATGCCTCTCATCGCTTTTCTGGGCATTTCATATGTTCAGCGTGACGGGGGGCATATCCGGATGGATATCGTCATATCCCGCTTGCACGGTCGGGCTTTGTGGCTGTTCGAACTGCTGTCGGTGGTTCTGATCCTGATCCTGATGCTGGCTTTGGTTTGGGGCAGTTGGTCTCATTTCGACCGGTCCTTTGATTTTAGCGCCCCAATGTGGAGCCGGGACAGTTCGATCGACATCGGTATACCCTTGTGGCCGGCCAAGCTGCTGGCACCCGTTGCATTTTCCGTTCTCTGCCTGCGCCTTGCGCTGCAAGTCTGGGGGTATGGTCGGGCGTTCTGGCTGGGGCTGGACGCTCCGGCGGCCGTTCCGTTGATACAGGATGCAGCGGCGCAGGCGGCGGCCGAGGCTGAACAGTTCGAAGGGCAGGACTGATAGATGGACACGATTGATATTGGCCTCTGGGTCACTGGCGGCCTTCTGGTCCTCGTCGTGGCGGGCATGCGGGTTGCCTTTGCAGCCGGTTTGGCAGGGCTTGTCGGACTGGTTTGGATTTTCTGGGCCAAGTTCGGTTACGATCCGGAACGGTTTGGCAAGGCGCTGACAGTGGCGGTCAAGACCGCGGGGCAGGTGCCACATTCCAAGGTCGCGTCCCACACTCTCAGCCTGATTCCGACCTTCATCCTGATCGGGTATCTGGCATATTACGCGGGACTTACCCGCGCTTTGTTCGAGGCCGCAAAACGCTGGGTCGCATGGGTGCCCGGCGGGTTGGCGGTTTCGACCGTTTTCGCCACGGCCGGCTTCGCTGCGGTGTCCGGAGCTTCGGTTGCGACGTCCGCCGTCTTCGCCCGTATCGCGATTCCGGAAATGCTGAAGGTGGGCTATAACAAACGCTTTGCAGCAGGTGTGGTTGCCGCGGGCGGGACGCTGGCCTCCCTGATCCCGCCTTCGGCCATTCTGGTGATCTACGCGATCATCGTCGAGCAGGATGTCGGGAAACTGCTGTTGGCGGGTTTCATTCCGGGTGCGTTTTCCGCAATCGTGTACGGCCTTCTGATCATTGGGATTGCAGTGATCTTCAAATCCGTTGGCCCGCCGGTCACGGGGTTTTCCTGGAAACAGCGCTTTGCAGCACTTCCCGGTGCCATTCCGATTGTCGCCGTCATCCTGATCATCATTTGCTTTGTCTACAATCCGTTTGGTGAAAAAGCATGGGGCACTCCGACGGAAGGCGGTGCCATTGGCGCCTTCATCGTATTCTGTTTCGCCTTGTTCCACGGAATGCGCTGGGCCGAGTTCAAATCTGCGCTTTTGGAAACCGCCAAACTGACGGCGATGATCTTTTCGATCATCTGGGGCGTTCTGATCTATGTCCGCTTTCTTGGGTTCGCCGACCTTCCGGGTGCCTTCTCGGATTGGATTACGGGGCTCGAAATGTCGCCCATGATGATCCTGATCTGCATTCTACTGGCATATGCGGTGTTGGGCATGTTCATGGACGCGATCGGGATGCTGCTTTTGACTTTGCCCGTCGTCTATCCGGCGGTAATGGCCTTGAATGGTGGTGAGACCGTCAGTGCCGCCGACAGCGCTTTTGGAATGTCCGGCCCGATGTGTGCGATCTGGTTTGGCATTCTGGTGGTCAAGATGGCCGAGTTTTGCCTGATTACACCGCCCATCGGGCTGAACTGCTTTGTCGTTGCCGGTGTGCGCCCGGACCTGAGCGTTCAAGATGTGTTCAAAGGCGTCACACCCTTTTTCATTGCTGACGCCCTGACCATCGCAATGCTTGTGGCATTCCCGGGTATTGTCCTCTACCTGCCATCGCTTGCGGGATAGCTCGGAAGCGAGGCTCTGCCTCGCGCTCCGGGATATTTGTGGCCAGATGAAGTTTGGATCCCTTGATTCATCTGGCTAAAAATATCCCGGGGGAGGCGCGCGCAGCGCGGCGGGGGCAGAGCCCCCAAGATCGCGCGCTATCCAGCTCGCATCAACATTCCGAACAAATCGCGCGGATCGTCCGGGTCGGCCAACATGTCCAGAGGTTCAAAGAAGGTTGTGCCTTCAATCGCCTGTTTCACAAAGCGCAGGGCCGAGAAATCCTCGATGGCAAAGCCTACACTGTCGAACAAAGTGATCTGCCGCTCATCGATGCGCCCCTTGGCGGCGCCGGTGATGACCTGCCACATCTCGGTCACAGGGTGATCCGCGTCCAGCGCCTGAATTTCGCCTTCGATCCGGGTTTGTTCAGGGTACTCGACGAAGATGTCCGAACGCAACAGGATGTCGCGATGCAACTCGGTCTTGCCGGGGCAATCGCCTCCGATGGCGTTGATGTGCACGCCGGGCCCGACCATGTTGTCGGTCAGGATCGTTGCGTATTTCTTGTCTGCCGTGCAGGTGGTGATGATCTGGGCACCTTCGATGGCGTCTTCCGGCGTCTTGCAAGGGATGACTGTCAGGCCCTTGCCCTGTAAGTTCGCAGCGCATTTCGACGTGGCATTCGGATCGATGTCATAAAGCCGAACGGTGTCGATTCCGCACATTGCCTTGAAGGCGAGGCACTGGAATTCGGACTGTGCGCCATTGCCGATCATGGCCATTGTCCTGGCATTTTTCGGGGCCAGATAGCGCCCGACCAATGCCGAAGTCGCAGCCGTGCGCAGCGCGGTCAGCATCGTCATTTCGGTCAACAGCGTCGGATATCCGGTGTAGACATCCGCCAACAGACCGAATGCGGTAACGGTTTGCAGCCCCTCGGAGGTGTTCTTGGGATGGCCGTTTACGTATTTGAACCCGTACGCCTCACCATCCGAAGTTGGCATCAACTCAATTACGCCATGAGGAGAATGCGCCGGAATGCGAGGTGTCTTGTCGAAGCTTTCCCATCGTTTGAAATCGGCCTCGATCTGAGCGGCAATCTGCGTGATCATCTGTTCGACGCCAATGTGGTGTACCAGTCGCATCATGTTGTCGACGGAAACGAATGGTACCAGGGCCTTGTCTGAAGGTTGCATGGTGCTCTCCTATCGGCGGGCAAGGTGAACGCCTGCAATCATGCAGCGCACGGACCCACCGGCGGTTTCAATTGTTGGAACGGACAGCGGCAACGGTGTTGCACTGTCCTGGATTGTTGCGATTTGGTCTGGTGTGAGGGCGGCAAGTGCCCTGCTGGACAGGGCCAGAACCAACCCATCCCGTCCGGTCAGTTCAATGGCGTTACCTGCGAACTCGGCGATCTGGTCATGCGTCAGGTCAATGACCGTTCGACCGGATTCTTCCAGCCGATTGCGAACGGTCATGCGGCGGGCCGGGTCCGAAATCATGTCGAGGCAAATCAGGGCGTAATGCGTGCCGATACCCATCAAAACGTTGGTGTGATAAACGTCCCGGCCCTTGGCATCGCGGGCTTCGAAGGCGATTGGTTCATAGTTGAAATGTGTGCAGAACCGTTCCAACAGGACCGGATCGGCGCGATTGGACGTCACCGTGTAGGCGATACGGGCCACATGATCCAACACCATCGCGCCGGTCCCTTCCAGGGCCAGGTTGTCTTGTTCCAGCCCGGAATAGTCGATGACATCCTGCACACGGTATTCCTGTTTGAGCAGTTCGATTACATCGGTCCGGCGTTCGCGTCTGCGCGATGGCACGAACATCGGGTAGATCGCCACATGGCCGCCGGGATGCGTCGAGAACCAGTTGTTCGGAAAAACGCTGTCAGGTGTGTTGAGGTCGCCGAAATCGTCAAACACATGAACAGTGACTCCGGCGTCGCGCAAGTGCTGCACCGCCCGATCATGTTCATCCCTGGCCGCTTCCGACGTGGCCTCGGCGGATGCGGTGCTCAGCGTTTGAAAGGCATTGTCATCGCGTGTTTCCGGGTTCGACGCAAAAGCGTGCGGCCGGATCATGACGGCGGCAGATGGCGCTTGAAGAGACAGCATCAGAAACTCCGGGTGGGACGGTCGAAGATACGGCGACCCATCAACGAGGCGGCCAGATCGACCATCAGTTTTGCGGTTCGGCCCCGGTCATCCAGAAACGGGTTCAATTCGACCAGGTCCAGCGAGCAGACAAGTCCGCTTTCATGCAGCAGTTCCATTACCAGGTGGGCTTCGCGCTCGGTTGCACCGCCGGGCACGGTCGTGCCGACTGCGGGCGCCACTGCCGGGTCGAGGAAATCGACATCCAAAGATACATGTAGCAGAGCGTTTTCCGCTTTCACGCGATCAAGAAAGGCCAAAAGGGGGGCTTTGATACCGTTTTCATCGATGCTGCGCATATCCGCCAGCATGGCGCGGTCTTGCTCCAGCGCCGCCCGTTCCGCCGGGTCGACAGAACGTAATCCGATCATGCCGACGCGATCCGTCGGTATGACGGCGGGCAAAGGGGGGAAATCCTCGAATCCGGGTCTGCCGGTGAAATATGCCACCGGCGTTCCATGCAGGTTGCCGCTGCCGGTACTGTCCGGAGTGTGAAAGTCGCTGTGGGCGTCAAGCCACAGCACAAAAAGAGGGCGGTCGATCCGAGCAGCATGGGCGGCCATCCCGGCCACCGTACCCATGGACAGGGCGTGATCACCCCCCATGAAAATCGGAATGCCCTGACCCGCCGCGTCTTGCGCAGCTTTGCTGAGAGCGCGCGTCCACCCCACGCATTCGGGCAGGGCGAACAGGTGCGGGTGTTGGGGAATGTCGACGTTTTCGGCCTGCACGTCGCCCCAATCGTGAACGGTGTGACCAAGATCAGACAGCGCTTGATCCAACCCTGCCACGCGATACGCATCAGGTCCCATCCGGCATCCCTGACGACGCTTCCCGGCGTCCATTGGGGCGCCGACCAGTATGATATCCTTGATTTCCATGTGTTCATTTAGGCCGTCGGACTGTCTTGCGTGAAGTCGGCAAAATGCTCAAAATGGTCTCGGAAAATCCTTTATGAGAAGATGCCATGGACGAATTGGACAATCGGCTGCTCAATGCGTTGCAACGGGATGCACGGGCAAGCCTGTCAGAGCTGTCGGAAACACTGGGCGTGACCCGCACCACGGTCCGCAGCAGGTTGCAGCGGCTGAAACAGTCCGGTGAAATCGTCGGCTTCACCGTCCTGACGCGTCGCGATCTGGCGCAAAGCCCGGTGCGCGGGTTGATGATGCTCGAGATTGAGGGCCGCGGGACTGAACGCGTCATGGCCCGGATCGGTGCCATGCGTCAGGTGACGGCAGTTCATTCGACAAATGGCAGTTGGGATCTGATCGCCGAGATCAGTACGGAAACCCTGGCTGAACTGGATGAGGTTCTGTTTCAGATACGAAGGATCGACGGCGTGACGCGTTCGGAAACGAACCTTTTGCTGTCAACACGCAAGGGGCGGCTCTAGCGCTTTGAGATAAAACCAAAATGTGCCAGAGTCCGTTGGCAGATGATGTCTGAATCGTCGACGGGCGGGTGAGCCGCGCGTGGTATCTGCGATCAGAAACTGGCGGGGACGTGCAGCATGACCAATGCGGAAAGTGACGGTGAACCTCTGGCCGTACACTGGGCCGAAAAGCTTACGGCCATGTTGGAAAAACCCTGGCTGCGGATTGCGATACCGGTTCTCGTGACCGGGATCGCGCTGACGGTTCTGCATGATTTGTCGGCGCATGTGAAATGGTCAGATGTCCAGACCGATATCGCAACGACGTCGTGGAAACTGATGTTTTTCGCCTTGTGCTGGACCGCGTTCAGTTTCCTGTCGCTGTCGCTCTATGATGTGTTTGCCGTGCAAAGTGTGGCGGGCGGCAAAGTGCCATTGCCTGTTGCCGGAATGGCAGGGGCCAGCGGCTATGCCGTTTCGAACTGTCTGGGTTTTTCCTACATTACCGGAACTGCGATCCGGTATCGGATATATGCGTCGCTGGGATTGGATCTGGGGCGGGTGGCCGGGGTTATCGCGACATCCTGGGTCGCGTTCTGGATGGGGCTTGTTCTGGTTCTGGGTGTGTTGCTGACCGTGCATCCGGATGGGATCTCGAAAGTGATACCTGTCAGCGAAACGGTGGAAACCGTCATCGGGCTGTGCCTGTTGGGGGCATTGGTTGCGATGTTCATATGGTTGTCCAGCGGCGGCAGGCGGTTGGCCGTCGCCGGTATCGGGTTTGACTTGCCGGGTGGCAAACTGGCCAGCCTTCTGACACTGGCCGCCATCGGAGATCTGGTTGGCGCGTCCATGGCGCTCTATGTCCTGATGCCGGACGATCTGGGCGTTGGCTATCCCTATTTCTTCACGATCTACATCGCCGCCATCGCCGTTGGAATTCTCAGCCACGCACCGGGCGGGCTTGGGGTATTCGAAGCCACGCTGATCGCGGGGCTTGGGGCGTCGGGACGTTCGGATGTAATCGCAGCCTTGTTGCTGTATCGCGTCGTTTACACCTTCTTGCCGTTCGGCATCGCCAGCGTGTCCATTGCGATCGCGTCCGCACTGACGCAAAGGCACAGGATCGGTGGCGCCGCGACATGGGTCTATCGGGTCATCCGTCCCATTGTTCCCATGGTGGCAGCCGGGGTTGCGGCCGTGGCAGGGGTGGTCCTGCTGATATCCGGTGCATTGCCAGCGGGCACGCAGAACCTTGGTGTTCTGAGAGAGGTCTTGCCGTTGTCGTTTGTCGAGGCATCGCACCTTGCCGGCAGTGCTGTCGGCGTGCTGCTTTTGCTGGTGTCCCGCGGTTTGTTTCGAAAGCTGTACCGCGCATGGGTGGTGGCAATGCTGTTGATGGTGGCCGGGTTCTTTGCTTCGCTGGCAAAAGGGCTGGACACTCACGAAGCGCTGTCGATGCTGGGCACGATTGGCCTCCTGGCGATGTTCCGCGGGGCGTTTTATCGGGTCAGTGGCGCGTCGATCTTCAGGCTGAACATTCCTTGGTTGGTCAGTGTCGTGGCGCTGCTGGCGGTGATATTCTGGATCGGATTGTTCGCCTATTCCCATGTCGAGTACCAGAACGCCTTGTGGTGGGAATTTGCCTGGAACGGTGACGCTTCGCGCTTTTTGCGCTCCAGCCTCATCGTGGCGGTGATCGTGGGTATTGTGGCCGTGAACTCTCTGTTCGGGCGAGAGATTCCGACGCCTGTGCGCACGGAAATCCCAGAGGTCGTTGAACGGCTTGTGATGGAGTGCGAAGATACCGAATCCCAAATCTCGCTTACCGGTGACAAGCAGTTCCTCATCTCACCGGATCAGACCGCATTCATTGCGTATGCAGACACGGGCAACGCTCTGATCTCGAAGGGAGAGCCGGTTGGCGATGAAACGGCGGGGCGGCAGTTGATCTGGCAACTCAGGGAAATGGCGGACCGAGAAGGAAAACTGTGTGCCTTCTACAGTGTTTCAACCAAATACCTGCCGACATTTCTGGATCTGGGCCTGTCGATCCTGAAGATTGGTGAGGTCGCGCGGGTTCCGCTCAGGGATTTCTCGCTGGACGGAAAGTCACGCAAGCGGTTCAGACAGGCCAGAAACCGGGCCGAGCGGGAGGGCTATGTATTCGAGATCATCCCGAAAGAAGACCTGGCCCCGGTTTTGCCGGAACTGCGCGCGATTTCAGACCATTGGCTGGCGCAAAAGGCGGGTACCGAAAAGGGCTTTGCGTTGGGGGGCTTTGACGATCAGTACCTGTCATATTTCGATCATGCGGTTCTGCGTGACGGTAAAACAGGCAAGATCATGGCCTTCGCCAACCTGTTTCAGGGCGGCAAAAAATCCGAGCTGTCGCTGGATCTGATGCGCTATGAACCTGACAGCCCGAGCTTTGTCATGGATGCTCTTTTTGCCGAGATGATGAACTGGGGATCGCAGCAGGGGTTCCACTGGTTCTCATTGGGTGCGGCGCCGTTCTCAGGCATCGAAAACCGTCAGCTTGCATCGCTTTGGAACCGCATCGGCGGCTTTGTCTATGAGCATGGCGAGCAGTTCTATCATTTTGAAGGTTTGCGCGCCTTCAAACAGAAATTCGATCCGGAATGGAGCCCCAACTATCTGGCCAGCCCCGGCGGGCTGGCTGCGCCCCGCATCCTTTACGAGGTCAATATTTTGATCTCGGGTGGGCTGCGCGGGTTGACCAAGTAGCGCCTAGTTCAGGCTGGCCCGGGTCGGGGTTTTTTCAAGCAGATCGCCCCAATCGGTGCGATAGGCCATTTCCGCCAGCACGGTTTCAGGCAGGAATTCCTGGTTTTGCCGGATCTGCCATCCGCCGCCCAGACCCTTGTAAACGGCAACCAGATTGCTGGACACCTGCTGTCGCGCTTCGATCAGGTTTGCCTGCGACCGCAAAAGCGCGGTCTGCGTGTTCAGAATGCGAGAATAGCTGGCGATTCCATCCCTGTACTGGCTTACGGCGATATCTGCAGCCTTGCGCGAAGCTTCGACGCTTTTCTGATAGAACCCAACCTGTTTTCGCGTTTGCGCATAAGCGACCATCGCGCTTTCCACCTCGGAATACGCGGTCAGAACGGTATTCTGATAATTGGCAATCAGCGCTTGATATGCCGCATCCTGCGCACGGACATTGTTTTTGATGCGGCCATAGTTGAGCACGTTCCAGACCACGCCGGCACTGGCCAGACCGGTGGTGCTGTTGCCACTGAACAGATCGCGCCCGCCCGATGCCTGCAAACCGATCGCGCCCGACAGCACGAACTGAGGATACAGGTCAGCCATCGCGATACCCACCTGCGCCGATTGAGTCGCAGCGGCCAGTTCCGCCGCGCGGACATCCGGGCGGCGGCGCAGCAATTCTGCTGGCACCCCAACGGCCACATTTGTTCGCGCTGACGGGATACGGCCGGAAATTCCCAGCAGGTTGGTCATCCGGGACGGCGTGGCCCCCAGCAGCACGGCCAGCGCATTCTTGGTCTGTTGCAGGTCGCTTTCCAACTCGGGCACCAAGGCCTTGGTATTGTTGAGCAGGGCAGTGGATTCCTGAACGTCCAGTTCGGTCGTGACCCCGTTGTTGAACCGCAGCTGGGTCAGGTCCGCCGATTCCTGCTGCAATTTGATGTTTTCCCGAGCGACTGCCAACGATTCCTGCAACGCGCGGATATTGACATAGAGCGCGGCCACGTCGCCGGTCAGTGTCACCAATGCGTCATCATAGTTTGCGACCTGCAAAGCCAGATTCGAACGCGCCGCCTGCACACCGCGCCGTTGTGCGCCCCAGACATCCAGCTCCCATTGGGCGTCGAACCCAACCTGAGACGTCGAGAACTCGGTATCCAAGGGGATGATCCGGTTGATATCGGCAACAGGCCCAAGATTGTCGCTGATTTGCCGCCGCTGCAAAGACGCGCCTATGGCCTGGGATTGCGGGTACAATTCGCCGAAAGCGATCCCCAGCTGTGCCCGCGCTTGCAGCACCCGTGCCCCCGCGACCTGAAGCGTCAGGTTCTGGGCATAAGCTTCGGCAATCAGCCGGTTGAGGGTCGGGTCATTGAATGTCTCCCACCATTTGACCACGGGTGCGCTGCGCGATGTCAGGCCGCTTTGGCCGGCGCTGGGGCTGTTTACCTCGATCCATTGCTTGACGACCGGAGAGTTCGGGCGCACGAAATCGGGCCCCACGGGCGTGCAGGCCGCGAAAGTGGCGGCGCAAAGTGCAGTTCCCATCAACCGGCGGAGTGTCATGGCGCGCATCCTCAGATATCCAGCGGTCGAATGAAGTTGGCGAAGGAATAGAGACGGATGTTGATGCGTCTCAGGAACTCAAAACTTTTGCCCATGCCGGTGTAGATCGCCACTGCGGCGTGGCCGCCGGCCGGGAAAGTGTGCCCTTCCGGGATATCGACGGTGATCTGCACGGCAATTCGACCGGGAAGTTTCGGCAGTTCAAAGCCGGGCAGTCGGCCTGAAGGGATCAGTTGCCCTTGGCGCGTGGCCCACCAGATCGCCTCGACCTTGCCCGTCAGGATTTCGCCCGGGTAAAGATCCAGCGCCACTTCGACCTCTTGCCCCGGTTCCACGAATTTCAGGTTCTGCTGGCGAAAGGTCGCAAGAATATAGGGGCTGTCCTCGGTCACGAAACTGGCTATCGCGCCCAGTCGAACATCGCCGACGACCAGACCGGGGCGGGCTTGTTGCGATACGATCATGCCGTTTTCAGGCGCGTAGATCGTTGTGTTTTCAAGAAAATACTCAGCTTCGGCCAACTGCGCCCTTGCCTGGAGAATACCGGTGTTCACGCCGTCTATCTGGGACTCTACGGCCAGTTGCGCCTTTTCCAGGTTTGCTTCGGCCTGTTTTACGGCAGCAAGGTCTTCGGTCACCTGCTCGTTCCAGCGGTCCAGTTCGTCTTGCCGCGCTCCACCGGCGGGCACAAGAGTTTCGTACCGGGCTTGCTGAGTCTGCGCATAGGCCAGCTGCGCGTTTGCGCGTTCAACAGCTTCGGTCGACGCGATCACATCCTGTTCCAGAATCTTGGAATTCTGTTCAGCGGCGACCAATTGCGCTTGCGCATTGTCTACCGCCAGTGAAAATACGGTGTCGTCAAAGCGATAGAGCGGATCACCCTTGGTGACCGGTGTGTTCGGTTCCACAAGAACTTCGGTCAGGATCGTCGGCTGTGTCAGTTTGGGAATGATCTGTATGGTCGAACGCACCACGTGGCTGTCGGCCGAGAAGGGTTGAAAGAACCGCAATGCGACCAGAAAAATCAGCAACAGGTGCGCGCCAACCCAAAAGGATACGATGCCCCAGGCGATGTTGAATTTCAGCAGTTCCAGCTTGAAGAAAATAAGCCAGACGAAGATGATGTAAAATAACGTGATGCCAACGGCGACGAACATGTTTTGTGGCTTCCTTTGGCCTTAGCTTTGCTGCGGATCGTCTGTGTCCAGACGACCTTGATATTCAGGCCGGACATCACCGCCCAGACGTTTGATTTCATCACGAATGGCGTCTTTTTCCTCGTCAGGGCCACGGCGAATGTCGACCGTAACGCCATCATGGAACGCCCACATGAAGGCATGGACCCAGGGCACCACGGCCAGAAATCCCATCCAGCCCATGATCTTTACGGCCTCGGCATGGGGATGGTTGCGCTTGATGGCGATCCGACCCGGAAGACCCATGAGAAAAAGAAACAGTGCCATCACCGCCGCCAGAAGCAGGATCAATGCCACGAAAGTCAGATAGTCATAATAGCCGAGCGGCTGTCCCAGTAATCCCATGCTCGCGCCTCCTTTTGGGGAAGGTTACGGTATCTTCAATTGCCGGCGTCCAATTCGTCAATCAACTTGTAGCTTGTCGGCGGGTCAGCGCAGATACCCGGCCCGCATTCCAACAAGGTTGAACCCGCGTTCAGCACCGCCAAAGCCAGCATGACGAAAAACGCGATCTTGGCCAGAGTATTTCCGCCGAACCTTGGTTCCTGACCAGAACGGTCGGCGTATTGGCGATCAAACAACAGCATGATCGACGTGCCCAGCAACACAAGGAAAAAGGCGATACCGGCCCAGGTATAGTAGTGCAGGCCCAAAACAGGAGAGCCGTAGTGCCCGGTGCCGGGTACGATATGCAGAAGAATTTGGCGGATCGATACAGTGCCGCCATACAAGGCCGCAATCAGCACGATGGCATAGTGTTGCGGTCGCGGGCCGTAGAGCAGGTTCAAGCCAAGCCCCACGCCGACAGCAACGAACCCTACACGTTGCAGCAGGCAAAGCGGGCAGGGCAGTTCATAGAGGACAAGTTGATAGAAAAACGCCAGCGCCAGCACAAGGCAGACGGCAAGCATACCGATCGCGTTGAGGGTGCGGGACAGTTCAGGTGTCATGGCAAGCCCCTCAGAGTTGAATTGTCAGCGGCGTCGTGGCGTGGAATTTCAGCCAGTAGATACACATGGCCAGTGTGACGAAAAACAAGGCGTTGCCAGCTTTGGTCAACTTGAAATAGTTCAGCCCCATCGTGGCGATAAACAACGAAAACAAAAGCGCAATCATGGCCCGGTCCTCCCCTCCCGTGCACAAATTCTTGTACGTGGGATAGTGTCAGGCCAAGTTCGATCTGGCAAGCCGCGCAACTCGCCCGGACGTTGTTATTTGCCCGCCTCTAGTCGCAGATGATGACATCTGTCTGCCACTCGCGACAGTGCTCTGGCAGCTTGCCGGGCAGGGGCAGGTCGCTATAGACCGTGTCAAGCTCGGCAATTGATCCTATCCGCGCCGGGGCCGAGCGTTGAAACTTCGAATGATCGGCAACCAGAAAAGTTCGGCGCGCCTTCTCGATGATGGCCTGGCTGACCTGAACCTCCTGAAAGTCGAAGTCCAAAAGATCGCCATCCGTGTCGAGGGCCGAACATCCTATGACAGCGATGTCAAATTTGAACTGCCGGATGGCCGATACGGTCAGGTTGCCGATCAGCCCACCGTCTGTTCGACGTAAAACGCCGCCGGCCATGATGATTTCGCACTCCGGGTTTTCGACAAGAATGTTTGCAACGTTCATGTTGTTGGTCACCACCAGCAGGTTCTTGTGGTTCAGCAACTGCCTTGCCACGGCCTCGGTCGAGGTTCCGATGTTCATGAAAATTGATGCGCCATCCGGGATATCAGCCGCGCAGGTCTGAGCGATGCGGGTCTTGGCGTCCGCGTTCAGCGCGCGGCGGTCCTCGTATCCGATATTTGAAACACCCGAGCGGAGAACCGCGCCCCCGTGAACCCGGTCCAGCTTGCCCGCATCTGCAAGCTCGGTCAGGTCGCGCCGGATCGTCTGAACGGTGACGCCAAAGCGTTCAGCCAGCCCCTCGACGGTAACGCGCCCTTCGGTGCTGGCGATTTCCAGAATGTCGGATTGGCGAAAAGACAAGGACATGGGCAGTTCCGGTGTAAAGGATTGATTTTCGTTTTTGTTCTTTTTGTCGATTTTGGCAAGCCAACTTGCTTGAAAATCATACCAGTGTTGCAAAAAGAAAAAAAACGAACATAAACATTGACGAAGCGAAAGTCATTCTGGCTAATGCCCGCAACCGTGTCAGGCAGGGAATCAATGGATATGCAGTCAACGGACAACCAGATCACAGACCTTTTCATCATCGGCGGCGGGATCAATGGCTGTGGAATAGCGCGGGACGCCGCCGGGCGGGGTCTTTCGGTGACGCTGGCCGAGATGAACGATCTCGCTTCTGCCACGTCCTCGGCCTCGACCAAGCTGTTTCACGGCGGATTGCGGTATCTTGAGTATTTTGAAATCCGCCTGGTGCGTGAGGCCCTGATCGAGCGTGAAACCCTGCTGCGCGCGATGCCGCATATCAGCTGGCCCATGCGTTTTGTGCTGCCCTACCACAAGGATATGCGGTTTGATTCCGAAACGCCGACCTCGCGGTTGCTCAGCACGGTCATGCCGTGGATGCGCGGGCGGCGTCCGGCCTGGCTGATCCGGTTGGGCCTGTTCATGTATGACAATCTGGGCGGGCGCAAAATCCTGCCGGGCACGACGTCATTGAACCTGCGGTCAGCACCCGAGGGGGCCCCGTTGCAGGACAAGTTCGAAACGGCTTATGAGTATTCCGATTGTTGGATCGAAGACTCGCGATTGGTGGTTTTGAATGCGCGTGACGCCGAGTCGCGCGGCGCACAGATCATGGTCCGAACCGAAGTGACCTCGGCCGAGCGGGTCGGCGATCTTTGGGAAGTGTCCGTTCGGGATCGGAACAGTGGTGAGACCCGTTTGGTCCGGGCCAAAATGCTGATCAATGCGGGTGGGCCCTGGGTGGGCGACATCATTCAATCCAAGATCCGCGTGAACTCTCGCGAGGGCGTGCGGCTTGTTCGGGGCAGTCATATCGTGACGCCTAGGCTTTACGATCACGACAAATGCTATTTTTTCCAGGGCGAAGATGGCCGCATCATTTTCGCCATACCATACGAGCAGGATTTTACCCTGATTGGAACAACGGATCAGGATCATCCGGACCCGTCGACCAAACCGGTCTGCACCGAGGCCGAGCAGGATTACCTGTGCGCCTTCGCATCAAAGTACTTCAAAAAAAGCATAACGCGTGACGATGTCGTATGGACCTATTCCGGCGTGCGGCCTCTTTATGATGACGGCGCAAGCAGTGCCACTGCTGCGACACGGGATTACACGTTGAAAGTCGATGCGCAGGGCGGGGCACCTGTATTGAATGTGTTCGGCGGCAAGATCACGACCTATCGCAGGCTTGCAGAAAGCGCGCTTGAGAAGGTCGGTGAGTTTTTCCCGAACCTGCCCGGTCCCTGGACCGCTGGTGTCGCACTGCCGGGGGGGGATTTCCCGGTGGATGCCGTCGAAACCCTGAAAGGCGATCTTTTGGCGGCCTATCCGTTTTTGACCGAAAGCTGGGCTGCCCGCCTGATCAGAGCTTACGGGACCGAAGCAAGGGATGTTTTGGGTGATGCAAAACAGGTATCCGATCTGGGAAAGGATTTTGGCGCAACCCTGACAGCGCAAGAGGTCGCGTGGCTGATGGACAAGGAATATGCCCGTTCAGCCGAAGATGTGGTTTGGCGCCGCAACAAGCTGGGCTTGCGGCTGAGTGCCGAGCAGATTGCGCGGATCGATCAATGGATGTCCGAACGGTCCGCGGATAAGGGGTAGCCTGAAAACGCCTGATTTCTATTAGCGGAACTGCAAAAAAGCCCCATCAGTTCAGATGGGGCTTTCTGTGTTCAGGCGGCTTTTTCCGTTGGGTCGGGGTCGCTCTTGCTGCCCTTCAACCATTCCCGCATGCCTTGCATCAGGGCATAGAGCACGGGCACCACGATCACACCAACAAGTGTTGCGGCCAGCATCCCGCCAAACACCGCGACACCAATCGCCTTCTGGCTGGCGGCTCCGGCTCCGTTCGCGGCCAGCAGGGGGACAACGCCAAGCAGGAAAGACAGTGCAGTCATCATCACAGCGCGGAAACGTTGATACGCAGCCTCTGCGGCGGCCTCTTTGATGGAAAGCCCCTTGGCGCGTTGCTCCATGGCGAACTCGACGATCAGAATACCGTTCTTCGAGGCCAGCCCGACAAGCATGATCATACCGATCTGTGTATAGAGGTTGATGTCACTGCCCACGATGGCCACCGCCGCCACGGCCCCAAACAAGGCCACGACAACGGAAAGCAGGATTGAAACAGGTAAGGTCCAACTTTCGTACTGACCCACCAGGAACAAGTAACCGAACAGGATGGCAAGCCCGAGGATGATGATCACCAGACTGCCCGAAGCCAGCTGCTGCTGTGCCGTCCCTGTCCATTCGAACGCATAGCCCGGGGGCAGGGCGGTCGCGGATTCTTCGGTCATCACGCTGATTGCATCGCCGCTGGACAAGCCGGGTGCAGGGACCGCCGTCACCGTAGCCGACCGGAACAGGTTGTGGCGCTTCAGCAGAACCGGACCCAGCACGTTTTCAACGTCGATCAGTGTCCCCAGCGGCACCATGTCTCCGTTTTGAGAACGGACATATAGGTTCGCGATATCTTCGACATTGTCCCGATAGGTCCCATCGGCCTGAATCATCACGCGATAGACACGGCCGAACAGGTTGAAGTCATTGACATAGTAAGATCCCAGCTGCGCCTGCATGGTCTGAAAAATCTCGGCGACCGAGACATTCAGCGTTTTGGCTTTTTCGCGGTCCAGATCAACGAACAGCTGCGGGACGTTGGCGCGGAAGGTCGTATAGGCCTGCCCGATCTCGGGCCTCTGATTGGCCGAATACACGAACGAACCCACGGCCGAGGCCAGATCCTGCGGAGTGCCACCGCCGGTTTGCTGAACTTCCATCTCGACACCGGCGGACATACCAAGGCCCTGGATGGGCGGCGGGTTGAAAGCAAGGACCGAAGCCGCTGATTCACCGTTCGCGATCGCCAGCACTTTGGCCAGAATGGCGTCCGCGCTCAGATCGTCTTCCTGCCGTTCGCTCCAGTTTTCGAGGTTGACGAAAATCGCAGCGCCGTTGGTGATCGTGCCGTTCAGCATCGAAAAACCGTTGACCAGAACCGTGCTCGCGACGCCCGGGATTTCACTTATCTGTTCGTCCAGACGAGCAGTTACAGCCTCGGTCCGTTCCAACGTTGCGGCATCAGGCAACTGTACATCAACGAACAGATACCCGTTGTCTTCAAGCGGAATGAATCCGGCCGAGGTGTTGGACATGATTGTTCCGGTTCCCATGCCAAGCCCAACCACGATGGCCAGCGCAATGGCCGGAAAAACCAACAGCTTTCGTACAATGGCGACATAGCCGTTGCGTACGGTGCCGATGAAGTTTTCGAACATCGCAAGCACCCCTTTGGGAGGGCCGGACCGGGGACGAAGAACCAAGCCGCACAGGGCAGGCGAAAGGGTCAGTGCGTTGATGGACGAGATTACGACAGCGGTCGAGATCGTAATGGCAAATTGGGAATACAGCCGCCCCGAGATGCCGGGCATGAACGTGACCGGCACGAACACCGCCAGTAGAACCAATGTGGTCGCGATGACTGGCCCCGTGATCTGGCCCATTGCTTTACGGGTCGCTTCAGCAGGGGGCAACCCTTCATCCGCAATGATGCGCTCCACGTTCTCGACGACGACGATGGCGTCATCCACCACGATACCGATGGCCAGCACCAAGGCGAACAGCGAGATGGTGTTCAGCGACATCCCGAACGCCAGCAGGAAGGCAAAAGTACCGATCAGGGATACCGGGATTGCCACCGCCGGAATGATCGTTGCGCGCCAACTTCCCAGGAACACGAACACAACCGAAATAACCAGAATGAAGGTCAGGATCAGGGTCGAGACCACGTCGTTCAAAGACGCCTCGACAAAATCGGTCGTGTTGAAGGGGACATCATATTCGACATCCGTCGGAAAGGCGCGGGACAGCCGCGCCAATTCCGCCTGCACACGTTCCGAAACCGCCAATGCGTTTGCACCGGGGGCCTGATAGATGCCAATGACCGTGGCTGGAACCGCCTGAAAATAGCCCGAAGCCGCATAATATTCTGCGCCAAGCTCTACCCGGGCGATGTCTTTGACGCGGACGATGGCACCGGCGTCACCTGTCCGGATGACAATGTCACCGAATTCCTCTGCGGATGTCAGGCGGCCTTTGGATTTGATCGTGTATTGAAACGTCTGCCCTTCGGGAACCGGTGGCGCACCGATCGAACCGGCGGACACTTCGATATTCTGTTCCCGGATCGCATTGATGACATCCCCCGGTGTGATGGACAGCGCCGCCATTTTGTCCGGGTCCATCCAGATCCGCATGGCGTATTCAAGGTTGGTCAGAACATCGGCCTTGCCGACGCCCTGCACGCGGGCCAGCGCATCGCGCAGATTGATCGAGGCATAGTTCGACAGGAACACACTGTCATAGGTCCCATTTGGTGAGGTCAGAGTGACCAGCATCAGCATGTTGGTCGAAGATTTCTGTGTCACCACGCCGGACGAAGTCACTTCGGCTGGCAGCGACGACATGGCCTGCGCCACCCGGTTTTGAACGTTGACCGATGCGATGTCGGGATCGGTGCCGACCTCAAAGGTCACATCCAGCGAATAGGACCCGTTGTCCGATGATCTGGACGTCATGTAGATCATGTCGTCCACACCGTTGACCTGCGCCTCGATCGGCGCGGCAACGGTGTTTTCAACGGTCTCGGCGTTTGCACCGGTATAAGTTGTCGAGACGTTGACCACGGGTGGGGTGATATCGGGAAACTGCGCGACCGGCAGCACCAGGTATCCGATACCGCCCATGATGGTCAGCACCAGCGAAATGACGAGCGCCAGCTTGGGCCGGCTGATGAACAGGGCTGAGAACATCTGTTACTCTCCCGGTTGCTCAGAGGCGACGACTGCGTCAACAGCGACGCCGGGGCGAACCCGTTGCAGGCCTTCGACAATGACGCTTTCGCCTTCGCGCAGGCCGTCCAGCACGATAATCGCGGTTCCGACCGTGTCACCGGTGGTGATGTAGCGCTGTTCAACCATCTGCTTGTCGTTGACCACCAGGACAAACTCGCCCCGCTGATCGCGCTGCAAGGCGGCTTGAGGCACCAATACCTGCAAGGTCGGTTCCAGCGCTTCGATCTGCACATTCACAAAGGCGCCGTCCAGAATCAGCCGGTCTGTGTTGTCGAACTGGGCGCGAATGGTAATGGCGCCGGTCAATGGGTCGATACGGTTGTCAACGAATACAATTCTGCCGACTTCATCCATCTTAGTGCCGTTGGGCAGGATGACGTGCACATTCGGGCTTTGCGGGCTTTCCGCCAGCGATGCCGAGTTTTCACCATAAGTCTGCAAGACTGAGGTGAAGAGCTTTTCGTTCAACGAGAAATTCACATATATGGGCGTCTCGCTGACGATATTGACCAGAGGAGGGTTGTTTGGCCCGACCACATCTCCGACGCTGGTCGTGATCCTGCCGATACGGCCGTCGAACGGCGCATGTATCTGCGTGTAGCTCAGGTCAAGCTCGGCCTGCTGGATCGCAGCATTGGCCGCCTTCACCTCTGCCTCGGCGACCAATTCGTTGGCGCGGGCAATGTCGCGTTCAGACTCTGGTGTCGCGTCGCGTTTGTAAAGTTCTTCTTTTCGCGCCAAATCGACCTTTGCCAGTTCAAGATTTGCTTCGGCCCGGTTCAGATCGGCCTTTCGGGCCTCAAGCGTCGCCTCGTACAGGTCGGGTTCGATGGTGAACAGCAGATCGCCTTCTTTGACGGTCGCCCCATCCTCGACCTCGCGGCTGTTGAGAAACCCGTTCACCCGCGCCACGATATCGACCTTATTGATTGCCTCGGCACGTCCGATGAACGTGGCTTCGTCGGTGATTTCCTCGGTATAGGCCGCCGCTATGGAAACCTTTGGTGGTGCCCCTTCTTCCTGCGCGGTCGCCGGATGCGCCAAACCCAAGGACATCAGCATGAATGCGGCGGCCAAATGCCTGCTGATCTTGTTGGGTGAAAGGAATGCTGGGGACATGGCGAAAGCCTCGTTCGATGCGGAAACAAAAGATACCGACCCAGTCGCCACGGCGGCGCGAGTCGGAGGAAACTGATCTCAGGATGACTTTTTTGCGCCGATATCTCAAGCGTGATGAGTCCCGCGCCGGTCGGGGCGGAGGTCAAAAGTTCAAGCAACTATGCTGGCTTAGGCCCTGACGTGGCCGTGGGGCCCAAACAAGAGGGGCCCGAAACGAGCCCCCTGCGTCCAATGCGCCGGACCGATCAGTCGCGGGTTCCCGCGAACCTGTCCTGCCATTCTTCGCGCTGTTCATCCGTTATCTTGGCGAACAGAACGTCTGGCACAGTAAAGTCGTGACCGGACGGCAAGGCGTTCAGCGCGGTGGCAACATCATCGGGCCAGCTGGTATCCAGCGTGTTCATCGCGCTCAGCATGCGGGCCGAGGTGTCGGGGATGAATGGTGCGCTGAGCACGGCGTAAAGCCGGATCAGATTCAGGCCAAGACGTACCTGCACGGCGGCCTGCTCGGGGTCTTCTTTGAACGTGGACCACGGAGCTGCGGCCTGTAGATATTCATTTCCGGCAACCCAGATTGCCCGCAGCTCCTGCGCGGATTTGCGAACCTCCATCGCTTCCATATGGCCTTCATAGGCGCGGACGCGTTTGGTAAGCTCTTCGATCAAGGCCTGCTCGCGGGGTCCGAACTGTCCACCTTCGGGCACGGTCTCACCAAATTTCGAGCGGCAGAATTTGGTGATCCGGCTGACAAAGTTGCCCAGAACGTCTGCAAGGTCCTTGTTCACCGATTGCTGGAAGTTCTCCCAGGTGAATTCGCTGTCGCTGCTTTCGGGCGCATGGCTCAGCAGCCACCAGCGCCAGTAATCGGCAGGCAGAATGTCCAGCGCCTGATCCATGAACACGCCACGGCCCTGGCTGGTCGAAAACTGGCCGCCGTCATAATTCAGATAGTTGAACGACTTGATGTAATCCACCAGCTTCCAGCGTTCGGGTGATCCGGTCTCTTCATTGTGCGCGTTGGTGCCCAGGATGGTGGCCGGGAAGGACAGCGTATGGAACGGCACGTTGTCCTTGCCCATGAACTGGACATAGCGCACGTCGTCCGCGCCCCTGTCGGTGCGCCACCAGCGTTCCCAATCCGCATCGGTCCTGCCGTTGGCATCCGCCCATTCCTTGGTGCAGGCGATGTATTCGATGGGGGCGTCGAACCAGACGTAAAAGACCTTGCCTTCCATCCCAGGCCAATCCTGATCGCCTTTCTTGACCGGTACACCCCAGTCCAGATCGCGGGTAATGCCACGGTCCTGCAAGCCGTCGCCGTCATGCAGCCACTTCTTGGCAATCGAAGTGGTCAGGACCGGCCAGTCCGTCTTGCTGTCGATCCACGCATCCAGTTTGTCCTTCATCGCGGATTGACGCAGATACAGGTGCTTGGTCTCGCGCACTTCCAAGTCGGTCGATCCGGAAATGGCCGAGCGCGGCTCGATCAGGTCCGTCGGATCCAACTGTTTGGTGCAGTTTTCGCACTGGTCGCCGCGCGCGCGATCATAGCCGCAATTGGGGCAGGTGCCTTCGATATAGCGGTCAGGCAGAAAGCGACCATCGGCGTTGGAATACACCTGTTTCTCGCTGACTTCGCGGATCAGGCCCGCGTCATCCAGCTTGCCCGCAAAATGCTGGGTCAGGCGCTTGTTCTGCTCGCTGGACGAACGGCCGAAGTGATCGAAGCTGAGGCCAAACCGGTTGGCGATATCGGCCTGAATCGCATACATGTCGGCGCAATACTCCGCCACCGGCTTGCCAGCCTTGGCGGCGGCCAGCTCGGCGGGTGTGCCGTGTTCATCCGTGGCGCACAGGAACATGACCTCGTTCCCCCGGCCACGCTGGTAACGCGCGTACAAATCAGCCGGTAATTGCGAGCCGATCAGATTGCCGAGGTGTTTGATCCCGTTGATGTAGGGGATCGCCGAGGTGATGAGAATCCGAGCCATGATCCGTTTCCGCGTAACTGTCTGCGCGCCCGTCTACATGATGTGATCGCCCAGCAAAAGCCCGGCTTTGGCCTGCTTGTCGATTTAGACCCCGAAGGCAACGAAAATCGTGCTGCCGCAACGATCTGGATCGCGTTCCGGGGACATGCCCAAAGCTTTTGGGGCAAGCAGAGGGACTCCAACGCCTTGAATCCGAGTCGCAGTTCCCCGTCCTTGTTCCATACCGAACCGACCGAAAAGGCCAGGGTGATCACAAAAGACATTCAAAGAACAGCGGGGGTGCTCAGTTTTTCACTCTTCCCGCGACCGTTTCAGAAGGCGACCAATCGTGAATGAGGTGCGCGGGGCGTAAACATAATTCGTGCGCTCTTCGGGGGTGGGGCGTGACCGCATCCGCGCCAGACCAAACACGATCAAGAAGACATGCCCGAACGCCACGAAGGCAAAAAGGGCACCCGGGCCAAATTGCTGGATCAGGGTCGAGGTTACGTAGGGCGATGCAATTGCCCCCAAGGCAAACCAGAACATCAGGGCCGCCGAGAGTTCCACCCGTTCCTCGGTCGTGGCAAAGTCGTTTGCGTGGGCGGATGAGACCGAGAAGATCGGGAAGGTTGTCAGACCGAAGAACACGGCCGCCGACATGACCCCGATCGTTCCGGTGCCGCTGGCCGCCATGGTGACGCCACAGCTGAGCACCGCGGCAGCCGACAGCCAGATCAACACCCAGCGCCGGTCATATTTATCAGCCAGCCAGCCAACGGGGTATTGAGCAAGCGCACCACCCAATACGAAAGAGGCCAGGAAGAATGCGATCTGATCGACGCCAAGTCCGACCTCTTGCCCGTAAACCGGTCCCACCATTCGGAACGAGGCCGAGCTGAGCGCGGCCACGATCACGCCAGCCACGGCTAAGGGTGAGCTGCGCCAAGCCAGCCCGGGTTTCAGGCGGGGCGCGTCAGGTGTTTTGGGTTGGCTTGCTTTGGTCAGCGTCAGCGGCAGCAGTGACGCACAGCACAGGATCGCCAGCAGGTTATACGAGACGTAAGAGGCCGGGGGCAGAACGGCGATAATCAACTGGGCGCACAGGGACGCGCCCATATCCGCGATCCGGTACGTTCCCATTGCACGCCCCCGGGTTTCATTGGTGACCTTCGCGTTCAGCCAGGCCTCGATCACCGTGTATGCGCCTGCAACGCAGGTGCCCGAGGCCACACGAAGGGCGGCCCAGATATATGGGTTTTCGGTCAGCGTATGTCCGATGAGGCCCATCGCGCCCAACGCGGTGCAAACTGCAAATGCGCGCGAATGACCAACATTGCCCATCAGACGTGGTGCCCACCAGCAGCCGATGAAAAACCCCAGAAAGTGCGAAGACCCCAAAAGACCGATCTGTTCGGTCGTGAAATCCAGAGTGATGCCGGAAATGGCATCGAGTGGCCCGACGCCTCCTGTGGAAAGCTGAAGCAGAATGACCGAAAGAAACAGGGCGGCAAATGAAATGATCGTGCGCATGGTGGTCTCAGATTGGCAGGGTCGCCGCACAATGCGCGCATCAATTCGACTTTAGCGAGTCGTTTTTTGCCGTTCGGCGATCAGGTCGCGCGTATGATCTCGGCGCGGATGTCCAGGCTGACGGTGTCGTCAACTAGGTCAGGATAGCCCGAAGCTCCGAAGTCGTGCCGGTTCAGGGCACCCTTCAGGCCAATGGTTAGACGGCTCAGATCGTTCACTGCACTTCCTGCCTGCCGGTACAGATTGGCCTCCAACGTGATCGGGCGGGTCACGCCGCGGACCGTCAGATCACCCGTGATCCGAGCGCCATCTGATATCCGCCCTTCCGCGCCCAGTTGTATGTCCGTTGACACAAACCGGATCGTTGGGTGCTGCTTCGCGTCCAAAACGCTGGGGCTGAGCATGGGCATACGGGCAAAGGGCAGCCGTGTTCTGGCTTTGCTGACGTCCAGTGTCACCGTGACCTGGCTGTTCTGCAGCCGACCTGTGTCAATCTGAACATCGGCGGTACGTATCGGCATCGTCCCTGACTGTGTCACCCCCGCAAGATCAAACGTGAACCCGACCCGGGTGCCTTCATCCGACAGGATGTATGGGCGCAATGCGGCTTGTGCCGCCCGGGTCAGGGGCAGGGTTGCCAGCCCGGCAAGCAGGCTGCGGCGGGTCGGAAGGGTCATGCCATGACGCCTTCCCGCATGGGGCGGGATCTTCTGAGCAGCATCAGAACGATTGCAATGTTCAGACCATTCCAAAGGATGCCATTCACGAACGCCAATTGGTAGCTTCCGGTGAGGTCGTATATCCACCCTGACATCCAGCCACCGAGCGCCATGCCAAGAATGGTCATCATCATGACGAACCCGACGCGCGCACCAGCTTCTTGCGGCGGCATGTATTCGCGGACAATCAACGCATAGCTGGGCACGATGCCGCCCTGTGCCAGACCAAAGAGCAGGCTGATGGCGTAAAGCGACACCATTCCATCGTAGGGCAGGAACAGGAACAATGCGATACATTGCAGAAGCGAACCGATCAAAAGCGTCAGGACCCCGCCAAGCCGATCTGCCAACAAACCCGAGATGATCCGGCTGACAACACCACCCAATAACATCAGTGACAGCATCTCGGCCCCGACCGCGGGCCCATATCCCAGCCCGACGCAATAGGAGACGATATGAACCTGTGGCATCGACATGGCGACACAACAACCGATCCCGGCCAAGCCCAGAATATATTGCAGCGCGCGCGGTGATACACCGACACTTCGTGCATTGATTTGGGCGGATGCTGCGGCGGTGCTGTGTGCCTCGACCGGAACCCTGCGGCGTAGCAGCAGCGACAGGGGAATGACGACGACAAGCGTCAGCACGGCGAGCGTCAGATAGACCTGTTGCCATCCATCCCGCGCCAGAATTCCGGACAGCATGGTGGGCCAGATGGCGCCGGACAGGTAATTCCCACTGGCGACTAACGCGACGGCAATGCCGCGCCGTTTCATGAACCAATGTGAGATATCTGCGATCAGCGGGCCAAACCCAATCGATGTGCCCAGCCCCAGCAGGAGATGCGCCGCGGATAGCAACATTATGCTTGGTGCCAGCGTTGCCAGCACATAGCTCAGTGCACTCAAGACGGCTGCTCCGATCAGGGCGCTGGTGACGCCCAGCCGGTCCACTACCTGCCCCAGCCACATGTTGCCCAGGGCAAAACCGATCATCGCCAGAGTGTACGGCATCGAGGCTTCGGCACGACCGGCCCCAAATTCGGCTTCAACTGCGGGCATGACCACGATCACTGCCCACATGCCCACATTCGCCACTGTTGCGATGGCGAGCGTGATCAGAAGGCGAAGCCAGGAATAGCGGCTGTCATGGATCGGATGGCTCATGTGGTGACGCTAGGGCGCGGCCCGCGTTTTGACCAGTCACATCTTGCGTGATCCGTGTGGCTTTATGCCGGTGTGTCTTCGGTTTCGATCCGTTCCAGATGCAACCCGGCACGGGCGGCGGTCATGGTGGCCTGCCATGTGACCGGGGGCAGGGCACGGGCGCGGCGGCGTGTCAGAGCCCAGATCCGAGCCTCATCCCGATGGGTGGCCGCCATGTGCCAGCGCGTTTCAACCCCTTGCGCGCCGCCATCTCCGGGTGTCAGCAGCAAACCAAGCGGAGCCCGCCCCATCGCACCCCCCTGTTCGGCAGCCAGATGCATCCGGCGTATCGGCGTGAGCCCCGGTGCGCCGGGCAGGTCGCCGATGATCAGCGGAATGGCCCCGCTGCGCAGCGCCTCCTCCAGGCACCACAGCAGATCTTCGGCACGGGTGGGATGAACAAAAATGAACCGGGCCGGATCGGCAAAGGCCATCATCCCATCGGGGTTCAGCTGGCCGGGTTCCCAGGCGGGGGAAATCCACAAGACCGGCCCTTGCGTCTGACCGGCCAGCCACATGGCAAAGCTGCGCCGGGCGGGGCCGCATGCTTCGTGCACGCGGCCCAGTTCCAGGGTGATCTGCGGATGGAGCTTTACCCCCGGCGCCTGACGCGCAGTTTTGTGGCCAAGAAGTTGAGTGGACATGCCGGAATGCTAGCATGTTCCACTTTTGTTCTCAAGTAGTCAGGGCCGTCAACGAGACAGGATCAACTTGCCATTTGCAAATTGGACGCTCGAGAAACGATGCAGATATTCCATCCCCAAAAGCGACTTGTCCAGCTCGCCCTCATTGACCCAGGCCGATACGTTCTGGTCGGTAATGGGGCCTGCGGTCAGGGTGTCAAGCCGCACCGGCGCCGTGCGCACCTCGCCGTTGGCGGTCAGGGCGCGGCCGAAATAGTTCAGTTGATCGGGATCGATGCCTACACGTTCTGCGTCCCGGGCGCTGAGAACGATCTGGCTGGCGCCGGTGTCGACAAGAAAGTTGATCGGCTCACCATTCACCAAAACCGGAAGGTAATAATGACCATCATAGGCACGAGGCACCTCGATCACGTTGCCGGTGACGGTCATCTGCGGGGCAGGGCCAACCGAAGACCGGATGTCTTCCCACAGGCCGATGACGGCGATGACGCCAACAAAAATGAACACCCAGGCCATCACCTGCTGCAACGTCTTGTTCAGGGACTGGCGGTTTTGCGAAACGAACCAGAACGCGACGGCCAGCCCAAGCACGACCAGATAGACCAGTTGTCCGATATCGACGCTGTCCACAGGGTTCACCCCACTCAAATTGCACGTCACATATATGGGGGTTTAAGACGCAAAACCAAAGGCCTTGAGGCCATCGAGAATGAACTGCACCGACAAGGCCGCAAGCAACATCCCCAGCAGCCGGGTCAACACGTTCAGCCCGGTTTTGCCCAAAACCCGCGCGACCGCGCCAGAGGTCAGATACATCACGAAGACCATTGCCAGCACAACCAGCATCACACCGATGACAATAGCAAGGCCCTGAATGCCCGGCTGCTGGCCCGCAAGCAGAATCATCGTTGCAATCGATCCGGGGCCTGCAATCAGCGGGATGCCCAGGGGAAAGACGGACGGGTCCGGGTGTTCCTCTTCCTCGGCGCTGCTTTCGCGTCGCTTGGTGCGGCGTTCAAACAGCATATCCAGCGCGGTAAGGAACAGCAGGACACCTCCTGCAACGCGGAACGCTTCCATCGAGATGCCAACAAACCCCAGAAGGGCTTCGCCAAAGGCGGCAAACAGGGCCAGGATGAAGCCCGCCGTCAGGCAGGCCCGAATGGCAATGGACCGGCGCGTGTGCCAGTCCATACCCTGTGTCAGCGCCACGAAGATCGGCGTTTGCGCGGGCGGATCAAGGACCACGAAAAGCGTTGTGAACGCGGTAATCAGAAATGCACTGTCCATTGTTATCTGCTGCTCCGTTGCAGGTCTTGCAGGATACGCAGGGCATCCTGCGAACAACCCGATGGGACATAGACGTGATCGTGGTGATACCCCGCGACCATGTTCGCGGGAATGCCGGCCCGTGCCAGCGCGCTGGAAACGGCGGCGGTCAAACCAACACCTTCCAGCGAGGAATGAACCTGCAACGTGATGCACCGCATCGCGACGGCATCTTTCGGTGCCGCAGCGATCGGGACGACAAGTGACAGCCCTTCGGCCTCGGCGCAGCTGGCCCGCGTGCCCTGTGGCCAGGGTTTGTCTTCAGGCCAAACGACAAAGGCAAATTCACCGGGCTGCAAGTCGGGATGCATACCCGCGATCATGGCGTCGGTATCCTTGATGGGCGTGCTCATGCGGTTTCTGCCTGCTCAAGCCGTTCGGCGGCCGCGACCCACAATGCCTCGGCTTTTTGCATGGCCTCGGTGACTTCGGTGAACTTGCGGTTCCAGGTTTCCAGGTCGTTGATCCTGTCGTCCTCGTACAGCGCCGGATCGGCCAGTTTGGTCGAAAGCTTGTCATGCATTTCCGTCAGCTTTTCGATCCGGTCCTCGCATTTGCGCAGATCCGCACGCAAGGCCAGTATCGTCTCGCGCGGGGGGCGTTTCGATTTGACAGCCCGGGGCTTTTCCCTGACGGGTCTGTCGCGCGCCAGCAGCAGGGACCGATAGGCTTCAAGGTCGCCGTCGAAAGGTTTGACACTACCGTCCGAAACCAGCCAGAGTCGATCCGCGACAAGGCTCAGCAAGTGCATGTCGTGACTGACCAGAACCACCGCGCCGGAATAAGCCGTCAGCGCCTCGACCAGCGCCTCGCGGCTTTCGATGTCAAGGTGGTTGGTCGGCTCGTCAAGGATCAGCATATGGGGCGCGTCGATCGTGGCGAGCAGCAGTGATAGCCGCGCTTTCTGTCCGCCCGACAGGCGCCCGACCTCGGTTTCCGCCTGATCCGCATTCAGCCCGAACCCGGCCAGTCGGGATCGCCACTTGCCCGGCGCTTCGTCAGGGCGCAGACGGCGCAGGTGGTCCAGCGGCGTTTCGTCCACGTAAAGCTCATCCACCTGATGCTGAGCGAAATACCCGATGCGCAGCTTGTTGCTTCGGGTCATCTTGCCCGCCATGAGGGGCAGCCGGTCCGACAGTAGCTTGGACAAGGTCGACTTGCCCTGTCCGTTCTTGCCCAACAGCGCGATACGGTCATCCTGATCGATACGCAGGTTCAGGCGGCGCAACACTTCGGTTTCGCCATAGCCGGTGACGCCGCCTTCGATCTGGATGATCGGTGGCGACAGTTCCTCGGGTTCCGGAAAGCTGAAGGCGCGCAGGGCGGCCTCTTGCGGGGTCGAGACCAGTTGGATGCGTTCGATCATCTTCAGGCGCGACTGGGCCTGAACGGCCTTCGACGCCTTGTAGCGGAACCGATCAACAAAGCTTTGCAGATGTGCGATGCGGGCCTTGGCCTTGGCGTTTTCCGATTCCGCCTGTGCCAGCCGTTCCGCACGGCGTTCCGCGAACTTATCGTAGGGCACGGCGTAATAGGTCAGCTTGCGGTCTTCCAGATGCAGGATCGACCCCACGGCGCGGTTCAGAAGGCCGCGGTCGTGGCTGATGATGATCACAGTGTGCGGATATTTGGCCAAATAGCTTTCCAGCCACAGCGCGCCTTCGAGGTCCAGATAGTTGGTCGGTTCGTCCAGCAGCAGCAGATCGGGCTGAGAAAACAGCACCGCCGCCAGCGCAACGCGCATCCGCCAGCCGCCCGAGAAATCCGAACAGGGGCGCTGCTGGTCTTCGTCGTCAAAGCCCAACCCCTTGAGGATCGAAGCTGCGCGGGCCTCGGCGGACCAGGCGTCGATATCGGCCAGACGTGTCTGAATTTCAGCGATGCGTATCGGGTCTTGGGCGCTTTCGGCCTCGGCCATCAACGCACTGCGTTCGGTATCGGCGGCCAGAACCGTATTGATCAGCGAGACGTCAGAGGAGGGCACCTCTTGCGCCACGCCACCGATCCGAGCGCGTTTCGGGACCGAGATATTTCCCGATTCCAAAGCCAACTCGCCCCGGATCAGGCGGAACAGCGTGGTTTTTCCGGTTCCGTTCCGACCGACAAGGCCAACCTTGTGACCATCGGGAATCGTCGCGGTTGCGCCGTCAAACAACGGGCGACCTTCAACGGCATAAGTGATGTCTTCGATCCGTAACATGGGGCGCTCTTAGCAGAGCTGTGTTGCCACCGCCAGCGGCTCGGCATGTTCAATCTTTAAGCAATGTGATAGCGCTGTGTCGTTTGCTATTCGGAACGGTTTTCACATGCGCGCGGCCCGGACACCTCCGCACTTGGTCACTCTGATTTTTGCCACGGCACTGTCGGTTTTGTCACTGAACATGTTCCTGCCGTCTTTGGCCCACATGAGTACGGATTTCGGTGTGGATTATGGCTTGGTTAACCTGTCGGTTGCCGGGTATCTGGCGGTCTCAGCCGTGTTGCAGCTGATCATGGGTCCGCTTTCCGATCGTTACGGGCGCAGACCGATACTTTTGATGTGCATCACCATCTTCGTCATCGCCTCAATCGGATGCTCTCTGGCCGAGGCCATTTGGACGTTCCTGGGCTTTCGTCTTTTGCAGGCCGCGGTGGTGGCTGGGTCAGTTCTTTCCAGCGCATCGATCAGAGATCGGTATCCGCCGAACGAGGCTGCAAGCAAACTGGGGTATGTGGCGATGGCCATGGCTTTGGCGCCAATGCTTGGCCCGATGCTGGGTGGGACGCTCGACATGCTCTTTGGCTGGCGCTCGGGGTTTGTTCTTTACACTGTGCTGGGGGCAGGGCTGCTGGTTTTGCTTTGGTTCGACATGGGCGAGACCAATACAAACCGCTCTTCAACTTTTACAGCCCAATTGCGCGAGTATCCGGATCTGTTTCGCGCCCGCCGATTCTGGGGCTATGCCTTATGCGCATCGTTTTCGATTGGTGGGTTCTACAGCTTCATCACCGGCGCGCCATTGGTGGCCGCCGCATGGTTTGATCTGAGCCCTGCCATGTTGGGACTTGGGATTGGTATCATAACAGGCGGATTCATGGTCGGTAACTTCGTTACTGGTCGGATCGCGGCACGGACACGTCTGACCACAATGATCCTGATCGGCCGCGTTGTGGCTTCGACCGGGCCATTCTGCGGATTGCTTCTGTTCATCGCCGGGCTTGGGTCAGTCTGGGTATTCTTCGGTTCGGCCATCTGCGTTGGGTTCGGCAATGGACTGACCAATGCAAACGCTTCGGCAGGGGTCATGTCCGTGCGACCCAAACTGGCAGGCAGCGCGGCAGGGTTGTCCGGGGCGATGGTGGTCGGGCTTGGCGCGATCCTGACCTCGATGACGGGTGCGTTTGTCAGCCCTGAAAACGGGCCGTTTCTGGTTCTGGGCATGATGTGGGCCAGCAGCTTTGCAGGTTTGCTTGCAGTGCTTTACGTTCGGCGTCTGGACCGGGTAGACCCTTTGCCGGATACATTCTGAGCGCCAAAGCGGCAGGCAAACCATCATAACACTTTTCATGAGCGAAAGACCGTGGTACGCGGCGCGCGATGGATTTCGGCGCGGACCCGCGCCACATTGTAAGGAGAGGCCGACATGGCACTGGAACGTACATTCTCGATCATCAAACCCGACGCAACGCGCCGCAACCTGACTGGCAAGATCAACGCCAAGTTCGAAGAAGCCGGGCTGCGTATCGTTGCGCAGAAGCGCATCCACATGACCAAGGAACAAGCCGGCAAGTTCTACGAAGTACATGCCGAGCGTCCGTTCTATGACGAACTGTGCGAATTCATGTCGTCGGCTCCGGTCGTTGTTCAGGTTCTGGAAGGCGAAGGTGCCATTGCGAAGAACCGTGAAGTCATGGGTGCAACCAACCCGGCGGACGCAGCACCGGGCACCATCCGCGCGGAATTTGCTGAATCGGTTGGCGAAAACTCGGTCCATGGTTCGGATGCACCGGAAACAGCGGCTGTTGAGATCGCATATTTCTTCTCGGGCATCGAACTGGTCGGCTAAGCCGGTTTTTTGCCGAAAGATCGGGCCGCTCCGCCAAGAGCGGCCTTTTTTTGTTCAGACCTGCTTTAGATCTTTGGGTTCAACCCGAACCCCGACGGCATCCAGATCGGCAACCATCCGGTTTTCCGGCGCGGCGCTGTTGCCGGCCTTGATCGCGTCGAAACGTTGTCGCAGCTTCTTTTTCTCTTCACCCTTGCAATCATTCCAGGGGCGTCCCTGAAGCCCCATCACCAAAACATAGTAGCCGATGAAATGTGCTTTGGTACCAGCCCGCAAAAGCCGGGCATAGGCTTCATCCGGTCCCAGCTGTCGCAGTTCATCAGCCGAGTGGATGCCGGCGCGCGCGCAGGCCTGCTCGAAAGCCGGGCCAAGGTTGCGGATCGAAGAAACTGGATCGCTCATGAGCCTGTCTTAATTGCACCTCTGGGGTCTGTCACCCATGTTTGCGCGTTGGCGAAACATAATGTCTTGCTGTCTTCTGGTGTTTCCGCTCTCATGAAGTCATGCTGCCTCGGCGGTCCGGGTTTCAAAAGCCAACAGATACCAAACGCGGGTCGGTCCAGGGCCAGACAAACTGCTGACCAAGGTAAAAGCCGAATACGCTGAACGTGATGAAGGATCAGAACCGTCGAAGAAGGAACCAGCGTGCAGAAGATCGTTGAGACAAATGTCATTGAACACCTGAAAACGCCCCGGATTGGTGGATCATGACCGAACCTTCAGGTGTTCAGTGCATTCTGTCCCGATCCATTGACAAAGCGCATGTTGAAAAGCTCATTCCCGGGTTCACGATCAGGATCGACCCACCAACGGAATCGAGATCTTTCGTGCTTTTGGATTGCCACGATCAATCGTTGCGGAATTCAGGTCGTGTTCTGGTTGAGGTCGCAGAAACACTGTGGCTTTTCCAGAATGGCCGTGCGCCGCTGTCTCAACGCGGCAAGGGGCAGGGGCGGTTTGTTCAAGACCTGCCGCAGGGTCCGGTGACAGGGGCTTTGAAGGGTTTCCCCAAACTGCGTGCGCTGATGCAGATCGGAACCGGAGAGATTCAGACGAAACCCCTCGTCGTACTGGATGAGCTGGAGAAAACACTGGTCAGGGGAACGGTTTGGTGCCTGTCTTCGCAGACGGGTCAGGCAGCAATCGTTCAGCTTCAGCGGCTGCGGGGGTATGAGAAAGAATTTCAAAAAGTGAACACCGCGATTTCCGCCTTGTCCGGGGGCGGGCCGGGTGTCGAAGCGCTTTGTGCCGGACTTTTCCCGGGCATGGCCGCCTATCGCGCCAAGCCAGAGATCAAGTTGGGAAAAGCTGAGCCATCTATTCAGGTCGCGGCAGATATCATTCAAACATATCTGCAAGTTGCCCGGCAAAACGAATATGGGGTGATAGCCGATATCGACACAGAGTTTCTGCATGATTACCGGGTGTCATTGCGAAAGGTCCGATCCGTGATCAGCCTGTTCAAAGGCGTATTTTCCGACGCGCAGACAGTGCAATTGAAGCGTGTCTTTTCCGATCTCATGGCCGCCACCGGGCGTATGCGTGATCTGGATGTCTACCTTCTGGAAAAAGATAAATACTTCAGTCTGGTACCGCCCAGTCTTCACGCGGGCCTGCAAGAGATGTTCGACCTTTTCGAGAAGGAGCGCGCCAAGGAACTGTCACGCTTGTCCCGCCGGTTGCGCAGTGACGAATACAACGCCCGTATGTCCGATCTGACGGCGATGTTCAACGGAACGGATCACCTTACGCCCGGATCTAACGCGAAACGGGCAGCACATGAATACGCGTGCGCATTGATCTGGAAACGGTACCGCAAGGTCTGCAAAATCGCACGCGGTATCACCGACGAAACTCCGGACGAAACCGTGCATGACCTTCGTATTGATTGCAAGAAACTGCGCTATCTGATGGAGATATTTGGGCCTCTGTTCGATGAAAAGAGCTTCAAGACAATCATCAAGCCGTTGAAAAAGCTACAGGACAATCTGGGCGTGTTCAACGACTGCGCTGTCCAGCAAGAGTCCTTGACGGCCTTTGTCGCGCAGCACAGCGACACGCGGGGCCATGTGGATGCGCGGATGGGCTTGGCCGTTGGGGGATTGATTGCGGTTCTGGATCAGCGCCAAAAGGCCGAGCGGAGCCGCGTGATTGCCAGCTTTCAGAAGTTTGACGGTCCAGATACCCGGCACCTGTTTCAGAACTTGTTTCACCGACAAAAGGAGTGAGGAATGAAGATCATTGCCTGTTACAGCAACAAGGGCGGTGTTGGCAAAACCGCCACTTCGGTGAACCTGGCTTACTCCTATGCGCAGGCGGGGCAACAGGTGCTGTTGTGTGATCTCGACCCCCAAGGCGCTTCAGGGTTCTACTTTCGGGTGAAGCCATCAAAAAAACTGAAGGATGCGCGGTTTTTCGAGGATGTGGGGCGGTTTATCAAGGCGATCCGGGCCAGTGATTTCGAAGGGCTGGACGTGCTGCCGGCGAACCTGACCTTTCGCGACTTCGACGTGTTCCTGTCGCGGATGCGGAACAAACGCTCGCGGCTGAAAAAAGCTTTGATGGCCGCGGGCAGCGACTATGACGTGATCATTCTGGATTGCCCGCCCAACTTTTCAACTTTGTCCGAGAATGTCTTCAAAGCTGCCGATGAAATCGTCGTGCCGGTCATGCCGACAACCCTGTCCGAGCGGAGTTTCGATCAGTTGGTAAGTTTTTTTGAACAACGCAAGCTGCGCAAGAAAAAGCTGCGCGCCTTTTTTTCGATGGTGCAACACCGGAAGGTTTTGCATCAGGAAACCATGAAGGCGATGCGCAAGCTGTATCCGAAACGTTTTTTGCAGGCGGTGGTTCCTTTCGCTGCTGATATTGAAAAGATGGGTCAGTATCGTGCCCCGGTCTGTACCTATGCCGGGCGCAGTGCGGCCTGTGCGTCTTACAGGGCGCTGTTTGAAGAGCTGGAAAACGGAGTGATTTCGAACCAATGAGCAAGGAAATCGAGCGCAAGTTTCTGGTTTCAAGCCTGCCGGACCTGAGCAAAGCGAAAAAAGCCGTCGTAAGGCAGGGTTATCTGACGGCCCCCGACGATTCCACCGAGCTTCGGCTGAGGCAAAAGAACGATGCGTATTTCCTGACCTTGAAAGGGGTTGGCGGCCTGGTCCGGGTAGAACGAGAGGCAGAGATCACCGCGGATCAGTTCGAAACCTTCTGGCCGGAAACCGAAGGGCGCAGGGTTGAAAAAGAGCGCTACACCGGACATTTGCCGGATGGTTTGCTGTTCGAGCTGGACGTCTTTTCAGGCGATCTGGCGCCGCTGCGCCTGGTCGAGGTAGAGTTCACTTCGGAGGAGCAGGCCAAAGGATACGTGCCACCGGATTGGTTCGGTGCGGATGTCACCGCCGACAGGCGTTACAAGAACAAGACCATGGCGATACACGGTGTTCCGGATTAACGCAGTTGTGCCAGATTGATCGTGGTTTCCAGCCCGGGGTCGCAGTTGCGGGCGGCGAATTTTCCACCGTGCATATGTGAGATTGCGGCCACCAGAGCCAGGCCCAAACCCGCATTCCGCTCCGTCCGCGCGGGGTCAAGTGTCACGAAGGGAAGCTGAAGGCGATCCAATTCTTCGGGCGGTACGCCGGGGCCACGATCCCTGACGCTCAGTTGGGTGAAACCGTCGCGAGTACCGATCGAGATCGTGATTGCAGTATGTTCTGGCGCGTAACGCATTGCGTTTTCCAACAGATTGGAAAGAGCTTGCGACAGAAGCGGCCGGTGCCCCTGAATGGCCGGGGCGGAACCCTTGACTTCAAGCTGCACGCCTTGATCGGCGGCGACCGGGTCATAAAGCTCGACAACATCACCAACAAGTTGCTGCAAATCGATGGTTTCGAATTGCTCGCGCCCTAGGCCGGCCTCGGCCCGAGAGATTTCGGTGAGCTGCCCCAGAACCCGCAGGACGTGATCGATTTCACCCGTCGCCCGCGCAATGTCGATCTCGCGATCCAAGTCGCTTTTGTCGGGTTCAGAGAGGGCCTCGACCCTTTGCCGCAGACGAGACAAAGGTGAGCGGAGATCATGAGCTATCGAATTGGATGTGGTCCGAAGGTTGCTTATCAACTCCTCGATCCGGTCAAGCATGTTGTTCAATGTGCCTGAAACCTGATCAAATTCGTCCCCAGTGCCGCGCAGCGGCATCCGTTTTGACAGGTCGCCTGAAACGATATTCTCGGCCGTGCTGGCGATATCCGAAAGGCGCGAAAACACCAAACGCGTGAACAACCAGCCGGTGATGACGCTCAGAACCAAAGCAATCCCAAGCGCCAACGCAACCGAGCGAAACAAAACCCTGTCGAATTGCTGGCGCGACGCTGCATCCCGTCCAACCAGCAGGCGCTCGCCGCCCGGAAGGCGGATGGATGCAGCTGAAACCGGCACAAGCTGATCATTGTCGGCCCGGCGCAATTCCAAGTCCACCCAACCGCTTCCAGCGGCAATGTTCACCGGCCAAGACTTGAGATTGCCGACAAGTTTGACCCCCAACCTGTCTGTCAAAAGATACAGCGCGTCCCGCTCGGCGGCACTTGGCAAACGGCGCTCAATTGCAGTGATCAAACCTATCAGCCCGCGCCTTTCGTATTCATCCGCAAGCCCTGTCAACTCGGCTGATACGACCGAGCGGGTTTCGGCCTCGATGCTTCGATTGGCGGTCACATAGACAATGGCGAGCACAGACGCCGTCAGAATCGTGCTCAGAAACATGCTGGTTGCAACCAGCCTTGTGCGGGAATTGTTCAGGGAAAGCCGAAGGTTATCCATCGGACATCATGTAACCCGCTCCGCGGACGGTTTCAATCAACGGCGCGTCACCGCCTTCGTCCAACTGGCGCCGCAACTTCGAAATATGCACGTCCACGACGTTGGTGTTTGGGTCAAAATGATAATCCCAAACGCCTTCAAGCAACATGGTGCGCGACACCACACGGTTTTTGCGGCGCAGGAAAAATTCGAGAATCTGAAACTCACGCGGTGTCAGAGTGATCTCGTGCCCGTCGCGTGTGACTTTGCGAGTCAACAAGTCCATCTGAAGGTCTTTGCAAGTCAATGTCGGGGTCTCTTCGGATTCCTGAGGGCGACGCAAAAGGGCTTCGATTCTGGCGTGCAACTCCTGAAACGAAAAAGGCTTGACCAGATAATCGTCAGCGCCCGAGCGCAGCCCTTTTACCCTTTCGTCCACGGCGCTCATCGCCGTCAGCATCAAAACCGGGGTTTTCAATCCGGCGGCCCGCATGGACTTGATCAGCGACAGCCCGTCTAGACCGGGCAGCATCCTGTCAAGAACAATGGCGTCAAACCCACCGTCCGTGGCATGGTACAACCCCTCACGACCGTCAGCAGCGGTTTCGACCACGTACCCCTCTTCGCCAAAACCTTTGGCGATGAAGTCCCTGGTGTCAGCATCATCTTCGACGATCAACAGACGGCGGCTCATGGTCGGGATCCTTTCTTGTGGTATTTAAACACAAATTTTAACTAAAGCATATGGTTAGAAGAAGTTCTTGCCGGGTGCTGGGCCGGCACCCGGCAAGCCCGGCGGATAGTGGACAACTCTGATCCGCCGGGTGAGGCGTGCGCCGAAAATCCCCATCAAGCGGCGCACGCATGTTCAAGGTCAGGCCAGTTCGACCGCGACAAAAATCTGGCTGCCGCCACGGTTGATCAGCACCAGGGCAGGATCGGTTTTCTCACTGTCCAGCGCAGCCTTCAGCGCATCCGGAGTGACAGTGTCCTGATTGCCGAGCTTGACGATCACATCGCCGCGCTGCAGGCCAGCCTTTGCCGCAGGGCTGTCGGGCTTCAGGTCGGTGACGACGACGCCCTCGACGGTTTCAGCAACACCGGTTTCTGCCCGAACCGCTTCGGTCAGGGGGGCCACGGTCACACCCAGAGTTGTTCCCGCAACTTCCGCCTCGACCGGTTTGTCGGCCTCGGCCGATGCGGCCTGATGCTGGCCAACCGTCAAGGTCACAGTTTCCATCTTGCCGTCACGCAAAACGGTCAGAGTGCTGTGGGTGCCGACCTTGGTCGTACCCACAAGGATGGGAAGGTCACCGCTGGACTCCACGGCATCGTCGTTGAAGGTCAGGATGACGTCTCCCTGCCTCAGGGCGCCGTCTGCCGGGCTGCCGGCAACCACGTCAGACACCAGCGCACCCGAGGAAGCCTCGATTCCCAGCGCTGCCGCAAGTTGCGGGCTAACGTTCTGGATCGACACGCCCAGCCAACCGCGGCTCACCTGTCCGTCATCCCGCAGATCGGCCGCGATGTGTTCAACGATGTTCGACGTGACAGCAAATCCAAGCCCTACAGAACCACCGCTGGGTGAATAGATGGCCGAGTTCACACCGACCACTTCGCCATCCATGTTGAACAGGGGACCGCCCGAGTTGCCCTTGTTGATCGCTGCATCTGTCTGGATGAACTCGGCATACGGACCTTCCGAGATGTTGCGGCCTTTCGCCGAAACGATGCCCGTGGTCACGGTCGAGCTGAGGCCGAAGGGGTTGCCGATGGCGACCACGTCTTCACCTACGCGGATCTCGTCACTGTCGCCAAGCTCCACGGCTTGCAGGTCAGTTCCCGCATCGATTTTCAGAACCGCGATATCCGTCAACGGGTCGGTTCCGACCACTTCGGCTTCGAAGGTACGGTCGTCGCTCAGCCTTACGATCACGGTCGAGGCATTGTCGACGACATGGTGATTGGTGACAATGTATCCGGCTTCGTCCAGAACAAATCCCGAACCCAGGCCCTGGGACGGGCCGCGTTGCGGCATGTTGAACCCTTCGGGGCCGCCGAAGCGTTTGAAGAATTCACCAAAAGGGTGTCCTTCGAAGTCAAAGTTTTGCCCCTGGGCTGGGGTCGGCGCTGTATCTTGTTCAGCGATGATGGTTACGACCGAGGGTGAAACGGTCTCAACCAGATCGGCCAATGCTTCGTCCGCCATGGACGGTATAGCCGTCGTTGCCAGTAGGGCCGCGCCAAGCGCGCTGACACCCACCCAGTTGGAAGTGCGGGGAAGTAGAAGCGAGGATTCGCGGATGCTCATTTGTGTCTCCTGATTATCGTCGCGCAGTTGCGGCTGCGCGTTGAGACAACAGATGCCTGCTCAGAATTGGCGTTTCCTGACTGATCAATTAATAAATCTTAATTTTGCCACAAAGCCGGTGTTGGGTTGCGGTCGACGTCGATCGGGATTCGCGGAATTTCACCGATCTGCACCTGAGCGAATCGGAGGATTGTTGCTAAAAATGGCGTCAAACTTTCAAAAATATTGAATTTGTTTTGTTTTGTTGACAATCATCCTTCCGAATGATGGAGAAAAAAGCTGCTCTTCCAATGGTTGTGGGTGGGTCTGTGTGAGGCATGGCTTGACACACTAAAAATCTTATTGAGTGCGGATATCGGTGAATAAGTTTGCGCTTAATCACGAATCGCTACCCCTTCCGAATTTGAAGAGTCTCCTTTAAGTTGATCCTAGTCTCGCGCGATGTTGCGTAAAAGCCATTCGTAGAAGACCCAAATTAACCATTCCTTCCAATTTTACGTTGTTTCGAGCGATCGGATAAGTGAGGATGAAGGTGCCCAAGTGAGGGGAGTCAAAAGCGCTAGGGGGCGCTGGCGGCTAACTCGATCACCAAAAGTGATAGCGGCGTGTTAACGAGGGGGTCTTGTTTAGGTTTGGCTGTTTGAGAGCCGGAGTGCTTCTGAAAGCACACTGGTCGCGCTTTGGAGATTGAGCAAAGTGGTAGTCCTGTATTGGGCACCGGCCCGGTCGATAAGACCGGGCCGTGTTTGTTCAGGGGGCATGTTTTCTCTGCCAGTCCTTCCAGTCATCCGGGGTATCCAGATCCAACAGCGCGTTTCGGCCGGGCAGGGGATGCAGATGAACATTGTCTTGATGCTTTCGCACGATCTTCTGGGCACCGTCGTCCCCCTGCAGCTGTGACAGTTGACCAAAAAGGGATCTGTCAAACACAACCGGATGGCCGGGCTTTCCATCCTCGGTCGTACCACGCCAGATCAGGTTGTCGGGATGGGATTGTCGCGCTTTCAGGATTGTTGCCAGGTCAGCTTCGGTCAGATCGGGCAGATCGGCCAGCAAAACCATCGCGGCGGGCGCATCCGGCGGCAGTTTTAGGATTGCGGCGCGCAAACTGGCGTTCATGCCTTCTGCCGCATCCCGGACCGGAACGATCTGAACATCCATGCCATCAAGCGCGCCATATCTGGGATTTGGTTCAGGGGGCAGGGCGACGATCACAGGACCCACGGCGCAGGCTGTGCGTGCCGAGCGGGCGACCAACGGAATGCCGTTGATCGGCTGCATCAGTTTGTCGATGCCGCCCATGCGGCTGGATTGACCCGCTGCCAGAAGGATAATGGGTATTTCAGTCATTTCGGTACAATGCCGTCGGCCCGAGCCCGAGTCATCCCCTCATTCGGGCGCCATCTGGGTCAAACAAGGGTGTCGAGATGACCTTTGCCTTGCGCATCTGGCCCAGTATTTCGATCTTGACTTCAAGCTCGTCTGCTGCGCGTTCGGATGGCAGAAAACCGATGGCGACGGACTTGCGGGTATAATGCGAATAACCGCCCGAGGTGCAAAAGCCCACGACAGTGCCGTCCAGCCAGATCGGTTCATAGGCGTTCACGTCGGCGTCGTCGGCATCGACCTCGAAGGCCACCAGCCTGCGCGCGGGGCCGTCGGCACGTTCCGCCTCGGCGGCGGCGCGGCCGATGAAATCGGCGCCCTTGCCAAAGGCGATGAAGCGGTCGAGCCCGGTTTCGGCGGGGGTGTAGTCGGGTGAGAACTCGCGCATCCACGAGCCGAAGAACTTGTCGAGCCGCAGGCTCATCATCGCGCGCATGCCGAAGGGGGTGATGCCGTGCGGTTGCCCGGCCTGCCACAGGCTCCACCACAGTTGGCGCTGCGCCATCGGATCGCAGTAGATCTCGAACCCCAGATCGCCGGTATAGCTGACCCGCTGCACGATGCAGTCGGTCATGCCGACGACCATCCGGCGCACGTCCATGAAACGCATGTCGCTGATATCGGCGCGCGTGCAGGCGGCCAGAACCTCGCGGGCCTTGGGGCCCGCGATCTGGAAACCGTTGCGTTTGTCGCTGATATTCTCGACGGTTACGCCGTCTTTCTGATGGTGCTGGAACCAGCGCATGTGGAAGTTCTGTGCGCCGTAGGAGGCAGTGAGCTGGAATTCCTCCTCGCCCAGGCAGGACACGGTAAAATCCCCGATCAGCTTGCCCTTGGGCGACAGCATCGGGGTCAGTGACAGGCGGCCTGGCTTGGGGATGCGTCCGGCCATGATCCGATCCAGCCAGTCGCGGGCGCGCGGACCTGTCACAAGGTATTTGCCGAAATTGTGCACCTCGTTGATGCCGACGCCACCGCGCACGGCGCGCACCTCGCGGCCCGTTGCCGCAAACGCGTCCGAGCGGCGGAAGGACGGGGTTTCATAGCCAGGTTCGCCCGCTTGCGCGAAATAGTTGGCGACCTCGAGCCCGTATTGCTGGCCCCAGACCGCGCCCAGATCGCTGAAGATGTCATACATCGGCGTGGTGCGGTTGGGCCGCGCGGCGGGCAGTTCCTCGTTGGGGTAGGCGACAGAGAAGCGTTTCTGATAGTTCTCGATCACCTTGGGGCGGGTGTATCCGGGGGTGATCCAGTCGCCGAAGCGGGCCACGTCCATGGCAAAGACGTCGCGCTCGGGCTCGCCCTCGATCATCCATTGCGCCAGCGTCAGGCCGACGCCGCCGCCCTGGCTGAACCCGGCCATCACGCCGCAGGCCGACCAGTAGTTGCTCACGCCCGGCACCGGCCCGACCAGCGGGTTGCCGTCGGGGGCAAAGGTGAAGGGGCCGTGGATCACCGATTTCACTCCGGCCTCGGCCAGAACCGGGAAGCGGCGATAGGCGAACTCGATACTGTCGGTGATCTTGTCGAAATCATCGGGCAGCAGTTCGTGCCCGAACTCCCATGGCGTGCCGTCCACGGCCCAGGGCTTGCAGGGCTGTTCGTAGAACCCGATGCACAGGCCGCGCCCTTCCTGCCGCAGATAACTTTCGCCGGCCGGGTCCATGACGTGCGGATGCTCGCCGCCCGCGTCGATGATCGCCTCGATCTGAGGGATGTTGTCGGTGACAAGGTATTGATGCTCCATCGGGTGCAGCGGGAAGTAGATACCCGCCATCGCGCCCACTTCGCGCGCCCACAGGCCGCCGGCGTTGACGATATGCTCGGCGTGGATGGTGCCCTTGTCGGCGACCACGTCCCAAGTGCCGTCGGGGCGCTGGTTGGTCTCGCGCACCATGCAGTGGGTCTCGATCGTGGCTCCGCCCATGCGCGCGGCCTTGGCATAGGCGTGGGTCGTGCCCGAGGGGTCGAGGTGCCCGTCCAGCGGATCATAGAGCGCGCCGATGATGCCGTCGGTGTTTGTGATGGGAGCGATCTTCTTGATCTCGTCGGGGCCGACGATCTCGGTCTCCAGCCCCATGAAGCGATGCTTGGCGCGTTCGGCCAGCAGCATGTCGAACCGGTCCTGGTTGTCGGCCAGCGTAATGCCGCCCACATGGTGCAGCCCGCAAGACATGCCAGTGATCTCTTCCAACTCCTTGTACAGCCGGATGGTATAGCCTTGCAGCGCGGCCATGTTGGTGTCGCCGTTGAGCGTATGAAACCCACCCGCCGCGTGCCATGTCGATCCGCTGGTCAGTTCGGACCGCTCCAGCAGCATCACGTCGGACCAGCCCAGCTTGGTCAGGTGATAGAGCACCGAACAACCGACGACGCCGCCCCCGATGACGGCAACCTGACAGGTGGTTTTCACAGTGTTCCTCCCTATGATTATGGAAAAAACTGTCGAGCCGATGGGGATATTACTCGTCTGTTAGCGACAACAAGTGTCGCATGTCATCTATTGCGCCGGCTTTGGAATTGCACAGCCTTCTCGCGCAGCCAAAGTGCGTCGATACTTGTAACCGAGGGCAAACAAACAGACGGCCTGCGCCTTGTTCAGCACGACATCGCCCGGTGGTTTTTCGGCCTTGAAGGCTGCTTTTCCACTTTACTGCACAGCTGAAACAAAGTCGGGGTGATAAAACTGGCCCATCTCGCCTAGCTCCGTGCTTGGGCCGGACTTTGCGATGATCGGAATATCCGCGCCCGGTTCAGCGCAATTGGGTCGTTCGGTTGACGACAGGCGCTTGGGCAGCGCGCGGAACATTTCAGAAAAATCGCAGGCGCTACAGGGGGCGCACTTTCAGTCCGGTGATGCGGTTGCCTTCACGCGCCGTGACCTCGAACCGGAAACCGTGGAACGAAAACACCTGACCGACGTCAGGGATCATTTGGGCCTCGTGAATCACCAGACCGGCCAGCGTGTTCGCCTCGTCATCCGGCAGAGACCAGTCCAGTGCCCTGTTGGCATCCCGGATCGTCATGGAACCTTCAACCAGATACTGGCCATCTTCGGTGCGTGTTACCGGAACCTCTTCGTCTATGTCGAACTCATCGGCAATCTCGCCCACGATTTCTTCAAGAATATCTTCAAGCGTGATCAGGCCTCGCAGTGACCCATATTCATCCACAACCAATGCAAAATGGCTGTGCATGCGCAGGAATTCCCGCATCTGGTCGTCCAGCGTCGTGGTTTCGGGCACAAAGTAAGGGTCGTTTGCCACCTTTCCGATGTCAAAGCTTGCCAAACGGTCGGTCCCGCCGTCGCTGCTGCCTGCCTGCGCATACATGGCGCGAAAGAGGTCCTTGGCGTGGACAACACCCACGATGTTTTCCGGCTCGTCCCGGAACACAGGAAGACGGGTGTGGCGGCTTTGCAGACACTGTTTCAGGATTTCCTCGGGGGCGGCATTGGCGTCGATCATCTCGATATTCGAGCGGTGCAGCATGATCTCTTCCACCGTCCGGTCGCCCAGATCCAGCGCACCCAAGATGCGGTCGCGGTCTTCCTTTTCGACCACGCCTTCGGAATGACCAAGTTGCAAGGCGCCGGCAATCTCTTCGCGTACAGCCAGAATGTTGCTGTCGGGATCGATCTGCACGCCGAACAGGCGCAACACACCGCGCACCAGCAGCCGCACCGCGGCCACAATGGGTGAAAACACCGTCACGACGACGCTGATGATCGGCGCGACAGCCGCCGCGGCCTTTTCGGAATTGGTGATGGCGTAGGTCTTGGGCAGCACTTCGGCAAAGATCAGCACCAGCAAAGTCATGACTAGGGTCGCCAACGCCACGCCGCTTTCGCCGAACAAACGGGTGAACAAGGCCGTCGCCAGCGAGGCCGCCAGGATGTTGACAAGGTTGTTGCCCAGAAGAACCGAGCCGATCAGGCGTTCATTGTCATCGGTGATTTCCAGCGCCTTTTTCGCGCCCCGTGATCCCTTGTCGGCCTGCGCCCGCAGTTTTCCGCGAGAAGAGGCTGTAAGCGCCGTTTCCGAACCCGAGAAAAAGCCGGACAAAACGAGCAACAAGAGGATCGCGCCTGACGTAAACCAGAATGCGCTGTCGATCAGAGAAGATGAGGGTTCCATTGGTCCTTGGTGGGTTAGGGTGACGCATCCGTTATGGGGATGCCGCGCTGCTGGATCAAGGGCTTAGCCCCGGTCTTCGTCAGGGTCTTTGCTCAGCGGGTGGTGTTGCAACACCAGTTCCGACAGCCGTTCATCCAGAACATGAGTATAAATCTCGGTCGTTGCAACGTCGGCATGACCCAACAAGGTCTGGATCGAACGCAGATCAGCGCCGTTGGCCAGCAGATGCGTGGCAAAGGCATGGCGCAGGGTATGCGGGGTGACTTTCTCGGGCGAAACGCCACCCTGAACGGCCAGTTCCTTGACCAGCAGAAAAAACCTGTGCCGTGTCAGGTGGCCGGACTTGCCGCGCGACGGAAACAGAAAACGAGACCTTTGACCGCCTTTCTCGACGGTCTGGTCTTCGGCTTCGTCCCGCGCGGTCAACCAGGCAGCCAAAGCATCCCGCGCCGGTGGGGACAGGGGCACCATGCGTTCCTTGCCGCCTTTGCCCATCACCAGCAACATACGCGGATCGCCACGGGCCGAGGAAACGGGCAGGGACACAAGTTCGGTCACACGCATCCCGGTGGCGTAGAGAACTTCCATCAAACAGGTATTGCGTACGCGATCAGCCTTGCTGCGCCCGGTTTGTCGGGCGGCTGCCAGAAGACGGTCGACTTCGGGCACGTCCAGCGTTTTGGGCAGTCGTTTCTGCCGCCCCGGACCTTTGATCTGGATGGCGGGGTTCGTCTCGCTCCAGCCTTCCTCGAACGCAAAGCGGTACAGCTGTTTTATCGCCGACAATCGCCGCGCGCGGGTGGAACGCGACAGGCCCTGTGCCTGGCAGTCGATCAGATAGGCCTCGATCTGATCACGATCTGCCTGATCGAATCCGGATCCCATGCGCTGCAACCAGGACGCAAAGTCTTTCAGATCGCGCCCATAGGCCAGCAAGGTATTTGTCGCCGCGCCAAGTTCCGCCGCCTGGGCCTGTAGAAAGGTCGAAATCCATAGCTCATTTGTCGCCGGAATTGCCATCTTCAGCGCTCTTGCAGGATCAACAGGCTCAGCGCGGCACGCCGCGCGGTGTCTTCCAGGCCCACGCGTCGGAAGGTTGCGATTGCTGCGGTCAGATCCACCAGATTGCCCCGTGCACCATGCGCAAACAGCTGCATGGCTTCCAGTATGGCTTCACCAAGCTGACCGTTGTTCAGCAAGGCGTCGATGTCGTTGGGTACGGGTGCCGCCCATGCAAACCCCTGAGAAACCGCGTCGGCCAACGGAGAAGGAGAAACCGCCCGCCCCGGATCACCCTGCGCCAGCGCCGCAAGAAACAGGGTATCGATCGAGTTGTCCGGTGCTGATTGCGCAGCCTGTTCGTACAGGCCAGACAGCATCAGAATGCGCCAGCGCAGGTTTTCAGTCGCCGGCACCGACAGCGAAACCTTCGACAGACGCTCGGCGAACAATTCGGCGAAGGGCACTTCAAGCCCGACGCTGCGCATCTGCTGCCAGACCGGTGGCAGCGTTTTTCCGACGGCTTCAGCGTTTCGCGTATCCAACGCGCTTTCAAATCGTTGGATGGCCGCGACCCGGTCCCAAACTGCGCCGGACGCTGCCGGGGACCTCTCGGTATAAAGTCCAAGCAATTGATTGGGTGTCAAGGCGCCAATGCGTGTAAGCCGTTCAGCGGCTTCGATCTGCGCTTTCCATCCGGCCACATCCCGAAGATCCGCATTGGCGAAAGCGCGTGGCAACGAGGCGGAAGGAAGCCGTTCTCCGATCGCTTCGAACAGTCGGAAACTCAATGGATCCGGGTTTTCAGGTTGGGGCAGATAAGCCGCGCCTTCATAGAGTTCAGGGCTTAAAAAACGATCCAGAACCGCCAGCTCTTCCGGCGGCAGGATGTCCAGGGCATGCGCGGCCTCAAGCGTCAACGCGGCCGATGCCCAATCTCCGCGTCGGGCTTTGCAGAATACTTGCGCGGCGTAGTCCTTTGACAGATGCGGTTCGGCGATAAGGGCGGTGCAGCTGCGATCCTCATCACCGGTCAGCAGCGTTGCGTCAAACCAGCGCTGAAACCGATCCTGTGTATCGGTCGGCCCGGCCAGTTGAACCAGTGATTGCACGGGGTCAGCCGCACCCAGTTGCATCAGACGGTCCAGCCGCGCCAGCAGCATAATCTCTTGCGCATCAGGGCCCGCCGGTGCCCGGGTTTCCGAAAGAAGCAATGTAAACAACAGGCGTTGCATGGCCGGGTTGTCGCGAACGGGCGTCTTCGCGATCAGCTCTGCCAGCCGGTTCGCATCGCTGCCTTGCCACAAATCCACGGGCAACCCGGTGACGGATGATGCGACCAGGCCCAAAGGTTGCGACAACGCTTCAAGCGGCGTGACCTCAATTTCGGGCAATCCGCCGTTTTGAGCCACCGGCGGTTCCAACAATACGGTTCCGGGCAGGTTTTCCGGCGGATCCGCAAGCCACTCGATCGCGGATAACGGGGTCTGCGCATGTGCCGATCCCGCCAGAAAGACCGCCAACAGCGCCTGTTTAGTTGACATCCAATACGACCGGTTCGCGGATTTCACTTTGAGGCGCAGAAAAATCTGCGCCAAAGAATGGGCCAAGATAGGCGTAGGCGACCAGCCCAATGAACACCAGGCAAAGAACATATATCAGGAATTTGATCAGTCGGCCCATGGCCCCACGCTGCCTCAATTTTTGATTTTGGCCAAGTTATAACTGGCATTTTTCCCAAGATCACGTCATTCACGTTTAAATGAGCGAAATTAAGCATAACACACATTCGACAGACACACAGGGTGGTTTTGATCTGCACAAAACCGTGGTTCTGGTGGGTATGATGGGGGCTGGCAAGACTGCGGTGGGCCGCGCGTTGGCCGCACGTCTGGGTGTTCCGTTTCTGGACAGCGATGCCGAGATCGAATCAGCCGCCAACATGACCATTCCTGAAATCTTTGAACGTGACGGCGAACCTTTCTTTCGCACCAAGGAATCGCAGGTCATCGGGCGCTTGCTGGATGAACAAAAAGGCATTCTTTCAACGGGTGGGGGGGCGTTTCTCCAGCCGGAAAACCGTCGCATCATCGCCGAAAAGGGCGCTGCCGTCTGGCTGCGCGCGGATCTGAATGTTCTGTGGAACCGCGTGCGCCACAAAGACACCCGTCCTCTGCTGCGCACCGACGATCCCTATGCGACGCTGAAATCCCTCTACGAGGCCCGCGTGCCGGTTTATGCTCAGGCTGATCTGACAGTGGATTCGGATGGCGAGACCTCGATCGAAAATATGGTAGGCCGCGTTGTCGACGCTCTGTTGGCGCGCCCTGATGTTTTGGAACTCAAATAAATGCACCAAACAGTACATGTGGACCTGGATGACCGATCCTATGATGTTGAAATCGGTCCGGATCTTCTGACGCGGGCAGGGGGCTGGATATCTCCACTTCTGGCCCGGCCAAAAGTCGCGGTTCTGACGGATGAAAACGTGGCCGGTCTGCATCTTGAGGCGCTGCGCGCCGGGCTGAATGCCGCGGGGATCGAGATGACCGCACTGGCGCTGCCCGCCGGAGAGGCAACCAAAAGCTGGCCGCATTTCGAGCGCGCCGTCGAGTGGCTGCTCGCGGAAAAAGTCGAACGCCGGGATGTCGTCGTGGCTTTGGGCGGCGGCGTCATCGGAGATCTGGCAGGCTTTGCAGCGGCGGTTCTGCGGCGCGGTGTTCGCTTTGTGCAGATTCCAACGTCCTTGCTGGCGCAAGTGGACAGCTCGGTCGGTGGAAAGACCGGGATCAACGCACCACAGGGCAAAAACCTGATCGGCGCGTTTCATCAACCCTCGCTGGTTCTGGCGGATACCTCTGTTCTGGGGACCATGACCCAAAGAGACTTCTTGTCAGGCTATGGCGAAGTCGTGAAATACGGGTTGCTTGGCGATGCGAAGTTTTTTGATTGGCTTGAGGCGCACGGGCCGAGCGTTTCCTCGGGTGACATGGCGGCCCGGGTACACGCGGTGACGCGCTCGGTGCAAATGAAGGCCGACATCGTCGCGCGGGATGAAACCGAACAAGGTGACAGGGCTCTTCTCAATTTGGGTCACACATTCTGCCACGCCCTAGAGGCCGCGACGGGCTATTCCGACCGCCTTCTGCATGGCGAAGGTGTGGCAATTGGCTGCGCGCTGGCGTTTGAATTGTCGTCGCGGCTGGGTTTGTGTTCGCAAGAGGATCCAAGCCGGGTGCGCGCGCATTTGCGTACCATGGGGATGAAGACGGATCTGGCCGATATTCCGGGCGAATTGCCAGGCGCCGAGGCGCTGGTGGATCTTATGGGACAGGACAAGAAAGTCGTGGATGGCCAGCTTCGGTTTATTCTGGCGCGTGGGATCGGAGAGGCGTTCGTGACCTCAGATGTGCCGAAAGATGCGGTTCTTTCGGTTCTGTCAGATGCGCTTGCCACGGCTTGACCTGAAGGCCTAGCGCCCCTGAATGACCATCAGTTCACCGATGTTCTCGCGCGTGATGTAACCCATCATGCGACCACCCCGAGTGACCACAGCGATGGCCGGAGCGCCGTTGTGCAAGTGCTCCAGAACGGTCTCGAGCCCGGTGGTAAGCGAAACCGAGGGGACCGCCGCGTCCATGATCGACGTGGCGGGTGCTGATCTGGGTTGGTCACTTGCCAGCGCAGCAAACAGCCGTTCACGCGTGACGAATCCCAGCAGGGCCTGGCTTGAGTCCAATACAGGGAATTCGTGTTGCGTGGTGTGGATCACGGCTTGCGCCGCAGTACTCAGCGTATCGTCGGGGGAAAGCGCGTGAAACTCGGTGATCATCGCGTCCCGGGCCAGAACCCGGCGCGCTGCGGTTCGCAGGGCGACGTCCTGGCTTTCGGCGTTGGCGGCGATGAACACGAACACGGCGATGAGTACCAGAAACGGGTTGCCTGAACTCAGCCCCAAAAACCCCAGACCCACCGCAACGATCTGACCTCCGACCGCAGCCACGCGTGTTGCTTTGACGCGGTCCATGCGCAGGCACAGAAGGGCGCGGAATACGCGCCCTCCGTCCATGGGGAAGGCCGGGATCATGTTGAATACGGCCAGCAGCAGATTGATGTAGGCCAGCCTGTTCAGAAACCCGATACCCGGTGAATCGATCTGGGAAAGCGTCTCGATCGGCACTCCCGCTCCGAAGGCGACCAGTATGACCCAGATCACGATGTTCACCGCTGGACCTGCAAGTGCCACAAGCACTTCTTGCATCGGTTTTTCCGGCATCCTTTCAAGCCGGGCCAACCCACCGATCGGCAACAATGTTATGTCTGGGGTCTTGATTCCAAAGCGTCGCGCCATGAGGGCATGACCGAATTCATGTGCGACCACACAGGCAAACAAGGCCAGAACAAACAGCAGGTTGTCTATGGCGGCCGGCAGGCCACCGGCGGAATAGGCCGCAAAGCCCACCCAGGCCAGAAGCAGGAAAAACGTGACATGGACCCTCAGTTCGGACCCGAGCAACCGGCCGAGAGAAAAGGACCATGTCATGTCGTGTCTCCGAATTTTCTAGAACGGAATCTCGTCGTCGTCGATTCCACCCGATGCCGGTGCCGGGGAACTGGACGGACCGCCGTAAGGGTCTCCGTACCCGCTGCCACCGGCTTGGCCGCCGCCGTAACCACCGCCGCTGCCGCCGCCTTCGCCGCGCGCATCCAGCATCACGAGGGTTGAGCCAAAGCCCTGAAGGACAACTTCAGTAGAATACCGGTCCTGGCCAGACTGGTCCTGCCACTTGCGGGTCTGAAGCTGCCCTTCGACATAGACTTTAGAGCCCTTGCGCAGGTATTGCTCGGCCACACGGACCAGACCTTCGTTGAATATGGCGACCGAGTGCCATTCCGTGCGTTCGCGGCGTTCGCCCGTGTTGCGGTCTTTCCAGGTCTCTGACGTGGCAATGCGCAGATTGCATACTTTTCCGCCGTTCTGGAATGTCCGCACTTCGGGATCACGACCCAGATTTCCGACCAGAATGACCTTGTTGACTGAACCCGCCATGTAATTCCTCGTTCTGTTTTCGCGTATGTGCGCCGAATCTGGCGCGACTTGTTTCGTGAGACCCTATACGGCCTGCATCATGGATGAAAACAGTAGATACAACAGTGTTGGGCAAGAGTCTTACTTTGGCCTTTACCAAGCTTTCATTTTTTGTGGGAATACCTATAATCCGACTGGTTTCTTATCGAGCAGGATAGGCATTGATGCGTTCTTGGGTTGCTGGGTTTTCTGTTGTCTGCCTTGTGCTGGCCGTTTTGCCTGTGCAGGCGCAAACTCTATCTACCAAAAGCCGCAAGGATATCTTCCTCAAGCAGTCCAAGATTCTGGATTCCCGTGCGGCGACGCAGTATCGCGACTCCGCGAGGTTGAAACCCAAGACATCCCGTGCGCATACCGGCAAGCGATATACTGGCAAGTATCGCGGCCAGTATATGGATCTGGCGAAACAGGCTGCCCGCCTTCACAACATTCCCGAAGACTTGTTCCTGCGCCTTGTTCAGCAGGAAAGCGGATGGAACCCGCATGCGAAGTCTCACAAGGGTGCTCTGGGATTGGCGCAATTGATGCCTCAGACCGCCGAGCTTCTGGGGGTCAACCCGCATGACCCCAAGCAGAATCTCGAAGGTGGGGCCAGATACCTGTCCTGGCAGTATCGCAAGTTCAAATCCTGGCCACTGGCTTTGGCCGCCTACAATGCCGGCCCAAAAGCGGTGGAAAAGCATGGCGGCATACCGCCATACAAGGAAACCCAGAACTACGTGAAGGTAATCTGGGGCGGTTAAACCCGATGCCGCGGCGCAGAACGTCCGGTTCTTGATCAGGCTCAACCAGTCCAACTAATCTGAAAGGGTATCGTCCAGTAACTGGTGAGGTCTCCTCATGCCTGTTGACCACCCTGAGATTCCGCAAGAAACGCTGGCCAATTGGCAGCAACTGGTCGATCTGGTCGCGGAATTGGCGGATGTGCCCGCAAGCCTGATCATGAAAACCGACGCACCGGATCACGCGGTGCTGATCACCTCGGATCATCCCGAAAACCCGTATCCGGTTGGTTTGAGTTTCCAGTTGAATCCCAAACTTTATTGTCAGGGCGTCCTGCAACGGGACGGAGAGCTGGTGGTTGAGGATGCAGCTTGCGATCCGGATTGGGCGGACAATGACGATCTGGAACATGGGATGACATTTTACATCGGCCTGCCGCTTAAATGGCCCGATGGATCGGTGTTCGGAACGATTTGTGTTCTGGATCGAAAGCAGAACCGGCGTGCCTTGTTGTTCCGCGAAGGGTTGGCGCAGTTCGCACGCATGGTCGAGTCGGATTTGGCTTTGTTGCAAGAGGTTTACCTGCGCCGCGCGCTGGAAGAGAAGCTCAACGAAACACTGGCGCAGCTTGAAACCCGTGTCGCGGATCGCACCCGTGAACTGCAGGAAACCAACACGGCGCTGCGCGTCCTGCTGTCCAGTCTGGATGACGAACGCAAAGGCCGCGATCACGAAATTGTCGAACAGGTGCGCGGCCGAGTTCTGCCCTATCTGGAAAAGGTTCGAACGCAGCTTTCCGGGGACGAAGCGCAGTATGTCTATCTTGAGTTGGCCGAGAAGAACCTGAACGAGATCACGTCTTCATTGTCGGACAAACTGACGGATGCGTTTGCAGCAATGACCCCGACCGAGATCGAGATTGCGCAGATGGTCATGTTTGGAAAAACAACCAAGGACATCGCCAAGGCCCTGTCCCGAGAAACATCGACAATCGATTTTCACCGCAACAACATTCGCCGCAAGCTGGGACTTGAAGGGCGCAGCCAGAACCTGCGCAGTCATTTGCTCTCGATTTCGTGAACACGGAATATGGGGTTTTCCCCCATATTCCGCCCCCATTTTTTCGGTCTGAGCCAAGATGCCTTGGCTTGTTACCTTTGGTTGGGACGTGCGGAAAACCTGTACATGTCCAACAGAGAGGTACACAAAAATGGATCGCAAAGATCTGAAACCAACCATCCTGAACGGGGACAAGGATCATCTGGCGCCGGGGCTGTCTCGCCGGTCGTTCTTTATGGCGGCGGGGGCTGCCGGTGTCGGCGCGACTGCTTCCGTACTGGGCGCAAGATCGGCTCAGGCGCAGTCTCAGGCGTGGCTACAGCCGGGCAACAACAACCACGTGATAGATCTGCAAGGCGCAACGGGTCAGGCCAGCACCGGGACGGTTGGCATCGACTATTATGGTCATTGTGCGATCAAGATCACCTCGCCCAATGGCGCAACAGTGCTGTTTGATCCCTGGCGCGATGATCCGTCGGGCGCATGGGGGCTTTGGTTCCGCAACGAATTCCCGCAAATCCCGGTGGACATCACCCTGTCGACCCATGCCCATTTCGATCACGATGCGATTGAACGCCCAAGCTCGACCATGGTGCTGGATCGGATGGTCGGCAATTTCGAGTTTGCAGACATCAAGATCACCGGTTTTGCCGACAAGCACGCCTGTGTCGCGCCGGGATGGTATGATTGGACCAATGCGCTGGCCGAGTTCGGCGTGGAAGCCTGCCCGCCGAACAACGTGGGCCACATGGATATGGTCGTCTATCTGGTCGAGACCGGCGGCATTCGAGCGCTGATCTGGGGCGACAACCGCCACAATCCGCCTCAGGAGTTCTGGGACGCGATCGGACGGGTGGATGTTCTGACGCTGCCGGTTGATGGCTCGGAACATATCCTCAGCTTCGATCAGGGCAACGACATCGTATCCAAGCTCAAACCCAAGGTGATCATCCCCACACATTACCTGAATGAGGTCACATCCTACACGCTGACCACTCTGCAAACTGCCGACGACTGGGTGAAAGCTCAGCAGAGTTACAAGATGCTCGACAGTGCCAGCCTTCAGCTTGAAGCCGGTGACATTGCCGGAATGAACCAGGAATTCATGCATTTCGGCAACAACGTCATGGCCGGCTGACGAATTACCGGGGTCGCCACTCACGCCACTCCCAAGCGCCGCCTGTCTCCCCAAAAAACCACGGCGCCAAAAGAAAGGGCCGGTCCCTGACCGGCCCTTTTTCAAGGTTCAGAAACGGGTTTACTCCGCCGCGACTTTGATTACCGGCTCCATCCGGGCCAGAATGTCTTCGGCCAGGTGGCATTTGATCTGGTGCCCATCCGCCAGCGTCTGCACCGGCGGCACATGGGATTCGCACCGACCGTCAGGCACCTCGGATTTCCATCGGCAACGCGTCTGGAACGGACAGCCTGGTGGCGGGTTCATGGCCGAGGGAATATCGCCTTCCAGAACGATATGCTGCTTTTCGATCGAGGTATCCGCAATCGGAACCGCGCTCAGCAGCGCCTCGGTGTAGGGGTGATAGGGCGGGGCAAAGACCTGATCCGTGGTGCCCAACTCTACGACATGGCCCAGATACATCACCATGACCCGGTCACTGAGGTAACGCACGATGGACAGATCGTGGCTGATGAACAGCAGCGTGGTCTTGTGCTGTCGCTGTATCTCCATCAACAGATCCGTCACGGCAGCCTGAACCGACACATCCAGCGCCGAGACGGGTTCGTCCGCCACAACGATACGTGCATCGCCGGCAAAGGCGCGCGCGATACCCACGCGCTGTTTCTGCCCGCCGGACAGCTGTCGCGGCATCCTGTCTGCAAAGGCGCGCGGCAGCTTCACCAGATCAAGCAGTTCCAGCATCCGCTTCTTTCGCTCGGCTTCAGAGTTTCCGACACCGAAGATTTCAAGCGCCCGGATGATCTGACGGCCAACGGTCATCGACGGATTCAGCGTGTCGAACGGGTTCTGGAAAACCATCTGAACTTCGCCGATCGTCTTGGCATCGCGTTCTTCGATGGGCACCTGTTCGATGTTGCGGTTGTCCAGCAGGATCTGCCCGTCTGTGGCCGTCTCCAACCCCATAAGGACCTTGGCGAAGGTGGACTTGCCGCAGCCGGATTCCCCCACGATGGCCAGTGTCTCGGATTCGTGCGCCTCGAAGCTGAGCGTTTCGTTGGCCTTCACAACCTTCTTCTCACCGCCGCCAAACAAGGCATTTGCCGCAACCTCGTAATATTTCTTGAGGTTGTCCATTTTCAGAACCGTTCGGCCGATCTCGCCTTTTTCTTTCTGATCGGCCAGCGCAAGTGGGGCGTTCCAGTCGATTTCCTGGAATTTAAGGCAGCGGGTGTGGTGCCGGTCATTCCCCGGAACGGCCTCCATCAGGATTTCCTTCGCGTCACAGCGCCCCTCTTCAAAATAGTCGCAGCGCGGTCCAAAGTTGCAACCCGGAGGCCGCTCGTGGGGCAATGGGAAGTTCCCCGGAATAGCCACCAGCGGACGCGTGTTCTTGTCTGCCCCGGGCAGCGGGATCGAACGGAACAGCGCCTGTGTATAAGGGTGCTGCATCTCGTCGAACACATCCTTGATCGAGCCGCGCTCGACCGCTTCACCCGAATACATCACGCACAGACGGTCGCAGGTTTCTAGAACCAGCCCGAGATTGTGCGAGATGAACAACATCGAGGTGCCGTATTTCTTGCCCAGATCCTTGACCAGTTCGACCACGGCGGCCTCGACGGTCACGTCCAAAGCCGTTGTCGGCTCGTCCAGGATCAACAGCGCCGGTTTCGACATCAGCGCCATCGCAATCACGATCCGCTGCTGCTGACCACCCGACAGTTGGTGCGGAAATGAATTCAGCATCCGCTCGGGGTCTGGCAGGCGTACATCCGTCACCACTTCCAGCGCGCGGGAATAAGCCTCTTCCTGACTTACCCCTTCGTGGATCATCGGCACTTCCATCAATTGTTTGCCGATCTTCATCGCCGGATTCAGCGAAGCCATCGGCTCCTGATAGATCATCGCGATTTCATTGCCGCGAATGTCGCGCAACTCTTCGGCCGACATCTCTGCCAGATCGCGGCCCTTGAACTTTATCGTGCCACCGACGATGCGACCGTTCTTGCCAAGATCCTGCATCACGCCCAGTGCCACGGTCGATTTGCCACAACCGGATTCACCAACCAGCCCCACGGCTTCGCCGGGTTCTACGCTGACCGAAAAATCCATCACGGCAGGGATTTCCCGCAGGCGGGTAAAGAATGAGATGGACAGCTTGTCGATCTCCAGGATCGGGCCGTCATAATCCGCCATTTTGCTCATTTTGCTTACTCCTCACCAAATGCGGGGATCCCCTTCATCTGGCCAAAAATATCCCGGGGGGTCCGGGGGGCTGGCCCCCCGGCCTCGATCACATCAGTCCTTCAGGCTTTCCTCGCGAAGTCCGTCAGCCAGCAGGTTCAGACCAAGAACCAGCGACAGCAGGGCAAAGGCAGGAGGAAGGGCAGGGTGCAGGTAGATCGACAGCAGCTTGCGCCCCTCGTTGATCGTGGATCCCCAGTCCGGGCTTTCCGGCGGAAGGCCAAGTCCGAAGAAGCCCAAAGTCCCCAGAAGAATGGTGGTGTACCCGATGCGCAGACAGAAATCGACGATCAGAGGTCCACGGGCGTTGGGCAGGATTTCCCAAAGCATGATGTACCACGGCCCTTCGCCGCGTGTCTGGGCCGCAGCCACGTAATCGCGGGTTTTGATGTCCAGCGCCAGGCCGCGCACGATACGGAAGACCGTGGGCGAGTTGACGAAGACCACCGAGACGAACACCACCAGAATACCGCCGGGAATATCGAACAGGTCCAGATAGGTCGGCAGGCCCCAGATCCGGTAGGCGTCGGTATTAATGATGTAGCCACCGGTCGAAATCAGCGACAGATACAGCCAGATCGCAACACCCAGAACACCGATCAGCAACGGCGTACGGAAATTCGGGCGCGTGTAATAGCGTGAATTCAGCAATACGCCGATGAACAGGATCGGGAACACGAACAGCACGGCCGCCATGTAATTCGGCACCCCGGTCGCCACGATTTCCGGCGTCACCAGCAGGTAGAACAGCAGGATCACCGGGAAGGCGAGGATCAGGTTGGCGAGGAAGGATAGGAACGTATCAAAACGGCCCCCATAGTAACCGGCGGGAAGCCCCAGCGTAATGCCGACCATGAAGGCGAACATCGTTGCCAGCGGTGCAATTTGCACCACAACCCAGGCCCCCTTGACCATCCGGCTGAATACGTCGCGCGCCAGATTGTCACCGCCCAGAAGATACCAAGCATACTCGCCGTCCTCCAGATTTGGCAGAGGCGTTCCCGGCACTTTGTTCTTCATGCCAGAGATCTGTGTCAGCGGGTCATGGGTCACGATCAGATCAAGCGCGCCGAAGATGCCGGTAAAGACCCAGAACATCACAAGGCCAAAGCCGATCATTCCGATGGGACTGTCATACAGTTTGCCGTACAACCCCAGCCGTCGTTTGAAGGCTATGGACATGGCGAACATGATGATCAGCGCGACCCATACAGGCAGGAATTGCTGGGAAATGGCGCCGATGATCCCTGCGCCAGTGCCCATCAGGATGCCCAGCACCAGATAAGCCACGGCCAATCCCACGCTGGCAAGGAAACTGTAATGCAGCGCAAGCTGGATCAATCCACGGACACCGCCGCCAGAACTGACGGATCCATCCGGATTCACGACAATCTGCTGTTCAGGCAAAAAGATACTGGCGATGATCCAGACCAGGATAGACAGCAAAAGTGCTGCCAGTGCGATCATCAGAAGCGGGTTCAGGAAGGCGATAGAGCCGGTCCAGGTTATTGGTTCCATAATCTCACCCTCCTTATGAAATGCGAATGCGCGGGTTTAGGTAAACGTAGCCGATATCCGAGATCAGCTGCGTTATCAGAACCACGAAGACCGACACGACCGAGATCGCCAGCAGAAGCTGGATGTCGTTGTTGCCAGCGGCCTGAACCAGCGCCCAGCCGAAACCTTTGTAGTTGAACAGGGTTTCAACAATCACCACGCCGTTCAGCAGCCATGGGAACTGCAGCATGATAACCGTGAACGGCGCGATCAACGCGTTGCGCAAAGCGTGTTTCATGACGATGTTCGGGAACGAGACACCCTTCAGCCGTGCGGTCCGGATGTATTGCGCCGTCATCACTTCGGTCATCGAAGCGCGGGTCATCCGGGCAATATAGCCCATACCGTAAAGCGCAATGGTCAGGACCGGCAGAAAGAAGTTCTCGAATGTCGGGTTCTCCATCGCTTGCGTCGCGGTTCCCTTGAACCATTTCAGCCCCACGGTGGACGAGGTGAAGATCGCGATGAAGATAACGCCCGATACGTATTCCGGTGTCGCTGTCGTGATGATTGAGAAGGTCGACAATGATCGATCCAGGGCTGATCCCTCTCGCATCCCGGCCAGTACACCAACGATCAGGGCGGAAGGCACCATCAGGACCAAAACCCAAAACATCAGGTAACCTGTGTTGCCCAAGCGCTTGCCAACGATGGTTCCGACTTCTTCCTTGAAAACGGTTGAGTATCCCCAATCGCCCTGAAGAACACCACAATATCTTGCCGTGTCCTCTGCCGTCGAACCGGGTCTTGTGCAGGTTCCCACGAACTGGCCATCTTCCAGTGTATTCTGGAACCCGGGCATCACGCCCAACCATTGGCCGTATTTAACGAGTGTCGGTTGCAAGTAACCGCGGTTTTCCAACCAGGCTTCGACCTGCTCATCCGACATACGCTGGTTGCCCTGCGTTTTCGCCAGCTTTTCAAGGTTCGGGTATAGGTTGGTCAGGAAAAAGACGACGAATGTCAGACATAATGCCGTAAGCAGCATCACTCCGAACCGTCGTAGGATAAATAGTCCCATGGTGGCCCCTGTTGTTCAGGTATTCCGCAGATCATTGGACCATTTTCTGGCCTCGGACGTCCGACCCCGCGTCGGCAAGTCTGCGGCTGGAAAGGGGCGCCCGTGTCAGGCGCCCCTCGTGTGTGGATTGCAGTGCTTAGGCAGCCCAGCCCCACTTGTAGTGATGGTGTTCGAAGGTCACATGCATGTCGGTTCCAACAAGACCCTCTTTCATGTGGCGATAGAGCGAGCGCCAATAGGGCTGAATAGTAACCCCATCTTCCTGAAGCAGTGCTTCGCCACGCGCCATGACTTCGCGACGCTTGTCCGCGTCGGCAATGGCCAGCGCCTCTTCCAGAATGGCGTCAAACTCTGGGCTCGCATAGCCGAACTCGTTCCAGGCTTCGCCCGTACGATAAGCAAGCGCCCAAATCTGAACACCCAACGGACGCGGGTTCCAGTTGGTCGAGCTGAACGGGTACTTGGCCCAGTCGTTCCAGAAGGTATTGCCCGGCAGAACGGTCCGCTTGACCTTGATCCCGGCATCGCGCAGCTGCGCGGCAACGGCATCTGTGGTGTTGCGACGCCAGTCATCGTCGATCGAGATGATCTCGTGCTCGAAATCTCCGAAACCGGCTTCGTCCATCAACGCCTTGGCTGCTGCTGGATCAACCTTTTGCGGCGGAAGCTCGGCATATTCCGGATGCAGCGGCGCCACGTGATGGTTTTCCGCCGGCGCTCCGCGACCGCCATAGCCCAGTTCCAAACAAACTGAATTGTCTACGGCCATCTGAAGGGCCTGCCGGACACGTTTGTCCGCATAAGGCTTTTGCCCGTCGATCTCGGCCAGCTGGTTGGGACGAATAACGATGGTCGCGGCGGTTACCACTTCTGACTTCACATAGCCAAGCCCGTCCATCACGTCGATGAATTCACCCACCGATTCATACAGCATGTCGACTTCGTCGGATTCCAGCGCCGCCAACCAGGCAGAAGGGTCGGTTCCGTAGTCGATGTACTCGATACGATCCAGGGCAGGGCGGCCATACACTTCTTCACCCCACCAGGTGTGATCCGGGTTGCGAACCAGAACGGCTTTAACGCCAACCTCAAGTTCGTCCATCAGATAGGGGCCGGTTCCCACATTGTTCAGCAGGTCAGTCTCGCTGAACGAGCTGTGAACAATCGCGCCGGGATAGTCGGCCATGCCCGGAATAAGGGTGATATCCGGCTTTGGCAGGTTCAGTTTGACCGTGGTTGCGTCGACGACTTCGATGACACCCTCACCGGCCTGACCGGTATCCGCGTCAATCAGGGTTGCAAAGCGGCCCGCCATCGAGTTGGTTTCCGAGCTCTTGTCACACCAGCGCGCGATGTTGCGGGCAACGTCGTCAGCCGTGAAATCGTCGCCATTGTTCCACTTGACGCCCGGACGGACATTCAGAGTGTAAACGGTCGCGTCGTCGTTGACTTCCCAGCTTTCCAGCAGCATGCCGCGGAACGATCCGTCCGAGTTGTACTCGACCAGATATTCCAGCGTGCCGCGCGTCACGTTTGCGATCTGCGACCAGTCATAAGTTCTGGGATCTTTGAGGGCGCGGACTTCCTGCTGCACACGCAGCGTGCCGCCTTCCTGCTTTGCTGTTTCGGCCAAAGCAGGTGTCGGCAATCCGATCATGCCATAGGCCGCTGCGGCAGTAACCCCAAGACTGGTTGCGCGTGTCATGAATTCCCTTCGGCTTAGCTTGCCGTCGCGGTATTCCTGAGCGTGCATCGCTGCCGCCCAGTGCACCTTGTCTTCGGTGGATACGGTATTCGTCATGGATGTCTCCCTGTGACACTGATTTTGTTGATTGATTATGGCTCTACGCGACCCGGTTTCTTACGGTCGCCAGAGTGAAGGATTTTGTTTTTTGGACTCTGTTCATCCCCATGTCGTTATTCGGCACCAGATTTCAGATAAGGTCAATGTTCGAAATCGTCATAAGTAGTACAAAAACGACATTCGCGATCAGTTGAAGTCGCGGAGAAGCATTTCTTCTGGCAGCCCAAAGCGATGCCAGTTTCCCCATTGTTTTCTTAGTTTGTTAAGGGAAATCGCAGCAAATCATTAAGTTCTCTTAAGCTTTGAGACTTGGCGGCGCCTTGCTTTTGCAAAGTCACAAGAGCCGGGTACTAACAAGAGGGATCGACGTGATTCCAGGCCTTCATTCGGGCGCGAAACCAGGTGCGCTGACGCTTGGCGAATTGCCGCGTCGCTATGGTTGCGCGCTCTCGCGCCTGATCCAAAGTCATCGCGCCGTCCAGATATGCCCTGAGTTCCGGCGCACCTATGGCCTTGCAGGCCGGAAGGGTGGGATCGAACCGGTCCTGCATGGCACGCACTTCCTCGATCGCGCCCTGTTCCAGCATCTGGTCAAAGCGGCGTTCTATCCTGTTCAGCAGCCATGCTTTATCAACGTCAAAAACGATCGGCAGGGTCTCGTTCAGCCGAAGTACCGGTGGGGGCGTTTCGGCTTGCCAGGACAACAGGCTGCGACCTGTGGCGCGCTGCACCTCCCATGCGCGTTGCACGCGGGCACGGTTGTGTATGTCCAGCTTTGCAAGCGTGTCTGCATCGACCCCCTCCAGAAGGTCTGCCATGGGCATCTGATCCGCCTCGGCCCGAACTTCGGGTGGCGTCGCAGGAATTTGGGCCATGCCTTCGGTCAGGGCCGAGAAATACAATCCCGTCCCACCAACAATGATCGGGCGCTCGTGCCCCGTTAGCAGGGGCAGGACCTCGCGCAGCCAATGGCCGGTAGAATAATCCTGATCATAGGCGACGTGCCCGTACAACAGATGCGGCGCGCGGGTTTCTTCTTGGGCGGACGGACGGGCCGAGATGACGCGCCAGCAGTCATAAACTTGGCTTGCATCCGCATTGACGATAACTCCGCCATGCCGTTCGGCGATCTCCAGCGCCAGTGCTGATTTCCCGGATGCCGTAGGTCCCGCAATCAGAACCGGCTTGTCGTCCGGAACAGGCGGCAGTTGCCGAAAAAGCAGGTCTGTTGATCGCCGGGTCATGCGCGGTTGCCTCTATCCTCACCAACCGCATTGAACCTGCGGAGCTTTTGCTTCATTTTGCGCCGGAAATTAACCCCGTGCCAGCCCGGAGCGCAACATGAGCCTTTCCCCTTCTTCTGAAACAGCCGAGACCCCGAAAACAAAGTACAATCGGGTCATGTTGAAAATCTCAGGCGAGGCGTTGATGGGGGATCAGGGATTCGGCTTGCACCCGCCAACCGTTCAACGCATCGCGCAAGAAGTGAAATCGGTTCACGATCTGGGCGTTGAGATTTGCATGGTCATCGGTGGCGGAAACATTTTTCGCGGCCTGAGCGGTTCAGCGCAGGGCATGGAGCGGACTACGGCGGATTATATGGGTATGTTGGCCACGGTGATGAACGCGCTGGGGATGCAATCCGCACTGGAAGAGATCGGAGTGTTCACCCGCGTGATCTCGGCCATTCGCATGGACGAGGTGTGCGAACCCTATATCCGCCGCCGGGCTGTTCGGCACCTCGAGAAAAAGCGGGTCTGTATTTTCGCCGCCGGTACTGGCAACCCGTATTTCACGACAGACACCGCAGCCACCCTGCGCGCCAACGAAATGGCGTGCGAGGCGATCTTCATGGGCAAGAACGGAGTGGATGGGGTGTATGACAAAGACCCTGCGGAACATGCTGACGCCGTACGCTATGATACCGTGACCTATGATGACGTGCTGGCCAAACGTTTGCGGGTCATGGATGCTTCGGCCATTGCCTTGGCACGCGACAACAATCTGCCCCTGATCGTCTTCGGGCTTGATGAGCCCGGCGGCTTCCGAGGAATTCTCGCGGGCGAAGGGACCTATACCAAGGTTCAGGGTTGAGGCGAGAGGAGTCGCCCGACAATTCCGCAAGCTTTCAAAGCCCCGGTGTTGAGCCGGGGCTTTTGCGTTTTGCTTTCGCTTGACGGTTGTGGGCGGCCCTGTCTAAGTATCGGTGTCCTTCCAAGACGAAGGGCTGCCCCGTGTTTCGTCGGCCAAAGGCCCAAGCACAGGCTGGGCTGGAAGACCTGCCATGATTTCTGAGATGTCCGGAAACATGCGGGGGCATCTCATTGATCTGACTGCACAACTAAGGAGCAATGAGGCATGAGCTCTCTGGATATCGATTTCGTTCGGGCGCAGTTCCCGGCCTTTTCAGAACCCAGCCTGCAAGGGCAGGCGTTCTTCGAAAATGCAGGTGGGTCTTACACCTGCAAACCAGTGATCGACCGGCTGACGCGGTTCTACACGCAGCGCAAGGTTCAGCCTTACGCCCCATTCGAGGCCAGCCGCCTTGCGGGCGCCGAAATGGACGAGGCGCGTGCGCGCATGGCTGCCATTCTGGGCGTCGACACGGATGAGCTGAGTTTTGGTCCTTCAACCACCCAGAACACCTATGTCCTGGCGCAGGCGTTCCGGCAATGGATGAAGCCCGGCGAGGCGATCGTCGTGACCAATCAGGATCACGAAGCCAACTCTGGCCCATGGCGTCGTCTGGTCGAGGCCGGGATAGAGGTGAGGGAATGGCAGATCGACCCCGAAACCGGGTCGCTGAACCCTCAGGACCTGGAAAACATGCTGGATGAAAAAGTGCGTCTGGTCTGTTTCCCGCATTGCTCAAATGTCGTTGGCGAGATCAATCCGGTCACCGAGATCACTGCCATTGCGCATGCGGCGGGTGCGTTTGTCTGCGTTGATGGCGTATCCTACGCCCCGCACGGATTTCCGAATGTTGGCGATCTGGGGCCGGATATCTATTTGTTTTCTGCGTACAAGACCTATGGCCCGCACCAGGGGTGCATGGTCATCCGCCGCACGTTGGGTGAGCTGTTGCCCAACCAGGCCCATTATTTCAACGGCGACGTCCTGTACAAGCGGTTCACCCCGGCGGGACCCGATCACGCGCAGATTGCGGCCAGTGCCGGTATGGCGGATTATGTTGAGTTACTTTGCGCCCACCATGGCGGGCCTGAGGCGAGCACGGCGGAGCAGGGCGTATTTGTCCACGATCTGATGCGATCACACGAAGAGTCATTGCTGCAACCGGTTCTGGATGCGGTAAAGGATCGAAACGCTGTGCGCCTGATCGGTCCTTCCGACGCCAGTCGACGCGCGCCCACCGTCGCGCTTTCGTTGAACCGTCCGGCTGAACCGGTTGCGGCGGAACTGGCGCAATATGGTGTCATGGCGGGTGGCGGAGACTTCTATGCGGTGCGCCCCTTGCAGGCGATGGGCGTCGACCCGGCGCAGGGTGTTTTGAGGGTCAGCTTCACCCACTACACCACGAAGCAGGAAATTGATCAGCTTTTAGAGGCTCTTGAGCGCGTTTTGTGATCCACTACTCTTGAGGGCGCGTAGAAATCAAAAAACCTCAAGGGCGTATTGTGAAGCAACAGCAGGCTCCGATCATTTTGTGGTTTCGACGGGACTTGCGTCTGTCGGACCACCCCGCGTTGACTGCAGCGGCCGAAAGTGGCCGTCCGGTCATACCTTTGTTTATTCATGACAACCTCGTCGAACAGATGGGGGCCGCGCCGAAGTGGCGGTTGGGCTTGGGGCTGGAAGCTTTCACAGCGTCACTGGCCAATATGGGCAGCCGACTGATTTTCCGACGCGGCGACGCACTTGAACAGGTGCAGCAGGTCATGGCCGAGACCGGCGCAACCTCAGTCTTCTGGTCTCGCGCTTACGATCCGGCCTCAATCGAACGCGACAAGACGATCAAGTCTGTGCTTACAAAAGTAGGAGTGACGGCAAAGTCATTTGCGGGGCATCTTCTTTTTGAGCCCTGGACTGTCGCTACAAAAACAGGAAATCCGTTTCGGGTCTACACGCCCATGTGGCGTGCGGTTCAGGGGCGGGATGTACAATTTCCCGACGCGCGGGTTGCCTATTTGCAGGCCCCGATGTCGTGGCCCGCTTCTGCCAAATTGAGCGATTGGCAGATGGGGGATGCCATGAACAGGGGCGCGGCTGTCGTTCGCCCTCATGTAAAACCCGGCGAACAGGCCGCCTTGGATCACCTCGAGGCGTTTCTTGGGCGACTTTCCCACTATTCCAGCAACCGGGACAGGTTGGATCAGGACGGAACGTCTAACCTGTCGGAATACCTGTCTTTGGGTGAAATCGGGCCGCGTACAGTCTGGCATATGGTCCAAAGGGCTGCGTTGACCGGTACACCCGGTGCCGATGCCTATCTACGTCAACTCGTCTGGCGCGAGTTTGCCTATCACCTGATGTATCACACGCCCCAACTGGTGGCTTACAACTGGAAGCCGGAATGGGACAGCTTTCCCTGGAATACCGATCCGGACCATCCCGAAGTCGCTGCATGGCAGCAGGCCAGAACTGGAATACCTGTTGTCGATGCCGGGCTGCGGCAAATGTATGTGACGGGTCGAATGCACAACCGGGCGCGGATGATAGTCGCAAGCTATCTGACCAAGCATCTTATGACCCACTGGAAAATAGGGATGAATTGGTTTGAGGATTGTCTGATCGACTGGGATCCGGCCTGCAATGCCATGGGCTGGCAGTGGGTTGCTGGATCTGGGCCCGATGCATCTCCGTTTTTTCGGATTTTCAATCCCCGGACGCAAGCCGAGAAATTCGATCCCGACGGGAACTATGCGCATCGTTGGATTGCGGAAGGGTATTCCGAACCCAGCAAGACCGCCCTGTCGTATTTTGATGCCGTCCCGCGTTCATGGGGGCTGCGTCCGGATGCGGATTACCCAAAACCCATAGTCGAATTGCCCGAAGGGCGGACTCGCGCGTTGCGCGCATATGAAAGCCGAAAACCCCACTAAGGAACTGAAAACTTGCCAGAAACAATTTCGCCGCCTAGCTTTATACGCGTACCGCAGAGGGGAGAGCGGATGATCCTGACGACGACCGAAGGGCAAAAAGACCTGCCCAGATATTTCGCCCAAGTCTTTAAAATGTTGAACCGGATGGAATCCGGGCGTCTTGATATCAGACTACCCGACGGTCGCACGTTTCGCGCAGAAGGCGCAAAGCCCGGGCCGGTGGCGCAGGTCGATATTCACGACGACGATGTCTTTGCGCGCCTGATCCGCGAAGGTGAGCTGGGTTTCTCAGATGCGTATCTGGACGGACATTGGAGCACACCCGATCTGCGGTCTTTCATGGATCTTGTGCATCTTGGAACCGAGACCGTTTATGACGGGTTTACGGGCCAGTTTCTGGTTCAGGCCTACGAACGACTGCGGTTCTGGCTACACAGAAACAACAGGGCCCAAGCCAAAAAGAACATCTCGTATCACTACGATTTGGGTAACGAATTTTACAGTTCTTGGCTGGATGACACGATGACCTATTCCAGCGCGATTTTTGAGTCTGGGCAGGAAAGCCTCGAGAAGGCCCAGATAGCCAAATACGCAAGTCTTGTGGATGAGATGGGTGCCAAACCGGGTGACCATGTACTGGAGATCGGATGTGGCTGGGGCGGCTTCGCGGAATATGCCGCAAAGGAACGAGGTTTGCGTGTCACCGGCCTGACCATCAGTGAGGAGCAATTCAAGTACGCCAAGGAACGTATTGAAAAAGCAGGTTTATCAGATCGGGTTGAATTCAAGCTTCAAGACTATCGGGATGAACGCGGGGTCTATGACGGCATCGCATCCATCGAAATGTTTGAGGCCGTGGGTCAGAAATACTGGCCGGTCTATTTCGAAACCGTTCGTGAGCGGTTGAAGCCCGGTGCCCAGGCAACCTTGCAAATCATCACGGTGGGTGATCATCGCTGGGATTTTTACAAGAATGGCGTTGATTTCATTCAGAAATATATCTTTCCCGGCGGGATGCTACCGTCGCCGACCATCCTGCGTCAGCAGATCGATCAGGCCGGGTTGAAAGTCGTGCATTCGAAGGAATTCGGGAAAAGCTATGATCTGACTCTGCGCCGTTGGTATGAAACGTTCAACGACAAATGGGATCAGATCTCGGACATGGGGTTCGATGAGCGTTTCCGCCGCATGTGGAATTATTATTTGACTGCGTGCGGTGCGGCCTTTGACACGGGCAATTGCGATGTGACACAGATCACAATAGCAAAACCAAGTTAACTCACGGACCGTCACATGCCCACTGCCTCGCGTCTCGTCGCCGCTGTTTGTCTCGTCGTGCTGGCCTTTCTTGTTTCAAGCATGGTTATCGAAAACGGCGAAGAGGGTAAGGACTATGGTTACTTCACCTATGTGAATATGGCTCTTGGTGCGATCTGTGGTTGGAAAATCATGGGCAAGCGCGCTGGGCGTGGTTGGACAGCGGGTATTAATAACGGCCTGACCGGCGTTGCTTCGCTGGTTTTCTGGGCGCTGTTTGTGCAGGGGTGCTACCGTATGTTCGACCTTGCGATGCGCAATCGATATGGCGGCCCGTTCGAAGCTGTGATGGCCATTTTTTCGATCGGTATCGATTATGGCAAGCAGTTGATCTATCCCGAAATTCTGGTTGCACTCGCAATTGGCGCCGTTGTCGCCGGTCTGGCCACGGAACAGGCCAGCCGCAAATGGCGCTGAACCGTTTCGTCACAAGAGAGATTGAATTTGTCTGATTTGTTCTTCTATGGAACGTTGCGGTATCTGCCGTTGTTGCAGCGTGTCCTGGGTCGTCCGCTGAGTGAAATAACGTTTCACACTGCCAAACTGCGCGATCACGCGGTTCACGCGGTCCAGGGGCAGGATTTCCCGATGATCCTGCCCGCCAAAGGTGCCGCTGCCGAAGGTCTGCTGGTGCAGGGCCTGTCCTCCGATGATCTGGCCAGACTGGCTTATTACGAAGGATCCTTCGACTATGACCTGAAATCGCTGAAGGTTATTCTGGAGGACGGGGGCGAAGCACAGGCGCAGGTCTTTTTCCCGACCCCGGGCGCGTGGCAACCCGGTGAGTTGTGGTCGTTGCAGGGCTGGGCAGACAAATTGGGCGAGGTTACGGCGCTCGCCGCCGAAGAAGAAATGGCCTATTTCGGCAAAGTCGATCCCAAAACCATAGCGCGCAGCGTCCGTGCCATTCAAACCCGTGCCTGGGCAAAGATCATGGCCAGGCAGCGGCGAACCGGCGATCCGCGGAACATAGCCGAAGACGTAATCGTGCACCGGCACGAACGCGTTTACGTCGATTATTTCGGGATGGAGGAAGTAGATCTTCAACACCGGCAGCATGACGGCAGCATGGGGCCCGTGCTGCACCGGGGCGGTTTGATGCAGGGCAGCGCGGTGTCCGTTCTGCCCTATGACCCGATCCGCGACACCGTGCTTTTGGTCGAGCAGTTCAGACCGCCGGTGTTTTTGATCGATGATCCAGAGCCCTGGCTTTGGGAAGCGGTTGCCGGGATGATCGACCCCGGCGAAACGCCGGAACAGACGGCACATCGCGAAGCCATGGAGGAAGCCGGAGTTCGATTTGACAGGCTCGAATATGCGGGCGGGGCGTATTCCTCCAGCGGGTCGTCGACGGGTTTCATGTATCTCTATGTGGGGCTTGGCAACTTTACCCAGACAACCATCACGGGTGGCCTTGATATAGAAGGCGAAGATATCCGCAGTCGGATTCTGCCATTCGCCGAATTCATCGATATGACAGACCGTCATCTTTTCAAGGATTTGCAGCTGGTGTCTCTGGCTTACTGGCTGGCCCGCCATCGGGATCGTTTGCGCGCATGACTATCGCGCTTGTGGTCCCGGCAGTGCGCCTGTAAATCTTCGAAGATACCAAATGACAAGAGGCGACCATGCGCATTGCACGAGATCTTGCTGACGCAGTAGGAAAAACACCGTTGATCCGGCTGCGCCGCATCAGCGAAGAGACCGGATGCGAGATTCTTGGCAAAGCCGAGTTCATGAACCCGGGACAGTCGGTAAAGGATCGTGCTGCTCTTTTTATCATCAAAGATGCCATCGCACGCGGGGAACTGAAGCCGGGCGGAACCATCGTGGAAGGCACCGCCGGCAACACTGGTATTGGTCTGGCTCTGGTCGGTGCGTCGATGGGCTTCAAAACGGTTATCGTTATCCCCGAGACCCAATCGGAAGAAAAAAAGGATATGCTGCGTCTGGCGGGTGCACAGCTGGTTCAGGTGCCTGCGGCCCCGTATCGCAACCCCAACAATTTCGTGCACTATTCCCGCCGTCTGGCCGAGCAACTGGCGCAGACTGAACCCAATGGCGCAATCTGGGCCAACCAGTTCGACAATGTGGCGAATCGTCAGGCACATGTGGAAACCACGGGGCCCGAGATCTGGGAACAGACAGACGGCAAGGTTGACGGGTTCGTCAGCGCGGTCGGGTCGGGTGGGACATTGGCAGGCGTTGCCGAAGTTTTGCAACCCAAGGGCGTCAAGATCGGTCTTGCCGATCCCATGGGGGCTGGCCTGTATTCGTATTACACAACAGGCGAGATCGCGATGGAAGGTGGGTCAATCGCCGAAGGTATCGGGCAGGTGCGTATCACCAAAAACCTTGAGGGGTTCACGCCGGATTTTTCTTATCAGATCACCGACAACGAAGCGCTGCCCTACATCTTTGATCTTTTGCGTGACGAAGGCCTGGTCATGGGCGGCTCGACCGCGATCAACATGGCAGGGGCGGTGCGCCTGGCCAAGGAAATGGGGCCCGGCCATACCATTGTGACCATCCTGTGCGATTATGGCACACGCTATCAATCAAAGCTGTTCAACCCCGAGTTCCTGCGTGAAAAAGAGCTTCCGGTTCCGGATTGGATGACCGAGGCACCGCGCAGCATTCCCGGCGTTTTCGAGGACGTGTGATGCTTGGACAGGTCCGCCTGTTTCTGACCCTGCTATTCCTGTGCTTTGTCGGGTTTTCGAATAGCGCTGTCGCGCAGCTGACGGATCGTCAAAGTGAGTATTACCAAGGCTGGGTCAAAACCGCGAGCCGGGCCGAAGCCGTCATCGAGGCGAACCGGGCATCTGACGCTGCGTTAGAGAATTTACGTTCTGAAATAAATGGTTACAGGGAAGACTTCAATCGAGCTCGTGGTGCAAATACCGACCGAATAACGACGCTGGAAAGCCAGATAAAAGCGTTGGGGCCCAAACCCGAAGGGGACACGACTGAACCTGAAGACATAGCAAATCTTCGCGTGCATCTTGAGGAACAGCTCAACAGCCTGCGTGTTCCGCGCATCATATCCGAAGAGGCGTATAGCCGTGCGAACGGGCTGATTAGCGAAATTGATCAGATCCTTCGTGCGCGCCAGAAAAAAGAGTTCTTTGAACAGGGCCCTTCGCCGATCAACCCGGCATATTGGGGTCCGGCATGGGTAGATGTCAAAGAGGCCGTTCAAGGCCTGGTAAACGAAACGATCACGAATTTGCGTTCAGATGTCGTGCGCGAGCAAATTCGCGCTCGTGGGCTCGCAATCTTCATACTTCTGGTCATTTCAGCCGTGCTGCTGATCTTTGGCAAACGGTGGTCTGAACTTGGAGGCGACTACCTGAGGTTACTCGGCGGGGCCGGGACGGGGGTTTGGTCGTTCGTAATCTCACTTCTGAGAATTCTGTTGCCATGGATCGGTGTGGTGGCCGTGGTCACGGCGATCAGTCTCACAGGCGTTCCGGGTCTGCGGGGCAGCCTTTTGCTTCAGAATGTTCCGTATTGGGCGGCGATCGTGTTTTTCTATGACTGGATTGGTCGCCAGGTATACGTGATCGGCGCGTCGCAAGGGTTCCAACGTCTGTCCGCTGCGCGCATCACTGAACTGCGCGTGTATATCGATCTGCTTGCCCTGATGCTGGTTTTGCACGAATTGGCGTTTTTGTTCGAACGGATCGAAAACATTTCCGACGCCACTCGCGCCGTAGTCAGTTTCCCGGTCATTGTCGCGACGGCTTTGTTGTTGTTGCGAGTACGTCAGATTCGAACAACCGACGGGCCTCCGGATCAAGCTGCCTCAACCCGTTCCGCGGGTTTCAGCCAACTGGTCGAGTTCCTGCGCCGGGCTTTGTTCCTGTTGGGGATCATGTCTCCCTTGCTGGCTATTTTCGGATACACCAATGCGGCCGAAGCAATCGTGTTTCCTGCCGTCAAGACATTGGTGCTGATAGGGGCCTTGGTCATCCTGCAACGGTTCATCAGTCAGATTTACGGCTGGGTCACCGGGCAGGGCGAAGCCGCGGGGGATTCGCTTTTTTCCGTACTGGTTGGGTTTGCATTGGCCATCTTGGCGCTTCCCATTCTGGCGATCTATTGGGGTGCGCGGGAAACCGATCTGCTGGAAGCATGGTCGCGCCTGCTGCTTGGTTTTGATATCGGTGGCGTCACAATTTCGCCCAGCAACTTTCTGACCTTTGTTGCCGTGTTTGCAATCGGTTATACGCTGACGCGTCTGTTGCAAAGCGGGCTGCGCAATTCGCTTCTGCCGAAAACCAACATAGATCCGGGTGGCCAAAACGCGATTGTCGCGGGTTCTGGATACGTTGGCATATTCCTTGCCGCGTTGGTGGCAATCATGGTGGCTGGTTTTGATCTGTCATCGCTGGCGATCGTCGCTGGCGCGCTGTCTGTTGGCATCGGCTTTGGTTTGCAGACAATCGTGTCGAACTTCGTTTCTGGCATCATCCTTTTGGTCGAGCGTCCGATTTCCAAGGGGGATTGGATCGATGTGAATGGCATGATGGGATATGTTAAGGACATTTCCGTTCGTTCGACCCGGGTCGAGACGTTCGACAGGACGGATGTTATCGTTCCGAACTCTGACCTGATCAGCGGTGTTGTAACGAACTATACCCGCGGCAATACGATCGGGAGGGTGATCGTTCCGGTGGGTGTTGCATACGGAACTGATACGCGTCTGGTAGAAACCATTCTGGGCGAAATCGCCAACAGCCATCCGATGGTTTTGGCCAACCCGGCACCAAGCGTTGTGTTCCAGGGGTTTGGAGCAGATTCCTTGGATTTTGAAATACGGGCGATCCTGCGGGATGTGAATTGGGTTCTGTCGGTGAAATCTGACATGAACCATGAAATCAACCGTAGATTCTCGGAAGCAGGGATCGAGATCCCGTTCGCACAACGTGATGTCTGGCTGCGAAATCCCGAAACCCTGCGGGCATCTGGCCCGAGCAAGCAGGAGCCTTCCGCCTCTGTGCAGGACGAGCCACGCAAAGTTGCAGAAGCTCCGGCGGATTTGACCGAGGCGGATATGGACCCGGATGCCGGTGATGAGATCTGAGGGGCCAGATCGCAGCACGTGTTGACCTGTGATCACCCGTCGGTAGGTGCATTGATTAATTTGCGCTATTCCCCTGAATTCGTCGAATTGGGGCCTTGCAAATCCGACGGCATTCGTCCAAATATCGCCGGCACGGAGAGGTGGCCGAGTGGTCGAAGGCGCACGCCTGGAAAGTGTGTAGGCGGGAAACCGTCTCCAGGGTTCGAATCCCTGTCTCTCCGCCACCATCACCATTGCGAAACTTGAACTGCACCTGTCCGCGAACGCGATGCACGATTACGAGCTGTCCTGCTGCGCTTCGACCCAGCCGGTGCCTGACCTGCCGCCGAGTTTTTCGACGAGAAAATCCATGAAGATTCGTGTCTTGGGCGTCAGCACGTTCGAGCGCGGATAGATCAGCCACAGCCCTGCATGATCATTCAGCCGCCAGTCAGGCAATACCTGCCTGAGCCGCCCGGAGCGCAGTTCATGGGCCACGCTCCAGAGTGAGTTGATCGAAAGCCCCGCTCCGGCAAGCGTAGCTTCGCGTTGCGCGGTGCCGTCATCGACGATGGTTCGGCTGATCATCGAGCGCGGGTTCAGGACCGCCTTCTGACCAGCTGGATCAACCAGTTCGCGCCGGTCGAGATTGGCCCACGCGATGAAACGATGCCCCGTCAGATCCTCGGGTTTCGAAGGCACTCCGTGCTGCTTGAGATATTCCGGCGCAGCGCAGAGCAGGCGGATGTCATCTGAAAGTTTGCGCCCCTTGAGGCTGCTATCGGCCAGCGGCGCGTTGCGCAGGGCTAGGTCGAAACTGCCCTCGATGGCGTCGAAGGGCTTGTCCGACAGTCGCAGGTCCAGCGTCAGGTCGGGATAGCGTTGATGAAACTCGGGCAACAGCGGCATGATGTGCAACTGGGCAAAACTGCTGGGGGCTGCGAAACGCAAGGTGCCTGTGGGGCCGGTATCCGTGCCTCCGAGCGCAGCGCGCGCTGCATCCGTCTGGGCGAGAATTTCACGCGCATAAGGCAGAAACTCCGACCCTTCCAATGACAACGACACCTTGCGCGTGGTGCGGTGCAAAAGCTCGACGCCAAGTTCGTTCTCAAGCTTGGCCAGCCTGGCACTCGAGACCGCCGGTGCAAGGCCAAGCTCGCGCCCGGCGGCGCTGATATTGAGCCGTTCGGCCGCCATGACGAACAGGCGCAGGCTGTCGGTATCCATATAGATTATATCCAAAATACGAAAACTGAACTTATTTTTCACCACCTTTTTCTTGTTCTTGCAAGTGATAAGTCAGGTGCACACCGACACACACCCCAACGGAGACATAAAATGAACGCGATCACCGAGGTTAAGACCGATATCAACGCGCAGATCATTGAGGCCTTCAATTCTCGCCATGCCACCAAGATCTTCGACCCTGAACGCAAGGTGAGCGACGCTGACTTCGAGACGATCCTCGAGGCTGCACGCCTTTCGCCCACTTCGTTCGGGCACGAGCCCTTCCGCATCCTGATGATCCAGTCGCCCGACAAGCGCGAGCTGTTCCGCGAGTTTTCATGGGGTGCCAACGGGATGATGAACGGGTCGACCGGCCAGCTTGGCACCGCCAGCCATTTCGGCATCATCCTTGCGGCGACGGGCGAACTGATGCGCGCCGGATCGGATTATCTGCAAGACCACTACCGGCAAGTGAAGCAGCTGCCCGAGGAAGTGATCGAGATCTTCAACGGCGCATACGGCAAGTTCCAGGCCGAGGATCACAAGATCACCTCTGACCGCGAGATCACCGACTGGTCGGGCAAGCAGGCCTATATCGTGCTGGCCAACATGATGACCGCCGGTGCGCTGATGGGGATCGACAGCTGCCCGATCGAGGGCTTCGACATGGAGCGAACGACGCAGACGCTGGCCGAACATTTCGGCGTCGATACCGCGAAATGGAAACCGGCGGTGATGTTCGCCTTTGGTCATCGCGCGAAAGATCCTGAATTCCCCAAGACCCGCCGCACGATGCAAGACACCGTCGCTTGGTTCTGACCCCGAAGGAGATACACGATGACCTATTATTCCGTTCTGGACGTCACCCCCACCGCCGAGGACTGGATCCCCGGCTACCTGCCCACCGCCAACGAACGCGTGGCGGCACATGGCGGCAAGTATCTTGCGCGTACCGCGACCCACGCGCAGATGGAAGGCGAGGATCAGCCCGCCGGGCTGAGGATCATCATCGAGTGGCCTTCGGAAGAGGCGGCCCGCGCCTTCATGGCGGACCCGGCCTATGCACCGCACCTGGCCGCCCGCACCAAGGGCTCGGTCAGCCATCACTACCTGATCGCGGGGCAGGACGACCTCGCCTGAATGCAGCACTGGCCCGGTATGCCGGGCCGGCACCCCCAAGGAGGCTTTCATGACCCGGACCGGAACCGTCAATTATCATGTTCACAAGCCCGCGCCGCAGGCATTCGTGCTGGACGCGGACAGCATCGCTGGCAATCTGGTCTCGCCCGAACTGGCCGCGACCGAGGTGGCGCTGACCGATCTGCGTGCCGGGCGGGCAGGGGCCAGCTTTGTCTCTGACGGGTTCGAATTTGGTGTGGCACCGACGCGGGTGACCAGTTTCGAATCCCTCGGCTGGCAAAAGGTTTACGACCGCGAACTGGCCGAGCTGCTGTGCGACCGGATCGGCGCGCGCGAGGTGCTGTTCTTCGACCACACATTGCGCATTGACGACCCGGCAGCCAACCGCCGCCCCGCGCGCAACGTGCACAGCGACCTGAGCCCGCAAGGTGCGCACCAGCGGCTGGTGGACATCCTCGGGCCCGAGCGGGCGCGCGATTGGGCGGCGGGGCATTACGCCTTCGTTAACCTGTGGCGGCCGGTGGAAAACCCGATCAACACCGCCCCGCTGGGTTTCGTGCGCCCTGCAACCGTGGACGACGCGGACTGGATCGACATCGACCTGATCTATCCCGACCGGCGCGGTCGTATCCTCGGCCTGGCGGCCAATCCGCTTCATGATTGGGTGTATCTGTCGCGCATGACGCCGGACGAGATCGTTTGGTTCAACATCTACGACAATCGTGGCCGTCCAACGGTGGGCCACAGCGCGATTGATCTTGTCGAAGATTCTGATCGGCACAACATCCGCAAAAGCCTGGAAAGCCGGGCGCTGGTGCGGTTCTGAGAAAGGCAGAAAATGCTGGACAAATCCAACACGCCAAACTTCGCGCCGCTGAACCGCGCGTTCAACGCGGTGTTCCGCCCCGGCCAGCTGAGCATTGGGCTAGTGGTCCCGCTCGAGGCAAATCGCAACGATCCGGTACCTACTATGACGCGCCATCTGGAGCGTGCCGTGCTGGCCGACGAACTGGGCTTTGCCGCGCTTTGGCTGCGAGACGTGCCCTTCAACGTGCCCTCGTTTGGCGATGCGGGGCAGGTTTTCGATCCTTTCGTCTATCTCGGCGCGCTGGGTGTTGCGACGCGCGACATCGCGCTTGGCGTGGCTTCGATCGTGCTGCCATTACGGCACCCGGCCCATGTGGCCAAGGCGGCAGCCTCGGCCGACCAGCTGTCGGGCGGGCGGCTGCTTCTGGGGGTGGCCTCGGGGGATCGTCCCGAGGAATATCCGGCGCTGAACAAGAATTTCTCTGATCGCGGGGCGCGCTTCCGTGACAGCCTCGCCTATATCCGCGCCATGGCGCAGGATTACCCGCGACTGGACAACCCGCAGGGCGACCTCTCGGGCGGTATCGACATGTTGCCTAAGCCTGCCGCCGGGCGCCTGCCGCTGCTTATCACCGGTGGCAGCCAGCAGACGCCAGAGTGGGTGGCGCGCCACGGTGACGGCTGGATGACCTATCCGCGTGGTGCGGCGGCGCAGTCCCGCGTTGTGGCCGACTATCGAGCGCGCGTGGCACAGGCCGGCTTGCCCGACAAACCGGTGATGCAGTCGCTCTATGTTGATCTGGTGGACCAAGCCGACGCTCCGCCGCGCCCGATCCATCTTGGGTTCAGTGCCGGCACCGATTACCTGCGCCGCTACCTGCACGAGATCCGCGATTTGGGCATCAACCATGTGGCACTGAACCTGCGCTTTAACGTGGCCGGGATCGAACCCACCCTGCACCGGCTGGCCGACGAGGTCCTGCCCGAGTTTCACGACTGATTTCATCCCCAAGGAGGCCTCAATGCCCAAGACTATACTGATCACCGGCGCGACCGACGGCATCGGCCTGTTGACCGCCAATACACTGGCGGCCGAAGGCCACCGCGTGCTGCTGCACGGACGCAGCTCTGACAAGCTGAAGGCCGCCGCGCAGACGGTTGGCGGCAACCCCGAGACCTTCCGCGCCGATCTTTCCGATCTGGACGAAGCCGCCGCGCTTGCTGACGCCGTGCGCGCCCGGCACGACCGGCTGGACGTTCTGATCAACAATGCCGGTGTCTACAAGACTCCGCACCCACGCCGGGCCGACGGGATGGATGTTCGGTTCGTGGTAAACGCGCTGACGCCCCATGTGCTGACCCGACGGCTGTTGCCGATCATCCCAGCCGAAGGGCGCGTGGTGAACCTTTCATCGGCCGCGCAGGCGCCGGTGGATGTAGAAGCGATGCACGGTAAGCGGCAATTGAGTGACATGGAGGCCTATGCGCAAAGCAAGCTGGCGATCACGATCTGGTCACGGGAAATGGCGCGCGCGCACCCAAAAGGCCCAGTCTTCGTCGCGGTCAACCCTGGCTCGCTTCTGGCCTCAAAGATGGTCCGAGAGGGTTTTGGAATGGCCGGCAATGACTTGGCGATCGGCGCTGATATCCTGCGACGGGCCGCGCTGTCGGACGAATTTGCCAATGCCTCGGGGCTGTATTTCGACAATGACAGCGGACATTTTTCTGATCCACACTCAGCGGCGGCCGACCGCGATCACGCGGCGCGGGTCAAGGATGCTATCGCGACGCTGACCGGCGGCGGAGTTTAGATCCGCGATATGCCCGTTGCTCTTGCGCCGGCTTTGAGGTGTTCGGTCCCGCTTGGGCCAGGCACAGTGCTTCGACCTCAGTGGCCATGCCTCCGGCAAGCCAAAGTGGCAGGTGGGCGTCTGGGACCTGCGCGTCGCGCAGTTGGGATTACCGGAGCAGGTTTTCGACACCAGACCCACCGCCTTCGTCACTACATCTGATGGGCACCAGATATTATTATCTCTTTGCAGATATTCCCTCGTGCGCCCGCAAAACTCTGAGGACGAGATTGGTGAAAAGATGCTGGCTCAAAACTCGGACTTTATTGCGTGCACGAGATTTGAAGACGCAGCTATTTGGCTGGGACAGTTACAAGAGGGTTTGCAGATGACCCTAAACGCTAAAGTCCGACAGCTTTGACAAAACAATGCAGCAGGATCTTGTTACCGCATGATGAATGGGTTCGACATTGGCTGTTCCGACGTATTCAACCATACGGTTTTGGTCCTTGTGTAGTCGTGAATGGCCTCGATCCCGGCTTCCCTGCCATAGCCGGATTGATTGTAGCCACCAAACGGAGCAATCGGGGACACCGCGCGGTAAGTGTTGATCCAACAAATTCCCGATTTCAGACGGGATGAAACCCGATGGGCGCGGGCAACATTTTCAGTGAAAACGCCAGACCCAAGCCCGAACAGCGAGTCGTTGGCCAATGCGATCGCTTCTTCTTCCGTATCGAATGGCAGCAGAGACATTACAGGGCCGAACATTTCGACCTTCAGCGTCTCGGTCTCTGGGCTCGAACACTCCACCAGCGTAGGGGCCATGAAGTTGCCCGGCCGGTCCAGAGGTTTTCCCCCGAAGCGGATGCGTGCGCCTTGTTCTGTGGCTTTCGCCAAAGTCGCCTGAATTCTTTCCACCTGAGCTGCGGTGCAGAGCGGGCCAACATGGGTGGCCGTTTCCAACGGGTCGCCGATTGCGACGCCCTTCATCTTCTCTTCGATCTTGTCAACAAGCGCGTCCAGTACCGGGCGATGTATCAACCCGCGCGAGCCGGCCACGCAGCTTTGACCCGAGGCGCCGAAGTTTCCCGCAATCAAACCATTGGCGGCGCCATCCAGATTGGCATCATCAAAAACGATGATCGGGGATTTCCCGCCCAGTTCCAAAGTGGTCACCGCGAAGTTTTCAGCCGAATTGCGCACGACATGGCGCGCTGTTTCCGGGCCGCCGGTGAATGCGATCCGGTCCACATCCGGGTGCCGGGTAAGCGGGATGGCGCAGTTTTCGGCATCCCCCGTAATGACAGAGACGACACCGGGCGGAAAGCCAGCTTCATCGATCAGCCGCGCGAACTCCAGCATCGGAGCGGGCGCAATTTCAGAGGCCTTCAGCACGACCGAACAGCCTGCTGCTATCGCGGGGCCAAGCTTGGTTGCGGTCAGGAACATCTGTGCGTTCCAGGGGACGATTGCGACCACCACGCCAATCGGTTCGCGTTTGGTGAAGACGTGCATGTCCGGTTTGTCGATCGGAAGAACCGCCCCTTCGATCTTGTCCGCAAGCCCTGCATAATATCGATAATAGTCACCGACATAGGCTGTTTGGCTTGCGGTTTCGGCAAGCAGCTTTCCGCTGTCGGTGGTCTCAAGCTGGCCCAGGTGTCCGGCGTTTTCCTCGATCAGTTCGGCAAGTTTGAACAACAGTTTGCCGCGTGCAGTTTGCGTCATGTCGCGCCACGCGGGATCATCAAGTGACCGACGCGCCGCGGACACGGCGCGGTCAACGTCTTCGGGTGCGGCGCAGGCGAAACTGGACCAGTCCTGGCCCGTCGCCGGGTTTTGCGAATGCATCACTTGCCCGCGTGCCCCTTCGGTCCACGCACCGTCGATGTAAAGCTGGAAATGTGGTTTCTGATGCATCATCGATCCTCACTGAAACTTTGGCATGACGTCGTCGATGAAACGGGCCAGCGATGCGCGTTTGCGTTCGAAACTCATACCGCTGTCTATCCAGAACGAATACTCATCATAGCCCAGATCTTCGTATCGTTTCAGACGTTCCGTGACCCCATCCGGGGTTCCGACAGTCAGATCACGCGCCAGGTTTTCCGGTGCCATCATCGTATTGGCCGCCATCTCTTCATCCGTCAACGTCTGGATCAAGCCCTGCCGGACTGGCCGCTTGTTTTGAAACCAGGCCCCGAAATAGTTGTAGAAGCGCGACAATTCCCGAGCGGCCAGACCCAGATCATCATCGTCGCTGCCAACGTAAGTGTGATGCAGCAGCATGATCTTGGGGCGCGGCCCCTCATGGTTTGCGCATGCATCTTCAAAGCGGCCCATCAGCGTTTGAATCTCTTGCATGCCCTGCCAGAGCGGTGTGACCTGAATGTTGAAGCCGTTCTGCACACCGAATTCATGACTGTTCGGATCCCGCGCCGCGATCCAGATCGGTGGTCCGCCGGGTTGCACCGGTTTGGGGGCCGAGGTAGTGGCGGGGAATTTGAAATACTCTCCATCATGGGCACAGTCACCCGCCCACAGCCGGGGCAAAAGCGGCGCGATTTCCCGCATGCGCTGGCCAGCATCCCATGCATCCATTCCCGGCATCATCCGTTCATATTCATACGAATAGGCGCCGCGGGCGATGCCCAGCTCGATACGGCCGCCTGTCATCAGGTCCGCCGCAGCCGTTTCGCCCGCCAGTTTGATCGGATGCCAGAACGGTGCAACAACTGTACCCGTGCCAAGCCGCACGTTCTTGGTGTGATGTGCGATATCGACCAAAGACATCAAAGGGTTGGGCGCGATCGTAAAGTCCATCCCGTGGTGCTCGCCGGTCCAGACGGCGCGCATTCCCGCCTCATCGGCCATTTTACACAGCGCGATGAATTCTTCATACAGCTTCTCATGGGGTTGATCGGGGCTCAGCCGTTCCATGTGTGCAAAAAGGGAAAACTCCATCCATCAGGTCCTTTCAGAAAAGCTGTGCACGTCGCCTTGCTGCGCACTGCCCAGATACAGTGAGAAGTCGCGGGTTCGGCTTTCCAGCGCGAAACGAGAAATCATGGTGGTGATTGGCGTCGTCGAGTAGGCAAGGGCCGCCAGGTCTTCAATCGCGACGGCCTCAAGCTTGCCGTGTTTGGGAAGTTCCGGCGCATTGCCCAATATGTAGACATGATGCGCTGTGGCATCGTCATAGACCGAGTAGACCACGCCGAGACGTGCGTCGATGCCACGATCATGCAGATCCTGCCGAAGGCTGTCGCGCAACTGTCGCCGGTCGGACAATGTGACCTGCGGCGGCCTGAAACCGGCATCCGTTTTCTCAAGCAGCACGCGGCCTTCGTGTTCGATGATTGCGCCACAGACGGTCCGGCGCCCCGTCGGTTCAAGCGCGCCGCGTTCCAGGCCAAGGCTGAAATACTGCCCGTTCGCGTAGCCCAGCGCCGGGCGGTCGTTGTGGGAATAGGCTTCGACCTGTCCGATCAGAACGCAATGGTCTCCTGCCTCGATCACTTGGTGGGTCCGGCAGGAAAATGTTGCGACTGCTCCGTTGATCAAAGGGATCTCTCGCGCGTCGAGGTCATGGTCGGTCTTGGCGAACCGATCACCTTTGAAGCCGGCGAAGGTGTTGGACACATCCTCTTGCCCCTCGGCCAGAACACTCACCGTGAAATGGGTGCAGGTCGAGAATTCGCCGTATGAAGACAAGTTCTTGCCGGGGCAGACGATCAACAGCGGCGGGTCGAGCGAAACCGAAGTGAAGGAATTTGCCGTGAAGCCCAGGGCCATGCCAGAGGCGCTGCGCGTGGTAACTACGGTCACACCGGTCATGAATTTGCCGAATGCCCGCCGGAGGTCGCGGGGGTCGAGTTCGGTCATGATTGCACCTCGCTTTGAAAGCTGGAAATGGCGGCGTTGACCTGACTTGCATGGGTCATCGGCATCATATGGGCCGCCCCATCGATGATCAGCGCGCGGCCATTCGGGGTGACTTCGGCCATTTTCCGCGACATGTCCGGGGTGGAGTTCGGCTCCTGACTGCCGGTTATGAACAACGCGGGGCAGCGAAGTTTCCGCAACGCGTCGCGCCGCGGATTTTGGCCTTGGGCAAAAACCGTATAGGCCAGCTTGTAAGCAGCCGGATCCATGGCCGTCAGCCAGTCGCAGCAGGCATCACGTTCAGGCGAACCGATGTCACCGAACCACCGGCGCAACGTGCTGGTTGGGTCAACCGGTGTTTCCCCATCCAGTTCCGTCGCACGTTCCCGAACCGCCAGCGCGGCCTTTGCGCTGCGTTCAAAAACGGCATTCATTGCCACGACGCCGCAAATCCGGTCGGGCGCCTTGGTGGCAAGGTCCAACGCGATCATCGCGCCCATCGAGTGGCCGACAACAAGGACCGGACCGTTCAGATTGCCCAGCACGTTCCCTGCGGCATCACTGTATTCCGACAGTTCCGTACCGAAAAACCGCAGCGGGCTTTCGCCGTGACCGGGCATGTCCGGTGCCGTCAGGCGCGCTTCCAAGGCCAACCCGTCCAACTGCGCGCCCCAGGCTTCGGCCCGCAGGCCAACCCCGTGCAGCAACAGGATGTCCGGACCTGTGCCTGTCTGGATGGCGGCCAGCCCGCCGATTTCAGACCGCGGCCGGGTTGTCCACGTCATGACCCAAATCCTTGAGATCCTGATACCGGTCGCCGATACGGTGATGCGGTCTGCCCGAGGTTGCCGCCCCCAGCACGACGACAATTTCGTCGTCGCGCGGTGCGTCCGGGATCGAGAATTGAACGGTCAGGTAGTGAGACCGCCGCCCGGCATCGTTTTTGTCCATCAATGGCACCATGATCGGCGCATTTGCGGGGCCGCGCGTGTTCGTGAAAGCCAGATAGGATTTCGCGCTGACCGCCTGCCGGTAGTGGTTGCCGAACCGAAGGGTATGAATAATGCCCGAGGCGTGCTCGACCTCGCCATTCAGCCCGACGACGGCTGCCTTTCCATAGGCTTCGATTGCGTCGCCACTGCCGGCCAACGCGATCATGCGGTCCGTCATCATCTTTCCCAGTACGGGGCCATATGCGTGGATTTCCGGTTTGAGGTCTTCGACATATCGACCCGCCCAGGGATTGGTAATCACTGCGGCCACGGCGAACATGCGCCATGGGATTTCCGCAGGGCGAAATCCCTCGACAAGAACTTCCTCGTCGTAGGTAACAATCTTGCGTATTTCCGGCTTCATCACACCTCTCCTGTCGCGCTGGGAGAAAGTAGAAACGGGTGTGGTTTTTGACAAATGATTGAATTATGTGCTTTCGCATTAAAAAGATTAATGGCTAACTTGATCAATGGCAAAATCACTTCCCCCCCTGACCTGGTTCCGATCCTTCGAGGCGGCGGCCCGGACCCTGAGTTTTACCGCGGCGGCCGAGGAAATCGGCCTGACCCAATCGGCCGTCAGTCAGCAGGTGAAATCCCTTGAGATGCGTCTGGGGACAGCGCTTTTCATAAGGCATCCGCGCAGTCTGGCCCTGACGGATGCAGGGCGGAAACTGTTGCCCGAAGTCGGCAGAGCGCTTGAGGCGCTTGCCGCCGCCGCCGGAAGGGCCGACGCAAGCGCACCAGGAGACGTCCTGACGGTGGCCACATCTGTCAGCGTCGCGCAATGGGTCATCGCCCCAAACCTCGCGGACTTCACCACCCGCAATCCAGAGATCAGCGTGCGGCTGCTCAGCGCAATCTGGCCTGACGATTTTCACGCGTCGCAAGCTGACGTTCAGGTCAGGTTCGGATCGGAAAAACAAGTGGGCAGGGGGGCCGAACGTTTGTGGCCGGACAGGCTTGTCGCTCTCAAGGCGCCGACGCTTGCAGGGGATCCGTTTGACCTTCCCCTGATAGAGGCAGTCGGCACTTCAAGCGGATGGAAGACGTGGTTCGACAAGCAGGACGTGCAGCGGCAGCCTGCCGTTTTCGTCGATACGTTCGGCATGGCGCTTCAATTGGCGGTTCATGGCAGCGGGGTTGCCCTGATCAGCGAGTTCCTGGCGAAACATGCGATGATAACCGGTCTTGTCGAAAGCGCACATGACAGCACTGTCGACTGCAACGAAGGGTATTATCTTTCCGCCGATGCCAGCAATCCGGCGGCCGCATTGTTTCGGGACTGGTTGCTTGAACAGATACGTGTTTGATCAGGCGCGGGCCTAGGATCGTTCGTGCACCACTCAGGGCTTGACGAATACTTTGCGTGGTCGTTTGCACAGACACTCTGCAGGACCGTTTTCCTTGATCAGGATGGTTTCGGTGATCGCAAGCCCCCAATCATCCATCCAGAGCCCGGGCATGAAGTGAAATGTTATGCCTGCTTCGAGGATCGTATTGTCTTCGTCCCGCAGCGAGATCGTGCGTTCGCCCCAGTCCGGAGGATAGCTGAGGCCGACAGGATAGCCACAGCGAGCACCGCGTTCGATCCCCGCACGTTCGAGAGGCGCCGCCAGCGCTTTGGCGATATCCTTCGCGCGATTGCCGGGGCGCGCAGCCTCCAGACCCGCTTCCAACCCCTCGACCAAGGCCGCCTCGGCCCTTTTGAGATAATCAGGCGGTTGACCCAGAAATACCGACCGGCAGAACGGAGCATGATATCGGCGATAGCAGCCAGAGAGCTCGAAGAAGGTGCATTCGCCCGATTTGAACACATCTCCATTCCAGGTCAGGTGCGGCGCGGCGGCATCTGACCCGGACGGCAAAAGTGGGACGATGGCTGCGTAATCCCCCCAGTCATCACCGACGCCCGTGATTGCGTCATGGTAGATCTGAGCGACCAGCTCGTTCTTGCGCAGGCCGGGTTCAACGCGCTCAAGCACGCCGTCAGTCACAAACTCTGAAATCCGGGCCGCCTTGCGCATCAGGGCGATTTCTTCGTCGGATTTCACGACCCGTTGCCAGTTGACCAAGGCCGTTGCATCGATCAGGGTTGCCCCGGGTAGTTCCGTTGTCAAAGTAATATGGGCTTTGGCCGAGTAGTAATAATTGTCCAGCTCCACCCCAATTCGGCTTTGGCCGTGTCCGCAGTCCGCAATAAGTTTGGCCAGATCCTGCATTGGATGCCGTGCGGTCGACTGCACGAAGTGATCCGCGTATCCGAAAACCCGATCGTCCCCCATCCACACCGTGCGCAGCGCACCGTTTGCATCCTGCCGGCGCCCCCACCAGATCGGGTCCGCGTCAAGAAAGATCAAGGCACCCTGGTGAACGTAAAAAGACCAGCCCTCGTACCCGGTGAGCCATCCGATGTTCGAGGGGTCTTCGACAAAAAGGCAGTCAATTCCCTTTGCGGCCATCGCCTTTCGGGTCTTGGCAAGACGGCGATCATATTCCGCCCGGCTGAAGGCTGGATCAGAGTGGGTCATTGGCGCCTCCGGTCAACAAAAGACTTTGGTTGACAGAACCCTACCGATCCGCTCACGTCAACGAACGAAAATTCAGGGGGCTGCATGAAAGCCGATATCAATCTACACCGAACGGGCCATAGCACCGGGCCATTCAAGCGGTGTCGTTTCAACGGTTCAGCCTGCATGCGGCGCCCCACCTCTGAGGTCGCCGGATGAGAGGGTTCGAGCCAGCAGAATTCGCAGCGCGCACCGAACGCGCACAGGTGATGATGAATGCCGCGGGCCTGTCGGCGCTGCTGCTGACCACGGAAACCGACGTGCGTTACTTTACCGGATACCTGACCAGATTCTGGGAAAGCCCGACCCGTCCGTGGTTCCTGATCCTGCCTGCGGCCGGTAAACCGGTTGCGGTCATCCCCTCGATCGGCGCCTCGTTGATGGGGCAAACCTGGATCGACGACATCCGAACATGGAGCTCACCCGACCTTCAGGATGACGGCGTCTCGCTTTTGACGGATGCCTTGACGGAATTGACACCCGTCAAAAGCCGTATTGGAATGCCCGATGGTCACGAGACGCACGCGCGTATGCCCATGTCGGATATCGAACGCCTGCGAAACAGGCTCGGTTCGCGCCACATCACCGGAGATCACGGTATTTTGCGCCAACTTCGCATGGTCAAATCCGAGGCGGAAATCGCCAAGATCGAAACCGCATGCGCCATAGCCGGCCGGGCATTTGCCCGAGTTCCCGAGATTGCTCGGGCAGGCGTGCCTTTGGATGAAGTATTTCGCGGTTTCCAGATACTCTGTCTGGAAGAGGGTGCCGACTGGGTGCCGTATCTCGCAGGTGGGGCAGAGCAGGGCGGTTACTCTGACGTAATATCGCCGGCGTCTTCGTCCCCCTTGGAGGATGGCGATGTACTGATGCTTGATACCGGCTTGGTCTGGGATGGCTATTTCAGTGACTTCGACCGCAACTGGTCGGTCGGCCCAGCAAATCCGGACGTGAAATCTGCTTACGCCAGGCTGATTGAGGCGTCTGATGCTGCTTTCGAGATTGCCCGCCCCGGCGCCACCGCAGCAGAGCTGTTTCATGCCATGAACACCGTGCTGACCAAGGCACCCGAAGGCACGGATGCCGGTCGGTTGGGGCACGGGTTGGGAATGTCGCTGACCGAATGGCCCTCGCTCATCCCGACGGACCAGACCGTTCTTGAGCCCGGCATGGTGCTGACCTTGGAGCCGGGCATTGCCGTTGGTGGCAAGATCTTGGTTCACGAAGAAAACATCGTCGTAACAGACGATGTTCCGCGCTTTATCAGCCCGCGTATCGGGCCGGAGATGATCCAGCTATGACCTACGTGCCTTACACGCTTGACGAGGACGACCCGCAAGCCCCGCCGCTTGGATTGATTGTTCTTCAGGTCGACGAGACGATTGAGCCGGAATTCAGCACGATTTTCTCGGGCCGGAAAAACCCGTTGTATGTAACACGGATACCCAGCGGCATTGAAGTGACACCGGAAACCCTGGCCGAGATGGAAGAGGCCCTGCCGGCGGCGGCGGGATTGCTGCCCAGCGCGCGTCCTTTCCGGGTGGTGGGTTATGGCTGCACGTCCGCAAGTTCCGTCATTGGATCAGAACGTGTGGAGGAACTTGTCAAACAGTCGTGCAATACAAAAGAGGTTACGAACCCTTTGCGCGCGGCCACGGCCTGCGCCGCGGATCTTGGCGTGTCCAGGTTTGCGCTGCTGTCGCCTTATGTCGAAGAGGTCAACGCACCGCTGCGTGCCGCGTTTTCGGAAAACGGAATAACCATGGATGTTTTCGGGACATTCGGGCAGGCCGAAGAGGCAAAGGTTGCTCGGATTTCGGTGCAGTCCGTGATCGAAGCTGCGACAGAATTGGGATCTGATCCGTCGGTAGAAGCGGTATTCATTAGCTGCACCAACCTTCGGACCATTGAAGCAATCCCTGAGATTCGCAAACGGATTGGTAAGCCTGTTCTTTCAAGCAATCAAAGTCTTGCATGGCATATGGGTCGCCTCAATCTTGCTGATTGAAACAGCAAATATGATATGAATATTCGCAAAAGCGTCATCTAATGTTGCCAAGTGCCTACTGCATGGTCTTAACTGCTGACTACAGATCAATGAAATCCGCAACTCTCGGATAATCATTTGACGCAACAGGGGGTCTTGTGACCGACACAAATACTGATGCCGCGTTTGTTGAATTCCAACGCGTACAAAAATCTTATGATGGCGAGAATCTCGTTGTCAAAGATCTCAACCTTGCAATGCCTAAAGGCGAATTCCTGACCATGCTCGGGCCGTCCGGGTCTGGAAAGACAACCTGCCTTATGATGCTTGCCGGATTCGAAACCGCCACACATGGCGAAATCCTTCTTGACGGGAAGCCCATCAACAATATCCCTCCACACAAGCGTGGGATTGGCATGGTCTTCCAGAACTACGCCCTGTTTCCGCATATGACGGTGGCCGAAAACCTTTCATTCCCCTTGGAAGTTCGCAAATTGGGGAAGTCTGAACGGGATGAAAAGGTTCAGCGTGCCCTGGATATGGTTCAGATGGGTGCGTTTGGTGGGCGACGCCCGGCTCAGTTGTCTGGCGGTCAGCAACAACGAATAGCCTTGGCGCGCGCCTTGGTTTTCGAACCCGAACTGGTGTTGATGGATGAACCCCTGGGCGCACTGGACAAACAGCTGCGCGAGCATATGCAGTTTGAAATCACGCGTCTTGCGCATGAGCTTGGAATTACCACGGTCTATGTGACGCATGACCAGACCGAAGCGTTGACTATGTCGGATCGTGTCGCTGTGTTCGACGACGGCCGTATTCAGCAGCTTGCACCGCCTGATCAACTTTATGAAGAACCAGAAAACAGCTTTGTTGCCCAATTCATCGGGGAAAACAACACCTTGGAAGGTGTCATTAAATCGATTGATGGCGACACATGCCTTGTCCAACTTGATGATGGCTCTGAAATTGACGCGGTTCCGATAAATGTTCGCAATCCGGGCGAAAGGACAAAGGTGTCAATCCGGCCTGAGCGGGTGGAATTCAACAAGGATCGCTTGCACGCCGATGCTCATACGCTGAAAGCGACTGTCAAAGAATTCATCTACATGGGTGACGTATTCCGTTTCCGCATGTCCGTTGCAGGAAATGATGAATTCATCGTCAAAACACGGAACGCGCCAGACGCAATCCGCCTGACCCCAGGTCAGGAGATCGAGATCGGCTGGCTGGCTCAGGATTGTCGTGCGCTCGACGCATAGGCCAAGTCGCGCGGAACAAGCGCGACCTCACTGAGGGACCGGCTGGTGAAAACCCGTGCATCAGTCGACCACACACATAAACGGGAAGAACTGGGAGTAATTCATGAAGAAAACCAAAACATTGTTGACAGCAGCTGCAGTTGGGGCGGTTGCCGGCGGTGCGTTCGCCGAGGAGATGACGATCGTTTCCTGGGGCGGCGCTTATTCCAAATCGCAGCTGAAGGCGTATCACGAGCCCTATTCTGAAAAGACAGGTGTCACCATCCTGAATGATGACAGCTCGGCCGAAGCGGTTGCAAAACTGCGCGCGATGAACGAAGCCGGCAATATCACCTGGGACGTGGTCGATGTTGTGGCCGCAGACGCAATTCGTCTGTGTGACGAAGGGCTTGCGCTGGAAATCGACTTTGACACCCAGCTTGCCCCCGCGCCGGATGGCACACCTGCCTCCGAAGATTTCGGCGACCTGTTGGTCAGCGACTGCTTTATTCCGCAGATCGTGTACTCAACCACCTTCGGTTACCGTACTGACCTGGTCGGCGATACACCCCCAACCGATATCTGCGCTGTGTTCGATCTGGAAGCTTACCCCGGCAAGCGCTCGTTGGAAAAACGCCCGATCAACAATATGGAATGGGCCCTTTTGTGCGATGGCGTCGCGAAGGAAGATGTCTATGACGTTCTGGCCACTCCGGAAGGTCAGGATCAGGCGCTGGCCAAGCTAGACACCATCAAAGACAGCGTTGTCTGGTGGTCTGCGGGTGCCGACACGCCGCAGCTGCTGGCCGATGGAGAGGTTGTCATGGGTTCTACCTATAACGGCCGTTTGTTCAGCGTAATCGAAGAGCAGAAGCAGCCGGTCGCCATGCTTTGGGACGCCCAGGTGTTCGATCTGGATGGTTGGATCATTCCCGCTGGTCTGAGCGAAGAGCGTCAGAAGCGCGCGCTGGACTACATCATGTTCGCGACCGATACCCAGCGTCTGGCGGATCAGGCCAAGTACATCTCGTACGGCCCGGCCCGTGCATCGTCGGCTCCGCTGGTGGGTAAGCATGCCGAACTGGGTATCGATATGGCACCCCATATGCCAACCGATCCGGAAAACGCCAAGAACACGTTCCTGTACAACTATGAGTTCTGGGCGGACTACCGTGACGACATCGACGCCAAATTCCAGGCGTGGCTGGCGCAATAATCCAGTTTTGAATTGGTGACACTGTCAGGGGCGGGAAACTGCCCCTGACCCCAAAAAAGCCAAGGGGCAACAATGACCGACGCCACCCAAAACGCGGGCCCTATGCTGGCCGCTGATGGAACACCGCTCAAGCAGTCGCTGGCGCGGTCGCTACGCAGGCAAAAGCTCCGGGCGTTGCTGTTGGTTGCTCCGCTTCTCCTCTTTGTCCTGTTTTCATTCATCGTTCCCATTGCATCGATGCTGTTCAGGTCTGTTGAAAACAGTATCGTGTCCGACACGCTTCCCTTGACCGTAGAAGCCCTGAACAACTGGGACGAGCAGTCAGGTGAGTTGCCGGGTGAGGATGTATACGAGGCCTTTGTCCGCGACATGATTGTTGCGATTGACAACAAAGAGCACACAAGGCTCGGTTCGCGTTTGAACTACGAAGAGACTGGCATGTCTTCGATGTTCCGCAGGTCCGGGCGCCAGATCAAAAAACTGGACCCTGAAACGGATGGGCCGTTCAAGGAAAAATTGATCGAGATTCATGACGGATGGGGAGATCCGCAAACCTGGCGAGTGATCAAGACCCACTCACCAGCGATTACCAATGGTTACTTCCTGAATGCCGTCGATATGCGCAGAACCCCGGAAGGCGCACAGGCCCAACCCGAAGACAAGCAAATCCTGATAAAGCTTTTTGGACGTACTCTGTTCATGTCGCTCGTAATAACAGGTGCATGTATCCTGCTTGCTTATCCTGTCAGTTATTTGTTGGCGACACTTCCGATGCGGGTATCGAACCTGTTGATGATACTTGTCCTTTTGCCCTTCTGGACGTCCCTTCTGGTTCGAACGTCCGCCTGGAAGGTCATGTTGCAGCAACAGGGGGTTATTAACGATACCCTCGTTTGGTTGGGGCTGGTCGCTGATGACGCTCGCCTGATCATAATCAACAACCAGATCGGCACCATCATCGCGATGACACACATTCTTTTGCCGTTCATGATCTTGCCAATGTATTCGGTGATGCAGACCATTCCGCCGTCTTACACGCGTGCGGCCAAATCCATGGGTGCAACGAACTGGACGACGTTCTGGCGCATCTACTTCCCGCAATCCGTGCCCGGAATCGGTGCCGGTTCGATCCTCGTGTTCATTCTGGCGATTGGGTACTACATCACGCCCGAGATCGTGGGCGGCACCAAGGGCGTCTTCATCTCGAACCGGATTGCCTATCACATCTCGTCCTCACTGAACTGGGGGCTGGCTGCGGCCTTGGGTACGATCCTTCTGGCGGTCGTGCTGTTGCTCTACTGGGTCTACGACAAGATCGTAGGCATCGATAACGTGAAGTTGGGATAATCAAGATGGCAGCACTGACACCGATATCCCGCAAACCCATGTCCATGGTTTTGCCCAGTGTGGCACTTGCCGGGGCCTTTGCCGGCATTTTCGTCGGGGCCGGAAATGGTTCGGTCCTTCTGGGTATACTGGGCGGAGCCGTTCTGATCGCGGGGCTGGCTTGGGTCTACATAAATATCGTGAAGAACGAAAACCTCGCACGCTTGATCAATATCATCGGATTCGGCGTCGTGGGTTTTTTAGTGGCCGGGTTGATGGGCGGTGTATTGGGGCTGCTCGGCGGCTGGTTTTTCGCCTGGTTTATCTATTGGTTGTACGAGGGGCGGTATCGGCGCAAGCTGCTGCCGTATCTCACGGCACAACAGGTTTTCTATCACTACCTGTTTCGCGTGATCTGTGGTGCGATCTTCGTCTTTCTGATCACGCCGATTCTGGTGGTGTTGCCGTTGTCTTTCAACGCGCAGGACTTCTTTACCTTCACGCCCGAGATGCTGCGGCTTGATCCGGAAGGCTATTCGCTGAAGCATTACCGAGATTTCTTCACCAACAACGAATGGCAACGCAGCTTCAAGAATTCGCTGATCATCGCGCCGATTGCGACGGTTATTTCGGTAACGTTGGGAACGCTGGCCGCGATCGGGCTCAGCCAGTCGCACGTTCCCGGACGCCGTGCGATCATGGGAATTCTGATTTCGCCGATGATTGTTCCGCTGATCATCTCGGCGACGGGTATGTTCTTTTTCTACAGTGATATCGGGCGTTTCCTCGAAGGTACACTTGGCATGAACAAGAACTTCGTAGGCTATCTGAAAGTTATCCTGGCCCACGCCGTGCTGGGTATTCCCTTTGTGATCATTACCGTGACGGCGACCCTGGTGGGCTTTGATCGATCCCTGACACGGGCGGCTGCCAATATGGGCGCAGGGCCCGTTAGGACCTTCTTCAAGATACAGATGCCATTAATATTGCCGGGCGTAATCTCGGGCGGCCTGTTTGCCTTCATCACATCGTTCGACGAAGTGGTCGTGGTCTTGTTTGTGGGCTCCGCCTCGCAAAAGACATTGCCGTGGCAGATGTTCACCGGTCTGCGGGAACAGATCAGTCCAACCATTCTGGCAGTCGCCACAATCCTTGTGGTCCTATCCATTGCCCTGTTGACGACGGTTGAACTGTTGCGGCGTCGGTCGGAGCGTCTGCGGGGCCTTTCGCCCGCTTGACGCAGCAAATCGTCTGATCTAACGATTCACCTGTTCATCTCTGCCGCGATGGCGTCGCGGCGACTACGGAGGTGATCGGCTCTCGGACCCCGAGACCGCCTGTCCTGAACGCCGGGACATGTGGCCGGGAAAATGCACGCCCGGCATAGATGAGAGACCAAGGATGACTGACATTTCTAACCGCCCTCAGTTCTTCACCTGCCATAATGGCGACAAGGCCCCGTTGCCGTTCAGCAAATCCGAATATGACCGCCGTCTTGGCAAGCTGCGCGCGATCATGGCCCAGCGGGATATCCCGGTGGTGTTGCTGACATCGATGCAGAACATCGCCTATTATTCAGGCTTTCTGTACTGTGCGTTCGGGCGCCCTTATGGCTGTGTTGTGACCCAGGACAACTGCACCACCGTTTCGGCCAATATTGATGCCGGACAACCCTGGCGCCGGTCGGTTGGAGACAATGTGATTTATACAGACTGGAAACGCGACAACTACTGGCGGGCAGTTGCGAGCCTGATCGGGAATGCAAAGCGGATCGGCATCGAAGGCGACCACATGACGCTTGCAGCGCGCGACACGGCGCTGAACACGCTGGACGAGCCAGAGTTGGTTGACATCGCGGCCGACACCATGGCCGCGCGGATGATCAAATCCGCTGAAGAGATCGAATTGATCAAGGGTGGAGCGCGCACGGCCGATGTGGGTGGTGCTGCGATCCATGCCGCAATCCGCGAAGGCGCAACCGAAATCGAAATTGCGATGGCAGGTCGAGACGCGATGGAAGTGGAAATCGCGCGGGCCTATCCGGATGCCGAATACCGCGACACATGGGTTTGGTTTCAGTCGGGTTTGAACACCGACGGCGCGCATAACCCGGTCACCAAACGCGCGTTGCAAAAAGGTGATATCCTGTCGCTGAACACCTTTCCGATGATCTCGGGCTATTACACCGCCCTGGAGCGGACCCTGTTTCTAGGTGAGCCGGATGCCGACAGCCTGCGCCTGTGGAAGGCCAATGTGGCCGCGCATGAACTTGGATTGAGCCTGATCAAACCCGGTGCCACATGTTCCGGTATCACCGCCGAGATCAACCGGTTCTTTGCCGACGAAGGTCTGCTTCAATATCGTTCCTTCGGCTATGGGCACTCGTTTGGTGTTCTGAGCCACTACTATGGTCGCGAAGCCGGTCTGGAACTCCGCGAAGACATCGACACAGTGCTGGAACCCGGCATGGTGGTCTCGATTGAGCCGATGCTGTGGATCCCCGAAGGCCAGCCCGGTGCAGGCGGTTACAGGGAACACGATATTCTGGTGGTGGGCGAAGACGGAGCCGAAAACATCACAGGCTTTCCCTACGGGCCGGGGCACAACATAATCGACGCCTGAGGTTTGGGGTGGAGCCTCGGCTCCACCCGCTTTTCACGTGCGTCGGGCACGTTCGTGAAAAATGAAACCCAGAAAATTCAACAGCAGCTGCGCCGCCAGAATCTGAGTGCTTTCAGTGGGGTCGTAGGCGGGGGCCACCTCGACCAGATCGATGCCCACCACGTCGCCCCTTTTCGCCAGCCCCTGAAGGATTTCCAGAACGTCATAGTACAAAAAACCTCCGTGGCTCGGAGTGCCGGTTCCGGGCGCGATCGAGGGGCAGAACGCATCGATATCGATCGTTACATAGTACCGTTTGCCTTCGGGAATGCGGTCAAGAACAGCCTCTGTTCCCAATCTGCGAACCTGCCGCACGGACAGGATGTCCGATCCGCGCGCGCGCGCGTCGTCATACCCTTCCTTGGCGGTGGACGATACGTTTCGAATGCCCAGCTGGGTCATCCCTGAAACATAGTCTTTCTCGATCGCGCGGCGCATGGGATTTCCGTGCCCGTTGGTGACGCCGTGACGTTCATCTACAAAGTCCAAATGCGCATCGATTTGAACAACATGGATCGGGCCGTTTTCGGCGCAGTCGCTTTCAAATGCGGAAATGCAGGGGATGTTGACCGAGTGATCACCGCCAATCACCAGCGGAAGTGCCCCGGCCTCGAGAATTTTTTGCACGCCAAAGGCTATGTTCTTGTGGCTGGTCTCGGTCTTGGTGTGGACGATATCCGCATCGCCCAGGTCGACGATCCGAACCGAGCTGTCAAGATAGGTCGCGTCATCCTCATGATCATAGGCGCCGGCATGGCCAAAACTGAAAAGGGTCGATGCCTCTCGCACGGCCCGAGGACCAAAACGCGCGCCGGGGCGCCATTGGGTACCAAAGTCGAACGGCGCGCCGAGCACGCAAGCATCGGCCTCGATTCTGTCCCAGTTCTCGACATATGGAGATTTTGCGAAGGTCGATATTCCGACAAAAGGAAGATTCAGTCGCCCGGACGCATATCCATGTTCCTGCACTTTTGGTCCTTTCGATTGTTGTGCCATTTTCCCGAATGTGAACATGAGGACACGCCGTATTGAAACTAAATTCTCTTTGAACGGCGGGTTTTGGGGGGATCAGGCGAAGTTTTCTGTCAGAAGGGCGGGCTTGCGTTCAAAACTGACCCGGCCCAGCCCATCAGAGCGCTTCAGGATCGGTCAAAAGACAATCCCGCTGATGGTGTTGCCTTTCCTTCGTTTCCCATTCCCAAAGAACGAATGAAAGATCCGCTTCGGCCTCGGCGATGCTCTGGCAGGTTTTCCTGTGCGGAAAGACGGTTTTTGATCCTTCCGGGCCAGAAAATCATAAGCGTTAACAAAAATATCGATTTGATATAAAGTTGTGGGGTTATTGATTGGTAACGCGCGGGTATTCGTGTGGCACAGACACTTTATGAAAAATATGGCGGTTTCAAAACGATCAGCCGGGTCGTGATGACCTTCTATGAAATGGCGTTGGATTCGGATGAGATCGGCCATCATTTCGAAGACATTGATATGCCGCGCCTGATCGACCATCAAACCAAGTTCGTCTCGTCTTTGATTGGCGGGCCGGCATCCTTCAGTGATGACAGGATCGAAGCAGTTCATCGGCATCTGAACATTTCGCACAACGAATTCGACGTCATGGCCGAGCTGTTTGGCGACGCGCTGAGTCAGCATGGCATGTCCGATGGAGACATCAAAACTGCGCTGACCGCAATCGAAGGCAAACGTTCGATCATAGTCACCCGGAACGCGGCATGAGCATTCTGGCGATAAACGAGCAATTGCTGCGTGCGATCGGAGTCGGCGTCGCCGTGGTGCGCGCATCCGACCTGCAATTCGTGTTTCACAACGGGCCTTTTACGGAGTGGTTCGGCACTCCTGAAAAGGGCAGTACCCTAAGCGACGTTCTGTCGGATCTCGACCCAAAGGAACTTGAGGACGTAAAGCAGTCCGGCCTTCGGTACTCGGTCGAATTGCAGATAAAGCCGAAACGCAGGACCTTGATCTTTGCTGTCACGGTCTCATTGGCCAATGGCTTGTCCGAGCAGGTGCTGATCGTGGAATGTCAGAACATCACCCGCATTCGCGAATTGGAAAGCATGATCGACAGCTATTCCACCATGGTCGAGCGCAACACCCGAGAGCTTGAGCGCGAAAAGGAAAGAGTGGAACGGCTGTTGCTGAACCTGATGCCCCGAGCCGTGTATGAAGAGTTCAAGACGTTCGGCGTTGTCACGCCGCAGCTGTATCAGCAGGTTTCAGTGGTGATGCTGGATTTTGTAGGGTTCACGGATTTTGCGGCCAAGACCGACCCGACGGTGACTTTGAGCGAACTGAACGACATCTTCACGGCCTTTGACCGGATCGTGGAACAATTCGGGTGTGAGCGGATCAAAACGATCGGAGATGCTTATCTGGCCGTGTCAGGTATGCCAGATCCAACACCGGATCATGCGACCGCCGTGGCGCATTGTGCGGTCAGGTTCTTGCGCTATCTCGAACGCCGCAACGAAAGCCATCCGCATAAGTGGCAGGCCCGGATCGGATTGGGGATGGGTGCGGCGGTGGGATCGGTCGTGGGCATTCAGAAATATGTCTATGACGTGTTTGGCCCTGCCGTAAACATCGCGTCCCGGTTGCAGGTCTTTGCCAACCCCATGAACATCGTGGCCCCGGAAGAGATGAAATATGCCCTGATTGACGAGTTTCAGGTCTCGGAGCTTGGGTGCGTTGATATCAAGGGGATGGGTGAGATGGATCTGATCAATGTGACATCGGGCTTGAGTATGCCTCAGGGCAGCCGTTCGTTCTGACTGCGTCACTCGTCCTGGGGGATCAGGCCCAAACCGCGCAGGTAGATGCCGATACCGCTTTCCAGCAAATCTTCGGGAGGAAAAGGCGAAGTTGCGCCGGTATTTCGGGCATACAGCTCAACGACTCCGTGGCTCATCGCCCAGATATGGGCGCTGAACATCGATGCGGGCGGGCGCTTGTCAGGAGGAATATGCTGGGACAGGTCCGCGGCCGCTTTTTCAAGAACGGACTTGGCCCGGTTGGCCGCAAGGGACAGTTCGGGTGTCCGGTTCAGGGAAATCCCGCTTTCGAACATGGCGATGTAATGCCCGGGATTTTTGCGCGCAAAGGCCAGATATGCCCGCCCCGTTGCTTCAAAGGCGGCAAGGGCTGAAGGCTGTCCTTCGTCATAGGCGTATTGCATCAGGTCTGCGAACATCTCAAACCCCTGCCGTGCGGCTTCGGCAATCAGGTCCTCGCGCCCTTGAAAATGACGGTAGACGGCGGCAGGCGTGACACCGGCCGTTTTGGCCGCCTCGGACAGCGTGAAACCGGTCGGGCCCTTGTCTTCGATCAGGGACAAGGCAGCCTCGATCAGGGCTTGCTTTAGGTTTCCGTGGTGATAACCGCGTTTCGTCATCCCGGCCTCAGTTGCATTGATTGCGTGTTGGAAGACAAGGACATAGACCACCGACGCATTGTCGTCCAATGCATGATCGTGAAGGTATCAACGGGGCGCGGCAGAGAGACAATCTACGCCCCCCACATATCCGGGCCACCGCAGATACGGGCATCAATCTCGCCAATACTCTTTTTGTCCTTCTCATCATAGTCCAAGGCATGCAGAACCGTTCGGATGGCCGCAAGCCGCGCGCGTTTCTTGTCGTCGGAACGCACAATCGTCCACGGGCAGGCATCAGAATGCGACCGGGTCAGAGTTTCCGAGATCGACTGCGTGTATTCATCCCATTTGTTCAGCCCTGCGACGTCGATCGCGCTGAGCTTCCAATGCTTCAAAGGGTCGTTTTCGCGCGCCAGAAAACGGTTCAGTTGTTCTGCGCGCCCGACATTGAGCCAGAACTTGAACAAATGGATGCCGTCATTCACCAGGCCCGTTTCAAGCGGCAGGACCTGACGGAAGAACCTCTCACGCTGTTCCTGAGTGCAGAAGCCAAAGACGTTCTCGACGACACCTCGATTGTACCAGCTGCGATCAAAGAACACGATCTCTCCTGCGGCGGGCAGATGCGGGATGTAGCGCTGAAAATACCATTGGCTGCGTTCGGCGTCTGATGGTTTGGCCAGCGCAACGTTGCGCGCGCCGCGCGGGTTCAGGTTTTCGCGAAACCGTTTGATGGTGCCACCTTTGCCGGCGGCATCGCGGCCTTCGAAAATGATGGCAACCCGCTGGTCGGTTTCCTTGACCCAGGATTGCATTTTGACCAATTCAATCTGAAGCAGGTCCATCTGCTCATCATAATCCTTGGTCTTCATTTTTTCGGAATACGGGTAGGTCGGGTTCAGAATATCGCCCTTTTTCGCGTTTTGAATCTCTTCCCGTACAGATTTGGGCGCGTCTTTCTGAAAATACTTCTCGATAGAGCCTTTTCCTGACCGGGCCATATGTCACCTCGCGATAAAATCCATATCTGACTATGGATTAGAGCGTGGGTTAACGCAAACCCGCGCGCTGCGCCGCGCGATCAATCGCGGCGGCAACCTCGGGTGCCGCGACCACCTGTGGCATGTGACCGACACCCGGTAGCTCGATCAATTCGGCCCCGGGGATCTGTTCGATCAGGCGTTCAGAATGCCATTCAAGACCAACGGTGTCGTCGGCCGTTCCGTGGATGATTTCCGTCGGAACGGAGATCTCGCCATATCTGGGTTGCAAACTGGTAATTTCGTCCAGCAGGTTGGCGCGCTGCTTGGCGTTTGCATGCATCGAGCCACGCCGGATCGTCAGCCCGGGCCCGAAATGTTCCGCATAGCCTTCGGGCGCCGTTTGCGGTGCAAAAACTTTGTCCAACGCCTGTGTGACGTACCATTCGGGCAGGAAAGAGCTGATCAAGGGCAAGGCCAGCACATTGCCCGCCGTGGTTGACGCAAGCCGGTTGAACCCATCCAAAGGCGTTTCCCATGGGATGGCGGCCGGGGCGATCAGAACCAGAGCCGAGATATTCTCGGGCCGGGTCACGGCCCAGGCCAGCGAGACCGATCCGCCATAGCTCTGCCCGGCCACGATGGGTTTTTCCGCACCAAGCTGAGCCGCCGCCCGTTGCAGGATATCCGCCTGTTCAATGATGGTTTCGCCATCCGGATTGAAGCTTTCGGAATAGCCCAGGCCCGGTCGGTCAAAAACGATCACGCGGTATGACCTAGCCAGAATGGGGGCCAGCGCGAAGGTCATGTCGCGCGTGTTCCCGCTGGAACCGTGGATCAGAACGACATCAGGACCGTCCCCCATGACCACGGCGTGCACGGCGATGCCGCCCACATCCAGAATCCGACCCTCGGGGGGGAAAGCCGCCTCGGCCAGCGCTTCGTTCCGGGCGCTGCGCCAGGTTGTCAGTATGACAAGGCCCAGAACGGCCAAGCCAAGGGATATCAGGACTTTAGTGGCCAATTTTCGTTATGTCGAACGGCGTGGTCTGATAGATTTCGTTGATCCAGTTGCCGTACAGCAGATGTGCGTGACTGCGCCATCGGTTCTGCGGCTTTTTGGATGGATCATCATCGGGGTAATAGTTTATCGGCACGTTGATAGGCGTGCCGTTGCTGACGTCCCGATCATATTCCTGTTTCAGCGTGTCACTGTCGTATTCGAAGTGATTGAAGATATACAGCGCGCGATGGCCGGGATCTTCGACCAGACAGGGGCCGACATCGTCGCTGCCCAACAGGGTCCTCAGCCCGGGTGCGCGATCGATTTCATCCTGTTTCATTTCCGTCCATCGGCTGACCGGAATGACGCAGTCATCCGAGAAACCGCGCAGGAACGGAGACGCCGGGTCCAGGTTGCGATGCCGGAAACACCCAAAGGCTTTTGCGTCCAGCATGTGCTTTTTGACGCCGTGAAAATGGTTGATCATCGCCATCCCGCCCCAGCACACACCAAAGGTGGAATGTACGTTGGTTTGGGTCCAGTCGAAGATCTCGCTGATTTCGTCCCAATAGGTGACATCATGAAATTCCAGATGTTCGATCGGGGCACCGGTGATGATCAGGCCGTCGAATTTCTGATCTTTGATCTCCTGAAACGGGCGATAGAATTCGGACATATGCTCGGCGGCGGTGTTCTTGGTCCGGTGTTCGGTCATGCGGATCAAAGACAGATCGATCTGCAACGGGGTTGCCCCGATCAGGCGCGCGAACTGGTTTTCGGTCTGGATTTTCTTGGGCATCAGGTTCAGCAAACCGATGCGCAGCGGGCGGATGTCCTGACGCATTGCCTGATCTTCGTCCATGACCATGACGCCCTCTTTGGTCAGGACGTCAAATGCAGGCAGTTCCGATGGGATTTTGATGGGCATGTGTCAGGCTTCTAAGAGATCAGTGAAAACTGGTAGTTAGGCGTTATTGCGCGTGGTCTCAAGTGTGCGTTCGATCAACTCATTGAAATCGGCGGCATCGCGGATTTTTCCGATGTCGTTGGCAGCGATCGCCACGCCCCAGTTGTTCGCCATGGCCTCGTAACGCGGCTGGCGGTGCGCCAAGGCCTGTGCATAGGTCCAACGGACGAAATCATCGGGATCAACATCCGCTTCTGAACAGCCTTGCAGGTCCAGATAATCTGTCCACGCCTTGGTCAGGAATTCGGCCTGGTAAGACATCGGCTTTGGAGCTTTGTCAAAACGGCGGACAAGCTCTGCCGTGTGTTCCTCATCCCCCTTCAGCCAGATCATCAGGGTGTGTTGCGAAAGCTCGGACAGTACCCGATCGTTCGGATCTTCGGGGTCTACCCATTCGCAGATCGATCCACCGGTGTCGCAGATGAAATGGGGGTATTTGTACAAACGCTCGGCTCGGTCGATGAAATACTCGGTATCCAGCAGAGCGTGTATTTCGGCCAGTCGAAACTGTTCCTGCCTGCGGCGGTATTCCGGCATCTCCAATCCGCCAAGGGCAGGGTTGCCCGGTTTGCCCAGATAGGCTGCGACCGGAGTCAGGTTCGCGAACGAGATATTCGAGCCGATGTAAATGGAATCCGACAGAAGCAGGTCACGCAAGAACGGGACTTTCATCGCCTCGGCCTTTGCATTGTCGGTGATGTATTCGCCCATGTACCGGGTGCCGATGCGATAGTCGATCGAGTAGTGAAACCAGTTGCCTGAGTCCCGAAGAATGTTCGAGACATATGTCTTGCCCAGACCGGACATGCCAAAGAACAGCACCTTCTTGCGGCTTGCCGTGCGCCAGTCTTCGGCTGAGTTGTAGATCATCTTGTGCTGTCCCTTTTTTGCCTTTGCTAAATCGGGCAGCGCACGGCGTCAATCACGGCGGCCAGCTCGGTTCAATACCAGAAGGCCCATGGCAAGGATGACAAAGCCGAAATAGGCATTCGGCGGCAGCGCTTCGTTCCGCAGAATTGCGCCAAGCACGATGGCGACCGGAGGGATGACAAGCGTCACCAGCATCAGGTTGCCGCTGCCCGCCATCGCCAGGACTCGATAGTACAAAAGATATGCCCCCGCTGTTGCCACAATGGCGTAATAGCCAATCGCAGCCCAGGTGATCGCGGGCAGAGCAAGCGTTGGCACCCCGTCCGTCATCAGCGCCAGCGGCAGGATCAGCACAGTCGAACCGGTCAGCATTCCTGCCGCCGCGACTACGGGATGAAGGTCAGACAGATGATGCCGCGCCCAAGCCGCCGCAAAAGCATACGACAGCGTTCCGGCCAACACGGCAAGCTGCGCTGTGTTTTGCAGGCTGAAAGACGTGAAGGTCTGTATTCCGATGGTGATCGAGACACCGAGAAAACCCAAAACGACTCCGATGACCCGGGCTTGTGTCAAACGCTCATCTTTGAAAAACAGCGCCGCAACCAGAACGCCAAAGATGGCTGTGGTCGCGTTCAGAATGGCCGTAAGACCAGAATCTATGTAAAGCTGACCCCATGCCATCAAGCTGAACGGGATGACATTGTTCAGCAACCCCATGATCAGAAATGCGCCCCAGATGCGCAGAGAGCGGGGCAGCGAAAGCCCCTTGCCCCATGCCACCAGCCACAGCACCAGCATCGCCCAGAACGTGCGGTGCAGAACCGATGTCATAACGGGAATGGAGTCCAGAGCGATCCGGATGGCTACAAAGGATGCGCCCCAGATCACGGCCAGGAGAAGAAGTTCGACCCAGGCGCGCCGAGAAAGGTGTTTTTGCGTGTTCATGGCCGCACAATTTCATTCATTCGACAGATATACGACCCGAAACCTGCGCATAAAAAAGACCCCGCTGAAACAGCGGAGCCTAAGATGAAAACACCTTGGATTTAGTTCAGAGCGTAAGTGATCTGAAACCCAACACTCCAGGCGCTGTTGCCGCTGAAGGTGGCTGTTTGGCCAAAGGCGCCATCTGCCGTTGCATCACCGATGTCAGTGTAGCGTACGCCACCGGAAATTTTGGCATTCTCCAACGAATATGTTCCGCCCAGACCAATGCTCCAGAACCCATCGGTCGGGCCGAGGTTGGATACAGGAGTGCCCTGAGAAGACTCATAGCCTAGTGTTACAGCACCGCTGAACTCTTCCGAGAATTGATACCCCAAGCCCAACGAATAGGTGAAGGTCGCATCGTCGTAGTCAACAAGGTTGCTGGTCGGCGGATAGTTTGGCGGGTTGTACACCAGCTGTGGCCAGTCGACCCAACGAACAGAACCAAACAACAGCGTTTTAGGCGCGACGCCCGTCTGGAAGTCCAGGTTGATCGACTGGGGCGTCTCAATTTCGCTGTTTGTGTTGAAGGTGGCCACGGTCCCGGGTGGAATCGGAGGGAACGGTGGTGGGTTCAGAGATTCTGTTTGCGATAGATCGTGGCTGATCTTGGAGTTGTATGTCAGTGACACACGTGCTGCGATTTCCGGTTTCTCCCATGCAACCCCGATAACGTAGCCGAATGCAGTGTCGGCATCGGTGTCAACCTGGTACCCTGCTGCAAGCGGGACGGTGACAGAAGCCTTCACACGCTGTGCTCGAATACCGCCGATTGCGCTGAACCCGCCATCGAATTTGTAACGCAGCAATGCCGTAATGGCGTCCGTGTCTGCTGTAGCCCTCAAAACATCGGTACGACCACCCGGAATAGGGTTGATCGAAAGAGGGTAGGTGTTCGCGTATTCAATGTCGGCCCCAAAGGGCTGGTCATACATGATCGCGAAATCGAGCTTTTCGGTCAGAGACGTTTTGTAACCCAGATGCGGTGTGAAAAAGTCGTTCGCAACCTCTCCGGAATCGACCGGCTGCCCGATGTTTGGTCCAGCCAAAGCAGGCATGGTGCCCGTTACGCTGGGGTTGGTGTATCCCAACCGAAACTGGACTGCTGACCCTTCTTCGAAGATCAGGTTGATGCCCTGACCGCTTCGATCAAGGCCGCCTGCGTATCCTGCCGTCGCTCCAACGCACAAAGCGCAGGTCGCGAGTAGTGTTTTTTTCATTCTGTCCTCCCTAACAATCCCTGGCGGGCTTCAATGGCGTTTGGCTGAGTGTGATGAACGCCTGTCCCGTGTATGATGAGCAATACTCTCTTTTTGATTACTTTAAGGTCAACTGGTGACGGTGCGTTACGTATTGCGACTACTGTTTTCAACTGTTGCTAAACTGTTACGGCTTTCAGACCAGATATTCAGGAAAATTCCCGAAAAGATGACCGCCGCACCGATCAGAACCCAATGGTCAATGGGTTCGTGGTACAGGATCATTCCGACCACCGCGATCGTGGGAAGCCTCGCAAAATCAAATGGGATCACAACTGTCGCGGGGGCAATCGCAAGCGCGTTGGTAATGCAGAAATGTGCCAGCAGCCCCGCCAGCCCGACCAGAACCAAAAACGGAAGGGTTTGCGCCGTGGGCAAGGCAATCTGCCCGTCAAAACCGGCTGCGATGGCCCCAAGCACCGCCTGCATGGACGTAAGCCAGAAAACGATGCAGCCGATGCTGGCAAAACGAGTGAGGTTTTTCGTGGTAATCGTTGTAAATGCGAAGAAAATCGCAGACGCGGCCGCCGTAGCAAGGCCGGGACTCAGAGGCGCACTGCCTGGGCGCGTGACAATCAAAACGCCCGCAAAACCGATAAGCGCTGCCGTTATCTTGAGGCGCGTCAGACGTTCGTTCAGCAGCAGTGGCGACAGCAGGATCACCCAAAGCGGCTGCGTGAATTCCAGCGCGAACACCTGCGCCAGAGGCGCAACAGCGACCGCATAGAACCAAAGATTCTGCCCTGTGAAATGCAGGGTGTTTCGCAGGGCGTGCAACCCCAGGCGTTGCGTGGAAATCTGAACCCAACTGCCTGTGGCCGTGAGTACGAGGGCGACAACAAGAAACCCGACGAGGCTTCGATACATCATGATCTCGAATGTGTCGTGCACGAGGCTCAGTTCGCGACCGGCAACCGCCATCGAGGAGAAGGACGCGATGGCTCCGGTCATCCACAAGGCGGCCTTGAATGTGTTTTTTTGTGTCTGATTCACGTACCGCACCCCGGCCTGGCCGCGCGGTCACGGCCTCGGTACCGGGGCTTTCGCTGCGCGATCAAAAAGATTGAATTCGTTGAATCATTGAAACGCTTATGAAGCGTCAGGTTCAAGGCCGTGCCCGACCTTTTCAGGCGCGGCTTGCAAGATTTCCCGGGATCGGGTCGTTTTGGCGTCGAACGCGGTTGCGTTTTACCGGGTCACTCCCACTCGATGGTTCCGGGGGGTTTCGAGGTGATGTCATATGTGCATCGGTTGATGCCTTTGACTTCGTTGATGATCCGGGTTGCCGTTTCGCCAAGGAACTCATGGCTGAACGGGTAATAATCCGCCGTCATCCCATCGACCGAGGTGACGGCCCGCAACGCACAGGCATAGTCATAGGTGCGTCCGTCGCCCATTACGCCGACGGTGCGGACGGGAAGGATGGCGACGAAAGCCTGCCAGATGTCATCATAAAGCCCGTGTTTGCGGATCTGATCGATGTAGATCGCGTCGGCCTCGCGCAGAATCTCCAGCTTTTCGCGGGTGATCTCGCCGGGGCAGCGAATGGCCAGACCCGGCCCGGGGAAGGGGTGGCGCCCGATGAAGCTCTGCGGCAGACCAAGCTCGCGACCCAAGGCACGGACTTCGTCCTTGAACAATTCGCGCAGCGGTTCCACCAGTTTCAAGCCCATCTTTTCCGGCAAGCCACCCACATTGTGGTGGGACTTGATCGTTACGGAAGGTCCGCCCGAGAACGACACCGATTCGATCACATCGGGATAGAGAGTGCCCTGTGCCAGGAATTCGGCGCCGTCGATGGTATCGGCGTGTTTCTGGAACACGTCGATGAACAGCTTTCCGATGATTTTGCGTTTGGTCTCGGGGTCGCTCTGACCTTCCAGTTCGCCAAGGAACAACTCGGATTCGTCGGCGTGGATCAACTGAATGTTGTAGTTGTCCCGGAACATGCCGACGACTTCTTCGGCCTCATTCTTGCGCAGCAGCCCATGATCGACGAAGACGCAGGTCAGCTGATCCCCGATTGCTTCGTGAATAAGGATCGCGGCAACCGAGCTGTCAACGCCACCGGACAATCCGCAAATGACCTTTTTGTCTCCGACTTGTTCGCTGATCTTGCGGATCATCTCTTCGCGATAGGCGCCCATGGTCCAGTCGCCCTTGAACCCGGCCAGCTTTACGAAGTTTTCATACAGTTTCGCGCCCTTTGGCGTATGGTGTACCTCGGGGTGGAACTGCACGGCATAGAAGTGCCGCGATGGATCGGCCGTGATCGCATAAGGTGCGTTGGGCGAGGTTCCGAATACCTCGAACCCCGGTGCGATTTCACTGACATGGTCGCCATGGCTCATCCAGACTTGTTCGTCGCCGTCCGCGAACCAGCCTTCCAGAATATCCAGTTTGTCTTTGGGTGTAACAAAGGCGCGACCAAACTCGGCTGTGCCATGGCCGCTTTCGACCTTGCCGCCAAGCTGATGCATCATCACCTGCTGGCCATAGCAGATGCCCAGGATCGGAACGCCATAATCAAAAATCTCTTGCGGGGCGCGGGGCGAGCCCTCGCGCGTCACGCTGTCCGGACCGCCCGAGAAAATCACGGCGCGCGGCGCCATTTCCCGCACGAAATCCATCGTGACATTCTGGTAAGGGTGAATTTCACAATAGACATTCAGCTCGCGCAGGCGGCGGGCGATAAGCTGCGTAACCTGGCTGCCGAAGTCGATGATCAGAAGGCGGTCGTGGGATGTCTGGGTCATAACCGGCTCATAAGTTGCAAGCCTTGCATGTGCAAGCGGTATGGCGTCATTTGGTGCAAAAGCCGAGTCAAACCGGCGGAAAGATCAGGTGCCATGTCGAAGATCGAGTTCAGAACGGCTGCTGTGGTGGATGCGGATGAGGTAACGCGCTGCCTGGAAAGGGCTTATGCAGATGCGATGAGCCGGATCGAGGATCTGCCGGACGTTACTGCCGGGATCGCGGATGACATCCAGACCCATCGCGTCGTGCTTGCGATATCCGGCGGTATAGTCGGGGTCATCGTTTTTGACCAGGTTGACGATGCAATCATGGTGTTCAACCTTGCGGTTGCGCCCGAAGCCCAAGGGCAGGGGGTCGCGCGGCAATTGATGCAGTTTGCCGAAGAAGAAGCACAGGCACGGAACCTATCCAAGCTGAAGTTGCGAACTCATAAAATGATGAAAGACACGATTGCGATGTATCGGCACATGGGCTGGAAAGTGACGGATCAGGCGGGCAGCGGCCTTACCATGGAGAAAGCTTTGGCGGCCGATCCTGACTGACCGCCTGGGGCGGCGATGTCGCTTTTCCCCCCAGAGCGCCGCAATCCCTATGCTTGAGTTCCGGCAAACCTGTATCAAAACGCTCAATCTAACCAATCAGACGGGATTTTCTCATGGCAGAGGCAAACACCCGGCGCAGGGCGAGAGGTGGCGGTGGCGCTGCCCGCCGTGCCGAGCGTACCGCAGTTCGTATCGAAACTGCGAAATACATCGAACGCAACATTCCGAATTTCGAGATCCTCAACGAAGAGGCGCTTGAGATTATCGAAAACAACGCTGAAACCGTGTTGGAAGAAATCGGCGTCAACTTTGTCGACAATCCAGCCGCTTTGGAACGGTGGCGTGACGCGGGCGCGGATATTGACGGTGAGCGTGTGCGCATCCCGCGTGGTCTGGCGCGTGAGCTGATCAAGACAGCCCCCAGCCAGTTTACCCAGCACGCCCGCAACCCCGAAAAATCGGTTGTGATCGGTGGCCGCAACATGGTTCTGGCCCCGGTTTACGGACCTCCGTTCGTGCGTGATGCACAGGGTGGGCGCCGCTATGCAACCATGGACGATTTCAACAAGTTCGTGAAACTTGCCTACATGTCCAAGTGGTTGCACCATTCGGGCGGTACGGTGTGCGAGCCGACCGACATTCCGGTGAACAAGCGCCATCTGGACATGCTGAAGGCGCATATGACCCTGTCGGACAAGCCTTTCATGGGCTCGGTAACCGATCCCAGCCGGGCACAGGATTCGGTTGAAATGTGCGAAATCCTGTTCGGCAAGGAGTTCGTGCAGGAAAACACCGTGATGACCTCGCTGACCAACATCAACTCGCCGATGACATTCGACGATGTGATGATGGGCTCGTTGGAGGTTTATGCGCGCAACAATCAGGCCTGCATCATCTCGCCCTTCATCGTGGGCGGAGCGATGGCGCCGGTCTCGGTGGCCGGTACTTTGACACAGGTTCTGGCCGAGGTGATGGCCGGTGTTGCCTACAGCCAGATCATCCGTCCGGGTGCCCCCGCGATTTTCGGCGCGTTCGTGACGTCGATCGATATGAACTCGGGTGCACCCACCTTCGGCACACCAGAAGCCGCGCATATCACGTATGGTGCAGGCCAGCTGGCGCGTCGTCTGAACCTGCCATACCGCTCGGCAGGGTCGTTCTGCGGCTCGAAACTGCCGGATGCGCAGGCGGCCTACGAAACAGCGAATTCGCTGAACATGGGTCTGCTTTCGGGCGTGAACTTCATGCTGCATTCCTGCGGCTGGCTGGAAGGCGGTCTGGTCGCCGATTTCGAGAAGTTCGTCATGGATGCGGATCAGTTGGGAGTGCTGCATTCACTGGCCAAGGGCGTGGCCTATGATGAAAACGCGCAGGCCATGGACGCAATCCGCGAAGTAGGGCCGGGTGGTCACTATCTCGGCTGTGCCCATACGCAGGCCAACTTCAAGGAATCCTTCTGGAAATCCGAAGTGTTGGACTACAAGCCATATGAAACCTGGCAGGAAGAGGGTGCGCGTGACACGCGGGCTTTGGCCACGGCGCGAGTAGAACATTTGCTGGCCAATTATCAGCAACCACAGATGGACCCGGATACCGCGGCGGCGCTGGAAGCCTATATCGCCGAGAAAAAGGCCTCCATGCCGGATGCTTTCGCCTGATTATTGAAGAACCGAGGCGCGGCTGGCCTGATACAGCTGCGCCTCACCCAACAGCGCAATAAGCAGATCCAGATGCCGCACCAATGAGTAGGCGGCAGCATCTTCTTTTCGCAGTTCATTGACCTCTCGTTCCATCTCGAGCAATCGCAGCAGCGCCTGACCTGAGCCGGGCAGCGACCCGTATCCCAGAATGCGTTGCAGATGCCTGTCCCGATTGTAATCCCGCGCCCCGAATCTGGCAGCACGCGCCAACATGCGTGGGCGGCGGAGGGTTGCGATCATTGTCATCAGGTCCTGCATGTCTTGTGTCCCTTTTCGAAAATTGATGGGCCCTGTTTGACACAACCTAAGCGGGTGTTGCCTTGGTCAAAGTCTACCCGAACGATGGTTTCACGACTGTTTATCTTTTTGAATCAAATCTGGTTCTTGCCTTGTGTGGTTAACGAACGAGTAACGAATGGACCTCTAGTTAGATTTGGTTAACCCACATTCCGAGGGCGAAAAGTGGCAGTTTGTTTTGTCGACGAGGGCAAATAATTATGGAAAACAACATGGCTTTCACCATTCCGGCATGGGTTCCAGAAGGGGCGCAAAGATACCTTGCTCATACCGAGACCGGTCGCTCGATCCGCGATATCGCGCGATCAGCCGGGTGCCATGCGTCAACTATCCTCAGGCAAATTCGACGCATCGAAATGCGCCGCGACGATCCATTGGTGGATGCGGCCTTGCAATCGCTCGCAGAGACACATTTTTCAGCTTCGGAGTGCGCCGACGGCCCGGCAAGCGGGTCAGAAAACGCGGCTGAAGAAGAATTTGAAAATGAGGCACTGCGTGTGTTGCGCCGCCTGAGCGAGACGGGTTCGGTCCTTGCCGTGGCCGAGGAAATGGACAAGGCGGTCGTCGTACGCGACACCGGCAATGCCGGGGCTACAAGAACCGCAGTCGTAGAATGCAGGATCGCGCAGGCCTTGGCTTTGAAAGACTGGATCACCTGCGACAATCCCGGACGCATTTCGCGATATCGGATTTCCGCAGCGGGACGAACGGCGCTAAGCCATTTGATCGCCAAGGCAGAAAACAAGGCACGTGCCGGGACTGACTTTGGTTTTGCCGAAGCTCAGAGTAGCTTTCAGGGCAAGCCTTCGGGCGGGTCCGCCGAGCGGGTCAAACGCATTCGGTACAGTGCTGCGGAAAGCCCGCTGATAGCATTGTCGCGCAGACGGGATCGTGACGGAAAACCGTTTCTGGATGACTCACTCGTCAGCGCCGGCGAGCGCTTGCGCGAAGATTTTGAGCTGGCACAGATCGGCCCTCAGGTTTCGCAGAACTGGGATCGTTTTCTGACGACAGGTGGTCGAAGCAGCTTTGACAGTGAAAGCCATGGAGGAAAGGGGGCTTCTGATGCGAAGGACCGCGTTGCACGTGCCTTGTCCGACCTGGGACCGGGTCTGAGTGATGTTGCTTTGCGATGCTGTTGCTATCTGGAAGGGTTAGAGCTGGCGGAAAAGCGAATGGGTTGGTCAGCGCGGTCCGGCAAAATCGTCCTGCGGATCGCCCTGCAACGGCTGAAACGGCATTATCAGGAACAGGCGGAACGAGATCGGATGATCGGCTGAACAGAAAAAAGGCCCGGTGTACACGGGCCTTTTCTTTGGATTTGCGGCTTAGGCCATTTCAGGTTCTGCTGACGCCTTCAGGTGTTTCATCAGGTTTTCCGGCGAGGACACGCCATAGGGATCTTCTGGGCAATTATCCATCAGGCCGGGCTCTTCGAACCACGCCTCGACAACGCCATCATTGACGATGGCCGCATAGCGCCACGAGCGCATTCCGAAACCCAGGTTGTCCTTGTCGACCAACATGCCCATTTTCCGGGTGAACTCCCCAGATCCGTCGGGGATGACTTTCACGTTCTTCAGCTCCTGATCCTGGGCCCATTTGTTCATCACGAAACTGTCGTTGACGGACATGCAGTAAATTTCGTCGATTCCCATGGCTTTGAAATCGGCATAGCCGTTCTCAAACCCAGGCAGCTGATAAGTCGAACAGGTCGGGGTGAACGCACCCGGCAATGAGAACAGGATCACGCGCTTACCGGCGAAATAGTCAGCTGTCGTCTTGTCTTCCCAACGGAATGGGTTTGGTCCTTCGATGGAATCGTCACGGACACGGGTGTGAAAGGTCACGTCGGGCAGTTTTGCGCCGGTTTTCATAGTCAAACTCCTGTGATTCACATGTGATTTAGGTGTGAATTAAAACAGTTCTAAACCGCATTCAATCGCGTAAACGCTGCGATTGCGAATAAGGCCAACGTCTTGCTAGATGTTGAAATTAAATTGCAAATACGAATACGCGCATGATGTATTTCTGCGCTTGCGAGGGTACAACGCATAGCGGCTATGCGCCGCTGGTCTAACACCGCGCTTCTGACTATGTTATGAGCAACAAGAGTTGACCCAAAGTCAGGAAAACGACCGTGCGAGATCTGAAGATCCCCGAAGAGCGCCATCCGGAAAAAGCCCATCGTCCGGACAATGCACAGCCCAAAAAGCCGAACTGGATCAGGGTCAAGGCACCCGGTGGCAAGGGCTATGCGGATACGCGGCGGATCATGCGCGACAACAATCTGGTGACGGTCTGCGAAGAAGCAGGGTGCCCCAACGTAGGAGAATGCTGGAGCCAGGGTCATGCCACCATGATGATCATGGGCGAGATTTGTACGCGCGGCTGCACCTTCTGCAACATTGCAACCGGTCGCCCCGACGACCTTGACGCGTTTGAGCCGGGTCGCGTGGCCCATGCGGTCGAAAAACTTGGCCTGAACCACGTAGTGATCACCTCGGTGGACCGTGACGACCTGCAAGACGGAGGGGCCGAGCACTTTGCGCAGACAATCCGCGCGGTACGTCATCGTTCTCCGAAAACCACGATCGAGATTCTGACGCCGGATTTCCTGAAATGCGACAACACTGTCCTTGAGATTGTGGTCGAAGCGAAACCGGATGTGTTCAACCACAATCTGGAAACGGTGCCGGGTCTCTACCCCGAAGTGCGCCCGGGTGCGCGGTACTTTCATTCCCTGCGCCTGCTACAGCGGGTGAAAGAGCTTGATCCGTCGATCTTCACCAAATCGGGCATCATGGTCGGGTTGGGCGAAAACGAACAACAAGTGCGTCAGGTCATGGACGACATGCGCGCGGCGGATATCGATTTCCTGACCATCGGCCAGTATCTGCAACCGACTCCGAAACATCACGGAGTGGATCGGTTCGTAACCCCGGAAGAATTCGCATCTTACGAAAAGGCGGCCTATGGCAAGGGGTTCCTGATGGTATCCGCAACGCCTCTGACCCGGTCTTCGTACCACGCGGGTGACGATTTCGCTCGCCTTCGCGCGGCCCGGCAAGCAAAGCTACAGCAAGCGTGACACCCGAGCGGATCGCGCAGCTCATCCGCCTGCGCCACGAGTTTCACCAACAGCCGGAGCTTTCGGGGCAAGAGGAGCATACCGCAACGCGGGTTGCGGATCTTTTGCGCCAAGCGGGTGCGGACAGGGTTCTGTGCGGCATCGGCGGGCACGGTGTTGCGGCCGTTTACGAAAGCGGTGTTCCCGGCCCCACGGTTGGAATTCGATGCGAGCTGGATGGGCTGCCAATTCAGGAACTCGCGGATCTGGAATATGCGTCTCAGATTGCAGGCAAGGGGCATCTGTGCGGCCATGATGGCCACATGGTGATGGTTCTCGGGGTGGCGGAGGCGTTGAAGGAACAGCGCCCGAAATCTGGCCGCGTGGTTCTGATTTTCCAACCCGCCGAGGAAACCGGACATGGTGCGATTGCATATCGGGCCGATCCTCAGTTCGCTGAGGTTGCCCCTGACATCGTGCTGTCTCTGCATAATTTGCCGGGGCTGGAGCTGGGCGCCGTGGAACTGTGTGAAGGTCCCGCGAATTGTGCTTCGCGCGGGATGCAAATCCTTCTGACAGGCAAAACCTCACACGCAGCCGCCCCTCAGGACGGCGTGTCACCGGCAGGTGCTTTGTCCACGTTGATTCCGGCATTGGCCAACTTGGGGGCGGGTGGCGACTTGGATGACACCTACGCTTTGACCACGGTCACCCATGCCACTCTGGGCGAGCGCACAGTCGGTGTCGCACCGGGGCAGGCCGAACTGTGGGTGACCCTGCGTACGGTTTCGGACGCGCGGATGGAAAGCCTGATGGCCGAGGCGGAAACTCTGGTCAAGAACACGGCGAAGGCCGAGGGACTGGCGTTCGAAATCAGCTATGACGAGGTGTTCGAAGCCTGCGTCAATGACCGTGAAACCGTTTCGGTTTTGGCCAAAGCCTGTGCCGATCGGGACGTCGCGTGCCGGCTGGTCGATCGGCCACAGCGTTTTTCCGAAGACTTCGGCCAATTTGGCAAAGGCGCGCAGGTGGCCATGTTCTGGTTGGGGGCGGGGCAGGACCATCCGCAACTGCACAACCCGGATTACGATTTCCCGGATGCGCTTATTCCGATTGGAACCGGGATTTTCCTGAGCGCGATTGATGTCGTGCTTGGCAAAACCTGCTAGTCACGATCCACTTATTTGACCAGATCGCCAACGATTCCAACGGCTTCTATAACTGTCTTCGTATCATCAGATATCGAGAGTATTTCATCATCCACCCGGATATAGCGCTGGCCGGGCCCCAAAGGCTTGAGCTTCCAGTTGTCGAGATCGTCGATATAGTCAAAACTCAGATCACCCGGCAGCTTCTGCCCACGCGTGTATCTTTTGATTTGACCGGGCGGTACGGCTTTGCCGTTTGACTTGATGGATTTCTCTACCTTGTTTTTATTGGCACCTTGCCCTTTGCCCTTGTTGTCTTTTGCAGCACCCGAACTTGCAAGTGCCACGATCGCCATAACGACGCCGGCTGTCGCAACTACACGCTTCATCCATAATCCTCCCAAGCTGATAGGAAGAGTACGGGCGCGCAAATAAGTTTGTCTAATATTATTCGGGTTTTTGAATTTGGGACACTGGGTGGCCACTCAAATTGCCCGGGTAAAGTGCGGCTAGTCCTCGGTAAACCGGACTTTACCGATAAACGGTAGGTTGCGGTTGCGCTGAGCGTAATCGATTCCGTAACCCACGACGAATTCATCCGGAATTTCAAAGCCGATCCAGTCTGACCGGAAATCAACTTCGCGACGGCTGGGTTTGTCGAGCAGGGCAATCGACTTGAGCCGTTTCGGCTTGCGGCTGCGGAGCAGGTTGGTGACGTGGTTCAGCGTGTGTCCGGTGTCGACGATATCTTCGACCACCAGCACGTCGCGGCCTTCGATGGCGCCGCGCAAGTCCTTGAGAATGCGTACTTCCCGGCTGCTCTCCATCGAATCGCCATACGAGGACGCCTCAAGGAAATCCACTTCGATCGGCAGGTCCAGTTCCCGCACCAGATCGGCGATGAAGACGAAACTGCCGCGCAGCAATCCTACGACGACAAGCTTGTCCGTGTCGCCGAACTCATCCGTGATTTCGCGGCATAACTCTTCGATCCGCGCCGCGATGGCCTTGGCCGAGATCATCTCATCTATCACATAAGCGCGGTTAGTCATCGCAGCCCCCTTGATCTTTGGCGCGCAACATACGACATGACGCGCCATTGTCACCTGCAAATACCGGACATCATGCCAATCCATTCGGAAACCCGCCACCTGCCATACACAGCCCAGCAGATGTATGATCTTGTTGCGGATGTGGGCAGCTACCCAAAGTTTCTGCCCTGGTGCGCCGCGGCCCGGATCCGCAAGACCTATGCGGTCGGTGAGGCCGAGGTGATGGAGGCCGATCTGGTCATCTCGTTCAAGGTGTTCCGCGAACGGTTCGGCAGTCGGGTGACCTTGTTTGCAGATCAGAAGAAGATCGATACCGAGTATCTGGACGGGCCTTTCAAATACATGAAATCCGACTGGCAGTTCGAGGACGCGCCCGATGGGGGCTGCAACATCTCGTTCCATGTGGATTTCGAGTTCAAGAACGCCATCCTTCAGGGGATCATCGGCGTAGTGTTCAACGAAGCCATGCAGCGGATCGTCCGCGCCTTCGAGGCGCGTGCGAAAGAACTCTACGCCTAGGCCTTTACGCGGCAAGGGCGCACGCTAGACTGCGCTCATGACGGATTTCACAGCAGCATTGGCCACCTTCGCGGCGGGCCCGGTTTCAACGACGGCTCAGGCGCGGATTGTCACGTCGCTGTCCGTTCTGGATTGGATGGCAGTTGGTCGTGCTGGGGCGTCCGAGCCGGTGTCCTGCATAGTTCGCGATATGGTTCTGGCCGAGGGCGGGAACGCTCAGGCTCATCTGTTCGGAGGGGGCGCGGCCCCATTGCGCAGCGCAGCTTTGGTGAATGGAACCATATCCCACGCGCTGGATTACGATGACACGCATTTCGCACATATCGGGCATCCGTCAGTCGCCATCCTGCCTGCGGCCCTTGCCGTGGCCGAGTGGGATGACCGCATTCTGGTCGATCTGCTCGAAGCCGCGCTGGTCGGTATGGAAACGTCAATCCGTGTCGGCCTGTGGCTGGGCAGGGGGCATTATCAGGCCGGGTTTCACCAGACAGCGACATCCGGTGCATTCGGGGCCGCTGCCGCCGTGGGGCGGTTGCTTGGATTCGACAAGGTTCAAATGCGGTCCGTATTGGGTTTGACGGCAACGCGCGCGGCCGGGCTGAAGGCCCAGTTCGGAACAATGGGCAAGCCTTACAATGCTGGGCTTGCCGCTTCGGCAGGGGTCGAGGCGGCTGTGCTTATTCAGCGTGGATTTCAACCCAACGCCGACGCGCTGGAAGGCACGTATGGATTTGGCGCGACCCATCATGGTGCAGCGGATCAAAGCGCGCTGGATGGTTTGGGTGATGAATGGTTGTTCGAAACAGTCAGCCACAAATTCCACGCCTGTTGTCACGGCCTGCACGCGGCGTTGGAGGCGGCGCGCGCGCTGGACATCGCGGAACCCGAAGTGGCCGAGATCAAAATCAAAACCCATCCCCGTTGGATGAGTGTGTGCAATCAGCTTTCGCCCACAACCGGGCTGGGGGCCAAGTTCTCTTACCGGACGGTCATCGCAATGCAGGCGCTGGGGTATGATACGGCTTTACCGGGCAGCTACACCGACAAGGTCTGCGCGGACCCGCGCATTGCGTCTCTGCAAGATCGCATCACGGTCGAAGCGGATGAAAACCTGTCGGAAACGCAGGCGCATCTGGCCTTGTTGCGTCGCGACGGTATCCGCCGCGAGGCGACGCATGACCTGATGACCCCAATGTCGCTGTCTGACCGCGAGGATCGCGTGCGCGCCAAAGCGTCGAAGCTGATCGGAACGGATGAGGCGGACGCGATCTGGTCGATGCTGCGCACCGGCGGTCGCGCCCGTGATCTGGCCGAACGTATGGCGGGTTAAGCCACGCTCCAGTGCAGTGGAAAGCCCGGGTCGAACACCGTGACAGGTCCATCGCCCGTGTCGATCTTTGACGGGTATGCAACCGGCTCGCCCTTGGTCAGGGTCATCGTCTCTTCGTTCACCGGCAGGCGGTAAAAGCCCGGCCCGTTGAGCGAGACGAACGCCTCGAGCTTGTCCAGCGCACCTTCGCGGTCGAACATCTCGGCCACCAGAGACATGGTATTCGTCGCGGTGAAACACCCCGCACAGCCACAGGCCATTTCCTTGTTTGCATCCGTGTGCGGAGCGCTGTCCGTGCCCAGGAAGAACCTCGTGTCGCCCGACGTTGCGGCAGCCAGCAGGGCCAGGCGATGTTCCTCGCGCTTGGCGACCGGAAGGCAATAGTAATGCGGTTTGATCCCGCCCACCAGAATATGGTTGCGGTTGATGATCAGGTGGTGCGCGGTGATCGTCGCGCCCAGATCCGTTTCGTTGGCTTTGACATAGTCCACGCCATTGGACGTGGTTATATGTTCCATCACCACGCGCAGGCCCGGCGTCGATTTTCGGATCGGGTCCAGAACGCGGTCGATGAACACGGCCTCGCGGTCAAAGATGTCGATCTCGGCGTCGGTCACTTCGCCATGGACACACATGGGCAGGCCGATCTCGGCCATTTTCTCCAGAACCGGGCGCACTTTGTCAAAGTCACGCACGCCCGAGGCCGAATTGGTCGTGGCCCCTGCGGGGTACAGCTTGACCGCTTTTATCAGCCCGCTGGCATGGGCGGCGGCGACGTCCTGCGCATCTGTATCCTCGGTCAGGTACAGGGTCATCAGTGGCTCGAACACCATGCCTTCGGGCAGGGCGGCCAGGATTCTGTCGCGGTAAGCGGCGGCCTGATCCCCGCGCACGACCGGCGGCACGAGGTTCGGCATAATGATCGCACGGGCGAAATGACGTGCAGTTTCGGGCAGAACGGCCTGCAACATGGCGCCATCGCGCAGATGCAGATGCCAATCGTCGGGGCGGCGGATCGTGAGGGTATCAGTCATGGCCTTCCGCTAGCATAGCTGCCCCGAAAGACCAACCAGCCCGGAACGAGTTGCCGAAAAAACTTGTCAACCAACCGGAACGTCGTAGCTCTGACAGGGGCTGGGGCCTTGACGCAAAGGCGCTTGCGTGACCTGTTTGTCCGCGAAGTAGAGAGGAATTCCATGACGCAGCCAAATTCCATCGATGCCGTGCAGCAGATGCTGGGCCGTCAGGGCTATGTCTGCGGGCGGGCCCTTGCCACGGTTGTGTTCCTGTCGCTCAAGCTTGGACGCCCGTTGTTTCTGGAAGGCGAAGCCGGAGTTGGAAAGACGGAAATCGCCAAGGCGCTGGCATCCGGTCTGAACCGCCGTTTGATCCGGTTGCAGTGCTACGAAGGTCTGGACGCGTCCTCGGCCGTTTACGAATGGAACTTTCCGGCGCAGATGGTTGCGATCCGAACGGCCGAAGCTTCGGGCGGGGCCAACCGGGGCGCGTTGCAGGCGGAACTGTTTTCGGATGAATACCTGATCGAACGCCCCTTGCTGCAGGCGATGCGACCGGACGAAAATGGTGCGCCGGTTCTTCTGATCGACGAACTGGACCGGACCGATGAACCGTTCGAAGCCTTTCTGCTGGAAGCTCTCAGTGATTTTCAGGTCACGATCCCTGAACTGGGCACCGTTGCAGCACCCCAACCACCTATTGTGATTGTCACGTCGAACCGGACCCGCGAAGTGCACGATGCCCTCAAGCGTCGCTGCCTGTATCACTGGGTCGATTATCCCGATTTCGAACGCGAGATCGAAATTCTGCACGCGCGCGCGCCCGAGGCCGCCGATGCGCTCAGCCGCGAAGTTGTGGCTTTCGTTCAGCGTCTGCGCACCGAGGATCTGTTCAAGAAGCCCGGCGTGGCCGAGACCATTGACTGGGCCAAATGTCTGCTGGCGCTGGACGTGATGAACCTTAGCCCCGAGGTGATCGGTGACACGCTGGGGGCGATCCTGAAATATCAGGACGACATTCAAAAACTTCAGGGGTCCGAGGCCAAACGCATCCTCGACGAGGCCAAGGCCACGCTCGAACCGGTCTGATGTTTCATCTTTTTCCAAATACTCCGGGGGCATGGGGGCAGAGCCCCCATAACGTCTGATGGCCGAACAACTTCCCCTCGATATTCCCGACAACCCGAAGCTGGCGCAGAACATCACCCATTTTGCCCGCGCACTCAGAAAGGCAGGGCTGCCAATCGGACCCGGTCGCGTGATCGACGCAATTCGTGCCGTGCAGGCGGCAGGTTTCACCCGGAAACGGGATTTCTACTGGACGCTGCACGCCTGTTTCGTGAACCGCCCCGAACATCGCACGGTGTTCGCGCAGGTCTTCCGAATGTACTGGCGCGATCCGCGATACATGGAACATATGATGGCCATGATGCTTCCTGCCATTCGGGGCGTGCAAGAGGACCGCAAGGCGGATGCCGGTGAAAAGCGCGCAGCCGAGGCCCTGCTGGAGGGTGTCGAACGTGACGCGCCCCAACCGGCTGCGCAAGACGAGGGCGAAACCGAAATCGATATTGACGCCACGCAAACGGCATCGTCCGAAGAGCGTCTTCGCAACCTGGACTTCGAACAGATGAGCACCGCAGAAATCGCGCAAGCCAAACGCGTATTGGCGCGGATGACCCTGCCGGTCAAACCCATTGAATCGCGCCGCGGACAGGCCAGCCATCTGGGGCACCGTATCGACCGCGCCCGCACCTTGCGCGCAGCCATGCGGCAAGGGGGCGAATTGCGTGATATCGCCCGACTGCAACCCAAACCGCGATGGCCAAGTCTTGTGGCGCTTTGCGATATCTCGGGTTCGATGAGCCAATACAGCCGAGTCATTCTGCATTTCCTGCACACCGTCTCGAACGCCAAGGGGGCGGGTTGGGCCAAGGTTCATGCCTTCACGTTCGGCACGCGCCTGACCAACATAACCCGCCATTTGCATCATCGGGATGTCGACGCAGCGCTCGCCGCTGCCGGGGCCGAGGCGCAGGACTGGGAAGGGGGCACACGCATCGGCGACTGTCTGCATCAGTTCAACAGAGACTGGTCAAGACGTGTCATGGGACAAGGTGCGGTTGTTCTTTTGATCACCGACGGTTTGGAACGGGGTGACCCGGAGAGCCTCGAGAAAGAGATCGAGCGGCTGCACCTGTCCTCCAAGCGCCTGATCTGGCTGAACCCTCTGCTGCGCTGGGACGGGTTTGCCCCCAAGGCCCAGGGGGTGGCGGCCATGCTGCCCCATGTCGACAGTTTCAGGGCAGGGCACTCGATTGCCTCGCTCGAGGATCTGGCCGCCGTGATTTCACAACCTGACGACCAGGGGCAGAAAGCACGGCTGATGGCCGCGCTTTCCGATTAGACCGTTACGACAACTGTTCTTCGTTGCACTTCCGGGCCATTTCCATGGCCTTGTAGGTGCCGGTCAGATCGACGGTAAAGGCATAGGATGTCTCGGGGAACACGATCATGACCTTTTTCTTGGCCAGATCATCCGCGAATTGCGGGTTGTCTGACAGAACATAGCCGCCGGAATAGCCCTTGGTGATGTTGCCTTTCATGCCTGTGGCTTCACCCAGATAGATGTTGTCGCCAAGCAGGATGGCCACTTCTTGTGTTTCGCCACGTTTGATGTCGGTATCGGCTTTGGTGAATACCCCCACATACCCCACGCCGCGATCTTCGGTCAGGCCCATCTGAACGACGTTTTCCGCATCGTCCACGGCCTCGATCAGGCAGGATTTCTTTTCGTTGTCGATGAAGACTTTCCAGCCCTCGACCTCTCCATAACGTTCGAATGTGTCAGCCCACGCTGCGGTCGAAGTCAAAAGGCCTACCACTGCGCCCAGTGCAAGATAATGTTTCAACTGCTTGTCTCCGAAAAAAATGTGTTTGGTATGCAGCTTGGGCAACTGGCCCGCTGCCCGTACAAGCTAAAACCCGGGCCCATAACAATCAATACTATGATTTATTGAATGTTGTTCAGGCTTTAGCATCGGTTTGCAGGGTTCAACATAGACGTTTTGACAGGGGCGTCGCGCTTTTCATCCCGCCAATCCTGCCTATGTTGGAGGCAGACGACGTCTGGAGGTCCTGATGGAACGATTCGACAACAGCCCGGAAACGGCATTGAAGTGGCACCGCAATGGCAGCGGCGCCGCGCTTGCCACGGTTGTCGAAACCTGGGGCAGCGCGCCACGCCGGGTGGGGTCCCAGCTGGTGGTCGGCGGCGATGGCCGGATCGAAGGCTCTGTGTCGGGCGGCTGTGTCGAAGGCGCGGTGATCGTCGAAGCGCTTGAGGCCATTGACGAAGGCGAAGCCCGCTTGCTGGAATTCGGGGTGAGCGACGAAGATGCCTTTGCGGTCGGGCTGGCCTGTGGCGGGACCATTCGCGTTCTTGTCGAACCCGTTGGAAAGGTTCTGCCCGAACCGATGCTTGCGGAACTGGTTGCAGCCCGCGCAGCGCGCGAACCCATCGCTTACGAAGTCAATATCGATACCGGGCACAGAGCCTTGCGTCGTAACGCCTATGCGGAACGGCTGCGCATGGATCGGTCTGGTTTTGGAGAAGATGGCCAGACCTTTGTGGCCGTTCACAACCCGCCGCTGCGATTGATCGTTGTTGGTGCGGTGCATATCGCACAGGCATTGGTGCCGATGGCGCGAATTGCCGGGTATGATCCGGCCATAATAGACCCGCGCGACGCGTTTGCATCCAGCGCCCGTTTTCCGGGGGAAACGATCCTTACGGATTGGCCGGATGAGGCCGTTGCAAAACTCGGGCTGGATGCGCGCACCGCAATTGTCCTGCTGACACATGATCCAAAGCTGGATGATCCGGCGTTGCAAGCTGCACTGGATGCGGGCGTATTTTACATTGGTGCATTGGGATCGACACGTACCCACGCCAAACGCGTCGAGCGTATGAAAGCGGCCGGTTTCAGTGATGAGCAAATCTCGAGGATTCATGGGCCAATCGGATTGGATATCGGGGCTGCCGGCCCATCCGAGATTGCCGTTGCAATTCTGGCGCAGATGACGGCCGTTCTGCGAGGCAAGGCATGAGGTTTGGCCCGGTACCCGTCTCTGAAGCAAAAGGCGCCATTCTGGCCCATTCGGTGACGGCTGACGGTCAAAAGCTGCGCAAGGGGCTGTCACTGCAAGCAGAGCATGTGGCGCAGTTGACGCAGGCGGGCATTCGCGAAGTGATCGTTGCGCGCCTTGAGCCCGGCGATTGCCATGAAGACGAGGCCGCACGTCGTTTGGCCGCAGCTCTTGCGCCAGATGCGGCGTCGGCCAATCTGCGCGTGACCGACGCGTTCACCGGCCGGGTCAACCTGTTGGCGGACGGGCCGGGCGTGGCGGTTCTGGATGTGGATGCGCTGGAAATATTCAATCAGGTCAACCCGATGATCACGGTTGCGACGGTTCCGCAATACCAGCAGATGGGCCCGAAGAGCATGGTCGCCACCATCAAGGTCATCTCATATGCCGTGCCAGAGGCTGATGTTCGGCGGGCCGCCAATTTGGCGCAAGGGGCCGTGCGACTGGCAAGACCCGTTCACAAGACGGCAGGTTTGATCGTCACCGATATCCCCGGCGGCCCGCCCAACGACAAAGGGATCGCCGCCATTCGCGGACGGACCGAAGCCCTGGGTCTGGATTTGTGTGATGTGCAGATCGTGCCGCATCGCGTGGATGCGCTGGCCAAGGCGGTTTCCAGAACGACCGGTGATCTGCTCATGATCCTGACCGGATCCGCGACCTCGGATCCGGACGATGTTGCCCCGTCTGCTGTTCGGCTTGCCGGCGGGCGGGTTGATCGGTTCGGAATGCCGGTTGATCCGGGAAACCTGCTGTTTTTAGGTGCGATGCAGGATCGACCGGTGATCGGGTTGCCCGGATGCGCGCGATCTCCGGCGTTGAACGGGGCGGATTGGGTTCTGTCACGGGTTGCCTGCGGGATCGAAACGACCGGATCGGATATTGCCGGAATGGGTGTCGGAGGGTTGCTGAAGGAAATCCCGACCAGACCGCAGCCGCGCGCCAAACGAAAAGAATGATCCGCCGCTGATCCTGAGCGGGGCTGGATTCTGAGGTTGACCCCAGAGGCTTTAACCGAACCGGCTTATGGTTTTCTGAGCTTTGGCAATACGCCGGGTCGCCAATACGCACCGGTATCTTCCCGCGCTTTCTGATAGGCATCCACTCTTTCTCTCGCGGTCTCTCCGCCGGCGTCAAACAAATGGCCCAGCAGGCATTCAAGGACAGCCATTGCCCCCGAAAAACTGGAAAACGGGTGCAAGGTTCGCGTACTGACAGGCAGGACGACATCCGGTTCAACCCCCGGGGCGATGACCTCGCTATCCGACAACAGGACAATGCGCATCGACCGGTCCCGAGCATACCGCATCGCCTGAATCGTGTCGGCGGAATAGGGGTGAACCGTGATGGCAAACAGACAATCCTCGGCGGTGGCTTCGACCAGATCGTCGATGGCCGAACCCATGTGGCGGGGCACCAGCTGAAGCCCGGGATGGGCCATGCGTGCGGCGTAGTGAAAGTAATAGGCCAGCGCGTGGCTGGATCGTGTGGCCGTCACATAACAGCGGCGCGCCGACTTGATGTGCGCGACGGCCTGTTGCGTCAACTGGGGTGCCATGAGGCGCAGCGATCTGGCCACGACATTTATTTCGTTCTGCGCAAATCGTGCCTGCGCCGCACCAAACTGTCCTTGTTCCTTTAGGTGTTCCAGCCAATCCTGCCCAAACCTGTCCTCACCATCGGTTGTCAGAGCGTTTCGAAATGGGCGTCGAAAAGCGTCAAAGCTGTCATACCCCATGCGTTGCGCCAGCCGGATCAGAACGTTCGAGCTGATGCCGATGCGATCGGTGGTGGTTCGGATCGAATTCAACGCGAACTCGGCGGGATGATCGATGATGTACTTTACGGCGACCTGCATTTGCGCAGGCATTTCATCGATCTCGCGGCGCAATTGCGTAACGATGGCGGTAAGAGTGCGGGTCATACGGCAAACAAAACATATGTTTTCCATTTGGTAAATTGAAAACGAAACTTGAGCTCATTAGCTGAGGACAGACGAACACGAGGGCGCAATGACCGAGAGCACAGTGAAAACCATCGGAAAACCATATATACTGGTTGCTCCGAACGGGGCCCGGCGGGGCCGCGCGGATCACCCGGCCTTGCCAGTCACGACGGATCAGATCGTCGCAACGGCGCGGGGCTGCCACGAGGCTGGGGCGAATGGCATACACCTGCATGTACGGGATGCCGACGGACATCACACGCTGGATGCCGGATTGTATCGCGAAACAATCGCGGAACTGAAAAGGGTGGTGCCGGGCATGGATGTTCAGATCACCACCGAGGCAGCAGGCGTGTTCGACGTCTCGTCGCAGTTTGACTGCCTGCAACGGGTCCGGCCTGAATGGGCCTCGATTTCAGTCCGGGAAATTGCGCGGGCCGTTGATCTTGCGCCTCGGGTCTATGCGCTATGTGCGGCTCAGGGCACGCGGGTTCAGCATATTCTCTATGATTCGGAAGATGTGAAGCTGCTGGAAGACTGGCAGTCAAAAGGTATCGTCCAGCCGGACCAGACAGACCGGTTGCTTGTGTTGGGGCGCTACAGTCAGAATCAGCAATCCGTGCCAGCGGATCTGGATGCGTTTCCGTCCAGCCCGGCCAATTGGATGGTGTGCGCCTTTGGGATGCAGGAACATGATTGTCTTATCGAAACCGCGCGGCGCGGCGGTAACTTGCGTGTTGGATTCGAAAACAGCCTGACGGCACCGGATGGCACGCTTTGGACGGACAACGCGGCCTCGGTCGCGGCTTTGGTTGAAACACTTGGAAGGACCGGAACATGAGTCATGTTTTCCCACGCCACACCAAATCTGAACTTCCCGTCGCGGCGGGTGGCGACGGCGCTTATCTGATCGATGCCGACGGCAAGCGATATCTGGATTGCGGCGATGCGGCCGTGTCTTGTTTGGGGCATTCCAACCCGGCAGTGATCCGGGCTGTGCAACAGCAGGTGGAACAGATCGCATTTGCCCATACCGGGTTCATGACCTCGGAACCGGCCGAGGCATTGGCCGATCTGCTGATCCAGTACGCGCCGGGGGATCTGGACCGGGTGTATTTCGTATCGGGCGGGTCCGAGGCGACCGAAGCGGCCATCAAATTGGCGCGCCAGTATTTTCTGGAAATCGGGCAGCCCGAGCGCCGCCACGTGATCGCGCGCAAGCAAAGCTATCATGGCAACACTCTGGGGGCCTTGTCTGCCGGGGGAAACGCCTGGAGACGGGCCCAATTCGCGCCGATGCTGATCGAAATGACCCATATTTCAGCCTGCTATGAATATGCCGAAAAGCCCGAGGGTGAGAGCAGCTTTGACTACGGTCAGCGCGTCGCCAACGAGCTGGAGACGGAAATTCTGCGCCTTGGTCCCGAAACGGTTATGGCTTTCATGGCCGAGCCGGTTGTCGGTGCTACGCTTGGCGCGGTTCCGGCGGTTGAGGGGTATTTCAAACGCATCCGGGAAATCTGCGACCAATATGGCGTGCTGCTGATTCTGGATGAGGTGATGTGTGGCATGGGGCGCACCGGTCATCTGTTCGCCTGCGATCACGACGGAGTTGCACCGGATATTCTGTGCATTGCCAAAGGGTTGGGCGCAGGCTATCAACCGATCGGGGCGATGCTGTGCACAGATACAATTTTCGGCGCAATTCGCGATGGATCAGGGTTTTTCCAACATGGGCATACCTATATCGGCCATCCCGTCGCCACGGCTGCGGCTCTTGCGGTGGTCCGTGAACTGACAGAGGGTGAGTTACCGGCGCGCGCCGGACGCATGGGCAGCAAACTGCATTCCGCACTGGAAGCCGCGTTCGGACAGCACCCGAACGTGGGCGATTTGCGTGGCCGTGGCCTGTTCCGGGGTGTGGAATTGGTGGCGGATCGCGAGACGAAGACCCCCTTTGATCCATCTTTGGGCATTGCCGGAAAGATAAAGAAGGCAGCACTTGCCGAAGGGTTGATCTGTTATCCCATGGCGGGCACCCGGGATGGCCGGAACGGAGACCATATACTTCTTGCGCCGCCATTCATCATAGACGACGAGCAGATAGGCGAACTTGTCAGCAAACTGGAACGCTCTTTTTCAGCCGTTCTCTGACAAAACCGTGAGCACCCTGTTTGCCTGCGACGCGTTTGCTATGTGTCGTGGGCAACGGAATTGGAAAAGGCGACGTCCATGGTGCTGGATATCTGGCGCAGTTTCCGAACGCTCCCTGTGTGGGTGCAGGTCTGGGTCGCCGTTGTTTTGGTACCGGTAAACCTGCTTCCGTTGGCATTTCTGGATCAGCCACAGGGGCACCTGATTGCATGGTTTGCAATTTCAGGCATGGCGCTGAATGTGCCGATCATGTTGGGTGCACGCGGGATGAGCGGTGCGATGGCCTTGCCGCACATTCTGTGCTGGGTGCCACTGGTCATCATCGCGACGCTTCTGCTGTTTTCCGAAGAAACCCTGAGCCCAGCCTTTGCCGGCTTTCTCCGGGTGCTTATGATCGTCGATATCACCTCGCTGGTGTTCGATTTCCGGGACGCGGCCCGTTGGTTGCGAAGCAGGCAGGCGCCGTGAACAAAAAAGCCCCTTCAAGAGAGAAGGGGCTTGGACCGTTTCGATCTTTGGACCGGATTATTTCTGCGGCAGCGGGCCGATCATCATGATCATCTGACGGCCTTCCATCTTGGGCATGTTTTCGATCTTGCCCAAGTCCTTGACGTCCTCGGCGACGCGCTCCAGCAATTCGCGGCCCAGGTTCTGGTGTGCCATTTCGCGACCGCGAAAACGCAGGGTAACTTTGACCTTGTCGCCGTTTTCCAGAAACTTGAAGACGTTGCGCATCTTGACGTCATAATCATGCGTGTCGGTGTTGGGTCGGAACTTGACCTCTTTCACCTCGATGATCTTTTGCTTCTTGCGGGCTTCGGCTTCGCGTTTCTGCGTTTCATATTTGAATTTGCCGAAGTCCATGATCTTGCAGACCGGTGGGTTCGCATTGGGCGAAATTTCGACCAGATCAAGACCTGCATCAGCGGCCATCTGCATGGCTTTGGCGGGATGAACCACCCCGACATTTTCACCTTCGGCGCCAATCAGGCGAATTTCGGGGGCACGGATCTTATCATTGACGCGCGGGCCGGTGTCTCGTTGTGGCGGCGCGTTGTGAGGTCTGCGAGCTATGGGTTCATTCCTTTGATAATTGCAGAATTTCGAGCCCGGAATTTAAACCGGGCCGGGCCACACTTCAAGCGGCATAAACACCGGCAGTTGCGAAAAAACAGTGTTTTGTCCAGTGATTTTTGCGTTCGGGGCTGCAAAGCTCCGAACGCAAGGTGCCTTTAGCCGACAAAGGCCTTTTCGATCACGAACTCTTTGGGTTCGGAATTCGCGCCCTCGCGCAGAACAAAACCTTCAAGGATTTCCTTGATGTCCAGGTTGAAAGCCAGCGACCCGCAGACCATGGCGCGATCGGTTTCGGGCTTGATTCCGCCTTCAATGCCCAGATCGCTGAACACGGTGCCATCCTTCAGCAGGTCGGTGATCCGACCCATCTTGGGGCTCTCTTCGCGCGTGGTTGTCGGGTAATAGCGGATCTTGTCAGCAAAGCCTTCGCCAATAAGTTCAGCCAGCATTTCATCCTGACGGATGCTGTCGATCAATTGGCGGCCATATTCCAGTTCGGCCACTTCGCGGCAGGTATGGGTGATGATCACCTCGTCATAGTCTTCATATGTTTGCGGTTCGCGCAACAACGAAGCAAACGGGGCAAAGCCGGTGCCAGTGGCAAAGAACCACAAACGCTTGCCCGGCAGCAGGGCGTCATGCACCAACGTGCCAACCGGCTTGGGGCGCAGGATGATCTGGTCGCCGGGCTTGATATGCTGAAGCTTCGACGTCAGCGGGCCGTTCTGAACCTTGATCGAATAGAACTCCAGCTCATCGTCCCACGACGGCGAAGCGATTGAATAGGCGCGCAGCAATGGTTTGCCATTGTCGCCCAGCAGACCGATCATCACGAACTCGCCCGAGCGGAAACGCAGCGTGGCGGGGCGCGTCACCTTGAAAGAGAACAGGCTGTCGGTCCAATGCTTGACCTCGGTTACAGTTTGCGCGTCCGGCAGGACCGGGGCCTTCACGGCAGTTGCTTCGCTCACGGGCTTCATCTCTGTCATCGTTTACCTGCCGGTCTGCTAAACCGACATCTCCGTTTAATCTTTGATCCAAGTCAGGAAAAGGGGACAGATTGCCCCCTTTGCGTTTCAAGCTGGCGATGGGCGGATTTTAACCGCGCAAACGCGCCTGATAATTGTTCTCTTTCCAGTTGGCCCGGGAAAGCCACTGATCTTCGGGCTGGCGATCTGCCAGGTCTCCGTCAATCTCAACTTCGTCAAAGCCGCAGCGGCGCGCCATGGCATACTGATCTGCCAGAACATGACCCTTGGCGCGCAAGCGTCCCGTATAGCCCTTAAGGCGCAAGGTGCGGGCGATGGTAAAGCCGCGACCGTCGGCAAAGGATGGAAAATCCACCCGGACCAGCTTGGCACTGCCCAAGCGGTCAAAAAGCTCATCCGGGTCCGTGTCCGAGCTGACGTCCAGCGCAACCACGTCATTTGCGGCATCATCCAGAGTGACAAAGCCGTCGGTCCAGTCATCGGGCGAAAAGCCCTCATCCGTTACGATTACGTTCATGTTTTCTCTCCGATGCGCACCATCTTGCCATCGACAAAATGAATGCCGCATTCTTCCTTGTTCTGATCGCGCCAGCGGCCGGCGCGGGGGTCTTCGCCTTCCTTCACCGGCGAAGTGCAGGGCGCACAGCCGATCGAAGGGTATCCTTTGGCCACCAGCGGGTGCCGGGGCAGGTTGTTTTCTTCCATATAGGCGCGCACATCGTCCGGCGCCCAATGGGCCAGCGGATTGACCTTGATCCGGCCCGTGCCGTCTTCGACCTCGAAAAACTCGAGCGCGGCGCGCGTGCCGGACTGGAACCGTTTCCGGCCGGTAATCCAACCGCAATACCCGGTCAGGGCTTGCTGCAAAGGAAAGGTCTTGCGCAGGTTGCAGCACGCATCCGTATCCCGCAGGCGCAGCGCGCCATAGGGGTCTTCGCGTTGCAGTTCTTCGTCATCCGCCCGGATGATCCGGATGTTCCTGAGCCCCAGGCGCTCGCTGACTTCCTGCTGGTACTCCAGCGTTTCGGTGAACAGCAATTGGGTATCCACGAACAACACCGGCGTCATCTTGTCGATCACCGCAGCCATGTGCAGCAGCACCACCGATTCCGCACCAAAGCTTGAGACCAGAGCAAGCGCATCGATCTCTTCAAGGGCACCATGCATCACGTCATGGGCGCTGTGGTGACGGAACCGGGCATTCAATGCGTTGACCTTCTCGGTCAGGTCGCTGCGGTCTTTGCCCAGTTCCGTTTGGATCAGATCAAGCGGCATTCGCCCGAGCCTCGGGGTAGAGGGCGGCCTTGAACGGCTCCATGCCGACGCGGCGATAGGTCATCAGAAAGGTTTCTTCAGCACTCTCGCGCAGATCCAGGTAGGCGTCGACGATGCGTTCCACGGCCGGCACGATCTCGTCATAGGCAAAACCCGGACCGGTGCGGTCGCCGATCGCTGCCGTCTCGGTGGCGTCGCCACCCAGGGTGATCTGGTAGTTTTCGACGCCTGCACGATCCAGGCCCAGGATGCCGATATGGCCCACATGGTGGTGGCCGCAGGCGTTGATGCAGCCCGAGATCTTGATCTTCAGGTGCCCGATGTCATGCTCAAGCTTCAACTCTTCAAAGCGGGTCGCAATTTCCTGAGCAACCGGGATCGAGCGCGCCGTCGCCAGCGCGCAGTAATCCATGCCGGGGCAGGCGATGATATCGCTAATCAGCCCGATATTGGCGGTGGCCAGTTCGTGCTGTTTCAGCTTGGCGTGGATCGCGGGCAGGTCCGATTTGTGGACATGCGGCAGGATCACGTTCTGCTCGTGGCTGATACGCAGCTCATCATAGGCGAATTCTTCGGCCAGATCGGCCATCACGCGCATCTGCTCGGCGGTCGCATCACCCGGTGTCTGACCGTGTTTCTTGATCGAGATCGTAACGATCGCGTGGTCCGCGTTCTTGTGGGGCGCGATGTTGGTATCGACCCACGACCGGAAAACCGGATCGTTGGAATAGGCGCTTTCAAACGACGCAACCGAACCTTCGCGGAAGGCCGGAGGCGCAAAATGGCCCTTGATCTCATCCAGCAGCGCCATGTCGGCGCCTTTGAACTGTGGGCGAACCTGCAAGAAACGCTCATTCACCTTGGCGCGGATGGCGTCGATGCCGTGTTCATGCACGGTGATCTTGATGCGTGCCTTGTACTTGTTGTCGCGGCGACCGATCTGGTTCCAGACCGACACTGTGGCTTCAAGATAGGCCAGCAGATCATCGAATGCGACGAATTCGGACAGTTCCTTGCCGATCATCGGTGTACGGCCCAGACCGCCACCGACGATGACGCGCGCACCCAGAACGCCGTCACGTTCGACCAGTTGCAGGCCGATGTCATGCGCTTTGATCACGGCGCGGTCGTTTTCCGAACCGGTGATCGCGATCTTGAACTTGCGCGGCATGAACTGGAATTCCGGGTGGTCGGTCGACCACTGGCGCAGCAGTTCGGCATAGGGACGCGGGTCGGCGACCTCATCCGCGGCGGCACCGGCGAAATGGTCGGCGGTCACGTTGCGGATGGTGTTGCCCGAGGTCTGGATGGCGTGCATGCCGACCTCGGCCAGCGCGTCCAGCATGTCTGGCACATCTTTCAGTTTCGGCCAGTTGTACTGGATGTTCTGACGGGTGGTGAAATGACCATAACCTTTGTCCCACTTTTCAGCCAGCAGGGCCAGTTGACGCATTTGCGCGCTGTTCAGCGTGCCGTAGGGAATGGCGACCCGCAGCATGTATGCGTGCAATTGCAGATACAGGCCGTTCATCAGGCGCAAAGGCTTGAATTCATCTTCGGTCAGCGAACCGTCGATGCGGCGCTCGACCTGAGCGCGGAACTGCGCGTTACGCTCTGCCAGAAAATCTTTGTCAAACTCGGAGTAGCGATACATGTCTAGCTGTCCTTGGTTGCAGCCCCGAACCTGGGGCCTTGAAGGGGAGAGAGAAGGGCCAGAGGTCAGGCCCGGGGCTGCGGGGAAGTTTCCTGTTTGCCGTGGGCATAGTTGGACGGACCAGTGCGGCGGAAGTCTTCCCGGAAATGGGTGGGCTCGGGGCCGTTTTCGCCAGCGACGGCATCGGCCAGATAAGCGCCCACGATTTTGTTTGCCTGACGCGCGGCATCCAGCAGGCGAACCTGCGCATGCGCCTCGTCGGTGATCAGTTCTGCCTCGCTCAGGTCACGGGACCAGCGGTCATCTTCGGTCAGGTAAATCACGTCACCTTCGAGCAAGTCATTTGCAGTTACGACTTTGGGAGTAAAAGCGCGGGCCATCAGGCAAGCTCCTTGTTGAATTCGGTTACGGCCTGCGCCGCTTCGCGCGGGGCAAGGCCATAGAAGGTCAGGGCCGGTCCATCCATTTCGGCGGCGGCCAGATCGGTGGGCAACTGGTCCAAGGTGGTGGCCAAAATCCGTTGGTCGGGACGCGAGGCATTCTCGACCAGGGTAATGGGGGTGGTGCGATCGGCGCCGTGCATGATCAGACGGCCCTGAATGAACCGAGCGGATTTCTTGCCCATGTAGATTGCCGCCACGGAACCGGCCTGAGCCAGAGCGTTCCAATCGTGATCCGCGAATCCTTGCATGTCGTGCCCGGTCAAAAAACGCACCGATGAGTTGCGTCCACGGCGGGTCAGGCTTTGACCGATGCCAGCCACTGCGGCAGAGGCCGCCGTGATGCCGGGAATGATCTGCCAGGATATGCCGGCCGCGTCGACGGCCTCGATTTCTTCGTCCATGCGGCCAAAGATTGTGGGATCCCCCGACTTCAGGCGCACCACACGGTTGCCATTCAGGGCGTGTTCAACCAGAAGCGCGTCGATATCGCTTTGCTTCCACGAGGGGCCGAACCCGGCCTTGCCGACATCGACCAAAGCGGCGTTCTGGGCGGCAATGTCCAGCACAGGCTTGGTGATCAGGCGATCATGCAGCACCACATCCGCGCGCTCGAATGCGGCCAACGCCTTGAGCGTCAGCAATTCGGGGTCACCGGGCCCGGCGCCGACAAAGTCGACATGACCTTTGGGCTTGGTTGTGTGAAAATCCTGCATCGGATCGTCTCGGACATTGTTTGACTTGACTCTCAATATAGGAAATATTCCCACCAAAGCGCCATATCGCCGCTGAAATAAGGACGAATGTTCCGATTTTCGGGAAAACCGGAACAGGGGTGTCGAAACAGAAGGAAAATTGGAATGTCGGTGCGGATAGATGACACGGATCGAAAAATTCTGGCCGAGCTGCAACGGGACGCGGGCCAATCATTGGACGAAATTGCGGCTCGGGTCGGCAGTTCAAAGACGCCTGTCTGGAATCGCATTCGCAAGCTCAAGGGGGCGGGAATCATCGGCCAGCAAACGGTGCTGCTGGATGCCGAGGCACTTGGGTTCGAAGCCACCTTTTTTGTTTTGATCCGCACCTCGGAACATGAGGCGGACTGGCAACGTAAATTCCTGAAAGCATTGAAGGATCACCCCGAAGTGCAAGAGGCGCACCGGTTGGCGGGTGATATCGACTATATCCTGAAAGTCCGGGTCAAGAACGCACGTGCCTATGATCAGTTCTATCAGTCGCTCATCTCGGAAGTGCGTGTGCACAATGTCACGGCGTTGTTGTCCATGGAAGAGATCAAGTCCACGACGATGCTGCCGCTGAATGCGTTGGCAGAGGGGGCTTAGAACCCACGGCCATACCCTTCTGCCTGTGTCTTTCATGGGGCTTTGAGCCAGATGAACTGATGGGTGTTTTCATCCGGCCGGAAGCAAAATCGCCGGAAGCGTCGTGTAGAAATGCGAAAGGTGATGGCTAAGGTCTGACCAGCAGCTGATTCAGCCCGTGAAAGTGATAGCTGTCCGAATAATGCGGCGGTGCAGCCAGTTGCAGGTTCGGGCAGCTTTCGAACAGGATCGGCAAAGCAATCCGCATTTCAAGACGCGCCAGAGGTGCGCCGACGCAGAAATGAATTCCGCCCCCAAAGCTTGTGTTGACTTCAATCGGACGGCTCGGCTGAAACGTGTTCGGTTCAGCCCAGACAGCGGGGTCGCGGTTGGCCGCGCCAAGCAACAGTGCCACTTGATGGCCACGTTTGAATGAATGGCCGAACAGATCCACGTCCTCATACGCGTAACGTGTGAACATGTGCAGAGGCGGGTCATAGCGCAGGATTTCTTCGATGGTTGCGTCGAGTCCATCCGGTGCCAGGGCGTCGGGGGCGGTACGGGTCTGCAACAGGGTTTTCACCCCGTTCCCCAGTGAATGCACGGTGGCCTCATGGCCTGCGTTGAGCAGCAGGATGCAGGTGGCAACCAGCTCGTCCAGTGACAGTTTCTGGCCTTCTTCCTCGGCGCTTATCAACCGGGTTATCAGGTCGTCCCGTGGATCATTGCGCCGCAGCTCTATGTATTCCTTCAGGAATTCGGTGAACTCCCGAGATGATTTGGCGGCCGTGTCTTCGGTGTCCTGCGTGCGATTGGCCTGATACATGGCAACCATATCGTGAGACCACCGTAGCAGATCGGGCGCCATGGCTTCGGGGACGCCCAGAAGCCGGCAGATCGTGACCACCGGAACCTGAGTGCAATAGGCTTCCAACAGGTCGAACGTGTTCCGAGGGAATTCCTTGATCAGGCCGTGGCACAGATCTTCGATGGAAGGTTGCAGCGCAGAAATCGCCCGTGACGTGAAGGCGCGCATCACCAATGACCGAAGGCGTGTGTGCCTTGGCGGTTCTGCCTCAAGCAGTGAATGGGCCTCGATGGCCAGCCAGGGCGCCAGATGGGCGGGACCTTGCTCTGCCAGTTCGGGCGGTACCTCGCGGCCAAATCTGCGGTCCCGAAATAGGGTGCGAACTGCGCGGTTTGAAACCGCGGCGACCACACCATAGTCCTGCCAATAGAACAGATCGCCTGAGCCTCGCGCCTTGTCGTAGAACGGGTAGGGGTTTTGGACGAAACCCGGGTCTGTCGGTGATTGCGAAAAAGACTTCATGCGCCGCACACTTGCCATGCGGCGCATTGAATGCAAGACCCTGTCTATGCACAGGGTTTGGTTCATTTCCGGTTTTTTGCTCGCCGTTGGGCTATTGTCGGGGTTTGTCTGGTCTTATGGATATCGACAGGCCCTGTCTCAGCTGAGCGAGAAGGCAGAGGCAGATCTTGAGCTGGCGGCTGACCGGCTGAGCACGCAGATGCAAGTGTATCAGGAACTTGCCGTACTGATGGCAACTCATCCCGTTTTGCATGAACTGGATACGCAGGCCGGTATTCGCCAAGCCCGGGCAACGCTGCTGGACGTCGCTGACAAAACGGCCGCCGTAAACATGATGTATCTGGATACGAACGGACACGTGCTGGTATCGGCGCAGCCTGTGTCCCAGCGCAACATGGCCCATCATCCGGCTTTCCGCCGTGCGATGCAGGGCGCCTTGGGCAGTGCGCATGAGGTTGTACCTTCGGGCGAAGACCGGATCTATTCCTATGCCGCCCCCACTTTTGGCCCGTCTGGCCAGATCGAAGGCGCGTTGATGGTCGTTGCTGATGTTCAGGACGTTGAACAAACGTGGCGCGGCAGTACCGAGGCGGTTTTCTTTGTCGATTCAGATGGTGTCGTTTTCATTTCCAACAGATCCGACCTGCTGTTCTGGCGCCGGGCGGACGGTGAGGCGGGATTGACGCCGCCAGATGGTGCGGCCGTCGATTTTTCTTCGAAACAGGTCGGCAGGCACGAGTTGTGGCATTTGAACTGGGGGCGTTACCTGCCGCGCGATGCGCTGCATCTGACCCTTGATTTGCCGGTGATCGACATGACGGCCGAGGTTCTGGTGGATGTGGCGCCAGCCCTTCAGCTTGCCAGGCTTCAGGCGGCGGCCGTCGCGGCGATCTGTCTGGCCTTTGGGGCCATGCTCTTTCTTGCCATGGAGCGGCGGCGGGCATTGGCAGAAGCGAATGCCGTTCTGGAAAGCCGTGTGGCCAAACGTACCCATGACCTGACAGTGGCAAATGCCAGTTTGCGCAAGGAAGTGGCGGAACGGGAAGAAGCCGAGGCGGCGCTGCGGCGGGCCCAGGCAGACCTGGTGCAGGCGGGAAAGCTCAGCGCATTGGGGCAAATGTCGGCGGGGATCAGCCATGAACTGAACCAGCCGCTTATGGCCATACGACAATTCGCGGATAACGGTTCAGCGTTCATGACGCGGGGAAAACCTGAAATGGCTGCCGAGAATCTGGGCCGGATCTCGGAAATGGCGGCGCGGATGGCGCGGATCATCAAGAACCTTCGCGCCTTTGCCCGCAACGAAAGCGAACCGATGGGGCGGGTTGACCTGATACAGGTTCTCAACACCGCTGTTGAACTGACCGAGGCCCGCCTGCGAGACGACGATGTAACCCTGAACTGGAACCCCCCGAATGGCGCTGTGTATGTTTGGGGGGGTGAAGTACGTTTGGTGCAGGTGTTCGTAAATCTGATCAACAATGCGGCGGATGCAATGCTGGGGCGACCAAAACGGATTATTACGATAACGCTGCGAAAAGGCGCACGATTGAGCGTTTCCTTGCAGGATACTGGCCCGGGCATTGAAGACCCCGACCGGATGTTCGAGCCCTTCTATTCCACGAAAAGCGTTGGATCGTCAGAAGGTTTGGGGCTGGGGCTTTCCATTTCCTACGGGCTGGTTCAAAGTTTTGGTGGGGATATACGGGGCGCGAACACGGCGGATGGGGCCATGTTTACCGTCGAACTGGAACCCTGCGACAAGGAAGAGGCCGCATGATGCGCAGGGTTTTGTTGGTCGATGATGATGCCGCCGTACGCGAGGCCCTGTCTCAAACTCTGGAATTGGCGGATTATCAGCCAACGACCGCTGGATCCTTTGTGGCGGCCAAGGATCACATCAGCCGCGAGTTTCCCGGTGTCATCATCTCGGATATCCGCATGCCGGGGCGGGACGGGTTCCACCTTTTGTCTTATGCCCGAGAGGTCGATCCGGATCTTCCCGTGGTTCTTCTGACGGGTGAGGGCGATATTCCCATGGCCGTCGACGCCATGGGAAAGGGTGCGTTCGATTTTCTGGAAAAGCCGTGCGCCGCGTCCGATCTTCTGGAGGTGCTTGAACGCGCCTTTGCAACCCGTTCGCAGGTGTTGGAGCAAAGAGCGGCGAAATCCGAGTTGGAACGAGGAGACCCCGCCGCGCGTTTGCTGTTCGGACTGTCTCCGCAGGCCGAGGCCCTGCGCGAACGGGTTCGGACCGTTGCGCCAACAGGTGCCGAAGTTCTTGTGACGGGACCGCCAGGCAGCGGCATCTCGAAGGTCGCCGAGGTCGTGCATCTGATGTCGCCAGCAGGGCAGGGACCATTTGTCAAACGCACGGCCTCAAGCCTCAGCCCCGACGACTTGGCCGAGAGCTGTGAAGATGCGGCAGGTGGGTCATTGTTTCTGGACGAAGTCTCGGCCATGCCCCATGCCACGCAATTTGCGGCGTTGGAGATCATCGAGCATGGACCAGGCGGGCGTATCATTGCGGGAACGACCGCTGATCTTTCAGCGCTGAGTTCTGAAGGCCGGTTCAATGCAGACCTGTTTTACAGGCTGGATGTCATGCGGGTGCGTATTCCATCGCTGGCAGAACGCCCCGACGACATTCCGGTGATCTTCCGCCATTACGTTGCACAGGCCGCAGAACAGGCGGGGATCGTGGCGCCGGAAATCTCGTCCGAGCATCTGGCGTCGCTAATGGCCAGCGACTGGCCGGGGAATGCGCGATCCCTGATGTCAGCCGCGATGCGCTTCGTGCTGGGAATGCCGGAAGAAGTCGCGCAGGCAACTGATCTGGGGCTCAGCGAACAGATGGCGCGGGTGGAGCGGTCGCTGCTCATCGCGGCGCTGGGTCGTCACAACGGTAAGGCATCAGATGCGGCGAAGGCATTGAAACTGCCGCGCAAGACATTTTACGACAAGCTGGCACGGTACCAGATTCGGGCCGAGGATTACCGGCGGTAACGGTCGGGCTCCCGCCACCTTTTTCCGTTTTAACATGCGTCTAAAGCTGTTGGGCCGGGCAGCCCGCTGTCGCGGGCTGCGGTTTCGCGCCAGTTGATTCGGGTGTTTTGATTCGCAGGGTGTGCGGATTTCCGCACAAACTGGAAGATTGCTGTGCGGAATTTCGCACTCGGGGTTTCGAGTGCGTCAAGTATCCATTGCAGAACGGTTCATAACCTTATGAAATAAAATCACTAAATAGAAACTCGAGGAGCAAAAAACAAATCGTTGAGTGGATCGTGCCGATTCGTTTCACTTCGCTGCATCTGATACCGAATTGGTGTCGAAGGACAGTTTCAAGGAAGTCTGGGAGGAAAAGACAGATGAAATTCCTGACAACGGCAGCAACCGCTCTGGCGCTGACAGTCACAGCCACCGCAGGGATGGCAGCCTGTGACGATGGTGAAATCGTCGTCAAGTTCGCGCATGTGACCAACACTGACAAACACCCCAAGGGCATTGCCGCATCGCTGCTGGAACAGCGCGTCAATGATGAGATGAACGGCGTGATGTGCATGGAGGTCTATCCGAACTCGACCCTGTACAACGACGACAAGGTGCTGGAGGCGATGTTGCAGGGCGACGTTCAGCTGGCCGCGCCGTCACTGTCAAAGTTCGAGAAGTTCACCAAGCAGTTCCGCCTGTTTGACCTGCCTTTCATGTTCAAGAACATCGATGCTGTGGATGCATTCCAGGCTTCGGCCGATGGTCAGGCGATGAAGGACAGCATGCAGCGCCGTGGCCTTCAGGGGCTGGCCTTCTGGCACAACGGCATGAAGCAGATGTCGGCCAACAAGCCGCTGGTTGATCCGTCGGATGCAAACGGCCTGAAGTTCCGTGTTCAGTCCTCGGACGTTCTGGTGGCACAGATGGAGGCCATTGGTGGCAGCCCGCAGAAAATGGCGTTCTCGGAAGTTTACGGCGCGCTGCAACAGGGGGTTGTGGATGGTCAGGAAAACACCTGGTCGAACATCTATGGCAAGAAGTTCTTCGAAGTGCAGGACGGCATCACCGAGACCAACCACGGCATCATCGACTATCTGGTCGTGACCTCTGTGGACTGGCTGGACAGCCTGGATCCGGACGTGCGTGACCAGTTCCTGACCATTCTGGCTGAAGTCACGGAAACACGGAACAAAGAAGCCTTTGCCGTGAACGAAGCAGCCAAAGCCTCGATCGTTGAAGCAGGCGGTGTCATCCGCGAGTTGACCCCGGAACAGCGTCAGGCCTGGGTTGATGCGATGAAGCCCGTTTGGGACCAGTTCGCAGGTGACGTGGGTCAGGACAAGATCGACGCGGCTCAGGCCATCAACGCCGGCTTCTGAATCTGGCCAAAGGCCGCGCGTCCGGGGACTGGGGAGTATTCGACGCGCTGGCCGGGCGGGCTGAACAAGCCCGCCCAACACTCTCTCATCACAAAAAATGCGGGGACAGAAAGATGTCTGGTGCGAATTCCGGCCAAGGCGGGCTGGTCGACCATATCGAAGAAACCCTGATCGCGTGTCTGTTGGGCCTGATGACGGTCGTGACATTTGCCAACGTGATCGCGCGGTTTGTTTTCAATTCCAATATCCTGTGGGCGCTTGAACTGACGGTGTTCACTTTTGGCTGGCTGGTGCTGCTTGGTGCCTCTTACGCGGTCAAGAAACACTCTCATCTGGGTGTTGATGCGATCCTGAACATGCTGGCCCCAGCGCCGCGTCGCATTCTGGCGCTCATCGCTGTGGGGTGCTGTCTGGTGTTTTCGCTGCTGTTGCTGAAAGGCGCCTATGACTATTGGGCGGTCTTCGCGGATCTGCCGCCGACATCCGGACGCTGGTTCCCGACCGGGTTCAACTTCGACGCCCGCAGCCAGAGCTTCTATGAGGTGGACGATATCCCGATGGTCGCTCCGCTGCGGTTTCTGGAAGACCTGATCAACTATGGCGAAGGGTACGAGAAGCTTCCCAAAGTGGTGCCTTATCTGGTGCTGCCGGTATCGATGCTGCTGCTGGTGATCCGGTTCGCCCAGGTTGCCGTTCAGATCTGGCGTGGTGAAACGGATCGCCTTGTCGCCAGCCACGAAGTCGAGGACGAGATCGAAGAAGTCCGCGCTCAGCAAGGAGAGCACAACTAATGGACGTCGTACTTCTTTTCTCGATGGTCGTCGGCCTGCTGCTGATCGGTGTGCCGATTGCGGTTGCGCTTGGCCTCAGCTCGACCCTGTTTCTGCTGATCTACTCAGACAGTTCACTCGCTTCTGTCGCGGGCACGCTGTTCGAGGCTTTTGAAGGGCATTTTACCCTGCTGGCGATCCCGTTCTTCATCCTGGCGTCGTCCTTCATGACAACAGGCGGTGTCGCACGACGGATCATCCGGTTCTCGATCGCCTGTGTCGGGCATTTGCCCGGCGGTCTGGCGATTGCGGGCGTCTTTGCCTGTATGCTGTTCGCAGCCCTGTCCGGGTCGTCCCCGGCGACCGTGGTCGCCATCGGCTCGATCGTCATCGCGGGGATGCGTCAAGTGGGCTACTCAAAGGAATTTGCCGCCGGTGTGATCTGCAACGCGGGGACACTGGGTATTCTGATCCCTCCGTCCATCGTCATGGTCGTATATGCCGCCGCTGTTGAAGTCTCGGTTGGGCGCATGTTCCTTGCAGGTGTTATTCCCGGTCTGATGGCCGGTTTGATGCTGATGATCACCATCTATGTCATGGCCAAGGTCAAGAACCTGCCCAAGGGCGAATGGAAAGGCTGGGGAGAGATCTTTACCTCGGCCCGTGAGGCCGGTTGGGGTCTTTTCCTGATCGTCATCATTCTGGGTGGTATCTATGGTGGCATCTTCACGCCGACCGAAGCCGCCGCAGTCGCCGCAGTCTACGCGTTCTTCATTGCCAGCTTTGTGTACAAGGACATGGGCCCGCTGAGCACGGAAGAAGGCACCCAGAACCTGCCGCTGCTGAAAAAACCCCATGCGCTGATCACGGCTTTCTTTCACCCGGACACCAAGCATACGCTGTTCGAGGCTGGCAAGTTGACTGTCACTCTGCTGTTCGTGATCGCCAACGCGCTGATCCTCAAGCATGTTCTGACCGACGAACAGGTGCCGCAGCATATCGCCGAAGCGATGCTGTCGGCGGGCCTTGGCCCGGTGGCTTTCCTGATCGTGGTAAACGTGATCCTGCTGATCGGCGGTCAGTTCATGGAACCGTCTGGCCTGCTGGTCATCGTGGCGCCCCTGGTGTTCCCGATCGCTATCGAGCTGGGCATCGACCCGATCCATCTGGGTATCATCATGGTGGTCAACATGGAGATCGGGATGATCACGCCTCCGGTCGGTCTGAACCTGTTCGTGACTTCGGGTGTTGCGGGTATGCCGATGATGAGCGTTGTGAAGGCGGCGCTGCCCTTCCTTGCGGTGCTGTTCGTCTTCCTGATCATGGTGACGTATATTCCGTGGATATCGACTTTCCTGCCCAACACCTTCATGGGGCCGGAAATAATAACCAACTAGACTGTCTGAAAACTGAACAAAGCCGGGTGGTGTCAACTGCCCGGCTTTTTCGTGTCTTGAAACCGCGCGATGGGTTCTTATCTGAGGCACAGAGGACGACCTCTGCTTTCTGGGACATCATTCGGGACGACCCGTACGGATATGAGGTTGTCTTATGCCCTGGATCTTTCTTCTGTTTGCTGGCCTTTTGGAAATTGTCTGGGCGGTTGCCATGAAGCAGTCGGCCGGTTTTACCCGATTGTGGCCGACGGCCGTGATGGGCGTTTCGATGTTGGGTTCATTTGGTCTGCTGGCGCTTGCAATGCTGGACTTGCCGTTGGGGACCGCATACACGATCTGGACTGGGATCGGTGCGGTGGGGGCGTTCAGTGTCGGTATTCTGTTTCTTGGCGAAGCCCTGACACCTGCGCGGATCGCAGCTGCGGTTCTGATCGTGACAGGCCTTGTGGTGATGAAGCTGGCCTGATGCGCTTGACTTGCCAAGCCAAAGTACTTCGGCAGTTTGTAGCACACACACGCGGCTCGGAATTTTGACCGGCTCTGACAGACGCATTTTGCGTGGCTCCTGAAAAGGCGGAGGCCGGATTTGATGGCGGCGGATGTCGCATCGCATAGGTTCTGGCGCGGGATGGCGGAGTTGTCTCACAAGGTCGCAATCATCCTGTACAGGGCGGCAACCCGACCGTGCTGGAACAGATGGAAGCCCTGCGCAAGGCAGGGCGTCAGAAAACATACCGCGCCATTACACAGTGTAATTTGTTCGCTTCCCATCGCTCAGTTCGGAATCCCGCGTATCTTCGTCAACTCACGGAGTTTCGTGCGCAAGGCAGGATTTTTGTACGATCAAAGGGGACGGGCCTGTTGTAGCGAACAACCCTGACCGCAACGCGTTGAAGCGACGATCTATTGAATAACCGATCCTTGGGCCGAAGAAACTGCGGGACGAAGTCTGGAATTAGGCGCCTTCCAGCGCTTGAATGATTCCCGAGAAATCAGACGCTTTCAAGCTGGCCCCGCCCACAAGTGCGCCATCGACGTTGGAAACTGAAAATATATCCGCCGCATTGCCGGGTTTCACCGAACCGCCATAAAGCAGGCGGACGGAACGGCCCACGCCTTCGCCAAAGCGGCGCTCCAGCCGGGCGCGCATGAAGTCGTGAACTTCCCCGATTTCTTCCAGGGTGGGAACTTTGCCGGTGCCAATTGCCCAGATCGGTTCATACGCGACGATCAGGTTCTCGCCGGTCGACTGATCCGGGATCGACCCGGACATCTGGCCGCCGATGATGTCGAGCGTATTGGCCGCTTCGCGCTGCTCAAGGCTTTCACCGACGCAAATGATCGCCTTCAGACCCGCATCCATTGCCGCGCGCGCCTTGGCCCGCACATCTTCGTCATGTTCACCATGGTCCACGCGGCGTTCGGAATGGCCCAGGATGACCGATGTTGCCCCGGCATCCACCAGCATGTCCGCACTGATATCTCCGGTATGCGCGCCTGATTTCGCGGCATGACAGTCCTGACCACCGACAGAGATGGCGGTGCCCTGAACGGCAATTGATGCGCGGCTGAGCAATGTTGCCGGTGGGCAAATCAAGATATCCACCGATGCCGCCGGGTGGATCTGAGACAGCGCCTTCAACTCGGTCAACTCAGCGCCGGTCCCATTCATTTTCCAGTTTCCAGCCGCCAGCTTCTGCCGCATTTCGGTATCTCCCTGATCATCCGATGATTTTAGCATGCGGATAGCATTGTCGGCATCATCTTACAATTCTGCTCGCATGCCGATCCCGGGCGGAAACACCGAAGATCGGTCCGCATGCGACGTTCAAATGAAAAGTGATGAGGCGGGCTTAGCCTTGTTGGCCGATGCTTTCGTCAAATTTGATCGACTCACCGCAGCCGCAGGCGTCGACGACGTTCGGGTTCTTGAACTTAAAGCCGGATTCCAACAACGACACTTCGTAATCGATTTCGGTTCCAAACAGGAACATCTGGGCCATTGGCGCAATCATGATGCGCGCGCCGTCCTGTTCGACGACTTCGTCATGAGGATCTGCCTGATCGACGTATTCCATGGTGTATTCCATGCCTGCACAGCCGCCTTTTTTGACGCCGATGCGCAAACCAGCGTGACCGCCCGAATTCATCAGGCGGGTAATCTGCTCTGCGGCTTTGGGCGTTATGGTCACAGCCTGTTTGCCGGGGATGCCGAACATGTAAATCTCCGTTGTCGCGCGTTACATCCAATCTAGGGGCCAAGGCTCTTTTGCTCAAGGCAATGTGGCGCAAAGAATTTGAATTCGCTGAAAAGCTCTGTTTTTCTGCGTCGCCGCTCCGCAAACTTGCTTTGATACGGGAGGCGGGGTTAGCATCGGTCTTAAAAAGTTTTGGAACCCTGCCGGAATAGATGGCATGACATGAAGTGGTATAAATATGAATTATTTAGAGTCGAAAGTTAAGGTAGCTTCACTTGCGGCCGCACTTTTTTCTGTAAGCGTGTGTGTGATGTCCAACGAAGCTTGGGCGGCCACGGGATCCGAACGGCACCCGGTGAATTGTGCAACGGCGGAAGGGGATCTGCGCGCAATTGCATCGGAAAAGAAACATGCAGAAGACAAACAACTGGAAAGCATTGCTGCCATAACACCTGCCGGGGCTCTGTTGGGGCTGGTCACGGGAACCGAGCAAAAAAGGCTGCAAATGCTGTCAGGTGACTACGTCAAGCAATTGGACGCCAGAGCGGCAGAGATCAAGGAAACCTGCAATCAGAATTGATCGTCGTTGTCGGAACAAAAAAGGACCGTTCTCGGGCAAGAACGGCCCATATTCTTGAGCTGGGAAGCGGGGGGCGGTCATGGCGTGCCCAGCCGACGGCACCGCATACGCGAATGCCACCTTCAGATGTTATCCGTCAGGAGTGTGACAGGGGCTGCACGATAGGGTGACAAAAACACCAAAGTTTCGTGACAGTTGGCAGGGCAAGTGCCTGATGGCTACATAAAGCCCAATTCCAGGCGCGCCTCATCTGACATCATCTCCATGCCCCAAGGCGGTTCCCAGGTCAGTTCGACATCGACTTCCTTGACGCCCGCAACAGGCTCTATGGCCTCGACAATCCAGCCGGGCATGTCGCCCGCGACCGGACATCCGGGTGCCGTCAGGGTCATGATTACCTTCACGGCGTTGTCCGGAGAAATGTCGATCGTATAAATCAGGCCCAGGTCATAGATGTTGACCGGAATCTCCGGGTCGTAAACCGTGCGGCACGCTTCGACGACTGCCTCGTACAGCGGGTGTTCAATCGTTGACGGCGCAATCAGCGGGGTGCCTTCAAACTGTTCGCTCGGGTGGGTCATCTTTGCCTCGGGTCAGTTGCCTGAGTGATTATATAGGGAATACCTGCAACAGCGTCCAGTAGGGGCGTGACGCTCGGGTGAGCGTCACAGTGTCTTAGTCATTGATGTCATGCGTGAAGGTTTTGACCTGACCATGCGGCAAGGCAAAAAGCTTGCGCAGGATAAGCCATGCGATCAACGAAAGAACTGCGAAGATCAGCACGAGCACATGCAATGACAGTGTCAGGCCGGGGATGACAAGGATAAGGCCGGTGATCGCGGCCCCGATCGCAAAGCCCAAAAAGATGAATCCGGGCAGAACGATTTCCAGGATCCCCAGAGCCAGAGCGGCGGCCAGCCAGATCCACCAGGTCAGCCAAAAGGGATCAGCCATCATCTACCTCCTTTGAGCATTTTGAACGCGTCACCAAAGGCTTCGAGCGCATTGGCAGGCACAACTATGGTCTGCTTGCCGGAACCGTTGCCCAGTGCATTAAGGGCTTCAACCTGTTTCAGCGCAACCTGATACTGCGCAGCCTCGATGCCATTGTCCTGAATGGCCTTGGCGACGACGCCTGTCGCGTAGGCCTCGGCCTCGGCCTGAATCCGTCGCGCCTTGGCGGTTTGCTCCGCTGCGTACAGCTCGGCATCGGCGTGCAGTTCGACGGCGCGTTTTTGGCCTTCGGCTTCGGTCACCTGCGCACGGCGGGCGCGTTCCGCGTTCAGCTGTTGCAGCATGGCATCGCGGGTGGCCTGATCCAGATTCACATCCAGAATCTCGGCCCGGGTCACTTCGATGCCCCAATCATCCACTGCGGTTTCAACGCTTTCCTGAATGCGTGTGATCAACTGTGCGCGGTTCGACTGCACTTCGTCCAGATCCATCTTGCCGATCTCGGCACGAACGATACCGGCAACCGTGGTGGCAATCGCTCCATCAACGTCGCGGATACGATAGACCGTCTTTTCCGGTTCGAGAATGCGGTAGAAGACAGAGGTGTCGATTTGCACCAGCACGTTGTCCTTGGTGATCGCGTCCTGTGTCGCGTTCGGCAACTGGCGTTCAAGGATCGAGATCTTGTGGCGGGCAACGTCCAGTAACGGAACGATGAAATTGATGCCGGGGCCCAGCACCGAATGCAGTCTTCCAAACCGTTCAACCACGTATTTTTCGGATTGCGGAACGATCTTGATGCCCTTGAAAATAATGATAACCACCAGCACGGCGGCCAGCAGGTAAATGATGTTTGATGAAAGCAGTCCGATGATCTGATCTTCGGTCATTCTGTCCTCTTTTTATTGTGTACTATGGTATACATATGGGGATCGAGTCGCTCGATTTCAACTCTGGTATGGAGGGAAAGCCGGCGGATGCAAACGCCTCACTACGGGAATTCAGCATTGAGCCGAACTGCTGTGACTGCTTTGCATCCCGGCTTGTTTGCGGTATCGGGCGGGGATGAAATTGATAATCGATACAGACCCCGGCATCGACGATGCCATGGCGATTGCATATGCCGCCGCCGCGCCTGAATTTGACCTGATCGGCCTGACCACGGTTTTCGGCAATACGCACGTTCATCAGTCCAGCCGCAATGCCCGTTTCCTGCTGGACAAGCTGGGCCTGGACCTTCCGGTGGCGGAAGGCGCGCCTTTCCCTCTGGGGGCTGACATGCACGTCCCATCGGACCATGTCCATGGTCCCGAAGGGTTTGGCGATCTGACCGAGATTCCCGAGATCGGACGGAACCATGATCTTCCCGCCGCGGAGTTTCTGGCCGAGATGGCCCGGATGCACAAAAACGAGTTGGTGGTATGTGCGGTCGGACCGCTGACCAACATTGCCAACGCCATGCGATTGGACCCGGAATTTGCCGGTAATCTCGGCCGTTTGGTGATCATGGGCGGTGCCGTCTACTGCAAGGGCAACGTTACCGACCATGCAGAAGCCAACATCTATCACGATGCGGTTGCCGCAGATGCGGTCTTTTCCGCACCGCCCGAGACCGTGCTGGTTGGTTTGGACGTCACCCTGAAAACACTTTACGAGACCGCGGATTTCGACGCGCTGGCTCAAAAATCGCCCGGCATGGGATCTTTTCTGCGTGATATCTCTCGGTTTTACCTGAAATTCTATAAAGAAATCGGCGGATTGGAAGGGTGCGGTCTGCACGATTCAACCGCCGTGATCGCCTGTTCGCACGGGGCCATGTTCGACATGGTCGAAACCGGGCTGCGTGTTGTGACGGAAGGCGACCGGATAGGTGCGACGCAACCTGACCGGGATCGTCCCGCAGTTCATGTTTGTCGTGATGTGGATGGGGCGGGTGTCGTGCGTCTGTTTACTGACCGCGTTGCATCCTTGCCCTGACGGGTTGCAAAGACCGATCGGATCGGGCAAATCCTGCCCGGTTCGGCGATCCGAGGCGATGACATGACCCAGCAATTCTCTTTCAAGCTCAAGGACACAGACGGCAAGGCGCGCACCGGTGTTATCAGCACTCCGCGTGGCGAGGTGCGGACACCTGCCTTCATGCCGGTTGGTACCGCCGCGACGGTCAAGGCGATGATGCCGGAAAGCGTCCGGGCCACCGGGGCCGACATCCTGCTGGGCAACACCTATCACCTGATGCTGCGCCCCACGGCCGAGCGGATTGATCGCCTGGGCGGGTTGCACAAGTTCATGAACTGGGACCGACCGATCCTGACGGACTCAGGTGGGTTTCAGGTCATGTCGCTGGCCGGATTGCGGAAGCTGACCGAAAAGGGTGTGACCTTCAAATCCCATATTGATGGATCGAAGCACGAGCTGACGCCAGAAAGATCAATGGAAATTCAGCGCCTTTTGGGTTCCGACATCGTGATGTGCTTTGACGAATGCCCTGCATTGCCCGCAAATCGCGACCGGATCGCCGAGTCCATGCGTTTGTCGATGCGTTGGGCCGAGAGGTCCCGTGACGCATTCGGGGACCGTCCGGGGCATGCTTTGTTCGGAATCATGCAGGGCGGGCTTGAGCGGGACCTGCGGGAAGAAAGCGCCGAGGCGTTGAAGAAGATTGGTTTCGAAGGCTACGCCGTTGGCGGTCTGGCAGTGGGCGAGGGGCAGGAGGCCATGTTCGACTGTCTGGATTATGCGCCTGATTTCCTGCCCATGGACAAGCCGCGTTACCTGATGGGCGTTGGCAAGCCGGATGACATAGTCGGAGCAGTGGCGCGCGGGATCGACATGATGGATTGCGTTCTGCCCTCGCGCTCGGGCCGGACGGGGCAGGTGTTCACGCGCCACGGCGTGGTGAACATCAAGAACGCGCGTCATGCGGAGGATCCGCGCCCGCTGGATGAAAACTGTTCTTGCCCGGCCTGTTCGAACTATTCACGTGCCTACCTGCACCATGTGTTCCGCGCCAACGAGATGATCTCGGGCATGTTGCTGACCTGGCACAACCTGCATTACTTTCAGGAAATCATGCAGGGCATGCGGGACGCTATCGCTGAAGGCTCATTCGAGGCGTGGCAGGCCGCGTTCCACGCGCAACGCGCGCAAGGCGATATCGAACCCCTGTAACCTGTCCGTTCAGGTGACAATTGCGGGGTTTTCCGGTATTCTGAAACCACTTTGTTCAAAGTTGTTTTGTTTGTCACCCGGAGAATTTTTAATGTTCCGCTTTTTACTCGGCGCAGTCATTTTTTGCGCATCCCCTTCCGTTGCTTACGTCTGGACCTTTGAAACCCCATCCGAAAACATTCAGTGTTCGGTGGGGGAAAGCGCCGAGTCCTCGGACATTCGGTGTACGATCATAGAAAGATACGGCCCTCCAGCGTTGCCGCGCCCCGCGAACTGTCAATCTGACTGGGGGCATGATTTTCAGATGTTCGACACCGGTCCCGTAGAATTGCTGTGCCAGCCACTGAACCGGAGCCGGGACGGATTTGACCGTGCGGAATACGGTGTAACCGGTCGGTTCGGAGGATTTACCTGCACCTCCTCCACGAAAGGTCTGGAATGTCGCAACCTGGATGGCCACGGTTTTTTTCTGTCCCGGGCAGTGCAGCAGGTGTTCTGACCCTGAATTTGCGCATTGCATATGCATGTTGCACTAATTTCGGTGGATATGTTCCCGGGACATCTTGCAGTCCCGAAAACCTCGGTTCATGCTGCGATACGATACATGGCGATAAGGTTGAAAAAGGGCGATGAGGCCCCACCTTTATCGTCCAAGACAGGAGATGGCCGGATGTTGCCTCGATGAGGGACAAGCGCCATCTTGCCAACGATAAGGATAGAGCATGCAAGAGCCTCTGAATTCCTCATACCCCGTCCTGCCGCTGCGCGATATCGTGGTGTTCCCACATATGATCGTGCCGCTTTTCGTGGGCCGAGACAAATCGGTACGCGCGCTGGAAGAGGTGATGCAGGATGACAAACAAATTCTGCTGTCCAGCCAGATCGACCCCAGCGTCGACGACCCGGATGAGAACGGTATTTACCAGTCCGGTGTTCTGGCCAATGTGTTGCAGCTGCTGAAACTGCCCGACGGCACCGTCAAGGTGCTTGTCGAAGGGCAGGCGCGCGTGCAGATCACCGAGTTTCTTGAAAACGAAGAGTTTTTCGAGGCGCGGGCGGAATATCTGACCGAAATCCCGGGTGACGTCACCACGACCGAAGCCCTGTTGCGCACCGTCGCGGACGAGTTCGAGCGCTATGCCAAAGTGCGCAAGAACATCCCCGAAGAAGCGCTGACGGCTGTGGGTGAAACCACCGAGCCGGCAAAGCTGGCCGACCTTGTGTCGGGCCATCTGGGCATCGAGGTCGAACAAAAGCAGGACCTGCTGGAAACACTCAGCGTCAGCGAGCGGCTTGAAAAAGTCTATGGCCTGATGCAGGGCGAAATGTCGGTTCTGCAGGTCGAGAAAAAGATCAAGACCCGCGTCAAATCCCAGATGGAGAAGACCCAGCGCGAGTATTATCTGAATGAGCAGATGAAGGCCATTCAGAAAGAGCTTGGCGATGGCGAGGACGGCGCGAACGAGATCGCCGAACTGGAAGCCAAGATCGCCGAGACCAAGCTGTCGAAGGAAGCGCGCGAGAAGGCGGAAGGCGAGCTGAAGAAGCTCAAGAACATGTCGCCCATGTCAGCCGAAGCAACCGTGGTGCGCAATTATCTGGATTGGATTCTGTCTTTGCCGTGGGGTACCAAATCCCGCGTCAAAAAGGATCTGGGTCGCGCGCAGGATATACTGGACGCCGATCACTATGGCCTTGAAAAGGTCAAGGAGCGGATCGTCGAATATCTCGCCGTTCAGCAGCGTTCGAAAAAGCTGAAAGGCCCGATCCTGTGCCTTGTTGGCCCTCCGGGCGTGGGCAAGACCAGCTTGGGTAAATCCGTCGCCAAGGCCACGGGGCGCGAGTTCATTCGCATTAGCTTGGGTGGGGTGCGCGACGAATCCGAGATCCGCGGCCACCGCCGGACCTATATCGGTTCGATGCCCGGCAAGATCATCCAGGCGCTGAAAAAGGCGAAAACCACGAACCCGCTCATCCTGCTCGATGAAATCGACAAGATGGGGCAGGACTTCCGTGGTGACCCGGCCTCGGCGATGCTCGAGGTGTTGGACCCGGAACAGAACAACACGTTCATGGATCACTATCTTGAGGTCGAATATGACCTGTCGAACGTGATGTTCCTGACCACGTCCAACAGCTATAACATGCCCGGGCCGTTGCTGGACCGGATGGAGATCATCCCACTGGCTGGCTATACCGAGGATGAAAAGCGCGAGATCGCCAAGCAGCATCTGATCGCCAAGCAGGTCAAAAACCATGGTCTGAAAACCAAGGAATTTGAGCTGACCGATGACGCGCTGCAAAAGATAATCCGCACCTACACCCGCGAGGCCGGTGTGCGGAACCTGGAGCGCGAAATCGCCAAGGTGGCACGGAAGGCGCTGACCAAGATCATCAAGAAAGAGGCGGAAACCGTTACGGTCACGCCTGAAAACCTGGATGAATTCCTGGGCGTGCCAAAGTTCCGTTACGGTCTGGCCGAACAGGACGATCAGGTCGGTGTCGTGACCGGTTTGGCCTGGACCTCGGTCGGGGGCGATCTGCTGCATATCGAGGCGCTGAAGCTTCCCGGCAAAGGTCGGATGAAGACGACAGGCAAGCTGGGCGATGTGATGAAAGAATCCATCGATGCGGCGTCGTCATATGTGCGGTCGATTTCTCCCAAGATCGGAGTCAAACCGCCTCAGTTCGACAAGATCGACATCCATGTGCACGTGCCGGATGGCGCAACGCCCAAGGATGGTCCGTCAGCGGGTCTGGCGATGGTGACATCGATCGTATCGGTTCTGTCGGGCATTCCTGTTCGCAAGGATATCGCCATGACGGGCGAGGTTTCGTTGCGCGGGAACGCAATGCCGATTGGCGGCTTGAAGGAGAAACTGCTGGCTGCGTTGCGCGGTGGTATCAAGACGGTCCTGATCCCAGAGGAAAACGAAAAGGACCTGGCGGATATCCCGGACAATGTGAAGGATGGCTTGAAGATCATCCCGGTCAAGCACGTCTCGGAGGTTCTTGCGCATTCTCTGGTTCGTACACCGGAGCCGGTTGAATGGGACGAAGCCGCCGAGGAGGCCGCCGCAGCCGCCGCAGCCTCGTCAGAGGCGACTGGGCCATCGGCCACGGCACACTAAGCAGATTGAGCGAATGAAAAGGCGGGGCGAATGCCCTGCCTTTTTTACAATCCAATGACGGGTTGCTTTGGATCAAGTATTTCTTCTTCGGCTATATATTCATTGAACTTTTTCGATGGCAGCGCCGAGCGGACGGCAAGAACGAAAATGATCGACGAAAACAGGATGCAAAGCAGAAGGTCCCAGCCAAACGGGATCTGCTTCAACGATCCGGCTCCGAATTGCCCAAGGAATGAGATCAGCCCAAGACCTGAGAAATAAGGCACAAGCCACAGGGCCTCGGTAACGTCCATTTCGTCCAAACGTCCCCGGAACCGGATCAGCAACAGAATTTTCCCGACAATCAGCGCGATGCCAAGCCGCCAGACCGTGTCCCATCCGCTCCAATACACGATCATCGTGGCGATGGCGAAGGCCGTCAGCGCGACAAGACGCACGGCCGGTATTCGGATCGATCTGGGATGATCTGGCATTAGGTTTCTCAGGCAAACCACGGCTATGGGCCCGACGGCGAATGACAAAACGATGGCCGCACCGTTCAGGGCAATGACGGTGGTAAAGGGTACTGTCAGCAGGAAAACCGTTCCGATCAGAAAGTTCAGCCCCAGCGCCCACAGTGGAACCCCGAATGACGACAAAACCTGCAACCGTTTGGGCAGGAAACGGTTTTTTGAAAGGGCGAGGGCGATACGGGCGTTCGACCCGGTTGCGACCAGCCCGTTTCCAAAGGGTCCTATCACGGATCCGACATTCAGCAGGCTCAGAAACCAGACCAGCCCGACAGACATGATGATGGCGTCCAGTGGTCCTTCGCCCCCAAAGCTCAACTGCGCCCATCCTTTGGACAGCATGGATGGGTCCAGCGCACCGATGAAGGCCACTTGCAGACCAAGGTAGATGACGGCGCACAGAACAATCGACAACACCAATGCGGCCGGAATCGCAAATTTCGGATTTCGAACTTCGCCAGCCATATCAACCACATGGCGAAAGCCGATGAATGAAAAAATAACGCCCCCGGTGGAAACGGCGGCCATGATACCCTGCGCGCCGTAGGGCGCAAAACCATCCGGTTGGGTGAAGTTCTCGATGTTGAACCGGCTTGCGACAAGCAGAATGGACAGGACAACTGGTATGGTGATCTTGGCCCAGGTTAGCGCAGCATTGACGCGCGTGAAGAACTTGACCCCAAGCGCATTCACCGCGACGAACAGCAGCATGAAAACCAGCGCAACGAAAATACCCGCCCCGGTCAAATCACCTGTCTCGGCCGTATGCAGCCAAGGCGCATACGGCGTCAGGTATTTCAGCATGGCCTCGACTTCGATGGGCGCAGTGGTGTTGTAGCCGATCCAGGCAGTCCATCCCATGGCCATCGATACGATGTTGCCATGCGAAAACTGAGGCACGCGCGCGATCCCTCCGGGAATGGGCAGCATGGCGGAAATCTCTGCGAAGGTGATGGCCAAAATGAACATGGCAACCGCGCCGATTATCCACGAGATCGTGGCCGCGGGCCCTGCATGCTGAACGGCCAGAAGGGGGCCGAATAACCAGCCCGAGCCGATGATTCCTCCGACTGAAATGAAGGTCAGTCCCAGAAGGCCAATGTCGCGCTTCAACCCCGTCATGGTGACCTCAGCCTTTGTGCGTGGCCTGTTGTCAGGCCAAATAGGGCACGATAGCCACCGAACGTGCAACATGGCAAGCCCGCTGGTTCCAAGCGAAAATCCGAAAAGGAGGTGGTGGGTGATAAGAGATTTGAACTCCTGACATCTTCGATGTGAACGAAGCGCTCTACCACTGAGCTAATCACCCATGACACGCGGTCATATCTTCCCCGGCAGGGCGCTGCAAGCGAAATTGAACAATTCGCGAGGGCAAAAAACAGCGAGCAAACAAAAAACTGGATTCTGATAAAAAACTGCAAAACGCCGCTTGACGCTGCCCGAGCGTGGCCATAATACACCCAAACGTTCAGCAATGAACATGCAGCGGGCGGTTGTAGCTCAGTTGGTTAGAGTACCGGCCTGTCACGCCGGGGGTCGCGGGTTCGAGCCCCGTCAACCGCGCCATCGCTGCCTACCTTGGTCCAGGGCAAAGGCCATGAAATAGATGCGCGGTTGTAGCTCAGTTGGTTAGAGTACCGGCCTGTCACGCCGGGGGTCGCGGGTTCGAGCCCCGTCAACCGCGCCATTTTCTTCTCAAAATCATGGGTTCGCCAGATAGCCAGGCATTGAGTTGTTCGATTCCATGCCCATCGTTTGATTTGGTAGGCGAAAACCTGTATGTTCACTAAATGTTCTAACTTTTCTGTTGGAGACTCGGGCAAGCTCGCCTATCTCTAAACCACTTGTTTGTTGGGGGCCGGAAATGGCTGAGCTGAAGAATATAGAGGTGCGCGGCGCGCGCGAGCATAACCTCAAGGGCATCGATGTCGATATCCCTCGGGATCAGTTGGTGGTGATCACCGGGCTGTCCGGTTCGGGCAAGTCGTCGCTGGCGTTCGACACGATTTATGCCGAAGGTCAGCGCCGTTATGTCGAAAGCCTGTCCGCCTATGCGCGGCAGTTTCTCGACATGATGGAAAAGCCTGATGTCGACCATATCAGTGGACTGTCTCCGGCGATCTCCATTGAACAGAAAACGACCTCGAAGAACCCGCGTTCGACTGTGGGAACCGTCACCGAGATCTATGACTATCTGCGTCTGCTCTTTGCCCGCGCAGGTACGCCGTACAGCCCGGCTACCGGCCAGCCGATCGAGGCGCAACAGGTGCAGGACATGGTCGACCGCATCATGGCGATGGAGGAGGGTACGCGGGGTTATCTGCTGGCTCCGATCGTGCGCGACCGCAAAGGTGAGTACCGGAAGGAATTTCTGGAACTGCGCAAGCAGGGGTTCCAGCGCGTGAAGGTGGATGGTGAGTTCCATGAACTGGATCAACCCCCGACATTGGACAAGAAGTTCCGTCACGATATCGACGTTGTGGTTGACCGCCTGGTTGTTCGTGAAGGCATGGAAACGCGATTGGCCGATAGCCTGCGCACCGCTCTGGATCTGGCGGACGGAATCGCGATTCTGGAAACCGCCCCACGAGAAGGAGAGCCGGAACGAATTACCTTCAGCGAGAATTTTGCCTGCCCGGTCAGCGGTTTCACCATCCCCGAGATCGAACCGCGCCTGTTTTCGTTCAATGCGCCATTCGGAGCCTGCCCGGATTGTGACGGCTTGGGGGTCGAGCTGTTCTTTGACGAACGTCTCGTGGTGCCGGATCAGACGCTGAAACTGTATGACGGGGCCCTGGCACCATGGAGGAAAGGCAAGTCGCCCTATTTCCTTCAGACCATCGAGGCCATCGCGCGTCATTATGAGTTTGACAAGAACACGCCCTGGAAAGACCTGCCCGGCAAAGTGCAGCAGGTGTTCCTGCGGGGTTCGGGCGATGAGGAAATCCAGTTCCGCTATGACGAGGGCGGACGGGTGTACCAGGTGACACGCAGCTTCGAAGGCGTGATTCCGAATATGGAACGGCGTTATCGCGAAACGGATAGCGCGTGGATACGTGAGGAATTCGAACGGTACCAAAACAACCGCCCATGCGGCACCTGCGAAGGGTATCGTCTGCGCGCCGAAGCCTTGGCCGTGAAGATCGCGGGGCTGCATGTCGGTCAGGTGGTGCAAATGTCGATCCGCGAGGCGCTTGCCTGGATCGAGGATGCTCCGAACCATCTGAGCGCTCAGAAGAATGAGATCGCCCGGGCCATTCTGAAGGAAATCCGCGAGCGGCTGGGATTCCTGAATAATGTTGGTTTGGAATACCTTACGCTGTCGCGTTCAAGTGGAACCCTGTCAGGCGGTGAAAGCCAGCGCATCCGGCTGGCCAGCCAGATCGGATCGGGCTTGACCGGGGTTCTTTACGTATTGGACGAGCCCTCGATCGGCTTGCACCAGCGTGACAATGACCGGTTGCTTGGTACGCTCAAGAATCTGCGGGATCAGGGCAACACCGTGATTGTTGTCGAACATGACGAGGAAGCCATCCGCGAAGCCGATTATGTGTTCGACATTGGCCCCGGCGCCGGCGTTCATGGCGGGCAGGTGGTCAGCCACGGCACGCCCGAGCAGATCGCGGCCGATGCGGCCTCGATCACGGGGCAGTACCTGTCGGGCGTTCGCGAGATTCCGGTGCCCGCCGAGCGGCGCAAGGGGAACAAGAAAAAGGTAACGGTGGTAAAGGCTTCGGGCAACAACCTCAAGAACGTGACGGCCGAATTTCCTTTGGGCAAGTTTGTTTGTGTCACGGGTGTATCTGGCGGCGGTAAGTCGACCCTGACGATTGAGACGTTGTTCAAGACCGCCTCGATGCGCCTGAATGGCGCGCGGCAGACGCCTGCGCCGTGTGAGACAATCAAGGGTTTGGAGCATCTGGACAAGGTCATCGATATCGATCAACGCCCGATCGGGCGGACTCCGCGGTCGAATCCGGCAACCTATACCGGGGCCTTCACTCCGATCCGAGACTGGTTCGCCGGGCTGCCCGAGGCGAAAGCGCGAGGATACAAGCCGGGCCGTTTCAGCTTCAACGTGAAGGGCGGCCGCTGTGAGGCCTGTCAGGGGGACGGCGTCATCAAGATCGAGATGCACTTCCTTCCCGACGTCTATGTCACCTGCGAAACCTGCAAGGGCGCGCGGTACAATCGCGAGACGCTCGAGATCAAGTTCAAGGGCAAGTCCATTGCGGATGTGCTTGATATGACGGTGGAAGACGCGCAGGAATTCTTCAAGGCGGTGCCATCAATCCGCGACAAGATGGATGCGCTGGCCCGCGTTGGTCTTGGCTATATCAAGGTGGGTCAACAGGCGACCACGCTGTCGGGTGGCGAGGCGCAGCGTGTCAAACTGTCCAAGGAACTGTCGAAACGGTCAACCGGGCGGACGCTCTATATCCTGGACGAACCGACCACGGGTCTGCATTTCGAAGATGTACGCAAGCTGTTGGAAGTGCTGCATGAATTGGTAGATCAGGGCAATACCGTCGTGGTGATCGAACACAATCTGGACGTGGTGAAAACCGCCGACCACATCATCGACATCGGGCCTGAAGGCGGCGACGGCGGTGGTGAGATCGTAGCCGTCGGAGCACCCGAAGAAATCGCTCAAGTCGAACGCAGCCATACCGGTAGGTATCTGAAAACCATGCTCAACCCGGATCGGGTGGCGGCGGAGTAGGCGGCTTCAGGCTGCCGTCGCTCCACCGCCTGTCCAATCAGTTTTTCTTGGTTGGGCAGGTGCTGATGCCCAACACCGAGTATATCGGGCATGAATTCAGCAGACCGGTGACCAACGGCACGATGCCGATCCACATCCAGGTTCCGTATCCCAACAGAGCGCCCAGAATAAGCGCGGCGCCTAATGCGATCCGAAGCGTTTTGTCGAGCCCACCCATGTTTTTGGTCATCACGTAAGAATCCTTTCCAAAAGGTTGCACCCTTTGGATATAAAGCATTCCATGAGTGGAATATGACTTGGATCAACTTCGACCACGCTTTTCAAACCGAGGCAGCATGGCGCTGAAATCGCGGCCCAGACCGTCCTCGTTTTCGACGAACTGCTCGTAAAGGGCAGTCGCGGCTTGTCCCATCGGTGTATCCGCATCCGCACTGGATGCAGCCTGTTGGCTGAGGCGCAGGTCCTTCAGCATCAACTCGGCTGCAAATCCAGGCGTATAGTCATTGTCGGCTGGGCTTTGCGGGCCAACGCCCGGGGCAGGGCAATAGGCGTTCATCGTCCAGCTGTACCCCGATGAGGTGCTGACCACATCGAACATCTTTTGGCGGTCCAGACCCAGTTTGTCGGCCAGGGCAAAGGCCTCGCACGTGGCGATCATGGTCACGCCGAGGATCATGTTGTTGCAGATCTTGGCGGCCTGGCCGGCTCCGGCTTCGCCGCAGTGAACCGCTTTCTGCCCCATGATGTCGAACAAAGGAGCCGCCTTTGCAAAGGCGTCGTCTGACCCGCCGGCCATGAATGTCAGGGTGCCACCTGCCGCGCCGCCGACACCCCCCGAAACCGGAGCGTCAACGAACAGCAGACCAGCGCCGCTGGCCTGTTCCGCGACTGCGCGTGCGCTGTCCACGTCAACTGTCGAACAATCGATCAGCACGGCACCCTTCGCCATGGCGGGAATGATCTGATCTGCAACGGCCCGCAGGATGGCGCCATTCGGCAGCATGGTTATGACTGCATCGGCAGAGGCGACGGCTTCGGTCGCGGTATCGGCTTGAGTCACCCCGTCAACGGCAACGCCGGCCGTGTCGAATCCGAGAACCTGATGGCCGGCCTTTGCCAGATTGGCCGCCATGGGCGCCCCCATGTTTCCCAGCCCTATGAACCCGATCTGCATCTCTCAGTCCTCCTCGAATGTCAGGGTGTCCGCACCCAATGGCTGCAACATTTTCGAGACGGCCACCAGGGGGACGTCCATATCGGAAAACTGCCAGTTCGGGTTGCGGTCTTTGTCTATGATCTGCGCGCGGATACCTTCCAGAAAGTCACCATGCTCCATCGCCCGGTGGGTAAAGCGGTATTCCATCTCCAACGCGCGCCGCATGGTAAGCGAGGGGCCACGCAGACGGTGCAGCATCTCGATCGTGCAGGCCACGGAAAGCGGTGCGTTTTTCGTAATTTTTTCCAGAGTTTTGTCTGCAAATTCCTGACCGTCATTGCGCAGGCTGATCAGGATGTCGCCCAGAGTTTCACCGGAAAAATGATTGTCGATGTCCGTCAGCGCCCCTGCCAATTCACCATTGGGTGGCGTTTCGGAATGTTCGGCCACCAGTTCGGCATTTCCAGACGCTTCCAGAATTTCGATCAGGTCAGACCATTGCGACTGGGGGATGAAATGGTCGGCAAACCCCGCAAAGATCGCGTCCGCAGGCCCCATCCTGAAGCCCGTGGTCCCAAGGAATTCACCCAGTCGCCCCGGTGCAAGGGCCAGCATCAATGACCCGCCGACATCCGGAATCAAGCCAATCGAGCATTCGGGCATGGCAATCCTGGAGCTTTCTCCGACGACACGGTGGCTGCCATGGCAGCCGATGCCGACACCCCCGCCCATGGTAAACCCCTGAAGAAAACTGATGACTGGTTTGGGATATTCGAAGATAAGGGCATTCAGACGATATTCATCACGCCAGAACTTCTGACCATACGCATAATTGCCCTTGGTGCCCGTTTCATAAAGTTCGGCAATGTCACCCCCTGCACAAAATGCTTTTTCTCCTTCAGCGTCCAGAACGATCAGGTCAACGGCATCGTCTTCCCGCCAGTTGCGCATCGCCGTGTCGATGGCCATGCACATGTCATAGCTCAACGCGTTCAGCGCATGGGGACGGGTCAGGGTGATGCGACCGGCACGGCCTGTGTTGCGGATTTCAATGTCTGACATCGGGGCCTCAGCGATTGGCGAGCAGTTGGCGCGCGACGATCACGCGCATAATCTCGTTCGTGCCTTCCAAAATCTGATGCACGCGAAGATCGCGCACAAGCTTTTCGATGCCGTAATCCGCAAGATATCCGTACCCGCCATGCAGTTGCAGGCACTGATCCACCACCTTCGACCCGGTTTCGGTTACGAATTTCTTCGCCATCGCACAGAATTTCGTGGCATCGGGCGCGCCGTTGTCCAGTTTCCATGCCGCCTGACGCAGGAAGGTGCGGGCGGCCTGTAATTCGATCTCCATATCCGCCAGACGGAACTGAAGGGCCTGGAACTGATCGATGGATTGGCCGAACGCCTTGCGCTCGGACATGTATTGCAGGGTCATATCCAGCCCGGCCTGAGCAGCCCCAAGAGAACAGGCCGCGATATTGAGCCGCCCGCCATCGAGGCCCATCATCGCGTATTTGAAGCCGTCGCCTTCGGTGCCCACGAGGTTGCCTGCGGGAATTTTGCAGTCGTCGAACTGAACCTGCGCAGTGGGTTGGCTTTTCCAGCCCATTTTCTGCTCCAGCGCCCCAAAGCTGAGCCCCGGCGTGCCGTCCTCGACATATACGGTCGAGATCCCCTTGGGCCCGTCCTGACCGGTGCGTACCATGCAAACATAGGCATCCGAATAGCCACCGCCCGAAATGAACGCCTTGGTACCGTTCAACGTATATCCTTCGTTGGTGCGTTCGGCGCGGGTTTTCAAGGCCGCCGCGTCAGAGCCGGAACCGGGTTCGGTCAGGCAATAGCTCAGAACCGTATTCAGGCTCAGAACATCCGGCATGATGCGCGCCTTTAGGTCGTCATCCGCGAAATTGTCCAACATCTTGGCGCACATGTTGTGGATCGACAGGAAGGCGGCGACCGACGGGCAGGCCATCGACAGCGCCTCGAAAACCAGCGTGGCATCCAGGCGGGTCAGATTTGACCCTCCGCTTTCCTCGGATACGTACAGCGCGCCGAAACCAAGCTCGCCTATCTGGGGCCACAGGGTTTTGGGAATGGTTCCGTCCGCTTCCCACTGGCGCGCAAAGGGGGCGATGTTTTCCTGCCCGAACGCGTGCGCCATGTCGAATATGGCTGTTTGCTCCTCGCTGAGTGCGAAATCCATGACGCTCCCTCCCGTCGGCAATGAATTGAACGGTTGTTTATTTCTGAATTCTTACAGAAATTTTGCAGGCGCAACAATGAGTCGGTTGAAACGGGTCACAAGCCGGAAACGTTCAGAGATCGGCGTGAAACTCCTCGATCAGGTGGCGCACGACGGCTTGCCCCGGATCATCACCGCGCGCTGATGCCTCGGCATGAATACGGCGTTGGCGCGTGGCGGAAGTGCCGTTTTCAGCAATCTGCCTGAGCCGTGCAAGCTCGGTCATCGTGCCAAGTGCTTCGGTGTCTTCTGCCAACAACCCCATGAGGTCGCCGATCAGTTCAGACATGGGCTTGACCGAACGGTCGCCGAAATCGATCAGCCCTTCACCCACTCCGTAGCGCTGCGCGCGCCAGCGGTTTTCACCGATCAGGAAACGATCATATTGCCGCCAGCGCAGGTTGCGGTCTTTCAGACGGCACAGCATCCGGGTCAATGCCTGAACCAGTGCGGCCAACGACAAAGTGTGTTCCAGACGGGGTTGAACATCCATGATCCGCGTTTCCAGAGTTGGGAAACGATGGGAGGGGCGCAGATCCCACCAAATCTTGGTGGTGTCTTCGATGACCCCAAGCTCGACCAGAATGCCTGTGTTCCGTTCGTACTCGCCCCAGCTAGCGAACACGGGTGGCAGCCCGGTGCGGGGCAGGTTGTCGAACACCGTCAACCGGTATGAAGACAGGCCGGTATCCTCGCCGTTCCAATAGGGCGAAGATGTGGACAACGCCAGAAGATGAGGAAGAAAGTATGACAGTTGCGGCATCAGATCGGCACGCAAGGCAGGGTCCTCGACCCCGACATGTACATGCATCCCGCAGATCAGCATCCGCCGGGCAACGCCGCCCAATGCATGTTGCAGCGCGTCATAGCGTTCTTTCCGCGTGTGGTGTTGATCCTTCCAGTTGGCAAAAGGGTGGCACGAGACGGCGATAGGGGACAGGTTGTATTCAGCAGCCCGTTTCGACACGCATGACCGCAGCCGCTTCAGGTCTTCGCGCGCCGAAGCGACCGTGGCGTGCGGTCTGGTTCCAACCTCGATTTGACATTGCAGGAACTCGGGGCTGACCTGACCTTCGAAATCGCTTTGGCAGGCCGCCATCAGCGCTTCGGGGGCTTCGGACAATTGCAGGCTGTCACGATCCACCAACAGGTATTCTTCTTCGATCCCGAGTGTAAATTCCTGCTGCATGGGGGCCCTCGCAGTTGTCAGTCCCATCAGTGAATACGGAAATTTACGTTTTGCCAAGGGTTTGACAGGCTTGCCCTTGCAGAGAAACGGTTCGCAACGGTAAGGAACATTGCATCACAGATCGCGGAGCCAGCGCCTTGAAACCCAGAAAATTCCCGAAGATCAACGCCGCCCTTGAAGAATTGGGGGTGAAACTGGTCGACAGAGTTGCGGAACAGGATGAACGGGCGCGGCTGGAAGCCTTCGAAGCGGCGGGTGGGTTGACGCGCCCCGCCTATGCGTTGTCGCCAGGGATGGAAGGGTTCGACATCTCTCAACTTGTGGCGGAATACGAGCGTCACAAAGCCGCCCTGGAGGCGCTGAAAGATCCCGCACGCAACCAGACCGGTTATCGTACGGGCAATGGTTACTATGACAGCCCGGATGCGGATGCGTTGTATCTGATGATCCGCCGTTTTCAGCCCAAACGCGTGATCGAGGTCGGTTGCGGCAATTCCACCCGTGTGACCCGTCAGGCAATCATCGATGGCAATCTGGATACCACCATTACCGCGGTTGATCCGTACCCACGCGCCGATATCGCCCATGTGGTCGACCGGTTCGAACAAAAACGTCTTGAAGAAACAGACCCGGCACTGTTCGCAGAGCTGGAGGCCGGAGACATTCTGTTCATCGACTCCAGCCATGTTGTGCGGATGAGCAATGACGTCGCCCATCTGTTCTGCCGCATTATACCGTCGCTGAACCCCGGGGTGGTGATCCACGTTCACGATGTTTTTTTGCCCTACGAATATCCCAAGCGCTTCTTCTATGATTGTCCGGGCTGGGGAGAGCAGTACGTATTGCACAGCTTGCTGCAATCTGGCGCGTATTCAATGCTTTGGCCGGGATATTACCTGCAACAGGATCGGCCTGATGCCGTTGTTGCCTTGCCGTTCCTGGCCGAGGGGCGGGCGCAAAGCATCTGGGTGCAGCTCAAAGAAAACTGAAACCAAAGTGATCCATTGCGGCAAAAGGTCCGTAACCCTTTCCATAACACGCTGGAGAGGAGAAGACAGCTATGTTCCGTCGTACATTCATGAGCGCAGCCGCCGCACTTGCATTCGCTATGCCGCTCAAGGCTCAGGCCGCTGACATCGTCGACACCGCCGTTGCCGCCGGGTCGTTCAACACTCTGGTCGCCGCCGTTCAGGCTGCAGGCTTGGTTGACACCCTGAAAGGTGATGGTCCGTTCACCGTATTTGCACCCACGGACGAAGCTTTTGCTGCGCTTCCTGAAGGCACTGTCGAGACGCTTTTGAAACCAGAAAACAAAGATCAGTTGGTCGCGATTCTGACCTATCACGTGGTACCGGCCAAGGTTATGTCCGGTGATATCGCGGGCAAACGCGCCAAGGTTCTGACTGTTCAGGGCGACCGGCTGAGCGTCAACGCCAAAAACGGCGTGAAAGTGAACGACGCCAAAGTCGTACAGGCCGACATTGAAGCCAGCAATGGCGTCATCCACGTCGTCGATGCCGTGATCCTGCCGGAATAAACGTCGTCTTCCGAAGACAAGAAAGCCCCGGCGACCGACTGGGGCTTTTGCTTTTCAGCCCGGGTGGATCAGACCAGTCGAACCTGTGTGCCAACTTTCACCAGCGGATACAGCTCTTCTACATGCTGGTTGTACAGGCCAATGCAACCTGACGAGCTCTGACGACCGATCTTGCGGGTGTCGTGCGTGCCATGGACAAGATAGGCAGGCCAACCCAGATACATGGCGCGGGTTCCCAGTGGGTTGCCGGGATCGCCACCTTCCATCCGAAGCGGCAGAGAAGGATCACGTTCGCGCATTGATGCCGTAGGTGTCCAGCTTGGGAATTCCGTCTTACGCACAACTTTCGTGTACCCGCGTTTGGTAAGCTCTTCGCTCATGGGTACGGAACTTGGGTACAGTTTGTATGTGCCGTCAGGCCCCCAGTAATGGACGGCGCGGCTGGTGATATCGGCCAACAGGCAACCAACGCCCAATTCATCGAAATGGTCCTGCCAGTTCTGCTGCGAGAAGGACGATATATTGCGTCGGACTGGCAATTGCGTACTGATCGCGTCTTCCGTTTCAGGGAAAGCATCCGTGCTTTGTGCCCGAACAAGGGCAGGTGTTGCCACCAAAGAAGCCACGCCCAGCAAGGCAGAGCGACGGGTCATACGGGATTGGGACAAGGTTGCCTCCGATAAGTTCACTGCTCAGTACATCGTTCACGCCAAAATATGGGTGTTGGTTGAATTTTTCCAGAGTGAACCACTTGAATTTCCTGTGACCGAGCGGACGAAAGCTGGTTTTCGGCGGAAAGATGCAAAAAGCCCGGCCATTTAACGGGCCGGGCTTCAAGCGTCAGGAAACTGTGGGATCAGTCCATTGCTTTGAAGTTGAACTCGCCACCTTCCTTGATGCCCGACGGCCAGCGTGCGGTCACGGTTTTGGTGCGGGTGTAGAACTTGAAGCTGTCCGGGCCGTGCTGGTTCAGATCGCCAAACATGGATTTCTTCCAACCGCCGAAGGTGTGATAGGCCAGCGGAACCGGAATCGGAACATTGATGCCGACCATTCCGATGTTCACACGGCTGGCAAAGTCACGTGCGGTATCGCCATCGCGGGTAAAGATCGCGGTGCCGTTTCCGTATTCGTGATCCATCGCCAGTTTAAGGGCCTCTTCGTACGAACCCGCGCGCACGGTGGACAGAACCGGGCCAAAGATTTCCTGTTTATAGATGTCCATCTCGGGCGTCACGTGGTCGAACAGGTGGGGGCCGACAAAGAAGCCGTCCTCATAGCCTTGCAGGCTGAAGTCGCGGTTGTCGACAACCAGTTTCGCCCCCTGTTCGACGCCTGAATTGATCAGGCCCAGAATGCGCTGTTTCGCGGCGGCGGTCACAACCGGGCCCATGTCGACATCATCGCCGGCAGTATAGGGGCCAACCTTCAGCTTTTCGATGCGCGGCACCAGTTTTTCGATCAGTGCGTCCGCGGTCTCTTCACCCACGGGAACAGCAACCGAAACGGCCATGCAACGTTCGCCGGCCGCACCGAAACCGGCGCCAACCAGCGCGTCCGCCGCCTGATCCAGATCGGCGTCGGGCATGACGATCATGTGGTTCTTGGCACCGCCGAAGCACTGTGCCCGTTTCCCATTCGCGGTTGCGCGGCTGTAGATATACTGTGCGATCGGGGTTGAACCCACAAAGCTGACGCCCTGGATGATCTCGCTGTCGAGGATGGTGTCGACGGCTTCCTTGTCGCCGTTCACGACCTGGAAAACGCCTTTGGGCAGGCCGGCTTCGACGAACAGTTCAGCCAGCATCAGCGGCACGGACGGGTCGCGTTCCGACGGTTTCAGAACAACGGCGTTACCGCAAGCCAGAGCAGGGCCAACGTGCCAGAGCGGCATCATGGCCGGAAAGTTGAACGGCATGATCGAGCCGACAACACCCAAAGGCTGGCGCATGGAATACATGTCAATGCCGGGGCCCGCGCTGTCGGTAAACTCACCTTTCAGCATCTGCGGTGCGCCAATGCAGTATTCGATCACTTCCAGACCACGCTGCAAATCACCCTTGGCGTCGGGGATGGTTTTGCCGTGCTCGCGGCTCAGCGCTTCGGCCAGTTTGTCCATATCGCGGTTCATCAGGCCGACCATGGCCATCATGACGCGCGCGCGCTTTTGCGGGTTGGTTGCGCCCCATGCGGGCTGGGCGGCGGCGGCGGCCTCGATCGCGGCGGTGGTTTCCGCTGCACTGGCCATCGGGCACTTGTATTGAACTTCACCCGTTGCCGGGTTGTAGACGTCGTCGAAACGACCGGACGTTCCGGCGACCATTTCGCCGTTCAGGAAATGGGTCAGGTCTTGCATCAATAGCTCCTCCGATAGATTTGCGCGCAGAATAGGCTTGCAGAAATCCCGCGAACAGAGGCAATGTCTCAAAAGAGTTTTGCAAAAATGCAAAAGGGTTCAAAATGACCCCAAATTGGGATGATATGCGGATTTTCCTGGCTGTCGCGCGCGAGGAAAGCCTGTCTTCCGCTGGTCGTATCCTGAAGATCGACCCTGCCACCGTCGGTCGACGCATTGCGCGCCTGGAGGCGACGCTGGATTCCACATTGTTCACCAAGTCGCAGCAAGGCTATGTTCTGACCCCGGCGGGCCAGCGGCTGTTGGAACACGGGCTGCACGCAGAAGAGGCGATGCGCGCGGCGGCCGGGGCGGTAACAGGACCAACGAAAACCCTGAGCGGGCAAATCCGGATTGGTGCGCCGGACGGCAGTGCCAACTATCTGCTGCCGCAGGTGTGTGCCAAAATCAGCGACGCAAACCCTGATCTGGACATTCAGATCCTTGCGCTTCCGCGTGTGATCAACCTGTCCCGTCGCGAGGCGGATATGGCGGTTACGGTCAGTGCGCCGACCGCCGGTCAGCTGCTGGTGAAGAAAATCAGCGACTACAAGCTGCACATGGTCGCGACCGAAGAGTATCTGAAGCGACATGATCCGATCCGGAGCATAGCTGACCTGAAGGGCCACAGGTTGATCGGCTATATCCCTGATATGATCTTTGACCGGGAACTTGACTACCTGAATGACATTGGCGTTGACCGTGTCGCTCTTGCATCGAATTCGGTATCGGTTCAACTGCGGCAGGTCTGCCTGGGAACAGGGGTTTGCGTGGCGCATGATTTCACGTTGCCGTTCCACCCGGGGCTTCGGAAAATCCTGACGGATCAAGTGAGTTTGACGCGCAGCTTCTATCTGGTCAGGCATCAAGGTGACCAGCGCAACGAGCGGTTGAACCGCTTTGCGGATGCCCTGACACGCGGTATTCGCGATGAAGTGCTTCGTTTGGAAGCAGGTCCCGACGCTTGACAGGTCGCGGCAATCGCGCAACGCTTTGGAATAAGTGTTATTATTCCGGAGGTATTCTTCATGCTAGTCCAGGCCATCCTGAAGTCCAAAGCGACAGATGGTGTCGTGACCGTGGCGTCAACGGCGACAATCTCAGAGGCCTCGAAGATTCTTGCGGACAAGCGGATCGGAACGGTCGTTGTTTCCGACGACGGTGGCGAAACCGCGGCCGGCATCCTGTCGGAACGAGACATCGTCCGGGAACTGGCGGCCAGCGGCAGTGGTTGTCTGAACCAACCGGTAAAGTCTTATATGACCCAAGACCTCGTCACGGCGACGCGCCAGACCACCGTGGAAGACATTATGTCCCGTATGACAGAGGGGCGCTTTCGCCACATGCCGGTGGTTGAAGATGGAAAACTTGTAGGCATTGTCACTTTGGGTGATGTGGTGAAGGCTCAGCTTTCCGAACTTGCGATGGAAAAAGATGCCCTTGAAGGCATGATAATGGGGCACTGACGGCAAGGGTTGCCCAAGCAATTACTTGCACCTGCAGCAAAGTTATGTTTGCTTGCGCAGAAATTTTGTTGCGCAGGAGGGCGCGATGCGGGTTGGATTGTATCCTGGAACCTTTGATCCCATCACCATGGGGCACATCGATATCATCCGTCGGGCGGCAGCTTTGGTGGACAAACTGGTTATCGGTGTGGCCATCAACCGGGACAAGGGCCCTCTGTTCTCGCTGGAAGAGCGCGTGGCCATGATCGAAGCGGAATGCGCCCAGCTGTCCGAGCAGACCGGAACCGAAATCATCGCGCATCCTTTCGAAAACCTGCTGATTGATTGTGCGCGGGATGTCGGCGCGCAAATCATCGTGCGCGGCCTGCGTGCGGTTGCCGATTTCGAATACGAATTTCAGATGGTCGGCATGAACCGGGCTCTGGACGATTCGATCGAGACCGTGTTCCTGATGGCCGAAGCGCGCCATCAGGCGATCGCGTCCAAGCTGGTGAAGGAAATCGCCCGGCTGAACGGGGACGTGTCGAAATTCGTCACGCCCCGTGTCAATGATGCGCTGAAAAAAAGGTTAGGCTAGGGCACCCATTGCGGCCGCCGTATCCAGCATCCGGTTCGAAAAGCCCCATTCATTGTCATACCACGCCAGCACACGAACCAGCGTGCCATCAGTGACTTTGGTTTCAGCCAGTGACACGGTCGAGCTGTGCGGGTCGTGATTGAAGTCGATGGAAACCAGAGGACGGCTTTCCGCGGCAAGAACGCCGGGGATTTTGGCAGCCGCATCGACGAACAGTTGGTTGACCTCTTCTTCAGTCGTCGGGCGTGAAACCTCGGCCACAAGATCAACGACCGAGACATTGGGGGTTGGAACGCGGATGGCCTGACCGGTCAGTTTTCCTTTGAGTTGCGGCAGCACCAGCCCCACTGCAGCGGCCGCACCGGTTGTCGTAGGGATCATCGACAGCGCCGCCGCTCGGGACAGGTAGGGATCTTTACCCACTGTATCATGCACCGGCTGGCTGGCAGTGTAAGCGTGAACCGTGGTCATGTTGCCGTGCTTGATACCAAGGCCGGCATCCAGAGCGGCAGCAACAGGAGACAGGCAGTTGGTGGTGCAAGACGCGTTTGACACCACCAGATCATCGGCGGTCAGCTCACCATCGTTGACGCCAAAGACGATGGTTTTCACACCGCCGTCACCTCTGGCCGGAGCAGAGATCAGAACTTTCCTGGATCCGTTCTTGAAGTGACGTTCCGCCGCTTCGCGCGTACGGAAAACACCCGTACATTCCAGAACGACGTCAATATCCGACCAGGGCAGATCCTCGGGGTTGCGCTCGCTGCTCAGCCGAATTGGTCCACGACCCACGTCCAGACCTGCATCGCTGAGCGTAACCGGGTTGGGGTAGCGGCCGTGAACGCTGTCAAATTCAAACAGGTGCGCGTTCATTTCGGGTTTGCCAAGATCGTTGATCGCGACGATCTCGACGTCCGTACGTCCGCTTTCCATCACCGCGCGCAGAACCCCGCGCCCGATCCGTCCAAATCCGTTGATCGCCAGTTTCAAGGTCATGGTCTGCTCCGTCCAAATGTCTCAGCAAGATGAGTTAGCGCTAACAATGACAGATCAAGCGAAATGTCAAGGAAAACCTCTGTCACCGCCAGAAAGCGAGCCAGTCCAGAAAGTCGTAAAGCTTCTTTCCAAGGAAAAGCAGATGTTCGGTGCCGTACAGCGCCACATCCAGCATGATACCGCCGAGAAGAAGAAGGCCGAGCCAGATAGCTATTTGGTTGGTCATGGCTGTCCCGAACGTAAAATGCCCGCTCAGATAACCTGAGCGGGCATCAAGGTACAAGCGAAGTCCGAAGGGTCAGTTAAGGCGGCCCATCGCAACAGCTACGTCGGCCATACGGACCGAGAAGCCCCATTCATTGTCATACCAGGCCAGAACGCGGACCATGCGGTCATCGACGACGCGGGTCTGATCCGGTGCAAAGATCGAGCTTTCCTCGGTGTGGTTGAAGTCGGTCGACACCAGCGGAGCGGGCTCATATCCCAGAACGCGCTGCATCGGGCCCTTGGCGGCCTCTTCGACGATCGCGTTGATTTCCGCCGCGCTTGTGTCGCGTGAGGCACGGAACGTCAGGTCCACCGCCGAAACATTCGGGGTAGGGACGCGAATGGCGGACCCGTCCAGACGGCCTTTCAGGTTTGGCAGAACTTCACCCAGCGCCTTGGCGGCGCCGGTCGAGGTCGGGATCATCGACATTGCGGCAGCGCGGGCGCGGTAGAGGTCGCTGTGGCGGCGGTCCAGTGTCGGCTGGTCGCCTGTGTAGGCGTGGATCGTCGTCATGATGCCGTGTTCGATGCCGACGCCCTCGTCCAGCACCTTGGCCAGCGGGGCGAGGCAGTTGGTCGTGCACGAACCGTTCGAAACCATGTTGTCATTGGCGGCCAGCGTGTTGTGATTGACGCCGAAAACGATGGTCTTGTCGACGTTCTTGCCCGGAGCCGACAGCAGTACCTTGCCGGCGCCACGTTCCAGATGCGTTTTGGCCTTCAGGCCATCGTTGAACTTGCCGGTGCATTCAAGAACGACGTCACAGCCTTCCCAGTCCAACTCGGTCATGTCGTAGGTCGAGAACATCTGCATCGGGCCGCGACCCAGATCCATGGTATTGCCGTCAATGGTGATGTCGCGCGGAAAACGCCCGTGAACACTGTCATATTTCAGCAGATGCGCCGAGGTTTCCAGCGGGCCAGTTGCGTTGACTTTGATCACTTCGATGTCGTTGCGCCCGGACGCGGCGATGTGCGACAGGGTGCAGCGGCCAATACGGCCAAAACCATTGATACCGACCTTGATGGTCATATGACGTCTCCAGATGCGCTTGCTTTGAGGGCCATATAACGGCGAAAAGGGAATCTCAAAAGGGCAAAAACGGCATATTTTTAAGGTGTTAGCGCAAACCTGCGCCGGTTGCGCTAACGCTTGCGCTAGCCGTTGGATCAGGTAGGGTCCGGTTGGCGGCAGCAGATTGAAGGGAAACGCGATGAGTGGTCTTTTGGCCCTGTTGGATGATGTGGCGGGCATTGCCAAAGTTGCGGCGGCATCAGTGGATGATGTGGTTGCGGCGGCAGGCAAAGCAGGGGCCAAAACCGCCGGTGTGATCATCGATGACGCAGCAGTGACGCCGAAATACGTGCAAGGTTTCGCCCCGGCGCGCGAGTTGCCGATCATCTGGCGCATTGCGCGCGGGTCAATCTTCAACAAGATCATACTCTTGCTGCCCGTCGCCTTGTTGCTGGCCAATTTTGCGCCGTGGCTGATCACGCCCTTGTTGATGCTTGGAGGGTCATATCTATGTTTTGAAGGGGCCGAGAAGATTTTTCATGTTCTGTTTCCTCATGGCAGCCATGTGATTGAGGACGACATGAAAAACCGCGATCCGGGCCACCTGGAGGAACAAAAGGTCAAGGGCGCCATCAAGACCGATTTCATTCTGTCTGCCGAGATCATGACCATTGCATTGGCGGCGATCGAAGCCCCGAACCTGTGGATGCAGGCCGCGACGCTGGCCGTTGTCGGGATCGGCGTGACGGTGGCCGTCTACGGGTCCGTCGCGTTGATCGTGAAAATGGATGATGTGGGGCTTTATCTGGCGCAGAACGCGCCGACACCTATCGGTCGCGGTCTTGGCCGAGGGTTGGTCAAGGCAATGCCAGGAGTGATGAAAACACTGTCCATTGTCGGAACTGCGGCGATGCTGTGGGTGGGGGGCTCGATCGTCATCCACGGGATGGAGGTTCTGGGTTTTGGTTGGCTGGGCCATCATATCCACGATTGGGCCTATGCCATTGGGCATTCCGTCTCTGAACAATGGGTTGGTGCGGTTGAGTGGGTATCCAAGGCCACGATGGATGGCGTATTTGGTTTGGCCTGGGGATTGGTTTTGATCCCGGTGGCAACCAAGATAATCATGCCCCTGTTCAGCAAATCCGAAACGCATTGAAACCAAAATGAAAAGGGCGGCCAAGGCCGCCCTTTGCTCGATCAACTGGGTCTGTTTACAGACCCAGCAATTCCTTGACCTTGGCCACGGTTGCTTCGGCCGTGATGCCGAAATGCTTGTACAGCTCACCGGCAGGGGCCGAGGCACCAAAGCTGGACATGCCGATGAAACCTGCCTTGGCTTCGCGGCCACGCTCGCCCAGCAGCCAGCGATCCCAGCCACCGGCGCGCACGGCGGCCTCGATGCCGACGCGGACCGGACCTGCGGGCAGTACACGCTTGCGATAGGCTTCGTCCTGCTCGGCGAACAGCTCCATGCAGGGCATCGAGACGACGCGGGTGCCGATGCCTTCGGCTTCGAGCATCGCTTTGGCTTCCATGGCCAGCGACACCTCGGACCCGGTCGCGATCAGGATCGCCTGACGCTTGCCCTCGGCCTCGGCCAGAACATAGGCGCCTTGTGCGGTCAGGTTCTTGGTCTTGTGATCCTTGCGCACGGTCGGCACGCCCTGGCGGGTCAGCGAAAGAACCGAGGGGCTGTCCTTGAATGTCAGTGCCAGTTCCCAGGCTTCTGCGGTTTCGATCGTATCGGCGGGGCGGAACACATAGGTGTTCGGCGTCGCGCGCGAGATGGCCAGATGCTCCACAGGCTGGTGGGTCGGGCCGTCCTCGCCCAGACCGATCGAGTCATGGGTCATTACGAAAACCGACGGGATCTTCATCAGTGCCGCCAGCCGCATGGATGGGCGGGCATAATCGGTGAAGGCCATGAAGGTACCGCCATAGGGGCGGATACCGCCGTGCAGCGCCATGCCGTTCATCGCAGCGGCCATGCCGTGTTCGCGAATGCCGTAATGGATATAGCGGCCCTTGCGGTTTTCCGGCAGGAACACGCCCATATCAGCCGATTTTGTGTTGTTCGATCCGGTCAGGTCGGCTGAGCCGCCAACAGTCTCGGTCATGATCGGGTTCACGACGTTCAGAACTTTTTCGGACGAGGCGCGGGTGGCCAGTTTCGGCTGTTCTTCAGACATCTGCTTTTTGAACGCACGAATGGCGCCAGCCAGCCGCTTGGGGGCCTCAAACGCATAGGCGCGTTTGAATTCGGCCTGCTTCCTCTCGGAAAGCTGCACGAAACGTTCTTCCCAAGCCGCACGTTCGTCTGCACCGCGTGCACCAATGGCTTCCCAGGCGGTTTTGACGTTGGCTGGAACTTCGAATGTTTCGTGCGGCCAACCATAGGCCTCTTTCGCGGCTTTCAGCTGATCCTGATCTGTCAGTGCGCCATGGCCTTTCGAGGTGTCCTGCGCAGCATGACCCAGAGCGATATGGGTTTCACAGGCGATCATGGTTGGTTTCTTGGACTTTTTCGCCTGAACAATGGCCGCATCGATGGCTTTGGGGTCATGGCCGTCGATTTCAATCACGTGCCAGCCAGAGGCCGCAAATCGGCGGACCTGATCGGTGCGATCAGCAATATCGACAGTGCCGTCGATGGTGATGTTGTTGTTGTCCCAGAAGACGATCAGTTTGCTCAGCTCATGGCGGCCGGCCAATGTGATCGCTTCCTGACTGACGCCTTCCATCAGACAGCCGTCGCCCGCGATCACGTAAGTATAATGATCCACGACCTTCTTGCCGTAATGCGCGCGCTGGATTTCCTCGGCCATGGCGAAACCCACGGCGTTCGAGATACCCTGACCAAGCGGGCCGGTCGTGGTTTCAACACCGTCGATCAGAAAGTTTTCAGGGTGGCCCGCGGTCTTGGCACCCAACTGGCGGAAATTCTTGATCTCTTCCAGCGTCACATCGGCATGACCGGTGAGATAGAGAAGCGAATAGACCAGCATCGAACCGTGGCCAGCCGACAGGATGAACCGATCGCGGTCGGGCCAGTTCGGGGCCGAGGCGTCGAATTTCAGGTGCTTTTCGAACAGAACGGTCGCAACATCGGCCATGCCCATCGGCATACCGGAATGGCCGGAATTTGCGGCGGCGACGGCGTCAAGGGTCAGGGTGCGGATGGCCGCAGCTTTGTCCCAGTGTTCGGGGTTGGCTTTGCGCAGCGCAGTCAGGTCCACGGGCGTTGTTCCTTTGGATAAAAAGCAGATTGCGCGCTCAATACCATTCAACACCCAAAGTGCAAGCGGAACCGGGCTTTGGCAACGCCCGATAGGTGAAGAGCGCGGCCCAAGTGATTGAAACCAAACAGTGGGTATTTTCTGTCGCATTCCGTTAGACTGTCGGTAAGCGGGATTCGGTATTGATTCGGATCACTTCGCGACAGAATGAACCTTGATAAAGAGGTGACAGGGGCATGAGCCAGTTAGAGGAACTACAGCACCGTATTATTGCTGCGATGGACCGTATCAGTGCGGGCGTCGAAGGGTTGGGCGGTGCGTCCCGGAACGCTGAAGTAAATGAGGGGCTTCAGGCCGAACTTGAAGACGAAAGAGTTGCCAATGCGCAGCTTCAGGAACGACTGAAGACCCTGAAAGAGCAGCACGAAAAACAAGTGGACGCGTTGCGTGCTGATCTGGAAGAGTTGCGCACGGAACCAGCGGATGCCCCAGACGCGGATGCGCTGCGCGCAGAGCTGGAGGAAGCCCGGGCGAAAATCGCGTCTGTCGAAGCGGCCCGCGCCGAGCTGGCCGAGGCCAAGGCGGCCTTGGACAACAGTGCCGAACTGGACGCGTTGAAGGCCGAGAACGAAAGGCTGCGCGCCGAACTTGACGGCATCGAAGATCCTTCGGCGGTGAAAGCCGAACTTGAGCAATTGCGTGAATTGCTTGCTCAGGCAAAAGAAGTCGAGGCGGAAAACAGCCGCCTCAAGGCAGAGCTTGAAGATACGGTACGGGTCGATGATCTGAGCGCCGAGCTTGAGATGCTGCGGGCCGAACGGGCCAGCCATGGCGCTGCGATGTCCCGCCTGGATGACGATCTGCAACGTATGCGCAAGGCGAACGAGCAGTTGCGGAATTCGGTCGAAGAGTTGCGTTCCGCGGCCGCAGAAGGGCTGACGGACGCTGAATTGCTGAACCGCGCCACCGTTGCCGAGCTTGAGGCAACGCGTGCGGCGCAGGCTTCGGATGCAGCCGAAGCGCAGGCCGTGTTGGCACGGTTGGAACCTCTGCTGTCGCAGGCAAAACTTGTAGAAGGTGAGGTAGAGTAATGCCCGAGGTAACCATTCATATTGGCGGGCGGGGTTTTGATGTGTCTTGCCGGGACGGGGAAGAACCCTTTCTGCACGCGGCCGCCAAAATGCTGGATGACGAAGCGCAGGTTCTGTCCGATCAGATTGGGCGGATGCCGGAAGCGCGCATGTTGCTGATGGCCGGTCTGCTGCTGGCTGACAAGACGGCGGCAACGGAAGACAAGGTCAAGTCGCTGGAGGCCAGGCTGGCCGAGGCCGAGGCCGAGCTTCAATCGCTGAGAAACGCGCCCGCGCCGGAACCTGAACGTATTGAAGTCGCGGTGGTGCCGCCATCCGTCACGGATACGCTGGCCGAGCTGGCGGCACGTGCGGAAGCGCTGGCTTCGGTCGTCGAGGAGAAGAAGGCACAATGACCTATCTGCGCAATTTCTTCTGCGGTGCTTTGCTTGTTTTTTCGGCAACGGCGGCGCTCGCCGAAATCGACATTCTGTCTGTCACCTTTACCTGCGAGAACGGCGTGCCGTTGCCGGTGACCTATTTCAACGCGCCCGACGGTTCAGGCGCAGCGGCGACGATGGTGGACAATACTCTGGTCGCGATGCGCCAGGTCGAAAGCGGATCGGGCATCCGCTATGAATCTCTCGGAGCCGAAGGAACCTATATCCTGCGCTCAAAAGGCTGGAACGCGTCGATCAGCTATTTGGCGGCGGGCGCCGCCAATGAGCAGGCGATTTATCGGGACTGTACCAGCCGGTAGGCAGGATCACGCGTTTGCTTCGCGGATTTTGTCGGCTGCTTCCTTGTTGTAGCCGACACCGTTTTCATCAAAAAGCGTGTCCAGCTCACCCGAAAGGGTCATCTCGGTGATGATGTCGCAACCGCCTACGAATTCGCCTTTGACATACAGCTGCGGCACGGTCGGCCAGTCGGAATAATCCTTGATGCCCTGACGCACGTCTTCGTCGGCCAGAACGTTCACGTCGGTGTATTCGACGCCCATATAGTTCAGTACGCCGGCCACGCGGGACGAGAAACCACATTGTGGCATCTCCTTGGTGCCTTTCATGTACAGCACCACGTCATTGGCTTTGACGGTTTCGTCGATCTGGGTTTTCACATCGGTCATTTTGCGTTTCCTATTCGTTTCTCCAACGGGAGAGTCATATGTTCGCCTCGAAAGAAGCCGAGAAGCTTATTCCGGCACTTTGGTGGTCAGCGCCAGCGCGTGCAATTCTCCGTCCGGGCCGTCCATCTTGCCCTTCAGAGCTGCGTAAACAGCGCGCTGTTGCTGAACCCGGTTTTTGCCGCGAAAGCTTTCATCCACCACCATGGCAGACATATGAACACCGTCACTTCCGCCGACCTGAATCTCGGCGTCGGGAAAGGCTTCGCGCAGCAGGTGTTCGATTTCGTGGGCGCTCATCGGCATGTAGGTATCTCCAGAAGGTCTTTCCCAAGATGTAGAGCGCATGAACCGGGCGTGCAAGAGCACTGGCACATGCAAAAACAACCAAACCCGCACCGGATCACAGCGCGGGTTTCGATTGGCATTCGCGTTGCGTTGTCAGGCGACAGCCTCGGCAAAGCTGTTGCGGTAAATCGCGGCAAGTTCATCAAGCGAGGCTTCCGAACTGCCGATCTTCACCGTATCGCCGGTGAAACGACCAACCGCATTCAAAGGAACGCCGGCCTGACCGGCCGCAATCATCAATGCCTCGGCCTGATCGAAATTGCACGCAACAAGATAGCGGGCCTGATCTTCACCGAACAGGAATTCAGTCGGGGCGTCGTCAAGACACACGCCAACGCCTGCGGCTTCTGCCAGTTCGAAGGCAGCCAGAGCGATGCCGCCATCGCTGAGGTCGGTGCAGGCCTTGATCATCTCGCGGTTGGCGCGGATGAAATCACCGTTGCGCTTTTCGGCATCCAGATCGACATGCGGGGCGTCGCCGTCTTCGCGGTTGAACACCTCAGCCAAAAGGGCGGATTGACCCAGATGCCCCTTGGTTTCACCGATCACCAGCACGACGTGGCCTTCGCGCACTTCGTTGCCGATGACCTCGTCCGAATGCTGCAACAGGCCGACTGCGCCAATGGTGGGGGTCGGTAGAATGGCCTGTCCGTCGGTCTCATTGTACAGCGAGACGTTGCCCGACACGATCGGCATATCCAAGGCGCCGACTGCGGCGCCGATGCCCTGTATGGCACCGACAAACTGGCCCATGATTTCGGGCTTTTCGGGATTGCCGAAGTTCAGGTTGTCCGTGGTGGCCAGCGGCTTGGCTCCGACGGCGGTCAGGTTGCGATAGGCTTCGGCCACGGCTTGTTTGCCGCCCTCAAAAGGGTTTGCGCGCACATAGCGCGGGGTCACGTCGGATGTGAAGGCAAGCACCTTGTCGGTCCCGTGGACGCGGACCAGGCCCGCACCCAGACCCGGCGTGCGGACGGAATCCGCCATCACCATGGTGTCGTATTGTTCATAGACCCACTGCTTGCCTGCGTAGTTCGGCGAAGCGAGCAGGGCGCGCAGCCCGTCAATCGGGTCGATCTGGGGCACTTCGGCCAGTTCCTCTGCCTGTGGCGTAGGCTCCCATGGGCGGTCGTATTCCGGCGCGGTGGAAGACAGTTTGGACAGAACCAGATCGGCTTTGACTTCATTGTTATGCATGATCAGAAAGCGGTCTTCGGCAATGGTTTCGCCAACGATTGCGAAATCAAGATCCCATTTTTCGAACACGGCGCGGGCCTCTGCCTCAAGCTCGGGCTTGAGGACCATCAGCATACGCTCCTGAGACTCGGACAGCATCATTTCATAGGCTGTCATGTTTTCTTCGCGCTGAGGAACGTTCTCCAGATCAAGACGCACGCCAAGGCCACCCTTGTCACCCATTTCAACGGCCGAGCAGGTCAGGCCCGCCGCGCCCATGTCCTGGATCGAGATCACCGCACCGGTCCGCATCAGTTCCAGCGTCGCCTCCATCAGGCGTTTTTCGGTGAAGGGGTCGCCGACCTGAACGGTGGGGCGCTTTTCTTCGATTGTGTCGTCGAATTCGGCGGATGCCATGGTTGCACCACCCACACCATCACGACCGGTTTTTGCGCCCAGATAGACGACAGGCATACCCACGCCCGACGCGGCCGAATAGAAAATCTTGTCACTGTCAGCCAGACCGGCCGCAAAGGCGTTCACAAGGCAGTTGCCATTGTATGCAGGGTGAAAGCGCACTTCGCCACCGACGCAAGGCACGCCGAAGCAGTTGCCATAGCCACCGATACCCTCGACCACGCCGTTGACCAGTTGACGGGTCTTGTGATGGCCAGTCTCGCCAAAGGACAATGCGTTCATGGACGCAATGGGACGCGCGCCCATGGTAAAGACGTCGCGCAGGATGCCCCCCACGCCGGTCGCCGCACCCTGATAGGGTTCGATGTAAGACGGGTGGTTGTGGCTTTCCATCTTGAAGACCACGGCCTGACCGTCGCCAATGTCCACCACGCCTGCGTTTTCACCGGGTCCGCAGATCACCTGGGGACCAGAGGTGGGCAGGGTGCGCAGCCATTTCTTCGAAGATTTGTAGGAACAGTGCTCGTTCCACATGGCCGAGAAAATGCCGAGCTCGGTGAAAGTAGGTTCACGCCCGATGATCTCGAGGATCATGTCATATTCCTCGGGCTTGAGCCCGTGTGCGGCAATCAGATCGGGTGTGATGGCGGGCTCTTGCATCTTCTGTCCTGTGTCCAAGTGGGCCGAGATTGCGCGCCTTGTAGGGCAAGCGCGCGCGTGTGGAAAGGGTCAAGACGGCGCAGGTTGCGTCTTTCAAAGAAAAACGGAACCGGCATCACTGCCGGTTCCGGATGAATGCGCCCCGAAATGGGTGCATGCAGCTGGCGTGGGCCGCGAGGGTTACGCCGATCCCTGATCCTTGTTGAGCTGCGCTGCGGCCGCGGCACCAACAGCCGTCTTCTGTTCCGGGGTCAGGTTTTCATTGTCGTCCAAACCCGGAATTGCAACGCGCACTTCGCGGCGGGCAAAGTCGATGCCGTTTTCCTTGAAGGCCGCCTTGACCCGGTTGAAGATCTCCTTGCGCAGTGTGAACTGCTTGCCGGGCTTGGCCATGAACTTGCCGCGGATGATCATGCCGACATCGTCAAAATCGAACACACCTTGCGATTTGAACGGTTGCAGGAAGCCATCCTTGTGGGTCTCGTCCTCCATCATTTCAGCGCCGATCTTCTTGAAGATCTTCTTGACCTTGTTGGGATCGGTGTCGAACGGCACGGTGAATTTCAGCTTCATGATCACCCAGTCGCGGCTGAAATTTGTCAGCTTCTGAATCTCACCGTAGGGAATCGTGTGTACGGGGCCGCGATGGTGACGCAACTGCATCGAGCGAACCGAGATTTTCTCGACAGTTCCCATCGTGCCACCGACATCGACATATTCTCCGACGCGGAAGGCATCGTCGATCAGGAAGAAAACCCCGCCCACGATGTCAGCAACCAGCTTCTGCGCACCAAAGCCGATCGCCAGTCCCAGAACACCGGCGCCGGCCAAAAGCGGCGTGATATTGATGCCCAATGCGCCCAGCGCCAGCAGGCCAAAAATCACGGCAATCGTGATCTGGGCGGTGATCCGCATCAGAGGCAGAACCGTCGCCAGACGAGAGCCGCCGGCACCGCCGCCTTCACCGCCTGCTTCTTCGTCCAGGGCCTCGGCCGCTGTCTGTTCCCTGGCCAATCGGCGGTTGATCCAGAGCGAGACGACCTCGTTCAGGATATAGCCGATGGCGATGATCAGCAGGAATTCGATCACAGCCCCGCCGACTTCGGCACCGACACCGGCCGAAGCGACATTGCGCAGGTCAAGATGCCATGCGCGTGCAATCATGAAAACCACGACCAAGCCGGCGATAACGCGACCAATCCGGATATAGCTGCGTTTCGCGGAACGGTAGGCGCGTTCGGCAAGAGGGCCTTCGCCCGACATTGGCGGTTGCAAATGTCGCACAAGACCACGGATCAGCGTATCCAGCGCAGGTGCAATCAACAACCAGAACATCGTCGTGAAATGCGCACCGCTGGTCAGCAATCTCAATGTTGCCGGATCACGCTGTGCGACCAGGAACTCGACCAGCAGCCAGATTGCCACCGAAACGCCGATGGCAAAATAGGGGTAATAATGCGCAACTTCCTCATCGAATTTCGTGTGATCCGGGTCTGTCCCCAGCATCATCTGCGACAGTCCTTCACGCGCGGTCCAGGCGATTACGGCGATATAGACGTGAATTGCAGCGTTCAGCCAGAAGCCAATGCGGGTATCGTCACCCGTGACGCCATTGAGCGCGTTGAACCGTACGACGAACAGCGTGAACCCGATCAGGATCAACAGGCCGATCAGGTTGCGGTGCAGGTACTTTGCCCAGTGGTCGTCGATATTGACCAACCGAAATTGCGGCTTTTCCGGTGCCAGAACAAACCGGGACGCTGCTGCACCCAATCGCGGCACCCAGATAAGATAGAATACAAACGGTGCAGCATAGGTGATCTGTTCGGTGGTTAGAAGACCGCGGCCAACTGCGCGGATCACGACATAGAAAATGATCAGCCCGGCGATTTCGCGGCAGAACCGACGAAACAGGTATCTGACGGCGCCCCAAAGGTCGGCCTCGTCCGCCGCTTCGGTCGCTTCATGCCAGCGACGTGTCAGGAAGATGAACAGCTTTTCCGCAATGAAACCGACAACAAGTACAGAAAGGACAAGCCCCACAAGTGTAAAGACACCGGTCGTTCCGAATGTATCGCTAAAATTGCTGAACGCGGTAATCTGCGCGGTGATAATGTTGGGAGCGGTGGTCAGAACATGTGTCCAGGATGCGACCATGGCTGCCCAAATCTCGCTTATCTCGGTCAACGGGTCTTCTACGTCCGCCTTTTCGGCGGCTTGTTTTTCCGCCACGGCATCAAGACGCTCCAATAGAATTGCGCGAACCTGATCATCGGACATGCGTGCAACAAGATCGTCGACCTGTTCGGGTGTCAGGTCTTCCGGAATGGCCACTGTAGAAGTTGAGCCGGCGTCCTGTGCATATAGTGGCACTGCCATGAACAATGCGGAGACGAGCGCCAAAACCAGGCGGAGTGGGTGGAACATGTATTTTCCCTCAAACACGAAATTGTATCGTTTTTGGGGATCATATGCCTATGCGTGTATTTTTCCCAGAGCTTTCGCTGACTTAATGCAGGGTCCAGCCAAAAAAAAGGCCGAGCTATGAGCTCGGCCGTAGTCCAACAGGGAGGTATGAAGATGATGAGCGTTTCAGCATCACCGCCTTCGAGTGCTCATTTAGGGGTCAGTTTGTGAACGTTCAAGGCAATTAACCCTGTGAACACTTCATGTCCGTTATGCTATTTACGCATAGCTACAGTTTTCCCATCTGTTTCAGTTGTTTACGCTGTTCGATGATTTCGTCCTGCACGAAATCGCGAAACGCGCCAACGCGTTTTGAATGCCGTAATTCTTCCGGGTAGGCCAGATAGACCGGAACATCTGCGGTTTCGATGTCTGACAGGATGGGCACGAGGTGCGGAAAATCCTGAGTGACATAATCGGGCAGAACACCGATGCCCAGATTGTGCAAAACGCCCTGAAGCACACCAAAATAGTTGTTCACAGTCAGCAAGGACCCGGGATTATAGGTCATCAGGTGGCGCACCATGGCGGCACTGGCTCCAACCTGCGGCGCCGCAGGGGTCTGACAAATCAGACGGTGGTCCTTGATCTCTTCCAGGGATTGCAACATGCCGCCGTGGTTTTCGATATAATCCTGGGTTGCATACAGCATCATCTGAACGGTCATAAGGCGCTTGCGCACCAGATCAGCCTGGCTGGGTTCTTTCATGCGGATGGCGACGTCCGCTTCGCGCATCGGAAGATCCAGAACGCGTTCTTCAAGCATCAGGTCGATGTTAAGGTCAGGGTATTGCTCGTACAGTTTGGGCAAGCGCGGTGCCAGCCAGAGTGTTCCAAAGCCGAAGGTCGTCGTGACACGCAAGACGCCAAATACTTCTTCCTCGCTGTCGCGAATACGCGCGGCTGCGGCATCCAGCCGTTTCGACATGGCGGATGTGGCGTCGAACAACAACTCGCCCTGTTCGGTGAGAATCAGTCCCCGCGCGTGACGGTGGAACAGGGTGGCATCCAGAGACTCTTCCAATGCGCGGATCTGTCGGCTTACGGCGGATTGAGACAGGTTCAGCTTGTCTCCGGCGTGCGTAAGGCTGCCCGCATCGGCCACCGCGTGAAATATTCTAAGCTTGTCCCAATCCATCACCGCAACTTTCGTTATCTTTCAGAAGCCCTATATGAAATAGGTAACAAGTTCTACATTCAATGGACGAAATCGTTACATATCAGTGGATAAATTCTATACAGGTCAGAATTTATGACCTAAAATGAGCCCAAGTAAAGCACACTGATCTGACGAGGGGAGACGTCTGATGAGCCAGCCACAGATAACGCTGAACGACCGGTTCGATCTTGAGAAAAACCCGGTTCTTCTGAATGGAACGCAGGCGCTTGTGCGCTTGATGCTGATGCAAAAGGCCAGAGACCGGCAAGCGGGCCTTAACACGGCGGGATTGGTCACCGGGTACCGCGGGTCGCCTTTAGGGGCAGTGGATCAGCAAATGATGCGGGCCCAAAAGCCACTGGCCGAAAGCGATATCACGTTTCAGTTCGGTTTGAACGAAGACCTGGCGGCTACCGCGCTTTGGGGCAGCCAGCAGGCGGGTCTGCGCGGCGACGGCAAATTCGATGGCGTCTTCGGGCTTTGGTATGGCAAGGGGCCGGGCGTTGACCGGTCCGGTGACGTCATGCGCCACGCAAACATGGCGGGGACAGCCAAACATGGCGGTGTGCTCATGGCGATGGGCGATGACCATACCGGCGAAAGCTCGACTGTTCTGCACCAATCAGAATGGTCTCTGGTCGACATGTATATGCCGATTGTCAGCCCAGCGGGGGTTCAGGAAATCCTCGATTACGGGATTTACGGCTTTGCGCTTAGCCGGTTTGCTGGTGTCTGGGTTGGCCTGAAAACGATGAAAGATACGATCGAGGTCACTTCGGTCGTGGATGGCAGCCCTGACCGCATGCAGGTTGTTTTGCCCGAGTTCGACATGCCGGACGGTGGGTTGAATATTCGTTTGGGCGATACCCCGCATCTGCAGGAAACGCGCGTCATCGACTACAAGAGGTTTGCAGCCGAGACGTTTTCTCATGCCAATAAGCTCGACAAGCGAATGTGGGGCAAACCCGGTGCCAAGATCGGCTTTGTGGCTGCAGGCAAGAACTGGCTAGATCTGACACATGCTCTTTCGCTTTTGAATATCGAGGAGGCCGAGGCCGAACGACTCGGGATCACCACCTATAAAGTTGGGCAAACTTTCCCGTTGGATATGGCCGGGTTCCACGACTGGGCCGAAGGGCTGGACTTGATTGTGATCGTCGAGGAAAAGCGCAAGCTGATCGAAGTTCAGGTCAAAGAGGCCATTTTTGACGACCGGCGTGGTCGCAGGGTTTATGGCTGGTACAAAGGTGGTGCCGGAACGTTGCACCGGGAAGAATTGTTCCCCACACGCGGTGCCTTGGATCCGATCATGATCGCCGAAAAACTAGGCGAAATCCTGATCGAAGAGGGGCGTGAAACTGAAGGCATCAACGCCGGGCTTGCATCGTTGTCCGAAGCACGCCGGGCCGACAACGCGCAGGAAATTGCGACGCGGCTTCCGTATTTCTGTTCGGGCTGTCCTCATAACAGCTCAACGAAGGTGCCCGATGGCAGCCGCGCCTATGCCGGTATCGGCTGTCACTATATGGTTCAGTGGATGGACCGTGAGACGACAGGTTTCACCCAAATGGGCGGTGAAGGCGCGAACTGGATTGGTGAAGCACCGTTTTCGACCACCAAGCATGTGTTCCAGAACCTCGGCGACGGCACCTACAACCATTCGGGCGTTCAAGCGATCCGGGCGGCGTTGTCGGCAGGAACGAACATCACCTTTAAAATCCTGTTCAACGACGCGGTCGCCATGACCGGCGGGCAGGACAACGAAGGCGACCTGACCGCAGAACGGATCGTTGCAGAGGTCAAAGCGATGGGCGTCCGCGAGGTCGCGCTGGTCTATGACGAAAAGGAAGACGTAAACTTCAAGGCTCTGCCAGCCAGCGTTCAGACATACGAGCGCGCGGATCTTATGCAGGTGCAGGAGAAATTCCGCGAGATCGAAGGTGTTTCGGTCATAGTCTATGTTCAGACCTGCGCGGCTGAGAAACGTCGTCGCCGTAAGCGGGGCACATTCCCGGACCCGGACAAGCGTGTGTTCATCAACACAGATGTCTGTGAAGGCTGTGGCGATTGTGGGGTGCAGTCGAACTGCGTGTCGATCGTGCCGAAACAAACCGAACTGGGCCGCAAGCGCGCCATTGATCAGTCAAGTTGCAACAAGGATTTTTCTTGCCTGAACGGCTTTTGCCCTTCGTTCGTGACGCTTGAGGGCGCGAAGATCCGCAAAGAGGCAACGACCGAGATCGACTTGCCGGACCTGCCGATGCCCGAGCTGCCCGCGATCAAGGGAACGCATAACGTGGTCATCACGGGTGTTGGGGGTACTGGCGTCGTTACCCTTGGCGCAATTCTTGCTCAGGCGGCGCAGATCGATGGCAAGGGCGCGGGTATGATGGAAATGGCGGGCCTGGCGCAGAAAGGTGGCGCAGTTCATATCCACTGCCGTCTTGCCAATCGTCCCGAAGATATCAGTGCCATCCGTGTCGCCACCGGTGAAGCCCACGCGCTGATCGGCGGTGATTTGGTTGTTTCCGCCGGGGCGAAGACCTTGGGTCTGACGCGCACAGGACGTACTGGCGCAGTCGTAAACAGCCATGAAACGGTTACGGGCGATTTCACACGCGATACAGAGTTCCGCATTCCAGCCGATCAACTGGAGCTGGCCTTGCAGGCGCGACTGAAAGAAGATGTCTCATTGTTTGACGCGACTGATCTGGCGCGCGCCGTGATGGGGGATTCGATCTATTCCAACATGATGATCTTTGGCGCGACCTGGCAGCGTGGATTGTTGCCGGTCAGCCACCAGGCGATCTTTGACGCCATCGAGTTGAACGGAACGGCGGTTGAACGAAACAAGCGTGCGTTTGATATCGGTCGTTGGGCCGTACTGCATCCAGAAGAGGTGCAGTCCATTCTGTCGCCAACTGTGGCCGAGATGCCAAAGACGCTGGACCAGATCATCGCGTTCCGTGCGCAGCACCTGACCGATTACCAAAGTGCCCGGCTGGCGAAACGGTATCGTAAGTTGGTCGACAGCATTGAGGATACCGAGGTTCGCGAAGCGGTGGCGAAGGGCTATCACAAGTTGTTGTCCTACAAGGATGAATACGAGGTTGCCCGCCTTCTGCTGACCAGCCGGGAAAAGGCGGCGGCCGAGTTTGATGGCGACTTTAGGATGACCTTCCATTTGGCGCCGCCCATTTTCGGTGGGACAGGCAGCAATGGCAGGCCCAAGAAGCGCGCATTCAGCGAATCTGTCATGGGACCGTTGAAGGTGCTTACCAAATTGAAGGCTCTGCGTGGGACGCCGTTCGATATTTTCGGGTATTCGTCCGAACGCAAGATGGAGCGCGCTTTGATCCGGCAGTACGAAAAGGACATGCGCGAAGTGCTGCCTTTAATGTCGCAGGACACGCGTGATGCGATTTCTGCCTTGGCTCGATTGCCATTGGATATCCGTGGTTTCGGACCTGTTTTGCAGGAAAACGAGGCCAAAGCAGCCAAACGGCGCGAGGAGTTGCTGGCATCCATCCGCAGCGGCGGGCCCGAGATGAAGGCTGCGGCGGAGTAACTCGTCACAACCCTGTCACGATGGCTAGGCAAAATTGTTACTTGCACTTATTTTGCAAGCAACAAACCGGAGACCCAAATGCCTTCTCGTCGTCATGCTGTTCGTGACATCTCTTATGCCCATTCCGCCGAAACCAAAGGCGGGCGAATGGTTATTAAGCTTATGGAGAATACCACGGGCCGTATGCGCCTGATCAAACGCGCAGATGGATACGAGAAAGACGTTGCCAACGGGCGCGACTTTTGGGCCGTGATGGTCGAACGCTATGGCCTGACATTGGATGTTGTGGGAGGATCGCTTGCAAACATTCCGACGGATGGCCCCCTGATCCTGATTGCCAATCATCCCTATGGCATTCTGGATGGCCTGATGATGGGGCATATCCTGTCTGAGACACGCGGTGATTTCCGTATTCTGGCCCATCGGGTGTTCCGCAAGGCTGAAGACCTGAACCGTATCATTTTGCCCATTTCGTTTGATGAAACCAAAGAAGCGATGAAGCTGAATTTGGAGACGCGCAAAACGGCTCTCAACTATCTGGGCGAGGGTGGGGCGATTGGCATTTTCCCCGGAGGCACGGTCAGCACTGGCGTCAAACCGTTTGCACATCCGATGGATCCGGGTTGGCGTGGCTTTACTGCGCGGATGGTGGCAAAATCCAATGCCACCGTGGTGCCGGTTTTCTTTGATGGGCACACGTCGCGGCTGTTCCAGATCGCCAGCCATTTGCACAACACGCTACGCATGGGCCTGTTGATCAAAGAATTCAAAAAACGCGTCGATACCCCAGTGAAAGTGGTGATCGGAGAACCTATCGGGCGCGACGTTCTGAACCCGTTGGGTAAGGATACGCGCAAGATGATGGATTTCCTGCGCAAAGCGACGTATGAGCTGTCTCCGACACCGCTGAAGTCTTATGACTATGGCTATGAATTTGAGGAACGGCATCGCGCCTGAAGGGGCTAATGGCAGTAGGTATCTTTGATTCCGGATTGGGCGGTCTTACCGTCCTGAGCGCCGCGCAGACACGTCTGCCTGACGTTGATTTCCTGTATTACGCGGACAGCGCGCATGCCCCATACGGTGTGCGCGATGCCGAGGACATCTATCAGCTGACCCGAAAGGCCGTGCAGGACCTTTGGGATCGCGGCTGCAACTTGGTGATTCTGGCCTGCAACACCGCCAGCGCGGCGGCGCTGCGCCGGATGCAGGAAGAGGGCGTGCCCGAAGGCAAACGTGTGCTTGGTGTCTTTGTTCCCTTGATCGAGGCCCTGACCGAACGGCAGTGGGGCGACAATTCCCCACCTCGCGAAGTGGCGGTCAAGCATGTCGCCTTGTTCGCCACGCCCACCACTGTATCCAGCCGGGCCTTTCAGCGCGAGCTGGCGTTCCGGGCAATTGGCGTGGATGTCGAGGCGCAGGCATGTGGTGGCGTCGTGGATGCCATTGAAGACGGTGACATGATCCTGGCCGAGGCGCTGGTGCGCAGCCATGTGGAAGCCCTCAAGCGCAAGATGCCTGAACCGCAGGCGGCCATACTGGGCTGCACGCATTACCCGCTTATGGCTGACGTGTTTCAGGCGGCATTGGGACCTGATGTGCAGGTCTACAGCCAGGGGGCGCTGGTTGCGGAAAGCCTTGCGGATTATCTGCATCGCCACCCCAACATGCTGGGTAGCGGCCCGGGAGGGTTCCTGACGACGGGGAAACCCAATGTGGTGAGCGATCGGGCGACACAGTTCCTCCGACGACAAATCACATTCGAGGCCGCCTGACTTCGGTCAAGGACGCGGCCGCTCTGCTTTCATTAATTCAAGACCGTCGCATCGGCGGTCGTAACATGTGACACACGTTGAGAAGAGGTCTGACATGACCCATAAAATCGCAATTCTGGGCGCTTCGGGCTATACCGGTGCGGAACTGGTGCGGCTGATCGCCGAACACCCCAACATGGAAATCGTCGCGCTGGCCGCCGAACGCAAGGCGGGGATGACCATGGCGCAGGTTTTCCCGCATCTGCGTCACATGAACCTGCCGGATCTTTGCAAGATTTCCGAGATCGATTTTTCCCGGATCGATCTGTGTTTTTGTGCCCTTCCGCACAAGACCAGCCAGGAAGTGATCAGCGCGCTGCCCAAGGATCTGAAGATCATCGATCTGTCTGCTGACTTCCGGCTGACTGATCCGGATGAATATGAAAAGTGGTACGGAAACCCGCATACCGCTCTCGAGCAGCAGGAAGAGGCCGTTTATGGCCTGACCGAGTTCTATCGCGACGAAATCCAGGGCGCGCGGCTGGTGGCGGGCACAGGGTGCAACGCGGCAACCGGTCAATACGTTCTGCGGCCGCTTGTTTCTGCCGGGGTGATTGATCTGGACGATATCGTGCTGGATCTGAAATGTGCTGTATCCGGGGCAGGGCGGTCGCTGAAGGAAAACCTGCTGCACGCCGAACTGAGCGAGGGCACCAACGCCTATGCCGTCGGCGGCATCCACAGGCATCTGGGCGAGTTCGATCAGGAGTTTTCCAAGCTGGCCGGTCGTACGGTTCATGTGCAGTTCACTCCGCACCTGATCCCTGCAAACCGGGGTATTCTGGCCACCACCTACGTGAAAGGTGACCCGAATAGCATCTATGAAACGCTCGCAAAGGCTTATGCGGATGAGCCTTTCATTCAGATGCTGCCGATGGGCGAGACACCGTCGACCCACCACGTGCGCGGGTCCAACTTCTGTCATATCGGGGTTGTGGCAGATCGGATCGAACGGCGTGCGATCGTGATCGCGGCGCTGGATAACCTGACAAAAGGTAGCAGTGGCCAAGCCTTGCAGAACGCCAATCTGATGTTAGGTGAGATTGAAACCCGGGGCCTGATGATGGCACCGTTATTCCCGTGAGGACGGTATGAAAACGCTCAAGAAACGTCGCCGAGTACAAGTCATTCTGGTAGCTGTCGTTGCCTTGGTGGCATCGACGGCGTTGATTGGCTATGCCATGCGCGACGGGATCAACTTTTTCCGCTCGCCAAGCCAGGTGATTGCCGAACCGCCCAAACCGACCGAGGTCTTTCGGATCGGCGGCCTGGTCGAAGAAGGTTCGATCATCCGTGGGCAGGGCGAAACCGTACATTTTGTCGTCACCGACGGCGGCGAAAGCGTCAAGGTTTCTTTCACCGGGGTTCTGCCTGATCTGTTTTCGGAAAATCAGGGCATGGTCGGCACCGGACGTTACGTGAACGGTGTATTCGAAGCCACTGAAATTCTTGCCAAACATGACGAAACCTATATGCCGAAGGAAGTCGTGGACGCGTTGAAAGAGCAGGGCGTGTACAAAGAGGCTGAAGAAAGCTGACCTGACCGATATTCGTGTTGAGGGCGTTGCGCGCGGGATGCGGGCAGCGCCCTTGGTCGTTCAGGCTTGTTAATTCTTTTTCGGGATCGTCAGCGCCATTCAACGAAATGAGGGCGCTATGCAAACGGTTCGGCAGATTGCCAGTGAAATTGTGCGCCGGGAAGGCGGGTATGTGAATGACCCGGACGATCCGGGCGGGGCAACCAAGTTCGGTGTCACGATCCATACGATGCGCAGGCTTGGACTGGACCTGACCGGGGATGGGCTGGTTGACGTGGCGGATGTCCGGGCGCTTACTCAGCGCGAGGCAGTCGACATCTTTGTTCAGCACTACTTTGAAAAGCCACGTATCGCGCTGTTGCCGGATGTTCTGCATGCCTCTGTTTTTGACATGTATGTCAATGCCGGTGCGCAAGCAGTAATAATCCTGCAACGGCTTTTGCGTGATATGGGGTTTGACGTGATGGCAGATGGCGTGATCGGCGCGCTAACGGCGCAGGCGTGCGAAGACGCGGCCCAACCGGATCCCAACGCGTTGCGCGATGCGTATGGCGTGGCGCGGCGGAACTATTACTTTCGGCTGGCCGACAAACGACCGGCATCCAGAAAATACGCGCGCACCCGATCCGGTGGCAAAGGAGGCTGGATCAAACGGGCCGAAGAGTTTCTGTCGCCACGCTACCGTCTGACGGAAAGTGAATTCAAGGAAAGGGTTGCGGCATGGGGTTGATCTCGGGGGTATTGGCGCTGTTGTTCGGGGGCGGTCGCAACGCTGTGCGTGAGACGGTTGAAATATACCGGGAAAACGCCGAGTCCCGTGCCGAGCGCGCGACCGAGTTGCAAAGTCAGGCAATGACGCAGTTCGGCCGAGAGTTCGCGGTTCCTCAAAAAGGCCTGTTCGACCGCGTCATGGATGGCGTGAACCGGTTGCCGCGCCCGGCTTTGGCGCTTGGAACGCTGGGATTGTTTGTTGCCGCGATGGTGGATCCGCTTTGGTTCGCTGAACGCATGCAGGGCATTGCGCTGGTGCCGGAACCTCTTTGGTGGTTGCTGGGCGTGATCGTCTCTTTCTATTTTGGCGCGCGCCATCAGAGCAAAATGCAGGATTTTCAGCGCGATATAGGCGCAGCCATGCAGCGGTTGCCGACGGTCATGGGGAACATAGAAACGGTGCGGGCCATGCGCAGCGACAGCCCGGGCGTCGCCGACCCCGGCCCCGATGCCAACCTGATACAGAACGCCTTGCGTCCTGATGCGAATCCAGCATTGACCGATTGGCGCAAGCTTCGGGGGCTTTGACCCGCGACACTATGTGCCCCCGGATCATGCGAAAGGTAATGGCCCCCGGTTCGGCCTCGCAGTATATTCCGGGGCATGATTACAGAGCTTGGCCACTTCGCCCTCATCCTCGCCTTTTTCGTCGCCATCGTGCAAAGCGTGGTGCCTCTGATCGGTGCGTCAAAAAACTGGACCGGCTGGATGGCTTTTGCCGAGCCTGCTGCCATCGTCCAGTTTCTGCTGACTGCGTTTTCCTTCGGTGCGCTGATCTGGGCTTTCATCGTGTCGGACTTTTCGCTGCGGATCGTGGTCGAAAACAGTCATTCGGCCAAGCCGATGATCTACAAGATCAGCGGGACGTGGGGAAACCACGAAGGATCGATGCTGCTCTGGGTGCTGATTGTCACGCTGTTCGGAGCGATGGCGGCGTTCTTTGGGGGCGGGTTGCCCCCAAGCCTGAAGGCGCGTGTGCTTGCGGTTCAATCTGCCATTGCCGTGGCATTTTTTGCTTTCATTCTGTTTACCTCGAACCCGTTTGACCGGCTGGCAATTGCGCCGTTTGACGGGCGGGATCTGAACCCGCTGTTGCAGGATCCCGGTTTGGCCTTCCATCCGCCATTTCTGTATCTCGGCTATGTGGGGCTGAGCATGGCGTTCAGTTTTGCCATCGCCGCGCTGATCGAAGGGCGTATCGATGCGGCATGGGGGCGCTGGGTTCGCCCATGGACGCTGGCCGCCTGGGTATTTTTGACAATCGGCATCGCTTTGGGGTCCTGGTGGGCCTATTACGAGCTGGGCTGGGGCGGTTTCTGGTTCTGGGATCCGGTTGAGAACGCCTCTTTCATGCCGTGGCTCCTGGCGGCAGCGCTGCTGCATTCGGCAATCGTTGTTGAAAAGCGCGAGGCGCTGAAAAGCTGGACCATCCTGCTGGCAATCATTGCCTTCGGGTTTTCGCTGATCGGAACATTCATCGTTCGTTCGGGGCTGCTGACCTCGGTTCACGCCTTTGCCAATGACCCGGAACGCGGGGTGTTCATCCTGTTCATTCTGGTGGTTTTCATCGGCGGGGCGCTGACTTTGTTTGCCGCGCGGGCGCAGGCGATGGAGGCCAAGGGTGTCTTCGGCATGGTCAGCCGCGAAAGCGCGCTGGTCGTAAACAACGTCCTGCTGGCGGTCAGCTGCTTCGTGGTCTTTGTCGGTACCATGTGGCCGATGGTGGCCGAGATGATGTTTGATCGCAAACTCTCGGTCGGGGCGCCGTTTTTCAACGCTGCATTCTCTCCATTCATGGTTTTGCTGGGATTGATCCTTCCCATCGGGGCCATGTTGCCGTGGAAACGGGGGCGGATCGGAAAAACGGCGTGGTCGTTGCGCTATGCCTTTGGTCTGGCCCTGGCGATTGCCCTGCTGGTTTGGGCGATGCAGACCGGCCGCAGCGCTTTGGGGCCGGTGGGTCTGTTCCTTGGGGCGTGGATAACGTTTGGTGCCATCGTTGATCTGTGGAGCCGTACGGGGCGCAATGGCAGCCTGAAACGCTTGTTCCGCCTGCCGGGGGCGGATTGGGGTAAAGCCGTTGCTCATACCGGGCTGGGTGTCACCATCTTTGCCATTGCAGGCCTGACTGCATGGGAGGACGAGGATATTCGCGTCGCCCAACCCAACCAACCTTTCGAAGTGGGACAGTTCACGCTGACGCTGCAAGATGTACGTCGGGTCGAGGGGCCGAACTATTTTTCGACCACGGCGGATGTTCTGGTTGAAAAGAATGGCCGCCCGATCGGGACATTGCACCCGGAAAAACGGGACTACCCCGTTGCGCGGATGCCCACGACCGAAGCGGCGATCGATTATCGTTTCCTCGGCGACCTTTACGTCGTGATCGGAGATCAACAGGCAGATGGCGGCTGGGTGATGCGAACCTATATCAAGCCGCTTGCAAACTGGATCTGGGGCGGCTGTATCCTGATGGCGCTTGGCGGTGTCCTGAGCCTGTGTGACAGGCGATTCCGCGTGGCCGCAGGCGCAAGAAAAACCCCGGTCGGCGGAGTACCTGCGGAATGAAACGCCTTGTTCTGATTCTGATGATGCTCGCAACACCCGTCTTTGCGGTGCAGCCTGACGAGGTTCTGGATGATCCGGTACTGGAACAACGGGCGCGGGATCTCAGCGCCGGACTGCGTTGCCTTGTGTGCCGCAATGAGAGCATCGACGAAAGCAACGCGGATCTCGCGCGCGATCTGCGCGTGTTGTTGCGGGAACGGTTGGTGGCTGGGGATACGGACGAACAGGCGATCGCGTTTATCGTTGATCGGTATGGCGAATACGTACTTCTGAAACCGACTGCCAGCGGCTCGAACCTGTTTTTGTGGCTGGCCGGGCCAATCATGCTGTTGATCGCTGCCGCGGTTGGGTTGAACTTTCTCCGTACCCGGGCCAAGGCCCGTGCTTCGGTGGACTCTGCCGCGTTGAGCGAGGACGAAAAAGAACGTCTGCGTCAAATTCTTGAAGACTGACGCGTGGTTCTGCTTTTCCCGTCCCGTCCGGGCCAGTAAGTGTGCAAAAACACATGGCGCGACGGGAGGGTTTTCATGAATTACGAAACGGTTGCTCTGGAGATTGCAGACGGTCTGGCAGTTCTGACGCTGAACAGGCCGGACAAGATGAACGCGCTGACCACCCAGATGCGGGCAGAAATTACGCACGCCATGAAAGATGCAGCGATCAAGGCGCGCTGTGTCGTCATCACCGGTTCGGGCCCTGCGTTTTGTTCCGGGCAGGATCTGGGCGATGCGTCTTCAACCGGCAAGATCGATCTGGAACGGTCGCTGCGCGATGAATATGAACCGATGCTGGAGACGATCCACAATTGCCCGGTGCCCACGATTGCCGCAGTGAACGGACCGGCGGCCGGGGCAGGCGCGAACCTTGCCCTTTGTGCCGATGTGGTGATTGCCACCGAAAGCGCCTATTTCCTACAGGCATTTGCCCGTATCGGTCTACTGCCTGATGCCGGGGGAACATGGTTCTTGCCCCGTCAGATGGGGTTGGCCAAAGCAATGGGCGCGGCCTTGTTTGCCGAAAAGATCACGGCAAAGCAGGCGGATGAATGGGGCATGATCTGGGAAGCCGTGCCGGATGACGCTTTCGCCGATCATTGGCGCAAAAGGGCAGAGTATCTGGCAAAAGGCCCCACGGCCGCCTATGGCGCGATCAAGCAAGCCATTCGGGGAACGTATGAAAACACTCTGCAACAGCAGCTTGCGACCGAGGCGCACCTGCAAGGCGAATGCGGCCGTTCGAGGGACTTTGCCGAAGGTGTCGTGGCCTTCATGGAAAAACGCCCTCCGAAATTCGAAGGGCGCTGATCAGGCTGACATCATGCGCGGCGGCGGCGGCGTGTGCGGCGTTCCGGTGCCGCATCGTCATCCGTCCCGTCCGAGGCGGATGTGAACGGACCCAGCGCATCAGCGATCTGATCGAGCGTCGGGCGTTCACCGCGAGGCGTGGTATCCAGCGCCTCACGCATCTTGCGCAGGTGGTCGGGCATGGTTCCGCAGCACCCGCCAATGATGGTCGCGCCGGCATCCCGCGCCATGGCGGCATACTGCCCCATCAGTTCGGGCGTACCGTCATAATGGATGTGACCATCCACGTATTTCGGAATTCCTGCATTGCCCTTCGAAATCAGCGGGCGCTCAGTCCCTTGCGCTGCAAAGCCAAGCACCGTGCGCAGAATGTCGGATGCGCCGGTGCCGCAATTGGCACCGAAAGCGATGGGAGGATTCGGCAGAGTTTCGACCAGCTGGGCCAGATCGGCAGAGGTGACACCCATCATCGTGCGTCCGGCCGTGTCAAAGCTCATTGTGCCGCACCAGGGCATGTCAGTCAGGGCAAAGGCTTCGGCGGCGGCGCGAAACTCTTCTGGGGCGCTGATGGTTTCCACCCACAGAACATCCACCCCACCTTCTTTCAGCGCTTCCGCCTGTTCGTGGAACATTTCCACGGCTTCCGCGTGCGACAGACTGCCGACCGGCTCCATGATTTCACCAGTCGGGCCGACCGATCCTGCAACGACGACAGATCGTCCTGCCTTGTCGGCGATTTCACGTCCCAGCTCGGCGCCGATGCGGTTCAGCTCGCCCACGCGGTTGTGCGCGTCATGCAGTTTCAGCCGTGCCGCTGTGCCGCCGAATGTGTTGGTCAGGAACAGGTCGCTGCCTGCATCAACCGACCCCTGATACAGAGCCCGGATCTTGTCCGGGGCATCCACGTTCCAGAGCTCGGGAGCGTCACCAGATTGCAGGCCCATGTTGAACAGATTCGTTCCCGTGGCACCATCGGCCAGAATGGCGTCATTGGATTCCAGAAGCTTGCTCAGCGCGTTTGTCATAGGGTTGTTCCAGGAAAAGGCGCAAAACGCCGTTAAAAAAAGAGACGCCCCGTGTCTCATGACCAAGGCGTCAAATCAAATTCATAAAACTCATGAAGATCATGAGTCGGACGCCCTAGGCTCAGTTGGTCTCGCTCAGGACCTGCGCCTTGGCTTCGGGCAGAAGCTCGGCCATTTTCGCGCGGATTTCCTCGTCCGAGGACAGGTTGCCCAGATCGCCGGAAACCTTGCGAACAACATCTTCGTGCCCGGCTTCCTCGAAGTCGGAAATCACGACCGTTTTTGCATATTCTTCGGCGTCGGCACCGGATTTACCCAGTTTTTCAGCAGCCCACAGACCCAAAAGCTTGTTGCAGCGGGCTTGTGCCTTGAACTGCATCTCTTCATCATGGGCAAACTTGGCTTCAAAGGCGTTTTCGCGTTCGTCGAACGTCGTCATAGGGCAAGGACCTCTTGGGTTATGTCTTCTTTCCTGATGATATGACTATACGACGTCCCATGCGCAAGGGATTTGCGCTGCGTCAAAGCCTCTCGGGTACATGAACTTGCGGGAAAAGGGTGCTTGGACTATGAGGACGCCAACGTGAGGGGACTCAATCCCTCTGTGCAGAGTGGAAAGGTCGCTTATGGCGCGTCGCAAGAAAATCTATGAAGGCAAGGCCAAGATTCTGTACGAAGGCCCCGAACCGGGCACGATTGTCCAGTATTTCAAGGATGACGCCACCGCCTTCAACGCGGAAAAGAAGGACGTGATCGACGGCAAGGGTGTGCTCAACAACCGCCTGTCGGAATTCTTCATGACCGGCCTGACCCAGATCGGCATTCCGAACCACTTCATTCGCCGCCTGAACATGCGTGAACAGCTGGTTCGCAACTGCGAAATCGTTCCGCTGGAAGTGATTGTGCGCAACTATGCTGCCGGATCGATGTCCAAGCGGCTGGGCATTGCAGAGGGCACGCAACTGCCGCGCCCAATCGTCGAGTACTGCTACAAGGACGATTCGCTGGGTGATCCGCTGGTCACCGAAGAACACATCGCCGCGTTCGGCTGGGCCAGCCAGCAGGACATGGACGATATCCTCAGCCTTGCCTTGCGCGTGAACGATTTCATGAGCGGTGTGATGTTGGCGGTGGGCATTCGTCTGGTCGACTTCAAGATCGAGATCGGCCGCGTGTTTGAAGGCGATTATCAGCGCCTGATCGTTGCTGACGAAATCAGCCCCGACAGCTGCCGCCTGTGGGATATCGAAACCGGTCAGAAACTGGACAAGGACGTGTTCCGCCGTGATTTGGGCAGTTTGACCGACGCCTATTCCGAAGTTGCACGCCGACTGGGTGTCCTGCCCAGCAACAATGTCACCAAGCCGACGCTGATCAACTAGGAACGGCCGGACCACAAGTTTGCCAAAGCGCCGCAACCGTGTTTGCGGCGCTTTTTCGTTCGCGGTTGAAATTGACAGTTTCTCGTTTCCCCAGCATGTTTGCCTCGGGCAGGCACAAAAGTTTCAGGATGGGTGTCAAATGGCGGAACTGTTTGATCAGACAGTATTTCTGAAGTTTCTGGCCGCCGTGCTTGCAATCTTCAATCCGCTTTACAACATCCCCATTTTTCTGAGCATGACCAAGAACTGCACTGCGGCAGAGCGGCGGCACGTTGCGGTTGTTGTCATGATCTCGGTTACCGTCATTGCGCTGACCGCTGTCGTGATCGGGGAAGAGGTGCTTGGGGTTTTTGGCATTGATGTGCCGGCTTTCCGGATTGCCGGAGGGATCATCATTTTCGGAATCGGGATGTCGATGTTGAAGGCCGAGGACCGGCCGCCGGGCGATCAGGCCGCGATGGACGACGGGCACGAGCGGAAACTGAATTTTGCGGTCGTACCGCTGGCGATACCTTTGACCATAGGGCCGGGCACGATTGCCATCACGATCGTTTTTTCGCACCAACTGTCGAACGGCGCCGAAATCGTGACGCTGGGTTCGGCGATCCTGATTGCCTGCGTGATCGTGGGGCTGGGATTGTTGTTCGCAGATCAGATCTCGCGCCTGTTGGGTGAGACAATGATCAACGTCCTGACCCGGATCATGGCCATCCTGCTGGTCGCCGTCGCGGTCGAGATGGTTCTGACTGGCACGTTCCATGCGATTGACGCGCATTATCCGGGATTGGCCAAAGAAGGCGGATAGTTGGATTGCTGCGGCAAACTGCTTTGCAAACAGGGTTGTCGAAAGCCATTTGGCGCGCTATCCCCCGCGCAACGAAATGGGCCTCGGATTGCGGCCCGCAGGTGGAGTTGCCAAAATGAAAGCACGGGTTAATGTGATGCTCAAGAACGGGGTGCTGGACCCGCAGGGCGAAGCGGTTCGGCACGCATTGGGCGCAATGGGCTTTGATCAGGTCGAAGGTGTGCGTCAGGGCAAGGTGATCGACCTTGAACTGGCCGACGGCGCGACCGAAGCAGATGTGACCGAGATGTGCGAAAAGCTTTTGGCCAACACGGTTATCGAACGCTACGAGATCGAACTGGTCTGATGGAATGCGGGCCGCGCGTCTGATCACCTACCGTCAGCCGCTTGAGGTAACGACGATCCCGGATCCCGCACCTGCGGAAGACGGCGTGGTCGTGCGGGTGCTGGCCTGCGGCGTGTGCCGGTCTGACTGGCACGCGTGGTCTGGTTCGGACCCGGACGTCATCCTGCCCATGACCCCAGGGCACGAGTATTGCGGCGAGGTGGTTTCCGTCGGCGCGCGCGTCACCCGGTGGCGTGTCGGGGATCGGGTGATTGCTCCTTTCATTCTGGCCTGTGGCCGGTGTCCGGATTGTGCGCAGGGTCATCAGACGATCTGCGCGGATCAGGTTGTGCCGGGGTTCACCTGTGACGGCGCTTTTGCGGAATATGTCGCGGTGGCCCATGCCGACGCGAACCTGACATCCTTGCCGGACAGTATCGCGCCGGACATCGCGGCCGCGTTGGGTTGCCGCGTGACGACAGCGTGGCAGGCATTGGTTGGTCGGGCACAGGTTCAGGGCGGTGAATGGATTGCCGTCTTCGGCGGTGGCGGTGTCGGGATTTCCACTTTGCTGCTGGGCAAGGCGCTTGGCGCACGTGTGGTAATTGTCGATATCACGGATGACAAACTGAACTATGCCAAGGCTCTGGGCGCAGATGTGGTGGTCAATGCGGCAACCTGCGACGCGCCGCAGGCGGTGAAGGATATCACTGGTGGCGGCGCCCATGTTGCGATCGAGGCGCTTGGCGTCGAAGCAACGACCGTTTCCGCGATGCGTTCCCTGCGCAAAATGGGGCGCATGGTGCAGATCGGGATGCCTGCTGGAGATCACACCCAGATGGCGTTGCCGATGGATGTGCTTTACTCTGGCCAGCTTTCTGTCTTTGGCACACGCGGAATGCCAAGCTGGCGCTATCCGTCTTTGTTGTCGCTGATCGCGGGCGGTGGAATTGACCTGAGCCCGTTGGTCACGCGAAAAATATCTCTCAACCAGGTGAGCGCCGAGCTTGCCGCCTTTGACCACCCAACCCCTCCGGGCGTTGCGGTCGTCACCGATTTTGTCTCGTAGGAGGGCCCGCCATGCGCGCAGCCGTAATCGTTTTCCCCGGATCAAACTGTGACCGAGACCTCGCGGTCGCCTTTGAGCAGGCCGGTTTTCAGGTCGACATGGTCTGGCACAAGGATGCGGCGCTGCCGGACGGTGTTGATATCGTGGGCGTTCCGGGCGGGTTTTCTTACGGTGACTATCTGCGGTGCGGTGCAATCGCCGCGCAGTCGCCGATCTGCAAGGCCGTGGTCAACCACACCGAACGCGGCGGCTATGCGGTCGGGATCTGCAACGGATTTCAGGTTCTGACGGAAACAGGTATCCTGCCGGGGGCGCTGCTGCGCAATGCCGGGCTGAAATACATCTGCAAGACTGTGGGCCTGAAAGTTGAAACCAGCGACAGCGTCTTTACCGGTGGCTATAACGCAGGCGACGTGATCGGTATTCCGATCGCGCATCACGACGGCAACTATTTCGCGGATGACGCAACGCTGGCGGCGTTGAGAGATCAGGACAGGATCGCATTCACCTATACCGAGAACCCAAACGGCTCGGTCGGTGATATCGCGGGGATCCTTTCCGAAAACCGTCGTGTTCTGGGTATGATGCCGCATCCCGAGCGCGCGGCCGATCAAGGGCATGGCGGCACCGACGGGGCGGCGCTGTTCCGCGCATTGTCAGGTGTGTTTGAAGCGGCGTGACTTGAGGTCACGCGCGCCCGCGCGTAACGTTTGATCATGAACTCGGACGTGCGATCAGGCTGGTCAAAGCTGCTGAAACCGTTTCGCGGCGCCCCGTTGGGGTGGCGGCTGCGGCTGGCTGTTATTGTATTGATGGTGGCAACAATCGCAACGGTTTGGATCACCAACCGCTTGTTGACCGACAGGTTCACCGAATCCACCCGCAACCGGGCCGAGCTTCGCCTTGCGCTGTATTCCGGCAATTTGCTGAGCGAACTGCGCCGCAACTCGATCGTGCCCCAGTTGCTGGCGCGGGATCCGACACTGATTTCGGCGCTGCAATCCAGGGACTATTCGTTGTCGACGCAGCGTTTGATTTCGTTCGTGGAGGAAATCGGTGCGGCGTCGTTGATGCTGTTGGATGGTGACGGGCGAACGGTTGCGGCGACGGATCGGAACAGACTGGGCGAGGCGCACAGGAATATTCCGTATTTTGTGGACGCGATCCGGTCAAATGCGACGATCTTTTCCGTTATTCCCAAGGAGTCCGGCGGATACAGCTTTGTCTATTCCCGCCGGCTTGAAAACAGCGCGGAAATACTGGGCGTTATCGTTGTCGAAGTTGATCTGCAAAAGTTTGAACAGGCATGGGCCGGCATTTCGGATGCGGTGATGGTCACTGACAGCACCGGAACCATCATTCTGTCCACCGAACCGCGCTGGCGGGGTCTGGATGAGGGGGCGGCCCTGCTGCGTCAACCGCCGCAAGGGGCGATCCAGCGGGCCATTCGCGCGACGACCGATTGGACCGCTTTGCCACCTGACGCCTACCTGCAAGGCGAGGCCGTGATGCGTCTGGAAACGCGCATCCCGTTCCGCGGCTGGCAAATGACTTCATTCACGACCTATGCCTCGATCCGCGAGAAAGTGAACAGCGTTCTGGCGCTCGAGATCATGGGCTTTGCGATTCTTCTGGCGCTGGCGTTCTACGCGCTGAGCAGACGCGCGACCTTGCGCATGACCCTGTTTCAGCGCGAGTCGGCAGAGCTTCGCGCATTGAACGCCAGGCTACAGCGGGAAATCGCTGAACGCGAACGGGTTGAAAAGACGTTGGATTTGGCCGAACAGACCCTTGCCCAAAGCTCGAAACTTGCAGCTCTGGGTGAGATGTCAGCGGCGGTCAGTCACGAGCTGAATCAACCACTGGCTGCAATGAAAACCTATCTGGCCGGCGCCCGTCTGCTGTTGCGTCGAAACCGGCCGGAAGAAGCGCTGGCAAGTTTCGGTCGCATCGATGGTCTGATCGAGCGGATGGGGGCGATTACGCGGCAGCTCAAATCTTACGCGCGCAAGGGGGCGGATGCGTTTTCACCTGTAAATCTTGGCGAAGCGCTGGCCTCGGCTTTGTCGATGATGGAACCGCAGTTGCGTCAGCGCCATGTGAAGATCACCCAGATCCTGCCGGAAGAACCGGTGGTGGTGATGGGGGATCGGATGCGGGTCGAGCAGGTCATGGTCAACCTCTTGCGCAATGCGCTGGACGCCACCAAATCAGTGGCAGAGCCGGATGTGGAAATCATCCTGGCGGCGGGTGACACGGCTGTCCTGACGGTACGCGACAACGGGCATGGGATCGAGGATATCGAGAACCTGTTCGAGCCGTTCTATACCACCAAACAGCCCGGAGACGGGGTGGGCTTGGGGCTTGCCATCTCATCGGGGATCGTGAACGACCATGGGGGACGGCTGACTGCGCGCAACGGCCAATACGGTGGCGCGGTGTTTGAAATGCAGTTGCCAGCACTGGGAAGCGACGGCCTTGAGGCCGCGGAATAACGAGGAATGACTATGGCACAGGCCATGAAAATCGCCATTGTGGATGACGAACAGGACATGCGCCAATCGATCAGCCAATGGCTTGCTTTGTCCGGATATGACACGGAAACCTTTGCCAGCGCCGAGGACGCGCTCAAGGTTCTGGGGCCGGATTATCCGGGAATCGTGATCTCGGACATCAAGATGCCCGGAATGGATGGCATTCAGCTTCTGAAAAAGCTGATGGGGGCCGACAGTACCCTGCCGGTGATCATGATCACCGGGCACGGCGACGTGCCGATGGCGGTTGAAGCGATGCGCGTTGGCGCGTTCGACTTCCTTGAAAAACCGTTCAACCCCGATCGGATGTCCGAACTGGCCAAACGCGCCAGCAATGCGCGCCGTCTGACTCTAGACAACCGCGCCTTGCGGCGCGAGCTGTCCGGCGGCACCCAGATCATGAACAAGCTGATCGGTGCCAGCCCGGTCATGGAGCGGCTGCGTGAGGATATTCTGGATCTGGGCCAGGCTGACGGCCATGTGTTGATCGACGGTGAAACCGGTACCGGGAAAACGCTTGTGGCTCACGCGCTTCATGCCGTTGGCAGCCGTGCCGGCAAGAAGTTTGTTCTGGTGTCCTGCGCCGCGCTTGAAGAAGACGCACTGGCCAAGCGTCTGTTTGGCCCCATGATGCCCGAAGATGCGCAACTGCCCGCCATCGAAGAGGCGCGTGGCGGCACGCTGGTTCTGGAAGATGTGGAAGCGTTGAGCGATACGTTGCAGGCCAAGCTGCTGAGCGTGATGAACGAGCAGGGCACACCTGCGGAGACCCGGATCGTTGCCATCTCGAACTTGCAGGAGGCGGGCAAGACGTCGGAAGACGTGCTGCGCCCGGACCTGTTCTATCGCCTGGCCGCGCTGCGCATCACCATGCCGCCGTTGCGGCAGCGGGGCGAAGATATCCTGACCCTGTTCACCCGTCTCAGTGAGCAGTTTGCCGAAGAATACGGTTGCGATGCCCCCCAGGTGAGCGCGCAGGAAGCTGCGCAACTGTTGCAGGCCCCTTGGCCCGGCAATGTGCGCCAGTTGATCAATATTGCCGAACGGGCGGTGCTGCAATCGCGCCGTGGTTCGGGCACCATCGCGTCTTTGTTGATGTCCGATCACGAAGAGATGCAGCCGGTGATGACCACCGAGGGCAAGCCGCTGAAGGAATATGTCGAAGCGTTCGAACGAATGCTGATTGATAATACGATGCGCAGGCACAAAGGCTCTATCGCCTCAGTCATGGACGAGCTTTGCCTTCCTCGCCGGACGCTGAACGAGAAGATGGCCAAATACGGCCTTCAGCGTTCGGACTATTTGTAAGCGATGCGATTTGGGGGCTCTGCCCCCGTCGCCTATGGCGCCTCCCCCGGGATATTTTTGGCCAGAAGAAGGGGGCGGCGACGCTGGTTTGGGCACGGAATGAAGTTTGCCCATTGTCTTTTCCACAGGGTTGCTTTTATTGTGTCGGAACGGGCCGGGCGATTTTGACGCCTGCAAGTCCCGAATCTTTGAGTTTCGCTGCTGATCCGTTGGTGAGGGTCAAGACCTCGCGGTTCAGCAGACCGATTATGCCCCTCAAGGGGCAGTGGAGTACCTGAGCCCGGGATCTCTGGGCGAAAGGAATAAATGGGCAGGCTGCGTTCAGACGCGCCTGTCGGAGAAGAACCGCGATGACGCGCGCGCAACGATTGAGAGAACGGGCAGGGGGCCACAGCGCCAGACCCTGCCGCGCGCCGTCTGATATCGCCCTGACAAGACACCTCCCCAAAAGCGCCTGTCCGCCTGGACAGGTCAGGACAACGCGTTTGGCGCGGTGCACCAAGGACAAATGGCTAAGAAAATGCTTATCGATGCCACCCACGCGGAGGAAACCCGCGTCGTGGTGGTTGACGGAAACAAGGTCGAGGAGTTCGATTTTGAATCCGAAAACAAACGCCAGCTTGCCGGCAACATCTATCTTGCAAAAGTAACGCGGGTTGAGCCGTCGCTTCAGGCGGCCTTTGTGGATTATGGCGGGAACCGGCATGGCTTCCTGGCATTCTCTGAAATTCACCCGGATTATTACCAGATCCCCGTCGCCGACCGTGAGGCGTTGATGGAGGAAGAGCGCGCCTATGCCGAGGCCATGAAGGCGCGGGATGAGGCTGAGGAGGCCAAATCCAAGAAGCGGCGGACCCGGTCTCGCGCGAAGGCTGCTGACGTGAAATCGGATGATCCGGTTGAAACGATGGAGGTTTCGACCGAACCAACCGGCATGGAAACCATCGATCTGGACGAGGGTGAAGAAGCAGATGTTGAGGTTCCGGAAGGAACGTCACCGATGGAAGTCGTTGCTGAAACTCCGGTAGAGGAGCCGGTTGACGATGACGCGCCGGCCACTGAAGAAGCAACCGAAACCGCATCGGATGAGGCTGCGTCAGACGACGTTGCCGAGGAAGCCACTGAACAGGCCATTGAGGCGTCGGGTGACGACGCGGAGGATCAGGCCGAAGAGCCACTGGAAGCCGTTGAAGACGTTCAAACGGAGGGGGATGAAGCCCAATCCGAGCCGGAGCAAGCAGAAGAACCTGTTGAAGCTGCGGATGATGAACAAGACCCTGATGAGGACGTTGACGAAACCAAAAGCACAGACGCTGCATCAAAAGACGCATCGATTGAATCGGTTGCTGATGATGATGACAGCGAAGACATTCGTCCGCCGCGCAAACCGCGCCCGCGTCGCTACAAGATACAGGAAGTCATCAAAGTACGTCAGGTCCTTCTGGTGCAGGTTGTCAAGGAAGAGCGCGGAAACAAGGGTGCTGCGCTGACCACCTATCTTTCGCTGGCAGGACGGTATTGTGTTCTGATGCCCAATACCGCACGTGGTGGTGGCATCAGCCGCAAGATTACCAACGCGGCGGACAGGAAAAAGCTGAAAGAGATCGCAACGGATATAGATGTGCCGACCGGGGCAGGTTTGATCATTCGAACCGCCGGAGCCAAGCGAACCAAATCCGAGATCAAGCGCGACTATGAGTACCTCCAGCGTTTGTGGGAGCAGATCCGGGCGCTGACACTGGAATCCATCGCGCCGGCAAAGATCTATGAAGAAGGCGATCTGATCAAACGGTCGATCCGAGATCTTTACAACCGTGATATCGACGAGGTCTTGGTCGAAGGCGAGGGCGGGTACCGCATCGCCAAGGACTTCATGAAGATGATCATGCCGTCGCACGCCAAGAACGTCAAACGGTACGAAGATGCGCTGCCTCTGTTCGCGCGCTATCAGGTGGAAAGCTATCTGGCCGGGATGTTCAATCCTACCGTACAGCTGAAATCCGGTGGCTATATCGTGATCGGCGTGACGGAAGCACTGGTGGCGATCGACGTGAACTCGGGCCGTGCCACCAAGGAAGGTTCGATCGAGGAAACCGCACTCAAGACCAACCTCGAGGCCGCTGAAGAGGTTGCACGTCAGCTGCGCCTGCGCGATCTCGCCGGTCTGATCGTCATCGACTTCATCGACATGGACGAGCGCAAGAACAACTCGGCTGTCGAAAAGCGTTTGAAAGACAAACTGAAAACGGACCGCGCCCGCATCCAGGTTGGTCGTATTTCGGGTTTTGGTCTGCTGGAGATGAGCCGTCAGCGTCTGCGCCCCGGCATGATCGAGGCAACGACACAGCCGTGCCCGGCCTGTCACGGCACCGGTCTGATCCGCTCGGACGACAACATGGCCTTGTCGATCCTGCGTCAGATCGAAGAAGAAGGTACCCGCCGCCGTTCACGCGAAGTCCTGGTGCGCTGCCCTGTCAGCATCGCCAACTTCCTGATGAACCAGAAGCGAGAGCATATTGCGCAGATCGAGGCGCGTTATGGGCTTTCAGTGAGGATCGAAGGGGATATCCATTTAGTCAGCCCGGACTTCTCGATGGAGAAGTTCAAGACGGCCAGCCGGATTGTTCCCGAGGCCACGGCGCCTGTTGTTTCTGTCGATGCGTCGCTGATGGATCTTGTCGATTCATCGGACGCGGAAGAGACCGAAGAGGAAATCGCTCAGACCGAAGAAGAGGCAAAGCCCAAACGCAAGCGCCGTCGTCGTCGTCGCAAGAAAGGTTCGGGCAATGGCGATGCGCCGGAGCAGGCCGCGGAAGAGGGTGACGCGCCAGCACAAGAAGACGCAGAGAGCGATACGCCTGACGTCGAAAGTGCTGAGCCGGCTGAAGCTGAGGCTTCGGAGGAAGAAAAACCGGCAAAGCCCAAGCGCAAACGCGCCCCGCGCCGTCGCAAGAAAGATGCGGTTGCCGAAGAAGTTGCGGATCAGCCTGAAGAGCGATCTTCCACGACGGCCGACGCTGCAACGGAAGAGCCGGCAGCCGAGGAAACCGGCGAGAGCATCGCGGGCGAAAGCGCCGAGGTAGCGGCAGAGCCGGTTGAGGAGGCCGCTGAACCAGCCGAAGCCCAGGCTGACGCTCCTCCGTCGGAAGAGCAACCTGCAAACGGTGTGGATGCGGCACAAGCGGTTGAAGGAGCGGATGAGGCGGAAAAGCAATCTGCGGACGCCTTAGAAGCCGCTGACGTTGCAGAAACCGAAGATCCTGCCGAAGCCGGGCCAGCGGAAGCAACGCCCGAGCCGGTACTTGAAAGCGTGGCGGAAGAGCCTGAACCCGTACCCGCCAAGCCCAAACGACGCGGTTGGTGGTCGCTGGGAAGTTAATGAAAAAGGCGGGCTGATTGGCCCGCCTTTTTTTGACCTGCAACGAAGGTCAGCTGGATTTTTGGATCAGATAGATCTGATGTGCGCCGTCAGTGTCCTGCGAAAGCAGTGTATGCCCGGCCTCAGCACAAAAGTGCGGAACATCCACGATAGCCGCAGGATCATCGGCCAGCACCCGCAGAACGGCACCCTCCGGCATGGATTTCAGTCGTTTGCGGGCTTTCAGGACGGGCAAGGGGCACAACAGGCCCAAAGCGTCCAGGGTATCTGTATTCTCTGACATGATTTTCGGGATAGGGTGAAGTTGTAATATTGTCCAGATTTCGAGCACGAGGATGTGACTGTTTGGCCCCGTGACGGATCGCTCTTCATCACATATGTGCAGAAACATGTTCGGAATCGAAATCATAGACGCGGGACTGCTGCCCGCCATGTTCGTCGCGCTGCTGGGTGGCCTGATCAGCTTTCTGTCGCCTTGCGTATTGCCAATCGTACCGCCTTATCTGGCGTATATGAGTGGCGTTACCATACATGAGATGCAGGACGAGGCCCGCGCGCGGCGCAAGGCGACCATGTCGGCGCTGTTCTTTGTCATGGGCCTGTCGACCGTGTTTCTGCTGCTTGGCTTTACCGCATCGGCCTTTGGCGCGTTTGTGCTGCAAAATCAGGTGCTGTTCGCCAAGTTGTCCGGTGCCGTTGTCATCGTCTTTGGCCTTCACTTTCTGAATGTCTTCCGGATTCCTTTTCTGGATCGCGAAGCACGGATTGAAACCGGTGATTCCGGTGGGTCGGTCTTCGGCGCTTACATCCTTGGCCTGGCTTTTGCATTCGGCTGGACCCCGTGCATTGGTCCTCAACTGGGTGCGATCCTGTCACTGGCGGCGAACGAAGCGTCTGTCGCGCGCGGCACGTTTCTGCTGGGGGTTTACGCTGCGGGTTTGGGTATTCCGTTCCTGTTGGCGGCCATGTTCCTGAATCGCTCCATGACCGTGATGAACCGGATCAAACCGTATATGGGCACGATCGAAAAGATCATGGGTGGGCTGTTGCTGTTTGTGGGCATCATGCTGATAACCGGGCTTTTCACCCGTTTCAGCTGGTGGTTGCTGGAGACTTTTCCGGCGCTGGCAAGTTTCGGGTGATCAACTGACCCTCTTACCTTGGCTTCAAGCCTGCGTTAACCTGCGCATCAGAAGGTAAGGGCATGAGCAGTCACACAAATCAGCCGCAGGTGCGCAGACGTCGGGTGTTCTATATACCCGGCTATGATCCGATGCCGCCCCGGCGATATCGCGAGCTATATCGCAGTGAATCGCAGAAGCAGGCCCGGATCTCGGGGTACGAGATCGCCATATCCCAAAAGACAACGGACGGGCGTTTTGGGTGGCGTGTGACCTCGGAACAAGATGGGTTGACTGTTGAAACGGAATTCGAGGTTCTGGTGTGGTCCGACATCGTGCGCGACAGCATGTCGGTCTCGATCCCGGCGACCTATTGGCAATTGGCCCGCACGGCGTGGATTTACACATCAACCGGTACGTTGTGGCGTCTGATGCGATTGCGCAAGGGCCCGGTGATCGCTGCGTTGTATCCAGTGGCGATGTTGGTGTCTCAGCTGCTGATCGCGCTTGCGTTGGCATGGGCATGCATAGCCATGGCTGGTTGGTGGGGGGTATTCCCCGGAGCGGCCATCGCCGTCGCGTTACTGCTGTGGTTTCGCAAGGTCGATAACCGGTTGTTTGCGTATTACCTGATGCATGATTACGCCTATTCAGCGCAGTTGAGCGGGCAAATGCCGGTCGAGCTACGGGAAAGGTTGTCTTCGTTTCGTGAAGCGATCCAAGACGCGTTGAATTCCGATGTGGATGAGGTGCTGATCGTTGGCCACAGCTCGGGCGCGCATCTGGGGGTGTCTGTTCTGGCCGAGCTGGTTCGAAATTCGAAAGTGCACGAGCAAGGCGCGGTGCTGTCGTTTCTAAGTCTGGGACAGGTGGTTCCCATGGTCTCGTTTCTGTCCCAGGCACACGATTTGCGGTCCGATCTGCATTTCCTGTCCACGCGGTCCGAGCTCAGCTGGATCGATGTCTCGGCCCCCGGCGATGGCTGCGCCTTTGCGCTTTGCGATCCGGTTGCGGTCACGGGGGTGGCCGATGCTGATAAACGCTGGCCGCTGGTCCTGTCGGCGGCTTTTTCGCAAACCTTGTCTCCGGAACGCTGGAAAGCTTTGCGATGGCGATTTTTTCGGCTTCATTTTCAGTATCTTTGCGCCTTCGATAAGCCGGAAAGCTATGATTATTTCCGGATAACGGCTGGCCCGTTGACGCTGGGGCAAAGGTTTGCGGATCGTGAGGCTTCTCGCAGCCGTATCGAGATGCCTGTCTCCAAGTTCACCTCGGTACACCCATGACCAAAACGCCGCCCAAGCCAGACCCGCGCCCCGAGAAGGTTTCGTTGCTGCGCTATGTGAAACTGTTCAGACAAGACCTGCTGTCGGCGCAGCCAGCCCGGCTGTATCGCGCGTGGATGGCAGAATTCAAAACTCCGTTCTTCCGGTCGTTCCTGATCAATCAACCGGATCTGGTTCAAACCGTCCTCAAGAAACGGCCTGACGATTTTCCCAAATCCGGCAGGATCAGCGAAGGCCTGCGCCCGTTGCTTGGCAATTCGGTGTTTCTGGCCAATGGCGAGACCTGGAAACGACAGCGGCGGATTATCGATCCCGCGTTCGAAGGGGGCCGTCTGAAGGATACATTCCCTGCCATGCTGGCCGCTGCCGAGGCGTGTGTGGAACGGCTGCGGCCTCATGTCGGCGGGGAACTCGAATTCGAAGAACAGACAAGCCATGCGGCGGCGGACGTGATATTTCGCACCCTGTTTTCCGTTCCTATCGACAACGCTATCGCCAGCCGGGTGTTCGAAAAGTTCCGGGCCTATCAACGCGCGCAACCTTTGCTGAATCTGGCAGCTTTTGTTCCCTTGCCAAAGTGGCTGCCCCGGTTTCATTCCGGGGCGACCAAACAAAACGCGCGGGATATCAGGGCGCTGATTGCCGAACTGGCCAGAACACGCGCAAAGGCCATCAAGGACGGAACGGCACCTGATGATCTTGCGACAAAGATCATGACGACGGCTGATCCCGAAACCGAGCAGTTCTTCGACCCCGAGGAAATGGTTGATCAGGTGGCGATCTTTTTTCTTGCCGGGCATGAGACCAGCGCGTCAGCCTTGGCCTGGACGCTGTACCTGATGGCCCTTTACCCGGAATGGCAGCAGAAGGTTGCAGAGGAGGCCGCTGCTCTGGATGATCCTTCATTTGCCTCTGTTTCAAAACTTCGGATCAGCCGGGATGTGTTTCGCGAAGCGCTGCGCCTTTATCCTCCGGTGCCCATGATGGTCCGCGAGACCACGTGCCCCGAACGGTTCCGTAACCGGGATGTGCCGGTTGGCGCGCAGATCGTGATCAGCCCGTGGCATTTGCACCGTCAGGCGCGTTTGTGGGACGATCCGGACGGTTTTGATCCCAACCGTTGGGGCACGGAGAACGGCAAGCGGTGCCAGCGCGACGCTTACATCCCGTTCTCAGCAGGCCCCCGAGTGTGCACCGGGGCCGGGTTTGCAATGGTCGAAGGGCCGCTGATCCTGTCGATGCTCTTGCGCCGCTACCGGTTCGAAACAATCCCGGGAAAAACACCTGTTCCGGTCGCTCACCTGACGGTTCGATCCAAAGATGGCATATGGTTACGCCTGTTTGAGCGCTAACAACCTACCATCGGTTCACGCCCTGTTGTATGCGGGGAAGAACATCGGAATCATCATTGAACGGGAAAACAATATGTCCAAAGCAGAACAGCGCGCGCAGATGATCAACGGCACGGGCTTTATCGCGGCACTGGATCAAAGCGGCGGATCAACCCCGAAAGCGCTTGCGTTGTATGGCGTCGAGGCATCCGACTACAGCTCGGAGGAAGAGATGTTCGGTGAAATCCAGAAGATGCGTGCCCGCATCATTCTGGCCGACGATTTCACAAAGGACAAAGTGATTGGCGCAATCCTGTTCGAACGTACCCTGGGCGAAGAGATCGAAGGCCGCAAGGTTGCCGATTACCTTTGGTCGGTCAAAGGTATCGTTCCTTTCCTGAAGATCGACAAAGGCCTGGAAGACCAGGCAAATGGCGTTCAGATGATGAAACCGATCCCCGGTCTGGCCGAGACCCTGGCCAAGGCCGATGGTGTGTTCGGAACCAAGGAGCGCTCGGTCATTCACGAAGCGAATGCCGATGGCATCGCGGCGGTGGTTGCCCAACAGTTCGACGTCGCCCGCGAAGTCACCGATGCCGGTATGGTTCCGATCGTGGAGCCCGAAGTGAACATCCATTCGGCAACCAAGGCCGAGGCGGAAGACATCCTGAAGGCTGAAATCCTCAAAAACCTCGATCAACTGGCCGAGGGCCAGGACGTGATGCTGAAGCTGACGATCCCGACACAGGCAAACCTGTATGACGCGCTGGCTGACCACCCGCGGGTCTTGCGCGTTGTGGCCCTGTCGGGCGGTTATTCGACGGAAGAAGCCTGTGATCTGCTGGGTCGGAACGGCAAGATGATTGCATCCTTCTCGCGGGCCTTGACTGAAGGCCTGTCGAAGCAGCAGTCAGATGCCGAATTCAACGCGGCGCTGGGTGCGAACATCGACAAGATTTTCAAAGCCTCCGTCTAACCTTTCAGACAGGTTTGGTGAAAGAGCGGCGCATCTGTGCCGCTTTTTTTCTGCCGATGCAGGTCTCGGCATGATCATTGACCAGCCCCATGGCCTGCATGAACGCAAACACGGTTGTAGGGCCAACGAACTTCCAGCCCCGTTTCTTGAGATCTTTCGACATGGCCACCGACTCGGGCGATGTGGACGCCGTTTGCGGAGGCGGAGGCGTTTCAGCCTCGTAACGCCAGACATAGGCCGCCAGAGATCCTTCGGCCGCCACAAGGTCCTGCGCGCAACGCGCATTGTTGATCACCGCTTCAATCTTGCCGCGATGACGGATGATCCCGGAATCCTGTAGCAGCCGTTCCACATCTGCATCAGAAAACGTGGCCATCCTGTTGAAATCAAACCCGCAAAAGGCTTTCCTGAAGTTTTCGCGCTTGTTCAGGATCGTTCGCCAGCTAAGGCCTGACTGAAAGCTTTCGAGGCACAGTTTTTCAAACAGCCGTTGGTCGTCGCCGACAGGGTAACCCCATTCATTGTCGTGATATTCAAAGAATTCGGGCGCGGCCTGACACCATGCGCATCTTTGCTGCCCATCCGGCCCGGTAATGGTGTCGCTCATGGTTGTACCCTTTTTGTTCCCACTCACGTTACACGTCGAGGAGAGGGCGTGACAAGTCTCAATCAGGGTTTCGGAACCAGTTCAGCACAAAGACGCGTATGGCCGATGCAAGACCCGTTTCCGGGTCGCGAGCCACATCTATTTCAGCCGCCAAGACATTGATTGGCTTACCTTGTTCCTGAGCGATCTCGCGAAAAGCACGCCAGAATTCATCCTCGAGTGATACCGAGGTTCGGTGTCCTTTCAGGGTCAAAGAGCGTTTGACAGGACGGCCGCTCATTCGTCCAGCTCATGATCGTCTAGGTCGCGCTTTTGTTTTTTCTGTTGAAGTTTCACGACTTCTTTTTCAGCTTTTGTACGCCCAAACGCGACGGCGTTCCGGTCGGCGTGGGCCTTTCTTTCGGCCCGCGCTTTTTCCTTTCGATACCGGTTCAGATTGACCGGCTTGCCCATCAGTCTTTTGGGCCGATCATCTGTTCGGGGCGGACGACGGCATCAAAGGTCGCTTCGTCCACAAAGCCCAGCGCGATGGCTTCTTCCTTGAGCGTGGTACCGTTCTTGTGGGCGGTTTTCGCAACTGTGGTCGCATTGTCATAACCGATGGTGGGGGCAAGCGCCGTGACCAGCATCAGCGATTCCTTCATCAGCTTGTCGATGCGCGGCTCGTTCGCTTTGATGCCAATCAGCATCCGCTCGGTAAAGCTGTCGGCGGCATCCCCCAACAGCTGGATCGATTGCAGCAGGTTGTAGGACATCATCGGATTGTAGACGTTCAATTCGAAATGCCCTTGCGACCCGGCAAAATTCATCGCCGCGTTGTTGCCCATCACATGCGCGGCGACCTGCGTCAGCGCTTCGGCCTGCGTCGGGTTTACCTTGCCGGGCATGATCGACGAGCCGGGCTCATTTTCCGGCAGGATCAGTTCACCCAGGCCGGAACGAGGCCCGGAGCCCAGGAAACGAATGTCGTTTGCGATCTTGTAGCAGCTGCCGGCAATCGTCGCCAAAGCGCCCGAAAGGAAGACCATGGCATCATGGGCGGCCAGCGCTTCGAACTTGTTCGGCGCCGTCACGAAGGGCAGGTCGGTGATCTGGGCCATATGGCCTGCGACGGCTTTGTCCCAGCCGTGCTGGGTGTTCAGGCCGGTGCCAACGGCCGTTCCGCCCTGGGCCAGTTCGTAAATCCCCGGCATCGCCGCATGTACGCGTGCGATCCCCTGACGAATCTGGTGGGCATAGCCACTGAATTCCTGACCCAGTGTCAGCGGTGTCGCGTCCTGTGTATGGGTTCGGCCGATCTTGATGATGTCCTTGAATTCCTCGGCCTTCTGCTCGAGCCCGGACGCCAGTTTTTCAAGACCGGGAAGCAGCACGTCGCGTACGCTCATCGCTGTTGCGATATGCATGGCGGTTGGGAAAGTATCGTTCGACGATTGCCCCATGTTGCAGTGGTCATTCGGGTGTACCGGGTCTTTGGATCCGATCTTGCCGCCCAGAATCTCGATGGCTCGGTTGGCGATGACCTCGTTCGCATTCATGTTCGACTGGGTGCCGGAACCCGTCTGCCACACGACCAACGGAAAGTTGTCGTCGAACTTGCCCTCGATCACCTCGCCTGCGGCCTGGATGATCGCATCTGCTATCTTTGCGTCCAGCTTGCCCGTTGCCTTGTTTTCCATGGCGCAGGCTTTCTTGATTACGCCCAGCGCGCGCACGATGGCGACCGGCTGTTTTTCCCAACCGATGGGAAAATTCATGATCGAGCGCTGCGTCTGTGCGCCCCAATACTTGTCGGCAGGAACCTCGAGCGGGCCAAAGCTGTCGGATTCTGTGCGGGTTTGAGACATCGGTCACTCCGTCTGGTATGCAGTTGTATGCCGTTTAGCCGCAGCCACGCCGTGACGCAATCGGCCAGTTGCGCGCACCTTAAACTTAAGGGCGTCAAAGGTATAGGCGCGGGGTGCGTCACTTTAATCGTTATTGGCGGGGAATGTGCATTGTTTGCCGATACCTCTGGGCTACAATGGAGCAATAGACGCCATGGAGGACAAAATGCCAAATTTCCATCGCTTTACGCTTGGAAAAGCAGTCGCGATACTTGCAGTTTGCGCTTTGTGGCTGTCGGTTCTGAGCGCAGCGGCCCGCGCGGCAGACATTACACCGTTCATAGGAGATTATATCGGTTCAGCCGAAGTCGTGGACGCGGATGGCACGACAACGCCCCGCGACATGAGCGTTTCCATCGTCGAGACCAAGAACGGTTTCAACGTCAGTTGGCGGACGACGACATACAAGCTGGATGGACGCGTAAAGGAACAGAAGTTCTCGATTGATTTTGTTCCGTCAGACCGCCCGGATGTGTTTTCGGCGGCGATGAAACGCAATGTCTTTGGTCACGAAGTCCCGCTGGACCCGATGAAGGGCGAGCCATTTGTATGGGGCCGCATCGTCGGCGAAACACTGACCGTGTTTTCTTTGTTCATTGACGAGGACGGAGGATATGAGTTGCAGCAATTCGACCGCACGCTTGCCCAAGGCGGGCTGAACCTCGCGTTTTCACGATTCATAGATGGTCAAAAATCACGATCGGTCGAGACTTTCCTGATGAAACGATAAACCCCGCGCCGGGCGGGGTTTGAAGGTTCATTTCCGAAAGCTGTCAAGCGATACGATATCCGCATCGTGATGTATTTCTTCTTCTTCGACTTCGATGTCGTCTTCGATGATTTGATCTTCTTCGATTTCGTCTTCCGGGCTTTCGAAGCGAAGGCCGAATTCCACGGATGGGTCCACGAAAGTCTTGATTGCAGAATAAGGGACGTACAGCGGTTCCGGGGCATCGCCAAAGTTCAAAGTGATGCCAAAGCCGAGGTCACCAACTTCGAGGTTCTCGAACCAGTGCTGCATGACGATGGTCATTTCTTCGGGATATCGTTCACGCAGCCAGTCGGCGATTTCCACACCATCTTCACGTGTGTCGAAAGTGATGAAAAAGTGATGCGTCCCGGGTAGACCGGTTTCAGAAACGTCCTTCAGCACTGTTTTGATCAGGCCGCGCATGGCGGTGTGCATTAGGTTTCCATAATCGATGCCTTGCGACATGTGTGATCCTCAAAAGTGGTTATGCTCAGCATAGGGGTTTTGTTCGGAAACGAAAGGGCGGGTACGACCGGATTGATCAGATATTGTGTGCAGCCAGGCCGGCAATCGACATCAGGGCAAGCACGGTTCCCATCCCTAATTTCAGTCGAAAAATCAAGGCCCCAGCAAGGATAGTTAGACCGAATGCGGTAAAATTCAACGCGGAAATCTGCGGCATGGGGATTGCCAGAGGACCCCATGATTTTTCAGACACCGATTCGAAAAGAACATTCAGGGCGAACCACACGGAAAGGTTGAGAATCACCCCGACGACGGCCGCGGTGATTCCATGCAGGGCCGCAGACAGGCGGGGACGCGCGGCCAGACGGTCGAGATATGGGGCCGCAAGAAAAATCCAAAGAAAGCACGGAACGAACGTCGCCCACAATGCAACTGCACCGGCTGCAAGCGCCAGCGTGAACCCGCCGGTCAGTTGCCCGGTCAGCATGGCGACAAACTGTGTGACAAGTATGAGCGGCCCCGGAGTCGTTTCCGCCAGCCCCAGCCCATCAATCATCTGATCCGTGCTGATCCAGTGGTACTGGTCGACAACCGTTTGAGTCATGTAGGCCAATACGGCATATGCGCCGCCAAAGGTTACAACGGCGAGCCGGGCAAAAAACCACCCCAGATCGCTCAGCAGTTGATGGCCTGTGACGCTCAGAGCGACGAGTGGGCCCAACCAAAGGGGCAACCAGACAGCAATCGTTCGCAGAGACCGCGCCAGATGTGGTGTTCCTTCTCGCGGGGGAGATTCTACGGGTCCTTTGAAGGTCACGTACCCCCAGGCTGCGGCAACGAATATGATCGCCGGAAAAGGAAGGTTCAGCAGAAAAATGGCCAGGAAGGACAGGATTGCGATTGTTCGATGCTCGCGATCATTCAATGCCTTGCGCGAAAGATTGCGGAGCGCCTGCAAAACGATGACGATGACGGTTGCCTTGATGCCCGTGAAAGCAGACTGCACCAAGGGAACATCGCCAAACGCTGAATAGAGCGCGACCAGAACCGCAATCACCAACGCGCCGGGCAACACGAACAAGCTGCCGGCAATCAGCCCGCCGACAACGCCGCGCAGACGCCACCCCGCATAGGTTGCCAACTGCATCGCCTCGGGGCCCGGCAGCAACATGCACAGAGACAGGGCGCGCAGGTAAGTCTGTTCATCCAGCCAGGGTCGGCGTTCGACCAATTCCTGATGCATCAAGGAAATCTGAGCCGCAGGACCGCCGAAAGACAGCAGACCGATCCTGCCAAAAACCTTGAAAATCTCGGCCAGTGTCGGTGTCATGACGTTCGCCCGGTGGGCCAGTCATGGTTTTCGTCAAACCCATCGCGCGCCCAGCGATACATCGCGTCGTAAAGGTTCATCCCGGCCTTCAGGTTTTCATGGTCATCGCGGTACTGCCTTGAAAGCCCGACGGACACCGCCAACAATCCCGCCGCTTCGGGTGCAAGCGCGTGCCGGTTCGTGTCCGCTGCCCGGATGACCGTCGCCAACCGGTCCAGTGCGGGGGAGTGAAGCCCGAATTCATCCAGCATGGTGTCAAACGTGCAATTGTCGCCTCGGTGGCTCCAGAACGTGTTCTCGATATCAAAAGGTGACGCCCCGAAAGCAGTCGCAACGCTTTCGACCTCGCCGGGTGCCACAAACAGGAACTTGGCGTCGGGATCAACGAACCTGCGTATCAGCCAGGGACATGCGATTCTGTCGATCTTTGGCCGGTGACGCGTGACCCACAGCGTATGGCCACCAATTCGATCAGGAATGCGCGCTGCGGGCACACGTGGTGCATCGGCCATGTCGCGCCAGGCATGCATTCCACCTTCCAGAAATTCGGCTTGATGCCCTTCGCCGCGCAACCAGGAGACAACGCCCTGGCTCAGCTTTTTGCCTTTCTGACAGATAATCACGGCCGGGCGATCGGAGATCTTGCACGAAAGCCCCCGAAGATCCGTGGCCGGGTGCCGGATTGATGCGGGGATCAGATAGGGATCTTCTTCAAAATCGTCATTCAGGCAGACGTCGAATAGAACGGGCGCATTCGGAGTACCGATCAGACGCAGGAGTTGTTTGGGAGAAATAGAGTTGGGCGATGCCATGGCATGTTTCCTTGTGACCGCGGATACATGCGAAACTTGGGCTGTCGCCTCACGGGGCGTTCGCAATCTTACCCCATGGCACTTGCTAGCGCGCAAGGGTCATGGGGGTCAAGATTGCTTTGGGTTCACGCCCAGTCCAGGCGTTGCCCGGTCATGCATACGGGCAGGGTGTCCGATGGAAACTGGCCCAGTTCTTCAAAAAACGAGATGAAGTCAAAATGGTTGTAGGCTTCAACCATCTTTTCGTCCTTGAACCGCGCCATGACCTGGCCGGTGACTTCCAGCGGAGCGCCATTGTCAGCCCGAAAAGTACGCACATGCAGAATGGCGGACACCCAGTCGCCGTTTTCGATGATCTTGGGCAATTCGACCTTGATGTCCCCCAGAACATGACGGAAGGCCATGACCAGATCCCGGAAATCGTCCGCACCGACCTGCATTTCCGGAATCAGCCCCTCGGCCATCGTTTCGGGTGCGAAGAACTGATCAATTGCTTCGGTGTTTCCATTTTCCCAAACCTCGGAGTACCACTTTCTGAGTATCTCTGAATTCGTCATCCCAGTTCTCCTGTCCAAGTGCTGGCAAGATGGCAAATAGGAATGAATAAACTCTGAATCCGCGTAGGGCCGGATGAATAAATTCAGACATGTGGGGGATTAATGCAGGTTTCTGTTGCCAGGTACCTGCGAACCCCGCCTTACGCGGCTAGGCGCAAGGGCTTAAGTTTCGGTCTTGCTACTGCTTACGCAGCAACTGCAACCGGAGCACGATTGTCGTTTGCAATTGTACTGTTTTCGCCGGTAACGGTGGCAGACAGCCGAGACAAAGCTAACCCCTTTAGACGTTCGTCGATCCTGTTTCGGCCCCAAAATCCCCAAACGAAGGATGGTTGGTGGAGCCGCCGGGTACCGCCCCCGGGTCCGATCCGCTTATTACGAGCGCGTTTATGTCCATAGTCCCGAAGGACGACTCTTATATAGGTGAGGTGATGGGTGGATGCAAACTCAGAATGAACGCAGCCGTGTTTAACATTTCCAATCTGTTAGGTGGTTTTGTTGAAGTTTGCAGCTATCAACCAGACGGCCAGAACCAGTTCGATTCCCCCAAAGATCAACGCCTTGGCCAAGGGGGGATTGTCCAGCGCGACCGACACAAACCGGCCTAGCGCCGCACCGGAATAGACAATGCCCAGCATGACATAGGCCATTGGGTTGTTCAGCCAGATAACGGCGATCCCCGTCACAACAAACAAACCACCGACCGAGGCGCGCATCTCGGACAACCCCATCGTGCTGTTGGTCGGGGCCAGATCCAGGGCCGACGCGGTGTGGGCCGGCGCCAGAAACCCAAACGCGCCGAACCCGATGGTCAGCAATGCCGCGATGACGTTCAGAGTTGCGACCATTCCGGCCCCCTTATGGTTCAGGCCGCGTAGGCGGCGTCAAAGAAATCACGTTCCAGTTCGACAGCGCGATGGAACAGTCGCGTGACCTCGGCCTGTTCGGCCGCATCCAGCGTCGGCCAGACGTTATCCAGCTGACTGCGCAGATATTCCACGACGCTTTCGAACCCTTCGCCCGCATGTAGCGTGATCCATTCCGCAAACCAGAACGGCAAGCCGTACTTGGGCGGGTTTTCCGGGCTGGCCCAGCTCAGGTAAACCCATTCCGCCACGACGAGTACCGCCAGCATGTTCTGATAACGGCCAGAGGCTGCGGCTTCGGCCATCAGATCCTGAAAGGCGCGTGTGGCGGGCGCGGGCTCGGTGCTGGGTTCAGTGCCCAAAGCGTCCATCGCGCGCAGGAAATAGGTGTTCTCGGGGCCAGTGATCACCGCCAGAAACTGCGCGGCCGGAACGCTGTCAGCAAGGGTTGGCGCATGCGCGATGGCGCTGGCCAATAGACGTACGAAACCGTCGACGAACTGATAATCCTGTTGCAGATACCAGCGCATCTTGTTCTCGGGCAGGGTGCCGTCAGACAGTTCGCGGGTGAAAGCATGGGTTGTGGCGGCCGTCCAGTCGTCGATTTTGCTCTGACGCAGCACTTCGGTTGGGCGGGATTGGTCCTGCATTCGGAAGCTCCAGTTTTGTTTCGATGCAGACAAAGCGCGTTTCAAAACAAAGTACAAGGTCAGCCAAGTGCGGACCAAAGACCCAGACCACCGACCAGAATGAGGCTCAGGGCCCAGATGAGCTCCAGGTTGAACCAGCTGCGCGACAGGAATTGCAGTCCGAGCCAACGATAGACCGCAAAGGCCAAAAAACCGCCCCCCAGAACCATGGCGGCCGTATGCAGCGCGGCGACGCCCAGAACCAAAAGGGTGTTCGTGGTCATGATCTGAGAAATCGCTTTATGGCCCGCGTCCAGTTCATCCACGGCACACAAGCCCAGATAGATTGGAACCAGCATCAGGGCAGCCCCGTGGGCAAGCGCCACAAGAAAAGACCACAGCGCGAGCCTGCTTGGCGGGATCCGCGAAAGAAAGCGGGGATGACGGCGGGTTATCGCGATGTACAGGCCCATGCCAATCACGACCAGAGCCGCACCGATGCGGATTTCATTCTGATAATCGACCAGCACGGCCATCAGGGCAAAAGGAAGTAGTACGCCGAGCATGGCCACGAAATGCCCGCCAGCCAAAGCCGCGAGTGCACCCCAAAGCGCGGATTGGCGTTGTTCCATCAAAGCCGAAGACACCGCCAGCGGCCAGCCCATGCCGGGGTTCAGGCCGTGATAGGCGCCGCTCAGAACAACGGCCAGCCACAGGCCAGCCGTTGATGACATCAAAAATTCCAACTCAGACCGACGGATAGCAGAAGCTGTCGGTTGAACAGTCTCCGCCCTCCAACCGGATCTGGTGGCTGCGATAGCCCTTGGGAAACTCTACCCAGAACTTCGGATCCAATGTCAGACCACCATTTTCGCCGACATCAGCCTTGACCATGGCCGCACCACCTTCCTCGGGGTAGAACTGATCGTCCCACGTGGAATAGAGCGAATTGGTCCAATAGACGCGTTTGCCGTCGCGGCTGATTTCGACCATCTGTGGACCATAGCCAAAGGTTTGACCATTTGGATGCTTTGTCTTTTTGACGATTCCGCCGATCTCGACCTTGCCTGCCAGGGTTGGGTTCATCGGGTCGGATACATCGTATTGATGCATCTCGCCGGTTCCCCAGCACGCGACATAGAGGTACTTGTCGTCCAGGCTCAGGTCGATATCAGTAACCAGCGGCGGAACGGCAGAAAAGCCCTTCAGAAGGTCAGGAAGATCATCAGGATCAGCGGGTTGCGGATCAATTGTTATGGTCTTCTTGGCTTCAAACGTGCCGTCATCATTGCGCCACCAGGTGAAGATCGCCCCTTGCAGGTTGGTCGTATCGACGACAACGCCGCAGAACCCGTATTGTTTTACGGGATCATGCGCGGGGCGGATTTCCAGGGCCATCTGATGGTTTTCGCCCAGATCGATGGTTTGAATATTCGTCCGGTTCCGAAGGTTCCAGAAATGGATCCGGTGGCCGTACTTGTTGGACAGCAGATCCTCGGCCACCAGCCCGTTTTCGAATTGCGGCGGCAGCCCCCATTCGGAACTGACCATGTAGTCACGCGGCAGGTTCCACCAGAAATCATAATGCTTGTCCTGCACGCCGCGCTCGATCTCATAGCGCCCGATGATATCGAAGGTCTCGCAATCCATGATGAATATGCCCGGAGGGCCATCTGTGCCGCCGGGGCCGCCGCCGCCAAGGGTGCTGACATAGATGCCCTCAGGCCCGCAATGGATCGTGTGCGGACGGGAATACCCTGTCTTTGCAAAGACTTCTTCGGGTTCGATGATCTTGTGAATCTTGGCCTCAAGCGGGTTTTTCACGTCAATGACATAAATCCGGCTGGACCGGATGCCCGGAATGATCAGATAGCGCCGCTCCAGAAACGCGTGACCGCTCAGCGGCGACAGGGAAGAAGAACAGGCGTTCCAGCCGAAATGGTGAAATTCGTCGCCCTTTTCGGGCATTATCACCTGATGCACGATCTTTCCGAAATCGTCCGAGCTTGGATCGACATTCACAACCGCTAGCCCGTCGGGTTGAGAAAAGTCAGGGCTGAGCATCAGCGTGAATGCAAGCGTCTCAGCGGGGCCCTCCATCGCCAGTTTCGCGGATGGATAAAAACTTGGGTCCGGTCTTTGGTTCATAACGTCCTCCCGTAAGTCATTGAACTTCAATTCATATTGAGAGTTCCGGTCTTGGCGCCGGATGACAATCTGCCCGTTCGTATGCCCCTTGTTCTGATCTTGTTTCGAATGCGGCGCTCAGGTCGGTTTACGTTTGCTTTCGGCCACGTCATGGGCCAGCCGTCGTGTGTAATGTTCCAGATCAATAAGTGCGGTGTCTACGGTGTCTGCGTCTTTTGCCTCAAGCGCGTCCACTATTCTGCTGTGCAGTCCGATGATCTCTTCGCGGGATCGCGCGGTAAACGTGATCATGTTCATCAACGGTTGCATCGCTTCCACGGCGCCTGCCAGCTGATAGGACAGGACCGGGTTGCCAGCCCCATCCACCAGCGCGCGATGGAAAGTCACGTCCGAGGCGCAAAATGCTTCGTCCGTCAGGCCCGGTTGGGACTGGCGGAATATTTCTGCCCGCATGGTCGCCAGGTGATCTGCCGTGCGCCGCTGCGCTGACAAAGGCGCACAGGCCCTTTCCAGGGCATATCGCGCCTCGCATGCGGTATCGAAGCTGACCGCATTCATCGACAGCAGCAATGTCGAAGTCGTGACTTGCTGAGAATAGGCATCCTCAAAGCTCAGGCGATTCACGAACGCTCCGCCAGAAGCGCCGCGTTGCGTGCGGATCAAGGATTGCGCGGCCAGCCGTTTCAATGCCTCACGCACGGTCGGGCGAGAGACCTGGAACTGATCCGACAGTTCGGCTTCGGAAGGCAGGCGCGCGTCCACGATCAGTTCGCCCGATACAATCGCATCCCGAATGGCCTGGGCGATCTGGGCAGACAGGTCTGCGGTTTTCCGGGGCGCGGTTTTCATCTTCAGACGACCTTGGGCAAATTTTTATTTGTCTGACATTTAAAAGTCTGACATTTGAAAAGCAAGAGAGTTGAGTCGGGAGGCCGAAGTGAGTCGTACGTGGCTGCGCAGCGGAATGTGGCTGGGCTTTTATGTTCTGATCTTGTGGGCGTGGTGGGTCATGTTCTCGATGAGCCGGGACATGGACCTTGATCTGATCGGCCGTCCGGGGCCGATGGGGCAGGCGATGGCCGCGATGGATCCGCGCATGGACATGTACATGCCCATGGCCGAGTTCGGGCCGCTGTTTTCAATGTGGGCGATCATGATGGCGGCCATGATGCTGCCGACCCTGATCCCGACCCTGCGCAGCTACGATGACCTGATCCGCAGCGCAAATGGCAGCCGCGCCGGCTGGCTGGGGGTTCTGGCCGGGTATTCCATCGTCTGGGTCGGGTTTGCGGCCGTGATCGCAGGAATTCAGCTGGTTCTACTGTTTGGCGGTGTTGTCGATATGCTGGGAATTGCCAAATCCGGACGGGTCGCGGGCGGCTTGATGATTGCCGTGGGCGCCTTTCAGTTTTCCCGCGCCAAAGAGGTGTGCCACGGTGTCTGCCATGCCCCGATGACCTATTTCCTGGGACATTGGAGAACCGGTTTTGCAGGTGGCGTGCGCATGGGCCTGGGTCTTGGCGCCTTTTGCGTCGGCTGTTGCTGGGGCTTCATGGCACTTGGCTTTGTCGGCGGTGTCATGAGCCTGTTGTGGATGGGGCTCGCGACCCTGTTCATGGTTTTGGAGAAACTTCCTCAGATCGGGCACGCCGTGACCCGTCCAATGGGGTTTGTGTTGATTGCGGGCGGTCTTGTCCTGCTCGTGTATCCAATTAGCTACGGAGGATAAGCCAATGGCTAAAAACAGAAAACCAGACGCCGACCGGCTGCCCGTCAGCCAGCGCATCGACAGCCGCATGCCCAATCCCAAGCGGCGAGAGATGAGCCCGACGGAATGGGCCATCAAGGGCGAGTTGATCCTGAACTGTTCATGTGACGTGTTTTGCCCCTGCGTGGTGTCGCTGGGCGCACATCCCCCGACGGAAGGTCACTGCCATGCTTGGATGGGCATCATCGTTGATGAAGGCCACTATGAAGGCGAGGATCTGTCGGGTCTGAATGTCGGATTGCTGGTCGATATTCCGGGCCGGATGGGGGAAGGCCAGTGGAAAGTCGCCGCTTATGTCGACGAGCGCGCAAGCGGCAAGGCTTACAACGGTTTGTTACAAATCTTCAGCGGTCAGGCGGGCGGCACGACCGGTCTGTTTACCATGCTGGTCAGCGAGATCATCGGTGCGGAACGGGCACCTGTCCAGATCGAGCGCGACGGAAACAAGCGTCGGATCGCGATTGGTCGCAAAATCCAGGGAGAGATCGAGATGCTTGCGGGCAAGGACCCGGAGCATCCGGTGATGGTCTCAAATTCCAAATACTGGATGGGACCTGACATCATCGTGGCGCGTGGCACCAAATCGAAGGTGCGCGACTATGGCCGGGTCTGGGACTTTGGCGGCAAGTCCGCTGAAATCTGCCCGATCGACTGGCACGGGCCCAAATGATGATCACGGGTGGGTATGCGCAGGAAATGGCGCGTTACAATCACTGGCAGAACAAACAGTTGGCAGAGTTTTTGCAATCTCTGACACCGAAGGAGCTGACCCTTGAACGCGGGGCGTTCTTTGGCTCGATTTTGGGCACGGTGAACCATCTGCTGTGGGGCGATTGGATGTGGATGTCGCGTTTCGAAAAGCGCGACGGGCCAGATGGCAATATTCACAAGGCAGGCGGAGGTATCCATGAAAGCGTATACCTGTGCCCGGATCTGCCAAGCTGGTTGGCGTTACGCGAAAAGATCGATGCGCGTATCCTGAACTGGGCAGAAGGGCTGGGGGATGATCCGCTGACCGGCTCGTTCACGTGGTATTCCGCCGCAAAAGAGGCTGATGTCACAATGCCTTACGCGCTGTGCGTGATCCATTTCTTCAATCATCAGACCCATCACAGGGGACAAGTGCACAAAATGCTGACCGAGACGGGCTCGGAAGCGCCTGTCAGTGATATCGTCTTTATGCCGCAGGAGGTATGAATGCCGCAGATTTCCGCCTCACGCCGCTTGCGGCGCACTCCGTTCTCTGAAGGAGTCGAAGCTGCCGGGGTCAAGGGCTATACGGTCTACAACCGCATGTTGTTGCCGACGGTTTTTGAAAGTGTTGAAGCCGATTACCGGCATCTGAAGACCCATGTGCAGGTCTGGGATGTGTCGTGCGAGCGGCAGGTTGAATTGCGCGGCCCTGATGCTGCGCGTCTGATGCAGATGCTGACCCCGCGCGATCTGCGCGGTATGCTGCCCGGGCAATGTTTCTATGTGCCGATCGTTGACGAAACCGGCGGCATGCTGAACGACCCGGTGGCGGTGAAGCTGTCCGAAGACCGCTGGTGGATCTCGATTGCCGACAGTGATCTGTTGCTGTGGGTCAAGGGTATCGCCGTTGGGTACCGTCTGGATGTGCTGGTGGATGAACCGGACGTGTCGCCGCTTGCCGTTCAGGGCCCGAAGGCGGACGAGCTGATGGCGCGTGTCTTCGGGGACCGAGTGCGCGATATCCGTTTCTTCAAATTCGACATGTTCCAGTTCGAGGGGCGTGATCTGGCCGTCGCGCGATCCGGTTATTCGAAACAGGGTGGTTTCGAGATATACGTGGAAGGTGGCGATATCGGCATGCCTTTGTGGAACACCCTGTTTGTCGCCGGCGAAGACCTGCACGTGCGCGCGGGCTGCCCAAACCTGATCGAACGCATTGAGGGCGGTCTGTTGTCCTATGGGAACGACATGACCGACGACAATACACCACATGAATGCGGTCTGGGAAAATTCTGCAACACGAACACCGCAATCGGCTGCATCGGTCGGGACGCTCTGTTGCGTGTCGCCAAGGAAGGGCCGGTGCAGCAAATCCGACCTATCGCCATTGATGGTGATCCGGTGCCGGGTTGCGATCGTCCCTGGGGTATGTTTGCGGACGGAAAGCGTGTTGGGCAGGTGACTTCGGCGGCCTGGTCTCCGGATTTTGAAACCAATGTGGCGATCGGTATGGTGCGCCTGAGCCATTGGGATGCCGGGACGGAACTGGAAGTGGAAACACCGGCCGGGATGCGCCGCGCGACCGTGCAGTCGCATTTCTGGATCTAGCAGAATCAAGGACGCTGCCGCGTCGACCTCGGGATATTTTGAACCAGCTGACGACATGGGCTGGTCGCTGAACACGAAAGGAATGACAGATGTTCAATGCACTTGTGATGGACAAGGATGAAGAGAGCGGACTTGCTACCGGCTCGATCAAACAATTGTCGGTGGATGATCTGCCGCATGGTGACGTCACGGTTGCGGTCGAATATTCCACGGTGAACTACAAGGACGGCCTGTGCCTGTCTGCGAAAGGGGGCGGGCTGGTGCGGGCCTATCCGCATGTCCCGGGCATTGACTACGCCGGCACGGTCGAGGCCTCATCGGATGACCGCTACAAACCCGGTGACAAGGTTGTTCTGACCGGATGGCGCGTCGGTGAGGCACACTGGGGCGGCTATTCGCAAAAAGCCAACGCGCGGGCCGATTGGCTGGTGCCGCTGCCCGATGGGCTGACAACGCGTCAGGCAATGGCTGTGGGCACCGCCGGGTTTACTGCGATGCTGGCGGTCATGGCGCTGGAGGATCATGGGCTGACCTCGGATCGTGGACCGGTATTGGTGACCGGGGCCGCGGGCGGTGTCGGGTCGGTGGCCACGGCCATTCTTGGCAATTTGGGCTATGAGGTCGCCGCGGTCACAGGACGGCCCGAAACCGGTGACTATCTGAAATCACTTGGTGCGACGACCATCGTGCCGCGCGACGACCTGAACGAGACGACAAAACGCCCTCTGGAAAGCGAAACATGGGCGGGCTGCGTTGACGCTGTGGGCGGTGCCATGCTGGCGCGTGTTCTTGGCCAGATGAAATACGGATGTTCAGTTGCTGCGGTTGGTTTGGCCGGGGGCGCTGCTTTGCCTGCGACGGTGATTCCGTTCCTGCTGCGCGGCGTGAACCTTTTGGGCATCGACAGCGTGATGCAGCCCTATGACAACAGGGTGCGCGCGTGGAAACGGATCGCCACGGATTTGCCGATGGACAAGCTTGAGGCGATGGTTCAACCGGCTGGTCTGTCCGATCTGCCGCAACTGGGCGCCGACATTCTGAAAGGTCAGGTCAAGGGCCGCGTCGTGGTGGATGTGAACGCCTGAGGCTGACCCATGAACTCAACCTGGCCGGAGAAACTCGGCCAGGTTCCGGAAATCGATGTTTGTCCAAATTGGTCGCAACACCTCTGGCCATTGATACAATTCCCGATCATGATTGCTATACATCCCAATTGCGATGGCGTAAGACCCATCCAAAGAGTACCTGAAGACGGGGAGTGAGCAGAATGTCTGACGACTTCGAACTGGACACCGATGATCTGCAGCGCCGCATGGATGGCGCAATGGCCAATCTGAAAACCGAATTTGCATCATTGCGAACAGGGCGTGCTTCGGCCTCGATGCTGGAACCCGTCATGGTCGACGCTTACGGCTCGATGACACCGATCAACCAGGTGGGCACCGTGAACGTGCCCGAACCGCGAATGGTCACTGTAAACGTCTGGGACAAGTCACTGGTGGGTAAGGTGGAAAAGGCCATCCGCGAAAGCGGCCTTGGGATCAATCCGCAATTGAACGGCACCATCATAATGCTGCCGATACCCGAGTTGAACGAAGAACGTCGCCGCGAGCTGAGCAAGGTCGCCGGTCAGTACGCGGAAAACGCACGCATTGCGATCCGGAACGTGCGTCGCGATGGCATGGATCAGATCAAGAAGGCCAAGGCGGACGGCATGTCGGAAGATGACCAGAAGCTTTGGGAAAGTGAAGTTCAGGACATGACGGATGAGATGATCAAGGCCGTGGATGCTGCGCTCGAAACCAAGCAAGCCGAAATCATGCAGGTCTGAGCCGAACTGATGCCAAAAGACCCGCAAACCGAGCTGGAGTCCGGCCCGCGCCATGTGGCCATCATCATGGATGGCAATGGTCGTTGGGCGCAGGCGCGCGGCCGTCCCCGGCTGTTCGGCCACCATGCCGGTGCGCGGCGCGTGCGCGAGGTTGTCGAGGCCTGCCCAGGTTTGGGGATCAAGTACCTGACAGTGTTCGCTTTTTCGACCGAAAACTGGAAGCGGACCCAGGTCGAGGTGGCCGGCCTGATGAACCTGTTCCGCCGCTATATCATCAAGGAAACCCGGACACTTGCGGATAATGGCATCCGCGTTCGGTTCATCGGAGATCGGGTCCGGCTGGATTCCAAGTTGATCGAGTTGATGGATTCGCTGGAAGAAGAAACCAAGAACAACGATCTGGTTCATTTGACCGTCGCGCTGAATTACGGTGGGCGCGACGAGGTCGCACGCGCCACAAAGCGTCTGGCGCGGGATGTGGCTGAAGGGCGGCTGAAACCCGAAGAGGTGGATGAAGAAACTCTTCCTAAATATCTGGATACGCGTGTTCTTCCTGATCCCGACCTTGTTATTCGAACCAGCGGTGAAGCGCGGATTTCAAACTTTCTTCTTTGGCAATCGGCTTACTCGGAATATGAATTCATCGACACTCTCTGGCCGGACTTCACTGCTGCTGAACTGGCCCGTCTGTGCCAGAATTACGGCACCAGAGATCGGCGGTTCGGAGCGGTTCTGGCATGAGAGACGGCCGATGGTCTGACCTGACAACACGGGTTCTTTCTGCTGCGGTTCTGGTCGTGATCGGATCAATCGAAGTCTGGCTTGGCGGGTGGTGGTTCGAGACCTTCATCGCCGCAGCCTGTGGTCTGATGACGTGGGAATTGGTTCGAATGATCGACCCGCAGTCCCGCGGCGTGGCTGTTCAATTGGGGATTCTGACAAGCGTCACCGTGGTTCTCAGCTATCATCTGCCGCCGATTTACACTTTGCCGGTCGTGCTTGCGCCTGCGCTTGTGGGAGTGGGGCAGATCAGTCGTTCGAAGGTTCTGTTCGGGATGTTCGTGGTCTGGATCGTCGGGGCCGGGCTGGGTTTCATTTCGATCCGGGAAAATTCCGGTTTTGGCTGGATGGTTTGGCTGATTGCTGTCGTGGTCGCCACGGATGTCGCGGGCTATTTCGTGGGCAAGGCGTTCGGTGGCCCGAAATTCTGGCCTAAGGTCAGCCCGAAGAAGACGTGGTCGGGAACCGCCGGCGGGTGGGCCGCCGCGGCATGTGTCGGCGCGGTTTTTGCAAGCCTGGCCGGCTTTGGATTCGCTTTTGTCGTTGTTTCTGTTTTGGCTTCAATGGCAAGCCAAGCCGGTGATATTGTCGAAAGCGCGGTCAAACGCAAGTTCGGTGTCAAAGACAGTTCGAACCTGATACCGGGCCATGGCGGCTTTCTGGATCGGTTCGATGGCATGATGGGTGCCGCGCTGTTTGTTCTTATCGCGGGGCTGATCTATTCGCCGGGTGAAATGTAATGCGAAAGGTATCTGTTTTTGGAGCCACGGGGTCGATCGGGCAGAACACGATTGATCTGATTTCGCGCGCACCGTCCGAGTATGACGTCGTGGCCTTGACCGGTGGTGTCAATATTCAAAGGCTTGCGGATGACGCGCGTCGGCTCGGTGCCGATATTGCCGTCACCGCTCATGAAGACCGGCTTGATGACCTGCGTTCCGCTTTGGCCGGCAGTGACGTCGAGGCGGCTGCGGGCCGGCGTGCGATCGTCGAGGCTGCGGCACGTCCGGCGGATTGGATCATGTCGGCCATTGTCGGCTCGGCCGGGTTGGCGCCGGGCATCGAGGCGTTGAAACAGGGCACAACCCTGGCACTGGCCAACAAAGAGACATTGGTCTGTGCAGGATCATTGGTTCTGGAAACGGCCAAACGGCATGGTGCGCGATTGCTGCCGGTCGACAGCGAACATTCGGCGGTGTTTCAGGCTTTGGTCGGTGAAGACATCGAAACAGTCGAGCGTGTGATCATCACCGCCAGCGGCGGGGCGTTCCGAGATTGGCCCCTGAGTGAACTGGTGAACGCGACTGTTGAACAAGCCTCCAGCCATCCGAATTGGGATATGGGGCAGCGTATCACCATCGACAGTGCATCCATGTTCAACAAGGCGTTGGAAGTCATAGAAACAAAAGAATATTTCGGTGTCGAGCCGGATCAGATCGAAGTGCTGGTTCATCCGGAATCCATAGTACACGCCCTGGTCGGGTATCGTGATGGCGCGATGATGGCTCATATGGGGGCGCCCGATATGCGCCACGCCATCGGTTACGCGCTGCATTGGCCCGAAAGACGGGAATTGCCGATACAGCGCCTTGATTTGGCCAAGCTGGGGCAGTTGCGTTTCAACGCGCCGGATCTGGCACGCTATCCCGCATTGAAACTGGCCCGAGACGTGATGGCGCGTGGCGGCCTGGCGGGTGCTGTTTTCAACGCCGCGAAGGAACGTGCGCTGGATCATTTCATCGCGCGCCGGACCGGATTTCTGGATATGGCCGCTGCCGTCGCCGCGGTTCTCGACAGGTTCGACGCGTCAGACAGCCTTATTGATGCCTCGATGACCCTTGATAACGTACAGCAAACAGACCATCTGGCACGTCAGTGGGTCGATGACGCTGTGGTGGAACGAGCAGGATAGAATTTTGGACGTACTTTCCCTAATCCCGCAATTTGGCAATCTTCTCTGGACGATTGTCGCGTTTGTCATCGCATTGTCGGTCATCGTCGCGGTGCACGAATACGGCCACTACATTGTGGGGCGTTGGTCCGGTATCCATGCCGAGGTCTTCTCGATCGGGTTTGGCCCGGTTCTCTGGAGCCGTGTCGACAAACGGGGGACCAGATGGCAGATCGCGTTGCTGCCTTTTGGGGGGTATGTGAAGTTCCTGGGCGATGCCAATGCAGCATCGGGCAAGGATGAAAAGGCGATGGAAGGCATCGCTACCCAAAGCCCGGAAGAGCTGCGCCGCACCATGCACGGTGCCCCTTTGTGGGCACGGGCCGCAACGGTCGCGGCCGGACCTGTCTTCAACTTCGTCATGTCCATTCTGGTGTTTGGCCTGATTTTCTGGTCACAGGGCGTATCAAAAGAGCCGCTTACAGTTGGATCGTTGCAACCCTTGCCGGGCACTGTGCAGGAGCTGAGAGAAGGTGATGTGATCACGGCCATCGCTGGTATCCCGACACCTGACTATGATGAAGAGGGCGCCTGGCAGGACTTTATCGAGGCGCTGCCTGTGGAACCGGTTCTGGATTACACGGTGATCCGGGACGGTGAAACCCTGGATGTACAAGCACCATGGATGTTTCCACCCCTGATCCGCCAAGTGGCCCCACGCAGCGCGGCGATGGATATTCAGCTGAAACAAGGCGATGTCATCACGGCGGTGAACGGGGAGCCGATCTTTGCCTTCGAGCAGCTGAAGGATTTTGTCGAAGGGTCCGATGGCCGGGTTCTGCTGTTGGACGTCTGGCGGGATGGATCCGAGCTGGAATTCGCATTGGCCCCGCGACGCACGGATGAACCTCAGCCGGATGGCGGTTTCGTCACCCATTGGCGGATTGGGATCATCGGAGGCATGATGCTGGAGCCGGCAACTGAACCGGCTGGTATTCTGGATTCACTGACCGGCGGTGTCAGACAGACGGGCCGCATTATCGAAGGGTCGCTGTCGGGTATGTGGCACATGGTGACGGGGGCAATCAGCACCTGCAACATCTCGGGGCCGATCGGAATTGCCGAAACCTCGGGGGCAATGGCCAGCCAGGGGGCGCAGAACTTCATTTTCTTCATCGCAGTTCTGTCGACAGCGGTCGGATTGCTGAACCTATTTCCGATCCCGGCATTGGATGGCGGGCATCTCGTGTTCTACGCCTATGAAGCCATTGCAGGGAAACCACCCAGTGATGGGGCCTTGCGGGTGCTCATGGGGGTAGGGATCACCTTAATTCTCACCCTCATGCTGTTTTCAGTGAGCAACGATCTGTTTTGCTGATTGTGGCGCGCGGCGCAAGATTGGGCCGCAATATTGCCTCATTCTGACGTTATGATTTTTCCGTCTGAGGGAAAAGCCATGACCAAAACGCTGAAAAAATCGTATCAGAGCTTTAGCTTCCTGTTCGTGCTGAATTGGGATGTTCTGCTGAGCTTTGCGGTTACGGCTTTGGCTATGGCAGGTGCCGCCTATCTGGCGGCCATGTGATTCTTACCGAAATTAACGTCGTCAATTTGAATGGCAGTCTTGGCGGCTGCTTCTATTTCGCCTTTTGACAAGCTCATTCAATCCCGCTACTCAGCTTTAAAGTCTTAAATTCTGGGTAGAGCATAAAATGACTGACAGGCGAGGGGCGGGCACATCCTGCGGGCAAAAAATGCCAACAAACAATATTTTGTGGCAGGCGCTAGCGGTTCTTTTCCTTTTTGTTGCTGCAAGCTTAATGACTTTTCCGCATGCAGCACAGGCGCAAAACTATACGATCAATTCGTTTGATGTTGAGGGCAATCGCCGGATTGAAACCGGTACGATCATCGCCCGAACGGGAATCGAACCTGGCCAGACCGTAACTGCCGGCCAGCTCAATGATGCCTATCAGCGTTTGCTTGACAGTGGTGTATTTGAAACAGTTGAGCTGACGCCGCGGGGGTCTACGCTGGTCATCACGGTTCAGGAATATCCGACGATCAATCAGATCAGCATCGAGGGTAACTCCCGTGTCAAAGACGACGTGTTGTTGGACGCTATCGAATCTCAGCCGCGCCGCGTCTTTACCCCGCAGTTGGCCGAGTCTGACGCTGACATGATTGCTGAAGTGTATTCAGCCCAAGGCCGAGTTGCCGCGACCGTAATCCCTCGGATTATCCGCCGTAGCGACAACCGAGTTGATCTGGTTTTTGAAGTGGCAGAAGGCACGACCATTGAAGTGGAACGTGTCAGTTTTGTTGGCAACCGTGCCTTTTCGGACCGTCGTTTGCGCCGTGTTCTGGAAACCAAGCAGGCAACCTTCCTGCGGACGTTCTTCCGGAACGACACGTTCATCGGCGATCGTATCGAGTTCGACAAGCAAGTCATTCGGGATTTCTACCTTTCACGAGGCTATGTCGATTTCCGTGTGAACAGCGCCAACGTCGAGTTTACCCGTGAAAGGGATGCGTTTTTTCTGGTAATGAATGTAACCGAGGGCCAAAAATTCTCGTTCGGTAAAATCACGACCGTCAGTGAGATTCCGGGCGTCGATCCGGCACCTTATCAGGACGCGCTGAAGATCAAACCCGGCGTGACATATACGCCGACGCTTGTTGAAAACTCGATTACAAGACAAGAGCGACTGGGCCTGAAGCAAGGCGTGGATTTCCTTCGGGTGGAACCACGTGTTACGCGCAATGACCGCGATCTGACTTTGGATGTCGAATTTGTTCTGACTAAAGGTCCTCGGATCTTTGTCGAGCGGATCGATATTGAAGGCAACACAACCACCCTGGACCGAGTGATCCGCCGGCAGTTTGACACTGTCGAAGGCGACCCGTTCAATCCACGCGAAATCCGTCAGGCTGCGGAGCGTATCAATGCCTTGGGCTTCTTTGCTGTTGCCGAAGTCGAACCACGCGAGGGATCGTCGCCTAGCCAGGTCATTCTGGATGTAGACGTTGAAGAACAACCCACCGGCTCGCTGAGCCTCGGAGGCAGCTACTCGGTTACGGACGGTTTCGGGATTGCAATTGGTCTGAACGAATCCAACTTCCTGGGCCGTGGCCAGAACCTTGGTGTCTCGATCTCCACCGCGCAGGACTCGGAACAATATACGCTCAGCTTTACAGAGCCCTATCTGCTGGGCCGCAAGCTGCGCTTTGACCTTGGTCTGGGGCTGTCGGCTACCAATTCCGGCTTTGCAAGCTACGACACAAGCAGTCTTTTCTTTGCACCGCAGCTGACCTACGCGATTGGTGAATTGTCGGCTCTGCGGGTTCGCTATGGCTGGGACCGCAGCGAGATGACGCAGCAGGACAATGAAGTTAACGGTGCGGTGATTTCTTCTGAAATTGCGCAGGGCAAACGGACGTCCAGTTCATTGGGACTGTCCTACATTTATGACAGCCGTCTCGGCGGCCTGGACCCCAACACTGGCGTTCTGTTTGAAGTAGGTGTTGATGCCGCTGGACTTGGTGGGGACAACAAATTCTTCAAGACCACGGCACGAGGCATCGCGCAAACCCGGGTTTGGAACGAAGAGGTGGTGCTTCGGGCAACTATGGAACTGGGCGCTCTGCACTGGCGCGGAAACGATTTCAGCCGTACCGTTGACCGGTTTGTGCTGGGCCCCAATACTTTCCGGGGTTTCGAACCTGCGGGTATCGGACCGCGTGACCTGTCCAACGGTCAGGATGACGCGATCGGGGGCAATTACTACTGGGTTGCCCGTTTCGAAACCGACTTCCCGCTGGGTCTTCCCGAGGAACTCGGTCTGCGCGGTGGCTTGTTCTATGATGTTGGCAATCTCTACAACATCGACAACGTCAATACGGCAGGTGCAACTATTGTTGGTGCAAACGGATCGATCCGGCACGTGATTGGGATTTCGGTGCTCTGGGAAACTCCATTCGGGCCGTTGCAGTTCAACTTTTCGCAGCCTCTCAAGAAAGAATCTTTCGACAAGGAGCAGAACTTTGACTTCACGATCCAGGCCCGGTTCTGATCCGCGATGCTGAACAGATTGCTTGGCAGAACACGGGGCCCGCTTTGGGCCCTGTGTGCATTTATGACGATGGTCTCGGCGCCTTTGGCAAATGCACAGCAGCTTGGTGTGCCACAAGCCAGTGTTGTCACCCTGTCCAGTGAAGAGCTGTTTGCCAAGTCCGCCTTTGGACAGCGCGTTTTTCGCGAAATTGAAAAGGAAAGCGCCCTACTGGCCGAAGAAAACCAACGGATTGTCGCGGAACTGAGCCGCGAAGAAAAAGAACTCACCAAGCAGCGCGCCACCATGTCGGCCGACGAGTTCCGCCCCCTGGCCGAGGCGTTTGATCTCAAGGTTCAGTCCCATCGCGAGGGGCAAAGGGCAAAGCTGGACGTTCTGGCCCGTCGCAGCGAAGAAGCCCAGCAGACCTTTTCCGAGATTGTGCGCCCGGTGCTTGTCGATCTGTTGCGCGAAATTGGGGCCAGCGTGATGATCGAGCGATCCAATGTCGTCGTCAGCACGTCCGACATCACCGAAGCCGCAATCATCCGAATAAACGCTGCGATAGGTGACGGAAGCGATTTGCAAGAGGGGCAGGGCGAATAGGTTCGCTTGCCCTTGCATTGCTGTATTGCTAACCACGCAAAAAAAGAAACATCCAAAACGGGATATCTGCATCATGAGCACTGAAACCAAAAGCGCAGACATTCAGCTGATCCAGAGGATCCTGCCGCACCGCTATCCGTTTTTGCTGGTCGACAAGGTGGTAGATATCTCGGGCTATCAGTCGGCGCGCGGAATCAAGAATGTCACCATGAACGAACCGCATTTTCAGGGGCATTTCCCCGGTACGCCTATCATGCCGGGTGTCACGATTGTCGAGGCAATGGCGCAGACCGCCGGTGTGATGCTGGGTGTGGGAATGGACGTCATCGACACCGAGTTGTTGATTTACTTCATGAGCATCGACAAGTGCAAATTCCGCCGCAAGGTCGTGCCCGGTGATGTGCTGGAAATGCATGTGGAAACCGTGCGTGGGAAAAAAGGCGGAAAGCTGTTCAAATTCAGCGGCCGTGCAACTGTCGAAGGCGAAGTCGCCGCCGAGGCGGAATTCTCGGCATATGTCGACTGGGATATGGAAAAAACAACATGAACGGAGTCCATCCCAGCGCAATTATTGAAGATGGCGCGCAGATTGGACAGGATTGTATCATCGGTCCCTTCTGCCACGTGGGCCCACAGGTGAAACTGGGCGATCGGGTCGAGTTGAAATCGCATGTGGTCGTGACGGGCGACACCTCTATCGGCGACGATACCGTTGTGTTCAATTTCTCGGTGATTGGTGAGATCCCTCAGGATCTGAAATTCAGCGGTGAAAACACCCGGCTTGAGATTGGCAAACGCAACCGCATTCGCGAGCATGTTACAATCAATACCGGTACGGAAGGTGGCGGAGGGGTCACGCGGATCGGTGACGACTGCTTGTTGATGGCGGGTGTTCACGTGGCCCATGACGTTCAGATCGGCAACCGTGTGATCATGGTGAACCATGCCGGCGCGGCGGGGCATTGCATCGTCGAAGACGACGTAATCGTCGGTGGCATTTCGGGGTTGCATCAATGGGTGCGCGTTGGACGCGGGGCCATTATTGGCGCGCTGACCATGGTGCCGAAAGATGTTATTCCTTACGGTCTGGTACAGGCGTCGAGGGGTGAGCTGGATGGCCTGAACCTCGTCGGTCTCAAGCGCAAGGGTGTATCGCGTGAAGATATCTCGGCGCTGCGCGCGGCCTTCAAGGAATTGTCCGACGGCGAAGGCACCTTTATGGATCGCGCCAGCCGGATCGGTGAAGGCAACGAAAGCGACTATGTGCAGCAGATCGTGGATTTCGTCACCGGCCACAGTGACCGATCCTTCCTGACCCCGAGGAAATAGGGTCATGCTTGCGTTGATTGCGGGAACCGGGGCGCTGCCAACCGAAGTTGTTGCGCAGTTGACAGAACGCCCTTTGATCTGCGCGATGGAGGGGGTTCTGCCGGACACCCTGAGCGCGGATGTCGTGTTTGCTCTGGAACAGCTGGGCAGTTTCATCGCTGACCTGAAGGCGCGGGGCGTGACCGATATCTGTCTGGCCGGCGCTGTTCGGCGCCCGCCAATCGACCCATCGCGCATCGACGCCGCGACGCTGCCATTGGTTCCGATCATCCAAAAGGCCATCCTGTCCGGGGATGACGGAGCTTTGCGCGCGGTGATCGGAATTCTTGAAGGGGCCGGCCTCACCCTCAGGGCCGCGCATGAGATCGCGCCCGGTTTGTTGCCGCCTGTGGGATGTCTGACCGAAGCCCAGCCCTCGGACGCCGACATGGCCGACGCTGACCGCGCCGCCGGGATTCTTCGGGCAATGGGGGCGGCGGATACGGGGCAGGCCTGTGCCGTGTCCAAAGGGCAGGCGCTGGCCATCGAGGGGGTGTTCGGTACTGCGTGGATGCTGCAATCCCTGACCCAACGCCCCGACGCTGGCGGGGGCATTCTGTTCAAAGGCCCCAAACCCGATCAGGATCGGCGCGCCGATTTGCCCGCCATCGGGCCGGAAACCGTTGCCGACGCGGTTGCGGCAGGTTTGTCCGGGATCGTTTTGGAAAAAGGCGGTGTACTGGTTCTGGAAAAAGAGCGTGTCATCGCTGAATGCAACCGTCTGGGTCTGTTTCTCTATATCCGCGAGCGGGCGGTCTGATGCGTGTCTTTCTGGTCGCCGGTGAACCTTCGGGCGACCGGTTGGGCGGCGCGCTGATGGAGGGGTTGAAAACCCTGGTGCCCGAGGTTGAATTCGACGGTGTGGGAGGCCAGCTGATGCAAGCGCAGGGCCTTCGCAGCCGGTTCCCGATGTCCGAACTCTCGGTCATGGGGCTTGTCGAAGTGCTGCCGAAGTTTTTCCACCTGAAACGGCGGATATCCGAGACGGCACAGGCGGTGCTGGACACGAAACCGGATGTTCTAATCACCATAGACAGCCCGGATTTCAGCTTGCGCGTCGCCAAAATCGTAAAAGCCAACAGCAACATCCGAACCGTGCATTATGTTGCCCCCAGTGTCTGGGCCTGGCGCCCCGGGCGTGCGGACAAGATGGCAAAGGTCATCGACCATGTGCTGGCGCTTCTTCCTTTTGAACCTCCGTACATGGAGCGGGCAGGGATGGAATGCGACTTTGTCGGCCATCCAGTGGTTGGCGAACCGATTGCAACACCTGACGAGATCGCCGCCTTCCGCCACCGCTTTGATCTGGGTAATGCGCCGATCCTGCTGGCCTTGCCCGGGTCTCGGCGGGGTGAGATCGAACGTCTGGCAGAGTCTTTCGGCGGCGCGTTGCGGTTGTTTTTCGATGACCACCCGAATTACCGCGTGGTGATCCCGACCGTAGGTGCGACAACCGATCTGATAAACGACTTGGTACCAGAATGGCCAGGCACCCCCGTGGTGCTGGACCCCCGCAAGGTGGGTGCAGAACAAGCCATGGCCGACAAACGAGCCGCCTTTGGCGCCGCAGATCTTGCCCTTGCTGCTTCGGGAACGGTTTCGCTGGAACTTGCGGCGCAGAATACGCCGATGGTCATTGCGTACAAACTCAACTGGCTGACGCAGAAAATGGCGGAACGGATGGTCAAGCTTGACACCGTTACATTGGTCAATCTGGTTTCGGAAACACGCGCCGTGCCGGAATGTCTGCTGGATGATTGTCAGCCTCAAAAAATCGCCGAAGCCTTGCGAAATGTCGCCGACGCCCCCGATGCGCAACAGCAAGCCATGAACCTGACCATGGACAGGTTGGGGCGTGGGGGCGAAGCACCCGGCTTGCGCGCGGCGCGGGCGGTTTTGAACAGAATGCAGCCACGCAATGCTTGATCACGCGCTGTTTGCAGTCTCTGCCGGGATCGCGATGATCTCTACCAATCTGGACAATCTGGCTGTCTTGTTGGGCTTGATTCTGGTGATGGAACAGCGCCGTGCGATCGTGGGCTTTGCCGTCGCTCAGACGATCGTACTATCCCTGGCCATGACCGTGGCCGTGGGCCTGAACCAGAGCGGCCTTCCGTTTTGGATCGGCTATCTTGGCCTTGTCCCACTGGTGTTTGGGTTGCGCGGAATCTGGCATCAGTTTCGCGAGGCGGACGCCGAAGGTGCGGAGTCAAAAGGGGCGGTGACTTCGGTGGTGACGCTTTTCCTGAGCCTCTCGATAGACAGTTTTGCGGTAATGACCCCTCTGCTTGCGGATTCGGCGCCGTCTTTTCGGGTCGTGGCGTTGATCGGTGCCGCCGGCGCGGCCGCCTTGCTGGTTGTTGTTGCGGCATGGGGGGCACCCCACGCCAAAAGCCTTGGCCCGCGCGTTGCCCGGCTGGATCGGATTGCGCCCTATATAATGGTCTGCGTCGGGCTCTATATTCTCTTCAATTCTCCCACCGATATGTTGTGACCCGACAAAGAGAGCGCTTCGTCTCGCATATGTGACCTGCAAGGTCTGTTGCTGGGGCGCAGGTCCAAGGTATCGTGACCCAGAAAAGGAGTTTTCGACATGACCCGCATCCCCACTTTGTCGGATCAGGAAATGACCGCCGACACGCGCGCGTCCCACGCTGCATTGGGCGCCTATGGACCATTTGACAACTGGGCCCGCGTCGCAGCGTATTGCCCTCCGGTTCTGAACCATGTCACGGGAATGCTGACAACCCTGCGAGAGCAGGAAAACCTGCCGCGCCGTGCGTTGGAGCTGGCGATGGTGACGGTTTCAAAACTGAATTCCTGCGATTATTGCGTCTCGCATCACACACCGCTGCTGACCGTGGCGGGGCTGAGCCCCGAAGGGGCGGCGCGTCTGCCGGACGTCGAGGATCATCCGGAGCTGGATGCCTGTGACAAGGCGGTCGTGCGCTATGCCGAAGCCGTGACGATCCGGTCGGGCCGTATGAAGGATGCCGAAGTGGCGGATCTGAGGGAATGGTTCACCGATGCCCAGATCGTCGAGCTAACTTGGCGCATCGCCTTGTGCGGTGCGTTCAATCGGTTCAACGATGCATTGCAGATTCAGATCGAACCCGAGGTCGAGCCGGTTTCAGCCTAATACCCACGCCAGATCCAGCCGCCGCCGAACACGCGACTGCCTTCGTTTGCGTAAAATACGCAGGCCTGCCCGGGCGAGATGCCTTCCTCGGGGGTCAGCAGTTCGACCTCGGCCGTGGTGTCCGACAGCGGCCGAATGATTGCCTCGCGCGGCGGGCGGGTCGAGCGGACTTTGACGGACAGATGCCATTCATCGCGTGACGAAAAGGGTTCATCGCCCAGCCAGTTGATCTCGCGCACCGGAACGACGCGCGTTGCCAGCATCTCTTTCGGGCCGACAACGACCTGCTTTTTGTCGACGTCCAGTTTGACGACGTAAAGCGGCTCGCTGAGGCCGCCGATGCCAAGACCGCGACGTTGCCCGATCGTATAGTGGATCACGCCGTTGTGCTGCGCCAGTACGCGGCCATCGGCGTGAACGATCTCGCCGGGTTCCGCGGCTCCGGGGCGCAGTTTTTCGATGACGCTGGCATAGTTGCCGTCGGGCACGAAGCAGATATCCTGGCTGTCGGGCTTGTCCGCCACCGATAGCCCATACTGCGCCGCCATCTCGCGCGTTGCGTCTTTTGACGGCAGGTGGCCCAGCGGGAAGCGCAGAAAACTCAGTTGCTCTGGCGTGGTCGAAAACAGGAAATAGGACTGATCGCGATTGGCGTCTTCGGCGCTGTGCAGTTCCGGTCCTTTGGCGCCCATCTTGCGTTGAATGTAATGGCCGGTGGCCATACAGTCTGCCTCGAGATCCTTGGCGGTTTCCAGAAGGTCCTTGAATTTCACGCGTTCGTTGCAGCGGATGCAGGGAACCGGCGTCGCGCCTGCCAGATAGCTGTCGGCAAACTCGTCGATCACGGCATCCTTGAAGATGTTCTCGTAATCCAGAACGTAATGCGGAAATCCCCGCTCTTCCGCCACGCGTCGCGCATCATGGATATCGATTCCAGCGCAACAGGCACCTTTCTTGGCCAATGCCGCGCCGTGGTCATATAGCTGCAAAGTCACACCGACCACATCATAGCCCTGATCGGCCAGATAGGCCGCGACAACGGAACTGTCGACGCCCCCCGACATCGCCACAACGACCCGCGTTTCCGAGGGTGGTTTGGCAAAGCCAAGCGAGTTCAGCGGGGTCTCGGTATCGAGGGCCATTGCAGATTCCAGTCCGGGTTAAGAAAGACCGGCAGAATATAGGAAAATTCTACACACTCTCAAGGGGCGGTTTCACGCGACTTTAAGTAGGCTGAGGGCAGCTTTGGTGCAGCAAGAAGGGTAAAGCGATGTATTTGCACAAAGTTGAAGGGCCAAGGTCTGTTGCTCTGCCGGATGGATCCATTTTGACGCATGCGGATTTACCGCCCGCGAACACAAGGCGATGGGTGGCGTCACGCAAGATTCTTGTCGTGCGTGGCGTGCTTTACGGGCTGATCAGCCTGTCTGACGCAAAAAAGAAATACGGCCTGAGCGACGAAGAATTCAACGGTTGGGTTTCTTTGGTCGCGGAACACGGCGTCGAGGCGTTGAAGGCGACGGCGCTAAAAAAGTATCGACAACCTAAAGGAGAGCGTGAATAAATGATTCAACGATAACGTCAGATTAACCATTCTTGGTCAGGTTTAATTTTAATTGGAATTATTGACCCGAATTGGAGCAGTGAAAAATGCGCATACTTCTTGTCGAGGATGATCCGACCACGTCCAAAAGCATCGAACTGATGCTGACGCATGCGAACCTGAACGTCTATGCGACGGATCTTGGCGAAGAAGGAATTGATCTGGCGAAACTCTATGATTACGACCTGATCTTGCTGGATCTGAACCTGCCGGACATGAACGGGCATGAGGTTCTGCGCCAGTTGCGGATCGCCAGGGTGGAAACGCCGATTCTGATTTTGTCCGGTGCTGATGATACCGAAAGCAAGATCAAGGGATTCGGCTTTGGCGCCGATGATTATCTGACCAAGCCCTTCCATCGCGAAGAACTGGTGGCACGCATCCATGCTATCATCCGCCGTTCCAAAGGGCATTCGCAATCGATCATTCATACAGGGCGAATTGCGGTGAACCTTGATGCAAAAACCGTGGAAGTGGATGGCAAGACGGTTCATTTGACCGGCAAGGAATACCAGATGCTCGAGCTGCTCAGCCTGCGCAAGGGGACGACTTTGACCAAGGAAATGTTTTTGAACCACCTGTATGGCGGCATGGATGAACCTGAACTGAAAATCATCGATGTGTTCATCTGCAAACTACGCAAAAAGCTCAGCAATGCGACCGGCGGAGAGAACTATATCGAAACCGTCTGGGGCCGTGGCTATGTGCTGCGAGATCCGCAAAGCAACACGCTGGACGAAACACGGATGGCAGTCGGGCTTTGATTTGAAACACCCGTGCCGCCGGTGGTCCAGGGCGGCACATTGCACTCACGGCTCAGCACGTCTGGACCTGGCCATGGCCTCGCCCTATCACTGAGGTCCAAGTACGCGTGACAGGGCGAGGCCATGAGCAAACCAATTTCCATATCCGAGCTAACGGAAGATGAGGCGCGTGCCGAGCTTGCACGTCTGGCCGAACTATTGTCGGAAGCAAACACGCTGTATCACACGGCTGATGCGCCTGACATGTCGGATGCCGACTATGACGCTCTCAAACGGCGCAATGCCGAGATAGAAGCGCGCTTCCCTCATCTCAAGCGTCCCGACAGCCCGACGGATCAAGTGGGTGCAAAGCCTGCCGATGGTTTTTCGAAAGTCACGCACGCCGTGCGCATGATGTCGCTGGGCAACGCTTTCGATGATGACGACGTGGCCGATTTCGACAGGTCGATCCGGAAATACCTGGGCCTTGGGGCGGGTGAAAGCCTGGCCTACACCGCCGAACCCAAGATAGATGGCCTGTCGCTGTCATTGCGGTATGTAAACGGACAGCTTGTTCAGGCTGCCACGCGCGGAGATGGTGAAGTTGGTGAAAACGTAACGGCCAATGCCCGCACGGTATCCGATATCCCGCAGCACCTGAAAAACGCACCAGTGGTTCTGGAAGTCAGGGGTGAGGTTTACATGTCTCACGCGGATTTCGAGGCGTTGAACGCGCGGCAGGCAGAGCGCGGCGGCAAACCCTTTGCCAATCCAAGAAACGCGGCGGCGGGGTCTTTGCGGCAACTGGATCCGGAAATCACGCGCGCGCGCCCGTTGCGTTTCTTTGCTTACGCCTGGGGAGAGGTTTCAGAGCCATTGTCGGACTCGCAGATTGGGGCGATCGAGCGGTTGAAATCACTTGGGTTTTCGACGAATCCCCTGACCCGCCTGTGCAAAACGACGCCAGAGATGCTGGAACATTACCGGGATATCGAAGCGCAACGTTCCACCTTGGGCTATGACATCGACGGGGTCGTCTACAAGGTGAATGATCTGTCGCTTCAGGCGCGTTTGGGGTTCCGCTCAACCACGCCGCGATGGGCGATTGCTCACAAGTTCCCGGCCGAACTGGCCTGGACGAGGCTGGAGGCGATCGACATTCAGGTCGGTCGTACAGGCGCGCTTAGCCCGGTTGCCCGGTTGCATCCGGTGACGGTGGGCGGTGTTGTTGTGTCCAACGCCACATTGCACAACGAAGATTATATCGCGGGGCGCGATGCCAAGGGCGGCACGATCCGCGATGGCAAGGATATTCGTGTCGGCGATTGGGTTCAGGTATATCGCGCCGGGGATGTGATTCCGAAACTGTCAGATGTTGATCTGTCCAAGCGCCCGGCCGGTTCGCAGCCGTTTATCTTTCCGACGCGCTGTCCGGAATGTCAAAGCGAGGCGATCCGTGAAGAAGGCGATGCAGTCCGCCGCTGCACCGGTGGCTTGATTTGCCCCGCGCAGGCCGTTGAAAAACTGAAACATTTCGTCTCGCGCAAGGCGTTTGACATAGAAGGCCTTGGCGCAAAACAGATCGAGATGTTCTATGATGATCCGATCCTTCCGATAAAGACTCCGGCGGATATCTTTACATTGGAACAGCGTGACAAGGCCAATCTGGCACGGCTGAAAAACCGGGACGGGTGGGGGGAAACCTCGGCCAGAAACCTGTTTGCCGCGATCGACGAAAAGCGGACCATTCCGTTTGCGCGCCTGTTGTTCGCTTTGGGTATTCGACATGTCGGCGAGGTCGGAGCGCGCGATCTGGCGCTGTTTTACCGCGATTGGGAGACCATGACGCAGGCCCTGGACACCGCCCGCCCGGCAGCTCTGGCGCAGCGGCAAGCGGATGAGGCCGAGGATGCCGAACGGGCGGCCGCGCTGGCAGAAGGTCGTCGGGCACGTGTCAAGGAAGTGCGGGATGCGGCCATAACCGCGGCGCGTGTTCCGCCGGATGCCAATGCCGCCTGGGCTGAGTTGATCGGAATAGACGGGATCGGCGCAACGCTGGGTCTGTCCCTGTCCGATGCGTTTTCGAACGTGGAAGAGAGGCGCGCGTTCGATACGTTGCGCAAGGAACTGACAATCGTCGCACCTGATGCGCCCGCCTCAGACAGCCCGGTGGCTGGCAAGACGGTTGTGTTCACCGGTACTCTGGAAAAGATGACCCGCGCCGAGGCAAAGGCACGGGCCGAGGCGTTGGGAGCGAAGGTTTCCGGTTCCGTCAGCAAGAAAACCGATATTCTGGTCGCCGGACCCGGAGCGGGTTCGAAAGCCAGGAAAGCGGCAGAGCTGGGTATCGAAACCCTGGATGAGGATGGCTGGTTGCAGCTGATCGAAGGCGCATGAGCGGGAGGCCGGAACAGCTGTTCCCGCTGTTTGCGGGGCTCGAGACACTCGAGGGCGTCGGCCCCAAGACCGCGCAGGTCCTGCAACAGGCCGGCGTTGAGAGCCCACGCGACGTTCTGTTCGGCCTGCCTTATGCCGTCGTCGACCGACGTCGGCGAGAGACGATTCAGGGCGTCGATCTGCCTGCGACGTTGACGGTCGAAGTGACGGTCGGCCCACACAGGCCGCCTCGAAACAAGGGTGGCGCATACCGCGTGCATGTCGAAGACAGCCAGGCCGATTTTCAGCTTGTTTTCTTCCACGCGCGCGGGGACTATCTGAAGAAAGTGCTGCCTCAGGGCGCCCGCCGTGTGATCTCGGGCAAGCTGGAGCTGTTCGACGGCATGGCTCAGATGGTGCATCCGGATCATATGTTGCCGGTCGAGCAAGCCAGTGAAATTCCGGAGTTTGAACCGGTATACCATCTGACACAGGGGCTGACTCAAAAGACGGCGTTCAAGGCCACCCGCAGCGCATTGGCGCGGGCGCCAGAGCTGGCGGAATGGATCGACCCGGCGCAGATGGCACAGCAAAACTGGCCGGATTGGATCTCTGCAATTCGTGCCGGCCACAATCCTCAGGGGGCTGATGATGTTTCACCATTTGCGCCCGCGCGTCAGCGTCTGGCCTATGACGAGCTGTTTGCGCATCAGATGACGCTGGCTCTGGCGCGTCAGCGAGAGCGGAAATCCCGTGGTGTCGTCAGCGTAGGAACGGGCGCGTTGCAATCCAGGGTGTTGGCCAGTCTTCCTTATCGTCCGACCAGCGCACAAAGCCGCGCGATCGAGGAAATCGCGGCCGATATGGCATCGGATTCCCGCATGAACCGATTGTTGCAGGGTGACGTGGGGGCCGGCAAGACATTGGTGGCCTTCATGGCCCTTCTGATTGCAGTCGAGGCCAAAGGGCAGGGCGTGATGATGGCCCCGACCGAGATACTCGCCCGCCAGCACCTGGAAGGGTTGCGGCCGCTGGCGGAAGAGGCCGGAGTGGTGCTGGAATTGCTCACCGGGCGTGACAAGGGCGCAGAGCGGCGCGCTAAGCTTGAGGCTTTGAAAAAGGGCAATATCCAAATTCTGGTCGGTACCCATGCCGTGTTTCAGAGTGATGTTGAATTCAAAGCGCTGCGCTTGGCCATCGTTGATGAACAGCACCGGTTTGGCGTGCGCCAGAGGATGGAGTTGTCGGAAAAAGGGCAGGGCGCGGATGTTCTGGTGATGACCGCCACCCCGATTCCACGCAGCCTGGCGCTGGCGCAATACGGCGATATGGATGTCTCGGTGCTGGACGAAAAGCCGCCGGGGCGCAAACCGATCAAGACAGCGATTGTCAGTACGCAGCGCATGGACGAGGTCGTGTCGCATCTGCGTCGGGCGATTGATGAGGGGCGGCAATGCTATTGGGTCTGCCCCTTGGTCGATGAATCCGAGGTTTCAGACCTGACAGCCGCTGAAGAACGGTTCAAACGCTTGCGTGCCATATTGGGCGAAGGTGTGGTCGGGCTGGTTCACGGGCAAATGCCGCCGTCGGAAAAAGACGCGGCCATGTCGGCATTCCAGAACGGGGACACCAAGGTTCTTGTGGCCACGACCGTCATAGAAGTGGGGGTCAATGTGCCCAATGCCACGATCATGGTCATCGAACGGGCCGAAATCTTTGGTCTGGCCCAACTGCATCAATTGCGCGGCCGCGTGGGCCGGGGTGATGCCGAATCGACGTGTTTGTTGATGTACCAACCGCCGCTCAGCGAGGGGGGGCGCAAAAGGCTGGAGGTCCTGCGTGAAACCGAAGACGGATTCCGTATTTCGGAAACCGATCTGGAGATGCGCGGCGCCGGGGATCTGATCGGAACTGCACAGTCCGGCCTCCCAAAGTTCCGCATTGCGGATCTCGAGCGTCAGGCCGGCTTGATGGCCGTAGCCCAATCCGATGCTCGGGCATTGCTGAATGCGGATCCCAAGCTGACCTCGGACCGGGGACGCGCGGCGCGCGTGCTTTTGTGGCTGATGAAGCAGGATCAGGCGATCCGTTTGATTTCAGTGGGTTAGGAAAAAAGTTCCAGAAAGTTCACAAATGTTCTCAAAAAGTTCTTTACCGACTCGGGTAAATATGAGAACAAAAGGTCAACAAAGGATTAAAGCTCTGACCGGAGGTGACCCTATGCTGACCCAGATCAAGACCGTATTCAGCCGCTCGCAATCGACGATCCTACAGGATGCCGTGGGCGTGATGTCTCTGGTCGTGATCCTGATGGTCGCCTTGCACCTGCCGGTTGGCTTCTGAACCTTTCTGCCTGCGATCTCGTGCCGAAAAAACCGCGCTGTCATCCCCATTTCAGTCAAGGGTGACCTGCCTGTCCCAAACCCCTTGAGGGGCCATGCCTCGGCCCCGTGCGGCAATCCGGACCCCACGCGAGACACGCAATGCCTGCCGCCGCCCTTTCGCCCGGAAGGTGCGGCGGTTTTTTTACAACTGGCCGGTTTTGAAAATCTCAAGCAATGCGGATAGGACCGAATTGACCGCGACCGAGGCCAGGATCATCCCCATGATACGGCTGATGATCGCCGCTCCTGAATGGCCAATCAGGCGGATGATCGGTTCGGCCAGAAGCATGAGAACGAAGGCTACCACCAAAACCGACAGCATGACCAATGCGGTAATCCCCTGGTCGGCTGCACTGTATCGATGGTTGTCCGTCAGGATCACCACTGCAAGCATCGCGCCGGGCGAGGCCAGAGATGGAACAGCAAGAGGAAATATCGCGGGATTCTGCTTGTGATACTTATCTTCCTGATCCTCTTCGGCCTGACGCTGTTCTATGTCTTGTTTGCTTTCGCCAAAGATCATGGTCAGAGCGAACAGAAACAGGATGATTCCACCTGCGACCTGAAATGAATTCAGTCCAATATCCAGCGCTTCGATCAGCAATTGCCCAAACACGAGAAAGAACAAAAGGACACCGGCGCTTATTATCGATGCCAACAAGGCTGTTTTGCGACGCGCGGCGGCCTCTAGCCCCGCAGTGACGGCAATGAAAACGGGAATAGTTCCAATCGGGTCAATCACGACCCAAAGAGTTACAAAATGCTCGAGTAGATTTTCCAAAACCCATCCCTCCTTAAATTTAAGCGGAAGGTAAACGGGTTTACATCAAATAGCTATGATCAGGCACAATCTGCCTGTTCGGCCTGCGCCATGGCTTCGGCGGCTGCATCCAGCGCCAGCAGAATTGACGCGTGGCGGTTCTTGTAATCCCGCGCCGGCATCAGGACCTCAAGACCGTCAAACGGCGCATCCGGGGCGGCGCCGTCCTTTTTCAACATGGCCGCAAGCTGATCGCGCGCTGCTTCGATCTGCGCGCGCGTGGCACCAATGATCGCGTCGCCAACCACCGAAGCAGAGGCCTGTCCCAGCGCGCAGGCTTTGACATCCTGCCCGAAGGCGCTGACACGTCCATCCTGAACCTTCAAATCAACCGTCACGGTAGAGCCGCAAAGAGGCGAGCGTTTCTTGACCGTTGCATCCGGGTTTTCCAACCGATCCAGATGCGGGATGTCGGCCGCCAACGCCAGAATGCGTCCGGAATACAGCTTGATCAAGTCGTTCTCGCCGCTCATGGCTTTCCCTCGTCGTGTGTTCCTCATACATAGTGGCCAGCCCAACGGATGCAAAAGGTTTTTGTCATGTCTCACCCCGTCGCGTTTGATCCATCAACTCTGAAATATAACGAGGCGGGACTGATTCCGGCAATTGCGCAGGATGAGGTGTCGGGCGAAGTGCTGATGATGGCATGGATGAACGCACAGGCCATTGAAAAGACGCTGGAAACGGGTAGGGTGACCTATTGGTCGCGCTCGCGCCAGTCTTTCTGGATCAAGGGCGAAACCTCGGGCCATGTGCAGGAACTGGTGGATTTCCGCATCGACTGTGACCGCGATTGCCTGTTGGTTCTGGTGCGTCAAACCGGTGCTGCCTGTCACACCAACCGCCGGACGTGCTTTTATACTGCGGTGCGGGACGGAGCCGAGACCGAACTGATGGCCCCGATGGAGTAACCGAGTCAGATCAAAGCCCCACCATATGCCGGATGTCTGCCGGGCTGGCACCATCGGCCCGGTATTTCGCGATGGCACGCGCATCGTCGCGTTTCGCCAGCCGTTTGCCGGCGTCATCGCGGATCAGATCGTGATGATAATACACAGGCGTCGGCAAATCCAACAGCACCTGAAGCAGCACATGGATGCGTGTGGCTTCGAACAGATCCTGACCTCGGACCACATGGGTGATCCCCTGGGCCGCGTCGTCAAGAACGACGGATAAATGGTAGGACGTGCCCATGTCGCGGCGGGCCAGAACGATATCGCCGACACTGGTTTCCAACTCTTCCGGGGTGAAAGCAATTGTTCCTGTTTCGCCACCGGGGCCGGAGCCCAGTTCCAAGAATTGGAATCTGGCCGGATCGTGGATTGTTCGACAGGCCTTGGCAACATCCAGTCGCAACACCTGGTCCCTTGGGTGAGGATTTTGACTTAAGTCTATGCCCTGGTTAATTTTTCGACACGTTCCGGGATAGATAATTCCGTCTGGACCAAGCAAGGGCGCGCCTTCCTGGGGCGCGCTTGCGGCGGCGGTAATATCTTTGCGATTGCACCGGCAGGGATACAGAAGACCTTTCATCCACAACCGCTCCAACGCGCGATCATAGATACTCAGCCGATCTGATTGACGCAGCACCGGTTCCGGCCATGTCAGCCCCAACCAATTGAGGTCATCATAGATTTGATCCTCCCAATGCGGTCGCGAGCGGGACCGATCGATATCTTCGATGCGAAGCAAGAACCGGCCGCGTTCAGATCTGGCCATATCACTGGCGATCATCGCAGAATACGCGTGACCAAGGTGAAGCGGGCCAGTCGGGGATGGCGCGAAACGCGTTACGAAAGTCACGCTTTTTCTATAACATACACGTCAGAGTTAAGGTTGATACCGGGCAAGTGCGGCCCGTGTTCACGAAATAGCAAACGTGCGGCACCCATGTCGACCCAATCCGTCAGTCGGCAGGTGAATTTGTGATCTGACAGCGCATGGTCGTTCAGGGAAAACGCCAGCAACCCACCTTTGGGCAAGGCGTGCATCAACTGGTCGAATGTCTCGGGCGGGGCCGCGCCCTGACCGATAACACCGATGGCGGTGATCACCGAATACGCGCCGCGCCTGAGCGGGGCCGGTTTGGTGATGTCAAACCCGGTCAGGGCTCTGTAAACACCCTTGGCCTCAGCCTCTTCCAGCATTTTGGGGGTGGGGTCGATGCCATCGATGACCTCAAATCCCGCCGCCCGCAAGGCGAGACCAGAAAGCCCCGTTCCGCAGCCGAAGTCCAGAATCGGCGTTTGGGGGTGAGGGTGGAACTGCCACAAAGCCGCGGCCACCCGTCCTGGGGTTGCATATCCCTGTTCCGCGACCTCTTTTTCATAGGTCGCGGCCCAGTTCTGATAATGCGTTTCAGTGTCTTCAGGCGTGTCGAGATTGTAGGTGCTGTCTAGGAACTTGTCGCTCATCCCGTCATGCTAGGCCGAGATCACGCCGCGCGTCCAGTCAGCATTGATCCAACCAGGTTTGCCATTCGGTCTTGGCGCGATCGGTATAGGCCTTGTACCGGTCTTTTCGGCCGCGCCGCCCGCCTTTCAGGCCGTCCACGGGGCGGAACAGGCCAAAGTTTACGTTCATCGGCTGAAACGTCTTGGCTTCGGCCCCGCCGGTAATGTGATGGATCAACGCACCCATTGCACTGTCTTTGGGCACTTCGGGCAAATCACGCCCCAGTATTTCGGCGGCGGCCATGCGACCGGCAAGCAATCCCATCGCGGCGCTTTCAACATAGCCTTCGACACCCGTAATCTGGCCGGCAAAGCGGATGTTGGGCTTGGATTTCAAGCGCATCTGTGCATCGAGCAGGGTAGGAGAGTTGATGAACGTGTTGCGGTGGATGCCGCCCAGCCGGGCAAAGCTGGCGTTTTCCAGGCCGGGGATCATGCGGAACACGTCGGTCTGGGCGCCGTATTTCATCTTGGTCTGAAACCCCACGATGTTGAACAATGTGCCCAACGCGTTATCGCGCCGCAACTGAACCACGGCATGGGGTTTGACGTCAGGCGCATGAGGGTTTGTCAGCCCAACAGGCTTCATCGGACCATGGCGCAAGGTTTCGCGCCCGCGTTCGGCCATGACTTCAATGGGAAGGCAGGCATCAAAATAGCCTGCGGTCTCACCTTCGTGAAACTCGGTTTTTTCCGCTGCCAGAAGGGCGTCGATTAAAGCCTCGTACTGATCACGGTCCATCGGGCAGTTCAGGTAAGCCGTGCGTTCTTCCTCGGTCTCGCCTTTGTCATACCGGGATTGCATCCACGCTTTGCTCATGTCGATGCTGTCGGCATAGACAATGGGTGCGATTGCATCGAAGAACGCCAGCGCGTCCGATCCCGTTTCCGCCCGGATGGCTTCCCCCAATGCGGGTGAGGTCAACGGGCCGGTCGCAAATATCCAATGGCCTTCATCAGGCAGCGAGGTGACTTCTTGATCGGTGACGCTCACGCGTGGGTGGGCGCGGAGTTTCGCGGTGACCGTTTCGGCAAACGGGTCGCGATCCACGGCCAGAGCCCCCCCGGCAGGAAGCCTGTGTGCGTCGGCGGTTGTCATGATCAGTCCATTGGCTGCCCGCATTTCCCAGTGCAGCAGACCGACGGCGTTCTGTTCATCATCATCCGATCGGAACGAGTTTGAACACACCATTTCCGCCAGGTTTCCTGTCTGATGTGCGAAGGTGCCAACGGTGGGGCGCATTTCATGAATGATCACGTCAACGCCCATTTCAGCGGCTTGCCAGGCGGCTTCGGACCCGGCCATTCCACCGCCGACGATATGCAAAACTTGTGTCATGTGCAGCCACATAGGGCACCGCACACACAGGCGCAACTGCCGTATTGTATCTGACTGATTTGCTGGAGGGGTCTTGGGGTCGCCGCTGCGGGAATGTCAGCGCTGGTGAGAGAGACCAGCTGGAGGGACCTTCCGCCCACGGCGACCCAAAAGTGTCTTGAGGCCTTGGCCTCGACCCAGCTTTGCCACAGAGTTGCCCTTTTGAAAAGTGCAAAAATGAAGACAGTGGCAAAAAATGTTCAAAACAATTGCGTCATTGGGTCCAATTCGGGGGGCGCTTTTCAATAAAGGCGGAAATGCCTTCTTCTGTATCGCGGTACAACATATTCTGCGCCATTGCGTCTCCGGTATAGGCATAAGCCTGATCCAAAGGCATTTGCAGCTGTTGATAGAACGCTTCTTTGCCGATCTTCACGGCGACGCCAAGCTTGGATGCGACCAGTTCCGCAAGCCCGTTGGCTTCTTGTTCCAGCAGCGCTTGAGGAACGACGCGATTTACCAGCCCCAATTCGGCGGCGCGCTCTGCTGAAATGAATTCGCCGGTGGTCAGCATTTCAAAGGCCTGCTTTCTGGGGATGTTGCGGCTGAGAGCAACCATCGGCGTGGAACAGAACAGGCCGATATTGACCCCGTTGACACCAAACCGTGTTCCTTCTGCCGCCACCGCCATGTCGCAGGTTGCAACCAGTTGACATCCGGCGGCAGTCGCAATGCCATGGACTTGCGCGATAACGGGTTGCGGCAGGGACTGGATCGACATCATCATCCGGGCGCAACGGGAAAAGAGATCCTGAAAGTAGGCCTTGCCGCCATCTTCGGATTGACGTCCGGCCGTCATCTGCTTCAGGTCATGCCCGGCGCAAAATGCCTTTCCCGCCCCCGACAGGACCACGGCCCGGATCGAGCCGTCGTCGCGCAGCGCATCAAATTCGGCTTGCAGCGCAGCCAGCATCTCATCACTTAGTGCGTTCAGCCGGTCCGGGGCGTTCAGTGTCAGCCGTGCCACCGCGCCCGTGTCGTAACGTTCCAGAATTGCCATCTTGCCCTCCGTTCCCAAGTTGGGCCAACTCTAGGTCGGCAAGAGCAGGAGGGGAAGTATGGCTTTGGCAATGAATCGGGACGAACTGTCACAATACCTCAAAGAGGTGTTCCCGCAGGTGCACAAGGATTTCGTCGTTGAAGATTTGACCGAAGACACGATCACCATGCGCCTTGTTGTTCAGGATCAACATCTGCGGCCCGGGGGCACGGTTTCCGGCCCGTCGATGTTCGGGCTTGCCGATGTCAGTGTCTATGCGATGGTTCTGGCACGAAAAGGGCGTCAGTCACTGGCCGTCACCACCAACAGTTCCTTTGATTTCCTGCGCAAGCCGGAAGGCGGCGCCGACATGATTGCGGCCTGTCGTTTGTTGAAGCTGGGAAAAACACTGGCCGTTGGGGATGTGCTTTTGTACTCGGAAGGCAGTGATCTTCCGGTTGCGCGGGCAACGATGACCTATTCCCTTCCACCAGCAGGGTCCGCTGCCGCGAATTTCGGATAAAAAAGGCCGGGGACAGGCCCCGGCCCAGGAAGAGGTCCCAATAATTGGGACTGGGGATCAGTCAGGGCTGCCAGAAAAAGCGCTTTGTTTCCCGGCCAGCCTGATGGCGGGTCAGCCCGACGTCCTGAAGCAGACGGTCATCCAGATAGCTCAGATTGACGCGACTGCGGCGACGGCGTTCCCATTGAGTGACCGCCGCCGCAAACCGCACGGCCAGAGCCGCGAGCAGAGGCAGCCGTGGGCTGTCGTTCAGCAGCAGAAGGGCGGTGGTGTGCATTGTGCGTGTCATCTCGGAAATCCTTTCAAATTGTATTGACACAAAACTGTATTGCTTGGTACATGGGTTTGATACATTCGAAATTGTGTCAAAGGCAAAGGAAGAATTGTAATGGATACAATTTGGCCGGACGCTCTGCCAAAATCCAAGGGTCCGAAATACACATTGGTTGCTGACGCAATAAGAAAAGCTATTGGTGACAAGAAATTAGATGTTGGCGCCAAGCTTCCGCCGGTTCGTGAACTGGCGTATCGCCTGCAAATCACACCTGGTACAGTCGCACGTGCCTATACGATCCTGACCGACGAGGGCTTGCTCCACGCCGAAGTTGGACGTGGTACATTTGTGGCCCCGCCGAAATCACCGATTTTGGATGATGTCTGGGCCAGGCAACTGCATCTGAGGGAAGACAAGTACAACGCCAATGTCAGCCTGTTCAGCCCGCGTTTGCCGGATGCGGGGCAGGTCGCGCTTATCCGGGAATGCCTGCAAAAGGTTTCGCAAGCTGATCCCGGGCTGTTTCTGAATTACCCCACGCGGGACGCGTATATACCCATGAGGCAATCGGTCGTGGATTGGCTGTCGGATTTGCCGCTGGGCCCGCTGACCCATGATGACATCGTCTTGACCCATGGCGGGCAGAACGGATTGTGTCTGGTGTTCCAGACCATCCTGCGCGGACCCAAACCAATCGTGTTGGTTGAAGACCTCTCTTACGCCGGGTTTCGTCGGGCCGGAGAGTTGATGCGCGCCGAAGTCATTGGCGTCAAGATGGACAAATGGGGCATCGATCCGGCGTCGATGGAGCATGTTTTGCGGCAAACCAATGCTCAGGCCGTTTGCGTCTCGCCAGAAGTTCAGAACCCCACCGGCATCCACACACCGCTGGAACGCAGGAAAGAGGTCGTGGACGTCGCCCGGCGCTTCGACCTTCAGATCGTGGAAGACGATTGCTATCGCATGGGGGAGGCGCGTGAACCCAGTTATCGCGCGCTCGCGCCCGAGCGGGGCTGGCACGTGTCGTCCATTTCAAAGATACTCACACCGGCTTTGCGCGTGGGCTTTGCCATTGCCCCAAAGGATCGCAGCGTCGATCTGCGCCGATCCGCCGAATATGGGTATTTTGGCCTGGCTCAACCCTTGGCCGAACTGACCCGGCTGCTGCTGTCGGATCCGCGTACCCGCCAGATTGCCCAGGATGTACGCAAACGGATGGGCGATTATGTTCGGATCACCGTCAACGCGCTGGGTGGGTTCGATCTGAACTGGGCACCGGATGTGCCTTTTGTCTGGCTGAACCTGCCATCGGGGTGGCGCTCTGCCGCGTTCAGCCGCGCGGCAGAGCGGGAAGGCATTCAGCTCAGATCAGCGGATGAGTTCGCCCTGCGCGACGGGCGCGCCCCAAACGCCGTACGCATCGCAATGAATGGCCACGTGTCGTTGGAACGGTTCGAGGACGCAATGCTGAGATTGCGCGCTTTGCTGGACAATCCGCCTGAACAGATCAGCGTCTAGCATTCAACTCAGCGGCGGCGGGTCGCCAAAGAATCCGGCCAGATGGGCAATTTTTCCGTCCTCGTCCAATCGAATGAAGTCATGCCCGGCCACCATGATTGCGCCATCGGGGGCCACCATATGCCACGTGAAGTGGACGACATCATGGTGCGACACAGGACTGCTGGTGATTTCGACACGCCCATTCGAAGTCAAAAGGACTTCGCCGATATGTGTACTCAACTGCTCTCGGCCTGAAACATCGGCTGTCGGATCCACGTACCGACCGTTTTCCGCAAAGCACCGGGTCAGAAGCGCAAGCCGTTTATCGGCGGACTTTTCCTGCCAGGCCGCGCCATAGTTTTCAATCGTGCGCATCAATTCCTGCATGTGACCCTCCGTGGTTGAGCATGATCAATTCCAACCGAGTGTATCAGAGTGTCGAAATTGGGGCGATTTCCGTGCTGATAATGTGGGGTAAAATGATACCTATTTAACAAGCCATTGTTTTAAAACATTTTAAATGGCGTTTGGTCGCTTGACGTGCCGGTCATGGGTGTCTAGATACGCATCCATCGAATTCGGGCCGCCTCGCTTGGGGCGGTCTTTCACATCAAACAGGACTATCCTGCCATGAAAACCTTTTCTGCAACACCTGCAGACATCGACAAGAAATGGATCCTGATCGACGCCGAGGGCGTTGTTCTGGGCCGTCTTGCGTCGATCGTCGCCATGCGCCTGCGTGGCAAGCACAAAGCGTCGTTCACCCCGAACATGGACATGGGCGACAACGTCATCGTGATCAACGCTGACAAGATCCAGATGACCGGCAAGAAGCGCGAAGAAAACTTCTACTGGCACACTGGCCACCCGGGCGGCATCAAGTCGCGCACCAAACAGCAGATCCTGGAAGGTGCACACCCCGAGCGCGTCGTGACCCAGGCGGTCAAGCGCATGCTGCCGGGCAATCGTCTGGCGCGCAAGCAGATGACCAACCTGCGCGTTTATGCCGGTGCCGAGCATCCCCACGAGGCGCAAGCGCCCGAAGTTCTGGACGTCAAGTCCATGAACAAGAAAAACACCCGGAGCTAATGACCGATGGCTGATCAGATCAATACTCTCGAAGAGCTGAGCGCCGTCGTAGGCGTTGAAACCGTGGCCGAAGAAGTCATCGTGCGTGAACCCGTACGTGACGAGCTGGGCCGTTCGTATGCTACCGGCAAGCGTAAAGACGCTGTTGCCCGCGTTTGGATCAAGCCGGGTTCCGGCAAGGTCACCGTGAACGGCAAGGATCAAGACGTCTATTTTGCACGCCCCGTTCTGCAACTGATCCTGCGCCAGCCGTTTCAGGTTGCTGGTGTCGAAGGCGAGTTCGACGTTGTCGCCACGGTCAAAGGTGGTGGCCTGACCGGTCAGGCCGGTGCGGTCAAGCACGGCATCTCGAAGGCGCTGCAACTGTACGATCCGAACCTGCGTGGTGCTCTGAAAGCTGCTGGCTTCCTGACCCGCGACAGCCGCGTTGTGGAACGTAAGAAATTCGGTAAGCGCAAAGCCCGCCGTTCGTTCCAGTTCTCGAAGCGTTAAATCGCCGGGGACACCCAACAAAGAAAGGGCTCGCAATTGCGAGCCCTTTTGCATTGTGTTGCGGGAAATCTTATTCTTCGTAGACGAGCTTCCACGCGCCGTTTTCAACGACATTGACGAAAACCGTATCCGCCCCCTGGTGATCATCCGGGCCATAGGTAATGTGGTTGCCGACCAGGTCATCCTGATAGTCCAGTGACTCCATCGCTTCGATAAAGCTGTCATGCGTCAGGTCAGGGCCCGCGGCCTCAAGCGCCTTGACCATCATTTCGGCAGCGGAATAGCCCAGCATGGCAAATCCAACCGGATCTTCGCCGGTCGCGGCCTTGTATTCTTCGATAAACGCCGCCGGGGCAGGTTGGTCCGCACGCGCCCAAAGATCCTGCCACGAGGCTGCTGCATAGAACCCGTCAGTCACCCCACCGGGAACCTGCGCCACGACAGTCAGGAAACTGGCCGAAGTGCCGAGGAACTTCATGTCCGTCAGGCCCATCTTCTTGGCGGTGCCAACTACGGTGATCGCTTGCCGCACGCCAAGCGCCATGGTGACGATATCGCAGCCTTCTTCCTTGAGCTTGCTGAGCGACCCGACAAAATCCGTCTCATCCGGCTTGTGGGTCGTTTCAGATCCAAAAGCGATCCCGGCTTCTTCGGCGCCGGCCTTGCTGCCTTCAAGAATTTCCTCACCGAAATCTGTCGGCAGATACATGGTGCAGACCGTCTTTGATCCAAATTCGCCGGCCAGGTATTTCACACCGACACGCGCCTGATCATAGTAGGTCGAGAAAGACGTGAACTTGTTTCGCATCGGCTCTTGCAACATCTGACGCGCAGCGGTCAGAGGTGCCACGTTGGGAATGCCCTTGGGATCCAACAGCTTGAACCCGGCCATGTTCATCGGCGTGCCAAGCGATTGCAGCATGGCGAACACCTTGTCGCGGTTCAGCAGTTTGTTGTAGCCCTGCATCGCACGCGGCATCTGGTATCCGTTGTCCTCGACCACATAGCGGATTTTGCGCCCGTGTATGCCACCGGCTTCGTTCACCCGGTCGAATACCACATTCGCACCTTTGGTCGCCGGGACACCCACCGCGGCGAAGATGCCGCTCAGGTCGTTGACGGACCCGATGACAATCTCGTCATCCGTCACGCCCTGCGTCTGAGCCCAACCGATGCTTGCCGAGGCGGTCAACGCCGTGGCGGCGGCCAGCCATTTGAATGACTTCTTCATCTTTCTCCTCCCGAAAACTCTTTGGCTAAGTGTACATGTCTTCAATCAGGTGTCCGTGTTTCTTTTCGACCAGGCCGCGTTTCAGCTTCATCGTGGCGGTAAGCTCGTCATCCTCGGCGGTCAACAGAACGTCGATCAGGCGAAAATCCTTGATCTGTTCGACCCGTGCGAATTCCTTGTTCACCGCGGCCACTTCGGCGCCGATCAGCTCCTTGACTTCGGCCGCGGCGCAAAGCGAGGCAAAGTTCGAAAACGGGATTTTCTGGTCCTGAGCATATTTTTCGACGTTTTCCTGATCGATCATGATCAGCGCCGTGAGGTATTTGCGCCGGTCGCCAATGATCACCGCGTCCGAGATGTAATGGCTGAACTTCAGCCGGCTTTCGATTTCGGCCGGGGTGATGTTCTTGCCACCGGCGGTGATGATGATGTCTTTCAACCTGCCGGTGATGGTAACGTACCCGTCCTTGTCGATACGCCCCATATCGCCGGTGCGCAGCCAGCCATCGGCGGTAAAGCTTTCCGCCGTCTTTGCGTTGTTGCGCCAATAGCCTTGAAAGATGTTCATGCCTTTGAGCTGAATTTCACCCTCGTCCGAGATGCGGATATCGCACCCCGGGACGACCTTGCCGATGGTTCCGATCTTGTTGCTTTCCACGGTGTTGAGTGTGGCAAGGCCGGACGTTTCGGTCATGCCGAAGCCCTCGACGATCGGCACACCGATGGCCCAGTACCATTTCAACAAATCCGCCGAGATAGGCGCAGCACCCGTGCCACCCCGGCGCAGTTTGTCCAAACCGAGCATCCGGCGCAAATTCTTCAGAACCAACTGATCCCAAACCCAGAACCGGGCCGCGATGGCGGCGGGAACGGGTTTTCCCGAACTCACGTACCCGGCCCGCCGTGCACCGGCCTTCAGGGCAAGACCGTATGCCATTCGACCCAACGGCGTTGCATCCTGCGCCAGGATTTGCACATGCGCATAGATCTTTTCCCAAACTCTCGGCACTGCCGTGAAGGTCGAAGGCGAGACCTCTTGCAGATTTGCAAAGACCGTCTCGGGGCTTTCCGCGAAATTCACGGTGCAGCGGGCGGCCAGTGGGAAATAGACGGATACGTCGCGTTCCAGGATATGGCAGAGGGGCAGGAAACACAGTTGTTCGTCACTGGCCTGCGTTGGCAATGACCAGGCACCGGCCTCAATGCCGGCCAGGATGTTTTCATGGCTCAACATCGCACCCTTGGGCTGGCCGGTGGTGCCGGATGTATAAACCAGCAAAGCTGTATCCTGAGGTTTGGCCAATGCGATTTCGGCTTCGAACCGTCCCGGATCTTCCTGTTCGGCCTGCTGGCCCAAAGCGTAAAGATCGTCGATCATCATGCAGCGCGGATGGGTCAGGTCGTGCAAGCCTTCGTCTTCCAGAATGATCACCTTGATCAGATCCGGAACTTGATTTTCGACTTCCAGAAACTTGTCCAGATGCTCTTCGTCCTCGACGATGAGGAACTTGCTGCCACTGTCGTTGACCAGATATTGCAGTTGATTGGCCGAATCCGTGGTGTAGACGCCAGAAGAAATGCCCCCGACGCACTGAATGCCCATATCGAACCACATCCATTCCTTGCGGTCCTCGGACAGGATTGAAACAACGTCACCGCGTTCCAGGCCCAGCTTGCGCAGGGCAAGCCCGATCCACTTGGCGTGCTGCCAGTAGTCGGCCCAGGAATATGACTTCCAGATGCCCAAATCCTTTTCGCGATGGGCTGTACGATCCCCCAGTTCTGCGCAACGTTGTTGAAACAGCATGCTGATGGTGGTGCACCCATCCACGCGCAACGGGCGTTGTCCGGGGGTTGCATTCAGTTCAACGCCGTTGATCTTGACCTGCGAGGCGAGGGGCGTGGCATCCATCTTGCTTACCTCCACGTCTTCTTGCGTTTCCAACGGCGGCTTTCGCGTGCGCCTTCTTCCTGCACGCCAAGATAGAAGTTCTGGATGTCTTCGGATTTCAGCAACGTATCCGCAGCGCCGTCCATGACGATGCGGCCTACCTCCATCACGTATCCATGATGCGCCAGCCGCAACGCCGCATTGGCGTTCTGTTCGACCAGCAGCATCGTCATATGCTGTTCTTCGTTCAGACGTTTCAGAATGGCGAATATTTCCTGCACCAAAAGCGGTGACAGACCCAGCGACGGCTCATCCAGCAGCATGATGCGGGGACGGGCCATCAGCCCCCGTCCGATTGCCAGCATTTGTTGCTGCCCGCCCGAAAGGGTGCCGGCCTCTTGCGTGCGACGATCTTTCAGAACGGGAAAGTAACTGAAAACAAGCTCGCGATCCTGGTCGATCTGCACTTTGTCCGTTCGGGTATACGCGCCGAGGCTCAGGTTTTCATCGACGGTGAGCAGAGGAAACACCTCGCGCCCTTCGGGTACATGCACGATCCCGCGCTGGACGACGGTATGCGGCTCGGCCCCCTGAATGTCGTCTCCATCAAAGGTGATCGTGCCTTTTTCCGGGTCCATCACCCCCGAGACGGTTTTCATCAACGTCGTCTTGCCGGCACCGTTTGCGCCAAGGATCGAGACTATCGTGCCTTCGTGAACGTCCAGCGAAACACCGCGAATGGCCATTATCGGGCCATAAAAGCTTTCGACATTTCGGATTTTCAGGATTGGCGCGCTCATGAAGCTTTCCCAAGATAGGCTTCGATCACTGCCGCGTGCGATTGAACTTCGGCCGGGGTCCCAAGCGCCAGTTTTGCGCCGTCTGCCATGGCCAGAACCCGGTCTGACACGCCCGAGACCAGGCCCATGTCATGTTCCACCATCAAAACGGTGATGCCCATCTGCCGACGGATATCATCGATCCACCAACGCATGTCCGTTGTTTCTTCCACGGACAACCCCGAGGCCGGCTCATCCAGCAGCAAGAGTTTTGGGTCAGTCGCCAAAGCCCGTGCAACTTCGACCACTTTGCGCACGCCGTAGGGCAGCCCCGATATCATCTTGTCGCGATAGGCTTGCAGGTCGAGAAAGTCGATGATCCGTTCGACCTTCTCGCGGTTTTCCAGTTCCTGTCGCTTTGCCGACGGGGTGAACAGAATCTCGGAAATCAGGTTTGTCCTGCGGTGGCGATGCCGTCCGACCAGCAGGTTTTGCAGGACGGTTGCGTGTTCGAACAGCTCGATGTTCTGAAATGTCCGTGCCACGCCATAAGCGGCGACACCGGACGGTTTGACCCGAAGCAAATCATGACCGTCATACCGGATCGCCCCGTCAACGGGATCGTAGAACCGGGAAATCAGGTTGAAAACAGTGGACTTGCCCGCTCCGTTTGGACCGACGATGGCAAAGACTTCACCTTCCCGAACGTCGAATGACAGGTCATCCACCGCCGTCAGGCCGCCGAACTTGAGGGTGACATTTTCGAACTCCAGCAAACTCATCTAAGACGCTCCGTCTTGAGATAGGATTTCTGCCGTTTGAACATGTCTTTTCGATAGAAGGGGAACAGCTCGAACCACGTGCGGATTTTCAGCCAGCGGCCATAGATGCCCATGGGTTCGAACAGGATGAAGGCGATCAGGATCATGCCGAAGATGCCGAACTCCAATCCCGGAATGGCGACTGTATTGCCGCCGAACAGGGCGCCGGCATATTCTTTTGAGATCGACAGAAACTGCGGCAGGAACCCGATCACGATCGCGCCCAGAAACGCGCCGTGGATCGACCCAAGCCCGCCGATGACGATCATCATAAGCAGTTGGATCGAGATCAGAACACTGAAGGTTTCGTTGTTGAACGCTCCGGCGAACAACCCCATCAGCGCCCCGGCCCAGCCGGTTACTGCGCAGGATAACGCGAACGAGATCATCTTTGTCCGCGCGATGTCGATGCCCATCGCCTGGGCCGAAACCTCAGAGTCGCGCACCGCTATGAAGCTGCGCCCCAAAGGCGCGCGCAGCAGGTTGATATATCCCAGTGTGACCAGCACGGCGACGGTCAGGACCAGCCAGAAAAACTGATCGGGCGTTCCCCAGCGGTCAACCAGATGGCCGAAGATTTCGACCCCGCCAACATACTTGCCCGCAACACCGCCGGTGATGGGTTCGGACAGAACGATGATGTCGTCCATCAGGATCGAAAGCGCCATGGTGAAGATGGCCAGATAGATGCCATGCAGGCGCAGGGCAGGGATCGCGACCGTCACGCCCGCTATCCCGGTCAGAATGCCCGCCAGCGGAAAGGCGAGCAGAAAGGGCACCCCGGCTTCGATCAGGGCAACGTTGGCATAGCAGCCAAAGGCCAGAAAGGCCGCGTGGCCCAGACTGACTTGCCCTGTATGCCCGGTCAGGACCATCAGACCCAATCCGGCAATGGCCCAGATCAGGACGTTGGTCAGCTCGCCCAGATAGAACTCATCCAGCCACCAGGGGGCTGCGGCAACCACCGTCAGAAGGATCAGATACAGGACAAGCTGGTAAAGGTCTTTCCACGGGCGGATATCCTGCATGTAGTCGGTTTTGAAGATGATCCGCATGGCTCAGACCTTTTTGACCCGAACCTGACTGAACAACCCATTGGGGCGAAAGATCAGCACGGCAAGCAGCAGGGCGTATGGCGCGATCTGGCTGTAACCCGCCGCGATATAGCGGCTGGCGAAAGGCTCGATCACCCCGACGACAAGACCACCGGCCAGCGCCCCGGGCAAGCTTCCGAACCCGCCGATGACGGCGGCGGCAAATGCCTTGATGCCCAGCAATCCCGTTGTCGGATCCACGGCGCCCTTGGCGGCGAACAGAATGCCTGCAATCCCCGCTACGATCCCGGCCAGCGCCCAGATGAACCCCTGAACCCGCTTGACAGGCACGCCCATATAATACGCCGCCAACTGGTTTTGCGACGCCCCCTGCATCGCCAGCCCGAGTTTGGAACGGTTGAAAAAGACGTAAAGACCCCATGTCAGCAGGATGGTGACGACGATCACGGCGACATCCTCCAGCCCCAGCACAAGGCCGCCAAAGCGCAGCTCCTTCCCTGCAAGCGGGTTTTGCAGCGTTTGCGGTTCGTGCCCCCAGATCAATCCGGCCACGAAACGGATCACGAAGCCCAGGGCGATGGTCAGGATTACGACGGCGGTCTGACTTTCGCCAAACAGGCGACGGATGATCAGGCGATCCAGAAGATATCCCAATGCCCCCATGATCCCCAGCGAGATCGGCAGGGCCAGCCAGAACGGCAGGCCCATATATTCGGTATTGGTCAGGCCGATGGTGACAAAGGCCCCCAGCATCATGAAATCGCCCTGCGCGAAATTTACCGCTTCGGTCGCCTTGTAGATCAGAACAAAGCCAAGCGCGATCAGGCCATAGACACACCCGTTTGCCAGTCCGCTGATCAGCAGCTGCGCGTTATCCAAACTGTCCTCCCTCGACCGGTTTGCCGGTGTCGCGTTCCGCCCGCGCGCATCCTCCGGTGACGCGGGTTTGTTCTACTATGGCGTTATTATCACCTTGCCGTCACTCTTTTTCAGCGCATCAGCCAGGTTTGGTACAAGATTTCTGAGTGTAAGGTGTTCAGAAACATCCGTTTTCCAGCGCCCGTCTGCAAACCGGGCCTGAACCTCGGCCACAACTCGCATCTGATCGGCGGGCGGGGTCGACATCATCCAGCTTGTCAGCCAGAACCCTTCGATCCGCTTTCCCATGAAAATCAACTGCCCTGTCTGAGTCAGCGTCGGTGCCTCGGTAGACAGCTTGCCATAACTGATCCAGCGCGCCCGGTTGGGCATGGCGCAGAACAATTGTTCGGACAATTGGTCCGTCACGGCATCCAGAAACACGCGCGGTTTCAGCTGCGCGCTCATGTCCGCAAACTTTGCGACAATGTCTTCGTCGGTTGTCACAAGCACTTCGGCCGCGCCAAGGTCTTTCAACATCTCTGCCGTCTCGGCCCGACGCACCAAAGCGATCGGCTTCAAACCCAGGTCCCGACCAAGGCTGCACATCAGCTTGCCCAACTGGCTGGTCGCGGCTGATACGACAAAGGCATCGCCGTCGGCCTTGGCCATATCCACCATGGCCATCGCCGTCATTGGATTGACGATCTGGGCGGCCCCGTCATCGTCCGAGATATCAGGGCGCAGAGGGATGCACATCTGCATCTGCGTGACGACATACTCCGCCCAGGCCCCCGATCCGGCGGCGACGAACGCGACGCGTTGCCCTTGCAGGGCCTCGGCGCCCTTTCCTGCGACCACGACGTCTCCGCATCCTTCAAATCCGGCGGGGGATCCCTTGACCCTTGGCTGCCCGTATTCACCTTTGATGAAATGCAGATCGGACGGATTGACCGAAGCCGCGCGCAAACGGATCAGCACCTGGCCCGGGCCGGGTTCCGGCGTGGGAACTTCGGCTCCTTCCAACCAGTCGGCGGCGTTTTCAATGGCCGGTCCGGTGGCCGTACCGGAATACCCGTCATGCTTAAGGATTGCGGCGAACATAGTCTGTGGCAGGTCGGTCATCGGTTGATCCTCGAATTTGGCTGAATCAAAGCGCGCCCCTTGTCTGAAAAGCGTCAGACCAGTCGGGCAGGGCGCGGGTTTTTTGTCAGGCACAGCCAATCAAAAGCCGCGCAGGAGGTCAATTCAACGACACCGTAACGTAGGGGCAGCGCAGATGCGCCCCGGGGCAAAGGCCGACCCGTGGACCGGCCTTCAACACTTTACTGTTGGGTCAGCAGGTTGGTCAGTTCCTGAATTTTCTGAACGATCATTTCAGGCGAATCCTTGATATCATTCACAATCTTGATCGCCTGATCCTTCAGGTCGGTGGCCAGATTGCTGTCCTGAAGAGATGTCATAATGCCATCATAGTCGAAGTTGGTCGGGTCCAGCTTGCCTTCCTGAATCCATGAGTTCAGCAACTCCTGCCCCTGACCGGCCAGCGCGGCCACCTGATCGCTGGCCTCCTGAGCAGCGTCAGAGGCCTGATCTGCAACCGATGACGCCGCTTCGCTTGCCTGATCTGCAACCGATGACGCCGCTTCTGTCGCTTGGTCCGTCAGCGACGAAGCTGCTTCGGCGGCTTGTTCGGTCGCTGCATCGACAGCGTCAGAGGCCGCGTCCTGTACAGATGAAGCTGCGTCTGTCACCGCTTCGGCGGCTTCTTCTGCCGCGGTTTCCAAACGCTCGGCGGGTGTGGGTTCGGGTTGAGTCAGGTAATAGTATCCGCCGGCGCCAATTGCGGCGATGACGATGGCAAGAATTAGAGTACGCGACATGTGTGTCTCCTTTGGAAATTGTGTCGCCGGGATGCGCTAAAAATAACTCAGGTACAAAGGGGAATTCCCGATAATTCTCAGCAGAATAGAGTATAAGCCGGGCTATGCTCATTGTCCTTTGAAACGCGGCAAGAACACGCCGGCACAAAGATGTCGCGCCCTGTTTTGGCGGCGATCCGCCGGGAATGACCCGCAGACGCAACCAATTTTCGGGCGCTTCTTGTGGGCCAAAAGACAGCATTGAGCCTGCATTGGGATAGTGGCGGAGAGACAGGGATTCGAACCCTGGGTGGGCTTGCACCCACAACGGTTTTCGAGACCGCCCCGTTCGACCACTCCGGCACCTCTCCGCGGGGGTCTGTGAGGGGGGGATTTAGTGAGGAACGGGCAGGGGTGCAAGCAGAAAATTCGGGAATTGAAGAAACCCGGGATTTTCCGTTGCCTGCCAGCGCAAAACTCCTAGTCTGATATCCATGATACAGTTTGTACGCCGCTCCGCCTTTTGGTTTCTGGCCCCGCTCTTTGCGCTTGTTCTGATCCCTTTGGAACTTTCCGCCGCCAGCCGTGATCGGATAGAGGCCTTTCTTACCACAACCGGGTTTGATGTTGCCCTGGAAAGCATCGCGCTGAGCTCGAGGTCTGCCCCTCAGATGCTGGGGATTGATCCCGATGGATTCGGATCGGACTGGACGCGTCTGGCAGACGAAGTCTTTGACGTCGGCGCCATGCACGAGACCGCGGTTTCCATCCTCGAACAAACCCTGAGTGATGAGGCTCTGACACACGCGGTTGACTTTTATGCATCGGATCTGGGTCAGCGCCTGGTTGAGGCCGAAAACGCCTCGCATATGCTCGAGGACGATGAGGCCAAGCAGCTGGAAGGCCAAAAAATCATCGCAGACCTGATCAAGGACGGATCGCAACGGGTCGAAAGTTTCAAGCGTATGAACAAGGCGATCGATTCGACCGGTACCGCAGTACGGGCCCTGCAAGAAATTCAGGTGCGTTTTCTTCTGGCAGCCAGCGCATCAGGTGTCATTGACCTGCAACTTGATGCGGATGAATTGCGTGCGCTGATGAAGCGGAACGAAGCCGGTATGCGCCAGTCGCTGCAACTGTCCAGCCTTGCGGGGGCAGCCTATACCTATCAGGACTTTTCCGATGCGGATGTCGACTCGTATGTCGAGGCGCTGGAACAACCCCTGATGCAGGAAGTGTATGAACTGCTGAACGCGATTCAATACGAAATCATGGCCATGCGGTTCGAAGTACTTGCGGCCCGAATGGCCGAATTGCACCCCGCGCAGGATATTTGATGCACCGCATTTTTCTGGCGATTGCGTTTGTTCTGTGGGGCGCACAATTGCTGGCCGATCAAAGGGTCGACCGGCTGGCGCAGGCCATGCATCTTTCGCATGTGATGGAAATTCTCGTACAGGAAGGTCAAGGGCACCGCGAGGAACTTGACGAAACGCTGTTGGACAATACCGGCGGCGCGTATTTTGAAGCACAGGTTAAAGACATTTACGACCCGGTCTTGATGCAGAGATTTCTGACGGATGCCTTTGGGGCGGGTCTGTCCGTTGCGCAGCTTGATCAAGCGATCCTGTTTTTTGAAAGCGATCTTGGTCAGACGATCGTGTCGCTGGAAAACTCGGCCCGGCAGGCGATGTCGGACCCGGCCATCGAGGACATGGCCCGCGAAGCTTACGAGTCCGTTGAGCGCGATTCGACTCGTTTCGAGTTGGTCGATGAGTACATCCAGGCAAATGACCTTGTCGAAAAGAACGTTCATGGGGCGCTGAGTTCCGACTACAGCTTCTTTCAGGGGCTTGATGTCGACGCGCAAGGCGACGATCAGGAATTGCTGGCCGAACTTCTGTCACAGAAAGAAAGCCGCGCAGCGGAAACCGAGGCGTGGCTTTATTCCTTTCTTCTGATGGCCTATCGGCCGTTGGACGAGACCCAGATGCGTGAGAATATTGCGTTCTCCAGAACCGAAACCGGGCGCGCCCTGAATGAGGCGCTGTTCGACGGCTTTGACCGCATGTTCAACGATATCTCTTTCCGGTTGGGGCGGGCGGTCGCACAGACACTCAGGGCGTCTGATCTCTGACGACGCTTTGGTGTTGACTTTTCTCGCCGATCTATGGATAAGCGCGCATCCCGGCCGGTTTTCCGTGCCGGGTATCGTTATTATTTGACCCTTGGGTTGTCCTGATGGTCATTCACACAGCCCGAAAAGGGCGCGCTGTTCGAGGTGGCTTTCAAGTGTCTTGGAGCCGGAAACTCCCGAAAGGGGACCACAGAACGCGGTTAGACAAAGGAAAGACGCATGTTTGCGGTCCTCAAGACTGGCGGCAAGCAGTACAAGGTTCAGGCGGGTGATATCCTCCGCGTTGAAAAGCTGGCTGCCGACGCAGGTGAAAAAGTTCAATTCAACGATGTTCTGATGCTGGGTGGCGACGCTCCGGTGGTTGGCGCACCGTTCATCGAAGGCGCAGGCGTTCAGGCCGAAGTTATCGAACAGATCAAAGGTGACAAGGTCATCAAGTTCGTCAAGCGTCGTCGTAAGCACAGCTCGAAGCGTACCGTTGGCCACCGTCAGAAGCTGACTCTGGTCAAGATCACCGACATCCTGTCGTCGGGCGCTGACAAGTCGGGCATCAAGGCCGCAACCGGTTCGGCTCCGGCTGGCGAAGCGGCACCTGCTGCAAAGCCTGCCAAGAAAGCCGAAGCCAAGGCAGAGGCACCTGCCGCTGCTGCTGCGGACGATCTGACCAAGCTGAACGGCGTCGGCCCTGCCGCTGCCAAGAAGCTTGCCGAAGCCGGTATCGAGAGCTTTGCCGCTCTGGCCGCCTTGTCGGACGAGCAGATTGCTGCTATCGAAACGGTCAAAGTGAAACCCGAATGGGTTGAGCAGGCCAAAGAGCTGGCCAAAGGCTAAGGAGAGAGAGAATGGCACATAAAAAAGCTGGCGGTTCCTCCCGTAACGGCCGCGACTCAGCGGGTCGTCGCCTTGGCGTCAAACTGTATGGTGGCCAGGCTGCCATCGCAGGCAACATCATCGTGCGTCAGCGCGGCACCAAGTTCTGGCCGGGCGAAGGCGTCGGTATGGGCAAAGATCACACCATCTTTGCAACCACTGATGGCGCCGTGAAGTTCCACAAGGGAATCAAAAACCGCACCTTCATTTCGGTCCTGCCAGTGGCGGAGGCCGCAGAGTAAGCCGAAACCCAGAAGGTTTAAGAAAAATTCATGGGGGACCGGCACAAAGTGCCGGTCCCTTTTTCGTTTTAATGCAGTCGTGATCAAACAAACCGATGACAGTCGCAACCACCAGTTTCCTGATCTTTGCCGCCAGCCAGGTCGGCACGCCGGGACCGGCCAACATGGTCCTGCTGGGTACTGGTGCGCGTTTTGGATTTCGCGCCGCGTTGCCTTTTGTCGGGGGTGTTATCCTTGGAAAGCAGCTGATCATTTGGCCGGTCGGCTTTGGATTGCTGCATCTCGCGGATCAGGCACCGGCGGTGTTTACGGCGCTTAAATACGCGTCAGCGGCCTATATTTTTTGGCTGGCGTGGAAGATCGCCAACACGCGTTTGTCGCGACAACAGGCGGAAGGGAACGCCCCCGGCTTTCTGGCCGGGCTGATTGTTCATCCGCTCAACCCCAAGGCCTGGGCCATGATCATTGCCGGGTTCACCGGGTTCGTGGCTGCGGGTACCCCCAGTTTCGAAGCGACGGTTACGATTGCTCTGTGTTTGTTGTTTTGCCAGGTGGTTCTTCATCCGATCTGGACTTTTGCGGGCGATAGAATTGCCCATGCGGTTGAAGGACGACCCGTTGAAAAATATCTGATGTGGACGTTGGCAGGCCTTACGGTTGCGTCCGTACTTTTCGTGTTGTTCGGAGGAGGAACACACCCATGAAACTTGAAACAATAATAAATCAGCCGGTCATAGAAACCGAGCGGTTCGATCTGCGCCCTCTGCGTCGGTCGGATATGGGGCTGATCGAGCACTATGCCGGTGATGAGCGTGTGGCGCGCATGACGACGAGTATCGCGCATCCTTTGGCCCCCGGCTCGACCGAGGCCTTTGTCACGCGCTCGATGGCCGAGGACCGGGACGAGGACGTCTGGGTCATGGATGCCACCAAGGACGGCGGTCCGGAACTGATTGGTCTGATCACGCTGAAGCGGCTGGATCGGAACCAGTCCGAAGTCGGCTATTGGGTGGCGCCGATCTACTGGAACACCGGCATTGCGTCGATGGCTGTCGAAGCACTGGTAAATGCCAACCCGCTGGAAAACGCGACGATGTTTGCCAGCGTGTTTCAGGACAATCCGGCCTCGGCCCGGGTCCTGACCCATTGCGGGTTCCAGTATCTTGGTGATGCAGAAAGCTATTCGGTGGCGCGTGATGCGAATGTGCCCACCTGGACATACAGCAAAAAACTCTGACTTGTGGCCGATGGGGCCTTTGCAGTAGGGGACAGACCATGAAATTTCTCGATCTTGCAAAGGTCTACATCCGGTCCGGGGCCGGCGGTAGCGGCTGCGTCAGCTTCCGACGCGAAAAATACATCGAATACGGCGGCCCTGATGGCGGGGACGGCGGTAAGGGCGGGTCTGTCTGGGCCGAGGTCGTGGACGGGCTGAACACCCTGATCGACTTCCGGTATCAGCAGCATTTCTTTGCCAAGAACGGCCAGCCGGGCAGGGGCCAGCAACGTACCGGCAAGGATGGCGATGACATTGTCCTGCGTGTGCCTGTCGGTACCGAGATCCTGGATGAGGATGAAGAAACCGTTATCTGCGATCTGACCGAGGTGGGTCAGCGCGTTCTGCTGGCCAAAGGGGGCAATGGCGGTTTCGGCAATCTGCACTTCAAATCGGCCACCAACCAGGCCCCCCGGCGTGCAAATCCGGGGCAGGCGGGCATTGACCGCACGATCTGGCTGCGTCTGAAGCTGATCGCCGATGTGGGTCTGCTGGGCATGCCAAATGCAGGCAAATCGACCTTTCTTGCAGCCACGTCAAACGCGCGACCCAAGATCGCGGATTATCCGTTTACCACGCTGCACCCAAATCTGGGTGTCGTGGGGGTCGACAACGTGGAATTCGTCGTGGCCGACATCCCCGGCCTGATCGAAGGCGCGCATGAAGGACGCGGGATCGGAGACCGCTTTCTTGGTCATGTTGAACGCTGCGCCGTGCTGCTGCATCTTGTCGATGGTACCTCGGAAACGGTTGCCGATGACTACCGCACGATTATCCACGAGCTTGAGGCCTATGGCGGCGAGCTGGCCCAGAAACCCCGGATCACCGTCCTGAACAAGGTCGATGCTCTGGATGACGAAGAACGTGATTTGGCCAAAGCCGAGCTTGAAGAGGCCGTTGGCGGCCCGGTGATGATGATGTCCGGTGTTGCTCATCAAGGTGTAACCGAGGTTTTGCGCGCGTTGCGCGGCCAGATCGATGACAATCGTGTGCGTCAGAAACCCGCTGAGGAGGCGCAGCCTTGGCAACCCTGACTTCAGCGCGCCGATTGGTTGTCAAAATCGGGTCAGCTTTGCTGGTTGATCGCGAAACCGGCCTGTTGCGCAAGGAATGGTTGTTTTCGTTGGCGCAGGATGTCGCATGGCTCAAGGGGCAGGGGACAGATGTAATCCTCGTCTCGTCCGGGTCGATTGCACTGGGCCGCGGCGTTTTGGGTCTGCCCATGGCGACATTGCCGTTGGAAAAGTCGCAAGCTGCCGCTGCCGTCGGGCAAATTCGTCTGGCGCGCGCATATGAAGAGGCGTTGACCCCTCATGGGATCACCACGGCGCAGGTTTTGGTGACATTGGAAGACAGCGAGGATCGCCGCCGCTATCTGAATTCACGCGCGACCCTGGAAACGCTGCTGGGTTTGGGTGTCGTGCCGATCGTCAACGAAAACGATACCGTGGCAACGGATGAGATCCGGTATGGCGACAATGATCGTCTGGCCGCGCAAATTGCCGTGACCGTGGGGGCGGATCAGTTGATCCTGCTGTCGGATGTCGATGGCTTCTATTCGGGCAACCCCAACGAGGACGCCTCGGCCACGCGTTTCGAAACGATCGACAAGATCACGCCCGAGATCGAAGCCATGGCGGGCGATGCGGGCTCTGGCCTGTCAAAGGGCGGAATGAAGACAAAGCTGCTGGCCGCCAAGATGGCCACCGCGGGCGGATGCGCGATGGCGATCACGGAAGGATCGGTTCTGAACCCTCTGAAAACGCTGGAAAATGGCGCGAACTCGACATGGTTTATCGCAACGCTGGACCCGCATGCTGCGCGCAAACGTTGGATTTCAGCCATGAAACCGCGTGGCGAAATCACCATCGATGAAGGGGCTGCCAACGCGCTGGCAAATGGCAAAAGCCTGTTGCCAGCGGGTATTGTCGAAGTGACCGGCGATTTCGGGCGCGGCGACCCCGTCGCGATCCTTGACCCCAAAGCCCGCCGGCTGGCGCAGGGGATCAGCCGTTACACCGCGCAGGAGGCTGACGCGATCAAGGGGCGCAAGTCGTCCGAGATCGAGGCGACACTTGGATATCCCGGCCGTGCGGCCTTGATTCACCGGGATGACCTGGCCCTGTAAATACTGAAAAAGATGACCTGAAAGGCACGCGACATGAAAGGTTTCGACAGCATTCCCGCTCTGATGGCTGATCTTGGGAAACGTGCCAAAGCGGCATCGCGCGATCTGGCTTTTGCAAGCCCAGAACGCAAACATGCCGCCCTGATTTCAGCGGCCGACGCGGTTTGGGCCAATCGGGCGCAGATCATCGAAGCCAACCGGAAGGATCTGGAGTTCGGCCGCGAGAAAGGTCTGAGCCCGGCGATGATGGATCGGCTGATGCTGGATGAGGCGCGTGTTCAGGGCATGGTCGATGGTCTGCGCGCGGTGGCTGAACAGACCGATCCGGTGGGCGAAGTGCTGGCCGAATGGGACCGCCCGACCGGATTGAAGATCCAACGCGTACGCACCCCGCTGGGTGTGATCGGCGTGATCTATGAAAGCCGCCCCAATGTCACGGCCGACGCAGGTGCGCTGTGTCTGAAATCCGGAAATGCCGTCATTCTGCGTGGCGGCTCCGAGAGCTTTCATTCTTCGACCGCGATTCATGCCTGCCTGGTCGAGGGGCTGAAGGCCGCCGATCTGCCGGAAGATGCGATTCAACTGGTGCCGACACGTGACCGTGCGGCGGTTCAGGAATTGCTGACCATGACCGACTATGTCGACGTCATCGTTCCGCGCGGCGGCAAGGGGTTGGTCGGGCTGGTTCAGCGGGAGGCCCGTGTGCCTGTTTTTGCCCATCTTGAAGGCATCGTGCACATCTATGTCGACAAGGCCGCTGATCCGCAGAAAACGCTGGACGTGGTGTTGAACGCCAAGACACGCCGTACCGGGATCTGCGGCGCTGCCGAATGCTTGCTGATCCACCAGGACATCGCCGAAACGCTGGGGCGTGACGTGATCGCCGCGCTGCTGAAAGCAGGGGTCGAGGTTCACGCCGAAGGCGCACTTGCGGTCGAGGGTACAATTTCCGCGACGGAGGAGGATTGGGGAAAAGAGTTTCTGGACAGCGTGATCGCGGCCAAACCCGTCGCCGATATCGATGCAGCCATTGCGCATATCCAGCATTACGGGTCGAACCATACCGATTGCATCATGACCGAGGATGACACGGCCGTGGCCCGTTTCTTTGAGCGTTTGGATAGCGCGATCCTGATGCACAACGCTTCGACTCAGTTCGCCGATGGTGGCGAGTTCGGGATGGGCGCCGAGATCGGTATCGCCACGGGCAAAATGCATGCCCGCGGCCCGGTGGGGGCCGCACAGTTGACCAGTTTCAAATATCTGGTGCGCGGGAACGGAACGATTCGGGATTAAAAACGCAGCACAAGGCGGGTCGCGGCGGTTTCAACGGAAATGCGTCGACCCATCGCGTTTGCCGTTTCCGGCAGCAGAGCGAACTGGACCTGCGCGGGGGTAATCTTGTTGGGAAACCGGCCGGTTGCGACGTGTTTCCATAAGGTATTGTCTACGTTCAACTTGTCGGCAGTTCCGGTCACTGTCCAATTGGTGCCTTGGTTCTCGATCTCAACCTCTCCGCCCATCGGCATGGCACTTTCGCAGCACATGAGCGCAAGGAACGCCAGCTTGATTTGGTTGCGCGGCATGCGCTCGGTCATATACCAGTTTACCCGCACCCGTCCGGTGCGTTCGATGTCCTTGAGCAGTTCGGCCACTTCGGCCCGGCCCAGCGGCTGTTCTCCTGCTGATCCGAAGGCAACCCGAAAAAACCGGATACGCGCGCCCGCACTGCCGACGCTGCCCGAGATCAACTCCATCTCGGGGCCCTGGACAGCGCCAACCATGCCCAACAGTTCCAGCCCGTTGGTGATTGCCCCGATTGGGCTGATCAAATCGTGGCAGATCCGTGAGCCGATCAATTCAGCCAGGTTGACGTTCGTGTTGCCCATGCGTACCTCCTGCGGTATCTGCCGCAGGAACTGGAAGCCCCAAATGACAGACATGAATGCTATTCTTGCACCGGGCATGTTTGTTCGCCACCCGGATTTCCCCGAATGGGGTGTCGGACAGGTTCAGTCCAACATCGCAGGCAAGATCACCGTAAACTTTCGCGAGCAGGGGAAAGTGGTAATCGACGGAACACGCATCGCCCTGATGCCGGTCTTTGATCCGTGAAACTGGTTTAAGAAGAGTTAACGGAAAAGACCAGATCTCCACTTGTTGCCTTCCCCCGAAGAACTGAGGTATCAGCCCAGTTTAAAATACAGGATTGATAAGTTTGACATGCCGGACGCTGGCCCCTCGTTCACGATCAAACTGGCGGAAACCCAGGACGAACTGCGCGCAGCGCAGCGGTTGCGTTATGACGTATTTGTGCGCGAACTCGGCGGCGGAGGGGCGCTGGTCGATCATGTGGCCGGGCTGGAACGGGACCGGTTTGATCCCTATTTCGATCACATGCTGGCCATTGATGATGCGACCGGAGAAGTTGTCGGCGTTTACAGGCTGTTACCGGGTGATCGCGCTGCTGAATTGGGGCAGTTTTATTCCGAGGATGAATACGATCTGAGCGTTCTCAAGCAAAGTGGCCGCAAGTTGCTGGAACTGGGCCGGTCGTGCGTGCACAGGGACTACCGGGGCGGTACGGCCATGTTTCATCTCTGGAATGGTCTCTCTCGCTATGTGGCCGAACGCCAGATCGAAGTTCTGTTCGGCGTCGCCAGCTTTCACGGCACGGATGTTCAGGAACTGGCCCAGCCGCTGTCGATGCTGCATCACAATCATCTGGCGCCGCCAGACCTGCGGGTGCGCGCCCAGCCGAGCGTGTTTCAGACCATGGATCTTGTCGCACCGGACGCGCTGGATCGTCGCCGTGCCATGGTACAGGTTCCGGCCCTGATCAAAGCCTATCTGAGGCTTGGCGGGTTTGTGGGTGAGGGGGCGTTCATCGATCATTCCTTCAACACCACCGATGTGTGCCTGATCCTGGATACGAGCCGTATGAACGAGCGGCAGAAGCGCATCTATGGCGGAGCTTGATCCGGTGAATGACCCGCTTTGGAACAGTGAGGATGCACCGGATCCGATCGAACTGGGTTTTGTCGGCTGGCTTCTGGTGATCCTGAGGGGCTTGCCCTTGGCCATCCTTGTGTTCGGTGGACTGCTTGTTCTGTTGGCCATTCGACTGATCGAGTTGCCACTTTGTGGTGTTCGTCGCCCCGTTACACCGTTCATCAGCCAGTTCGTGTGCCGAAACGCGTTCCGAATCCTGGGAATCGGATTTCGCTGCTCGGGCGCGTTGATGAAGGAACACGGTGCCGTTGTCGCCAATCACACATCCTGGCTGGATATCTTTGCCCTGAACGCCCGCAAAAGGGTCTACTTCGTGTCCAAGGCAGAAGTTGCGAACTGGCCGGGTATCGGATGGTTGGCACGGGCCACCGGGACCGTATTCATCGAAAGGGATCGCAAAAAGGCGCGCGAGCAGACGGCGATCTTCGAAGAACGTCTGAAGGCCGGACATAAGCTGTTGTTTTTCCCCGAGGGCACCTCGACCGACGGATTGCGTGTTTTGCCATTTAAAACAACGCTCTTTGCCTCTTTCTTCGCAGACGAGCTGCGGGATTTCATGTATGTTCAACCGGTCTCGGTGGTGTTTCACGCGCCGAAAGGTCAGCCTGACCGGTTCTATGGCTGGTGGGGCGATATGGATTTCGCGCCTCATCTGCTCAAGACATTGGGCGCGCGCAGGCAGGGGGCCGTTGAACTGATCTATCACTCTCCCGCCCGGGTCAGGGATTTCGCCAACCGCAAGGAACTGGCGGCCCATTGCGAGGCGGCAGTGCGCCACGCGCATGCATTGGCGCGACTTGAAAAATAAGGCTTTGACCCTTGCACTGCCTTCAAACCTGCCGTATACGCGCGCCATTCAAACCCGCAGGCGGGGTTTGGGCCTTGTAGGGGAGACATCCCTATCTGGCCCGCCGGTTGGAGCATTTGCTTCTTTCACCCCCGCCGAGGCGTAAACCGGAAAAGGAAAACACAGCATGGCTCTTCCCGAGTTCACCATGCGTCAGCTGCTGGAAGCTGGCGTTCACTTCGGCCACCAGACACAGCGTTGGAATCCCCGCATGGGCCCGTTCATCTACGGCTCGCGCAATGGCATCCACATCATGGACCTGACCCAGACCGTTCCGATGCTGGACCAGGCTTTGCAGGCCGTTCGTGACACCGTTGCCAAAGGTGGCCGCGTTTTGTTCGTTGGTACCAAGCGTCAGGCTGCTGGCCCGATCGCAGAAGCGGCTGAAAAGTCGGCTCAGTACTACATGAACCACCGCTGGCTGGGCGGCACGCTGACCAACTGGAAAACCGTTTCCCAGTCGATCAACCGTCTGAACCAGATCGACGAAGCGATGGAATCGGGCGCCGAAGGCCTGACCAAGAAAGAGCGTCTGGGCATGGAGCGTGACCAGGCCAAGCTGCAGGCTTCGCTGGGCGGTATCCGCGAGATGGGCGGCGTACCTGATCTGCTGTTCGTCATCGACGTCAAGAAAGAAGCACTGGCCATCGCCGAAGCCAACAAGCTGGGTATCCCGGTTGTGGCTGTTGTAGACACCAACTGCTCGCCCGACGGTGTTGATTACATCATCCCTGGCAACGATGACGCAGCCCGCGCGATCTCGCTGTACTGCGATCTGGCCGCACGTGCCGCTCTGGACGGTATGACCGCTCAGCTGGGTGCCGCTGGCGTTGATTTGGGTGAATTCGAAGAAGCGCCGGTTGAAGAAGCCGTTGCGGAAGAAGCACCCGCTGAAGAAGCTGCTCCGGAAGCCAAAGCCGAAGCGTAAGCTGCCCGTCACGTAAATGACATATGGGGCAGGGTAGACCTGCCCCAATTCCATTTGAATTGAGGAGAGCCTAAAGATGGCAATCACAGCAGCAATGGTTAAAGAACTGCGCGACTCGACCGGCGCAGGCATGATGGACGCGAAAAAAGCGCTGACTGAAACCGGCGGCAACATGGATGAAGCCGTTGACTGGCTGCGCACCAAAGGTCTGGCAAAGGCGGCCAAGAAATCGGGCCGTACCGCAGCTGAAGGTCTGGTTGCAGTGCATGTCGATGGCGGCAACGGTGTTGCTGTTGAGGTGAACTCGGAAACCGACTTTGTCGCGAAAAACGCCGAGTTCCAGGAAATGGTCGGCAAGATTGCATATGCGGCTGAAGGCGTCGACAACGTAGAGCAGCTGCTGGCAGCGGATCTGGGCGGCAAGTCCGTCGCGGACACCCTGACCGACAAAATCGCCACCATCGGTGAAAACATGTCGGTGCGTCGCATGGCGAAACTGTCGGGCGACACCGTTGTGTCCTATGTCCACAATGCGGCCACCAACGGCATGGGCAAAATCGGCGTTCTGGTTGCTTTGACCGGTGGCGACGAAGCGATCGGCAAGCAGGTTGCAATGCACATCGCGGCCGTGAACCCGGCGGCCCTGTCCGAAGCAGACATGGACCCGGCAGTTGTCGAGAAGGAAAAACAGGTCCAGATGGACATCGCCCGCGAATCCGGCAAGCCGGAGCAGGTGATCGAAAAGATGATCGAAGGCCGCATGAAGAAATTCGTCGCGGAATCGACTCTGCTGAACCAGCAATTTGTCGTGAACCCTGACCTGACCGTCGAAGCAGCGGCCAAGGAAGCAGGCGCGACCATCACCGGCTTCATCCGTCTGGAAGTTGGCGAAGGTATCGTGGTTGAAAAAGAAGATTTCGCCGCCGAAGTCGCCAAAGCCGCGCAAGGCTAAAAGGGCACAGGGAAAGAACCGGCAACGGCCTTTCCCAACAAATTTAAAGGGTTACGCACTGCGTAACCCTTTTTTTCTGCCATCGGCGGATTTCAAAATTCTGAAATGTAGAGAAGAATTGGAGGGCCCCGCATGATGGGGATGGTCGAGGCCCCCCAAAATTCCGACACCGGTACGCGGACAAATAGGCGCCCCCTTGTCAGAGTGATCGGAGAGCTTTGTTATTGCAAAGATCCAATCCAATGTTCCCTGGCTAAAGCCACCACTCACGGAACACTCTCACTTTGCAACTTTTAGGATTGGTTTGAAAAGTAGTGATTTCCTTACCTAGGGTAAACTGACGCGAGATAGCGTCAAAATATTGCGGTTATGCTTCCATAATGAACATCTGGTTGTGCAGTGACGCCTTGAGAACCGCTTGCGCCGTCGTTTCGACCGAAAGCGCCTCGCGCGCGAGTCGCAGGTGCTTTTCCACCGTTGCAGATGTCAGTCCCATCAACAGCGCGATATCCTGAGTGGTTTTCCCGTCACCAACCCACTGCAAAGCTTCGCGTTGGCGTTTGGTAAGTGCCCGGTTCGGCGGATGGAACGGCAATGTCAGGATTTTCAGGTGGGCGACATTGTTCATGAGCAGAATGTCGTCACCATGCTCTTCCCAGACCGCATCCACATCTTCCTGGCTCAACCCATTATTGGCCGACAGGGAAATCGCCCCTTTTGAGCGCATGGAAACCGAGTTGAAGCTGACGGTATAACCGGAAACCACGCCCATGGATTTGTTGAACTCGAATACTTCGCGTTCCTTCGCGGTCATCGTCCCGCCCGAGTTCATGTCCTGCAACATTTTCCAGCTGGCGGCGCCTTCGTTGTCCAAGGCCCACTTCAACATCGGAGCGTGAAAATACAGACCATCCTTGATGAATCCGTCCACATAGGCCCGCTTGTGGTTCGTCAGGATTACGAAATCTTCTGGATCACCCAGAGACGTGGCCGTCCGGAATTGCGTGTACCCATAGATCAGGCGGGTAAAACCAAATTCAGCCATTTGGCGGCAATGTGCATCCCACAGGTCTTCCAGGGTTTTGGCGTAGCTGACAAACCGAAGATATTCCTTGAGCTTCATGTCGTGCTGCCTGCTTTCAGATGAGCCGCGAGCGCATCCAGCGCGAGGATATAGCTGTGGGCACCGAATCCACAGATCTGACCCAGTGCGACAGGGGCTATGTAGGACCTGTGCCGAAAGGCTTCCCGGGCATGAATGTTGGAAAGGTGCACTTCGACAACCGGCAGTTCCACCGATGCAATCGCATCCATAAGGGCAATCGACGTATGCGTGAACGCGCCCGCGTTCAGTATCAGCCCGCTTTGAACACCGCGGGCCGCGTGAATGGCGTCAAGCAACACACCTTCGTGATTGGATTGCAGGTGGGTGACGTCCAGCCCGATGGAGGCGCCATGCTGAACGCAACGATCCTCGATCATATGTAGTGTCGTGCTGCCGTAAACCTCGGGCTGCCGTGTTCCAAGCAGGTTGAGGTTTGGGCCATTCAATACCAAAACGTTATGCATGTTTTCACGATCCCCATACTTGGTTCATAGACGCGAAAAGGCCGGGTTGTCTACCTGACTTTGGTGGATTGAATACAGACAGTTGCCCTGAAAACAGTCCTTGAGATGGAAGAGGAAACCAAGTTCAGTCATTCGACATGACGACACAGCGCGTCCGTTTGGACTTGGGCCGTACATTTACGTCCGTTTTTCGATTGCGGGAAAACAGGTTTTCGGGCGCATTGTCGTCGGTTTCAGTATCGGAACATTGAAACTATCCGGGCTTATCGGCTGGCCCTTTGCGACGCTGAGTAATCCTTGCAAACCGTTTCTGATGCGATTGAAGATTGTCATGTGGAATTTTGGTGCAACCCGGTTTCGTGCCAACGCGGCGGGCGGTTGATTGCCTTAAAGACAACGAGGCTTTGAACCGGTTCGGAATGCAACCGAAATCAGATTTAGCAGAGGAACACGACAATGACCCCCGATACCCTTTTCTCGCTGCCCGGCAAAACCGCATTGGTCACCGGAGGCGCCACGGGTATCGGTCGGATGGCCGCAGAGGCGTTGGTCAGGGCCGGCGCGCGCGTGTTGATTGCTTCTCGAAACGGGGACGCCTGTGTCGCGGCCGCCGCTGAGCTGAATGCACTGGAGGCACCGGGAAGTGCCGAAGGGTTTGCCGGAGACATCAGCAGCGAGGCAAGTATCGCTAAACTGGTTTCGGACATTCAGGAACGGACGGAAGGGATTGATATTCTTATGAATAACTCTGGCGTGACCTGGGGGGCACCCTTGGGCCAGTTTCCGTATGACGCGTGGGACAAGGTGATGTCGGTCAACGTGGCCGGGGTATTCGAGCTTACTCAGAGGCTGCTGCCGATGTTGATGCAATCCGGAACCGCAGACGATCCGGCCAGGGTCGTGAATGTTGGATCCGTGATGGGAGAGGTTCCCATGGGGGATGGCGCCTATAGCTATTCAGCCTCGAAAGCTGCGGTTCTGCATTTGACAAAAATCATGGCCAAGGAACTGTCGCCTTACCACGTGACGGTCAACGCGCTGGCTCCGGGGCCGTTCGTATCGCGGATGACAGCCTTTGCTACGGCGGATGAGGACAAGCGTGAAAAGGTCGGCAAGTCAGTGCCTCTTGGGCGCGTCGGCTGTGATGAAGACATAGCGGGGTGCGTGCTGTTTCTGTGTGGACGCGGCGGCAGTTATGTAACCGGTTCGATCATCCCGGTTTCTGGTGGGATCAACGTTGTAACGTCGGGCAATATCTTTGCCGAAGCGTTCTGAGACGCGCTGCGATCAAAACCGATCCTGTTCACAACGTGTTGGATTTGTGTCGTTTCTTGTTTTTCGACAGTTCAATTTCCAGGTTCGGCAAGCTGTTCTTGCCAAAGAACATTTCAGATCCGTAAAACAGGCTGGGAACGCCAAAAACGCCGCGGCGCACGAACGATTTGGTCTGATCCTTCAGGTCCTGTTTGATTTCAGGGCTTGTCATGGCCTCGCGCAGCTTGCGAACGGGCAGTTCATTTTCCTGTAGAATGTCAATCAGAACGGCCAGTTCATCCGCCTTTTGCCCATGCACCCATATGGCATCAAAGATGGCGTTTATGTATTTGATTTCCCATGATTTACCACTGGCGAACCGAGCGCCGCGCATCGCGAATTTCGTATTGATCGGAAAATGCGGACTCATGTGAAAGCTCAGCCCGCGACGCCGCGCGAACCGATGCAAGTCATGAGTAAGATAGGCGGTTTTCTGGCGGTTTTCGGAAAACGCCTGAAACGGGCTCTGGTTGTGCGTTGCCTTGAAAACAACAGGCAGTAGGACAGGGGAATACGTGATCTTGGCATTATGCCGCGCGGCCAGCTCTGGCAGCATCTTGTGGGCCAGAAAGGCATTTGGGCTGCAAAAATCGTAAACGAAATCTATGCTTTGCGTCATGCTATTCCTCCAGGCCAATTCGGCACGTCGCCGTCCAGCAATTTACAAGCGAATCTGTGACGGTTTCACTGTATCACTTGGGTTTAAGGCGTGCCTCTTGGCTCTGCTTGTATAACCATTCATTTCAGCCCGGGTTTTGCTGTTGTTTCAGGCCCTACGCGTACACGATGTTAGTCAACTTCTGGTGGAACTCAAAAATGCTTCGAAAACAAGTCATATTCGATGAAATGCGCCTGAACCGGATTCGCATCTGGATGGACCGCTATGTTGAGCAGCGCAAATACGCGGGTTCGTCCTTTTTGCTGAAGCACAAGGGGGATGAGGTCTTTTTCCACTCCAGCGGCCTGCGAAATCTTGAACAGGACTTGCCGTTCCAACGCGACACGCTGGTGCGCATCTACTCGATGACCAAACCCGTCACGTCTGTTGCCTTGATGATGCTGGCGGAACGTGGGCTGTTTCACCTCGACGCGCCGCTGTCGGATTTCCTTCCCGAGTACAAACAGATGCAGGCTCTGGTACCCGGCGCGGACAAGCTGGATCAAACCGAGGACGCGGCAAGCCCGACCCTTCATCAGTTGCTGACCCATACCAGCGGTTTCAGCTATCCATTCAACCCCGGGATACTGCCGGAGGCGATGGATGAAAAGGACCTTATATTCAAACCAAATCAGGGCCTTCTGAACGATCGCGTACGTGAACTGGCAGAGTTACCCTTGGCTTTCCAGCCCGGAACACGGTGGGAATATTCGGTTGGAACCGATGTGCTTGGGCGCGTTGTCGAGGTCGTCTCGGGACAGACCCTGGAACAATTCTTCCGGCAGGAAATCTTGGCGCCCCTCGAGATGCGCGAAACCGGGTTTTCCGTGCCCGACGGGGCAGGGGACCGGTTCGCCTCGCTTTATACGCCGCTGGCCGGCGATGCGATGGCGTTGAATTCCGCGGATCAGGGAGGCGATACCTTGCGGCTGGTGGATGCCCACGAAGGTTCACCATTTGCGAATGCGACAACGTTCTCGGGCGGCGGCGGGCTGGTTTCCACAATCGATGACTATGTCAAATTCGTCGACATGCTTAGCAATCGCGGGTCCGGCAACGGGCATCAACTGCTTGGCCCGAAAACGGTGGACTTCATGATGCGCAACCACTTGCCGGGCGATATCGCTTCGATGGGACCAAAGAGCTTTGCGGAACAGCCCATGGAAGGCATGGGATTTGGCCTTGCAGGATCTATTGTCCTGAATCCGGGTCGGGTGCGCGTGCCCGGATCCGTTGGTGATTTCAGCTGGGGTGGCATGGCCTCGACCTATTTCTGGATCGACTGGCAGAACGATCTGACGGCTGTGTTCTTCACGCAATTGTCGCCGTCCAGTTCCTATCCATCCCGGGCTGAACTCAAGGCCTTGGTGCACGCCGCCATGATTGAATGATTTTGCCTAGGCTGATACCCGGGTTTCGATCAATTAGCCCATGAGCAGACAATGACCGAAGCGGAACGCATCTTACTGGACCTTCTGGATATCGAACGGCTTGAAGTCGATCTTTTCCGCGGCACAGGATCGGGTGGAGAAACACCGACCCGAATTTTCGGCGGTCAGGTCATTGCGCAGGCCCTGGCCGCGGCATACAGAACCGTGGAAGACCGGTTGTGCCATTCCCTGCACGCCTATTTCATCCGACCCGGGGATCCAGATAAACCTGTTATTTATCAGGTGGATAGGGCGCGTGACGGGGGGTCGTTCACAACCCGTCGCGTTGTTGCCATTCAAAATGGCAAGCAGATCCTGAATATGTCAGCTTCCTTTCACGTTCAGGATGAAGGTTGGGATCATCAGCATCCGATGCCAACCGTGAATCCTCCGCAGACATACCCATCACGTTCCGAGCTTCGACACGCATATATGGATCGCGTGCCCGAAGGTTCTCGCGGTGAGCTTCTGCGTGAACGCCCGATCGAAGTCCGCGAGGTGGACCATCTGGATCCGTTCAACCCCGAAGTGTCGGACGACCGCAATAAAACCTGGTTTCGCATGGCGGCTGCCGTGTCTGCAGACGCGAAAACTCAACATCTGCTTTTGGCCTATGCGTCAGATATGAACCTGATGTCGTCAGGTTTGCGACCGCACGGGCTGAGCTGGTTTTCCGGAGAGTTCAACGGCGCCAGTCTGGACCATGCCTTGTGGTTTCATGCACCCGTGAAATTTCAGAACTGGCATCTGTATGTGATGGATTCTCCGTGGACGGGGCAGGGACGCAGCTTCAATCGCGGATCGATCTATTCAGAAGACGGAACCCTGGTCGCGTCGGTGGCTCAGGAAGGTCTTATGAGGAAGGTTCAGAGAAAACGTTAAGTATCTGGCGTAAACTGTTGATTCAACTTTCGCATCCCGCCCAGCCAGCGATCGTAGTCAGCCGCTTTGAGTTGCAGATAATCCAAAACCTGCGGATGCGGAAGAACCAGAAATCGTTCTTCCCGGATGGCTTGTACGCAGGTTTCAGCGACGTCATCGGGCTCCAGCATTCCGTCGATCGATGCCACTGAAACCTCATGTCCTTCAGTCATTTTTGACCGAACCGCCTGAGGACAAAGAACCGAAACCCGCAGACCTTTGGCGCCATATGTCAGCGACAGCCACTCGGCAAATCCAACTGCCGCGTGTTTCGTGACACCGTATGGCGCCGCACCCGGTTGGTTCAGTAAACCCGCCGCAGAGGCCGTCGTCAGAATATATCCGCCGCCGCGACCGATCATACGAGGCACCAAATGGCGCGCGGTCCACACGTGCGACATCACGTTGATTTTCCAAATTTTTTCCCATTGATCATCGGGAACATCCAGACCGCCAAGCGTCAGGATGCCGGCATTTGCGCAGAACAGATCAATTGGGCCAACAGTATCTTCGGTGAAATCAATCAACGCCTTGATCTGTTCCTCATCCGAAACGTCACATGTGAACGCAACACCGCCAGTTTGGGTTGCGACTTCACGGGCTCCGGCTTCGTCAATATCCGAACAGATGACGCGCGCACCTTCCTGAGCAAAACGTTCCGCCAGACCCCGGCCAATGCCATCTGCTGCACCGGTCACGATGACAGTTTTATCTCTGAGCTCCATGGCGCATTCCAAATCAAGTTTTGCGTGTTCCGGGCAGAGTGTTCACTTTGCGGCCAAGTTACAAGTGATCGGTATTTACCATAATACCGATTATACGAATACAGATTACCGCCCGGGGTGCGCGCTACTTCCAAGTGCGACTCCTATTAGAAACCAATGGGTTATCTAATGAGGAGATCATGGCATGGGGACAGTGTATTCGCAACTCAGCATCGAAGAGCGCCGTAGAATTGAGCGCTGGAGGCACGCGGAAGTCCCTGTTCGAGAGATGGCACGTGTGTTGAAGCGCTCGAAAGCCACTATTCACAGAGAGATCAAGCGGAACTTCTTCTCGGATCCTTGTCTGCCGAAATGCGATGGCTACTACGGCGCGTCTGCGCATCGGAAAGCTGCGGATCGGCGCGCCCGGCAACGTAAACTGATCCGCCATCCCGAGTTGCGCAGGCGTGTCGTCGAGCGGCTGAAAAATGGCTGGACGCCTGAGCAGATCGGCAACCGAATGATCTATGAAGGCGCAAAGCTGCGCGTCTGTCAGGAAACAATCTACCGCTACATCTATTCCAGAGAAGGCATGGCCGACGAGCTCTGGTGGTATCTGCCCGAGCATCGAATGTATCGTCGGCCACGCCGCGCCAGAAAGCGCCAGCCCCCCAAGTTTGACCGTGATGTGAGCATCCTGTTTCGCCCGGATGACGTCGCACACAGACGCCAGTTCGGTCATTGGGAAGGTGATTTGATGCTGTTCAAACAGGCTTTTGGCCAGTCAAATGTCACGTCACTGGTCGAACGCGTCAGCCGGTTCACGGTGATGCTGAAGAACCCGAACAAGCGCACGAAGCCCGTGATGGGCAAGATCATGAAGGCGGTGCGCGACCTGCCCCATCTGGCACGGAAATCCATCACCTTCGACCGCGGCACCGGGTTCGTCAGCTGGCCACACCTTCAGGCCGAGATCGGGACGCAAACGTGGTTTTGCGATCCATCCTCTCCATGGCAAAAAGGCACCGTCGAAAACACCAACCGCAGGGTGAGGCGCTGGCTTCCCCGCAAGCGCGACATCACGGCAGTCTCAGATCATGAATTGAAAATGATCTGCGACCGCCTCAACGCAACGCCCAGAAAATGCCTGGGGTGGAAGACGCCCGCCGAGGTGTTCCGGGAAAAGATGTTGGAGGAAATGGGCCGAGCCCCCTACCCTCAAAGGCAATAGGAGTCGCAGTTCAGGTATCGCTCACACTTCAGAGATTGTGGGCACCTTCAAGCCCTTCGTTTTCCAAACATATCGGTGGACCCAATTGACTGGGGTACTGCAATACCCAATGGAGCATACCTGCTTTGGCAGATCCCGGGTTCCTCAGACTGCAATGTTCCGCAACCGCGATTGGCTTGTTTTGGGGGTTGATTGAGTGGTCGGGATTATTGATGTTCTCGACCCCGGTGCCCCTGCCCTTCGCTGGTCACCGTCCCACATGTCAGTGCCGTCAGAAAGCAAAGCTTCATAGCCTTTGCGCGACCTTGTTCATGGCGAGTTAGCACCACGGTCAACCATTCACACAACCGGCCGCAATAATGCGGCCGGCCTTTTGATCTTGCTGATGTCTGCGCAGAATCTCAAATTGGCGCCAATCGAACCGGTGCGGGACATTCAGTCGGTCTCGCCACACCCTTTCTGTACCGGCAGATCAGGCAGAGTTGCCGCACGTTTTTGCAAGGCCCGCCCGATGACCACACGGCTGATTTCCGTCGTCCCGTCCACGATCCGCAGCATTTGCGCAAGGCGGGACAAACGATCCAGACCGTAGGGCTGCAACAGCCCCGCACCACCCAGGACCTGCGTACAGGTGTTTGCAGCTTTCACGGCGGCATCGGGCACGAACCTTTTTGCATGGGCGGCCATCAAGGGGCCTTCGGGCGTGCCAAGGGAGTCTGCCGCCTTTCGGTAGAGAAGCTTTGAGGCTTCAAGGTCGGTTGCAACCTCGCCCAGCATCCACTGGATCCCGTCCAGATCAAGGTTCCTGCCGCCAAACATCTTGCGGTTCTTGGAATAGGACAACGCCGTATCCAGCGCGGATTGCATCAATCCACAACATCCCGAGGCAATCGAAACACGGGCAATGTCGATGGCCATGAGCGCGCCCTGTAAACCCTGACCAATGGGCAGGATGATGTTGGTTTCATCGACCACGACCTTGTCCATGTACATTTCGGCCAAGGGCAGGAAGTTGTAGGACGGGGTATCATAAAGCGGCCCAAAACTGAGGCCCGGTGCACCGGCGGGAATGGCGATCATCGCCATGTCCTTGTGGCCGGGTGCGTCGCTGGTCTTGACCACGGTGAAATAGATATCCGCCTCGGTCGCCAGGCTGACCCATGCCTTCGCGCCGCTGATCGTCCATGTGCCGTCGTCATTGACCACGGCGCGTGAATACATGTTTGTTGCGTCCGATCCGGATTGTGGTTCGGTCAGTGCAAAGTTCGCCAGCTTGCGTCCAGATGTCAGGTCCCGCGCCCACTTTTCCTTGAAGGCATCCGTGCCATAGCCGCAGCCCGCGAAGGTACAGATGTTGTGCATCGACAGCGCAAAAGCATATGCGCCATCGCCCTGTCCCAGTTGTTCATAAACCTGTATGCCTTCTGCCAGCGGCAAGGCCTGCCCGCCAAACTCTTCGGGGGCGTAGAGCCCCGTCAGACCAGCGGACCCGGCCTTGTCCGAAGCATCGCGCGGCCACTTCTTCGCGGCGTTCCAGGCATCCACATTGGGCAGGATCACCTGCTCGGCGTGGCCGCGTGCGGCTTGGAGTATGGTGGCGAGTTTGTCTGACATTGGCGGATCCTTTCACGACGGTCATTCTCAGATGGCGCCACAACCGGGAAGCCATGGATGAGCGGGATGATGAGTTTTGGAGGGCAAAACTTCCGATAAGAAGTTTTATCTACAACAAGATCTAGCGAGCCTGCCCGCTGGGGACCATCTCGTGCAATGACAGATCATTGTCCAAAAGTGACAAATCGGGCACCCTACATTTGCACCCTGCGGTATGAGCTTGGCGTGCTTCCCGTCCAACGCTGAAAGGCCCGGTGGAAATTGGCCGCCGACGAAAAACCGACATCATGTGCGATGGCTTCAACGCTTTTGCGCCCCGCCTGAAGATCACGGATAGCGATGTCACGCCGCAGGGCATCCTTGATGGCCTGAAACGATGTACCATCCGCATGCAGCCTGCGGATCAGGGTGCGGGGGGTCATGTGCATTGCGGATGCCGTCTGGGTCAGGGTTGCCGCATCCCATCCCGATTGGACCAGATAGGTGCGCACCCGCAGCGATTGAGTGTGCTCTCGCGAACTGGTAAAGATCCAGTCTCGGGGCGCGTTTTGCAAAAATCTGTCAAGGTCATTTGTGCTGCGCGCCTGCATCGGACCCAGCGCATTCGGATCGAACGAAATCGCTGTGGCACCTTGGCCGAACCGCAGCGGTGCCGGAAAGATGACCGCGTAATCCTGATCAAAGTCGGGGCGCTCAAACACGAAATCGACAGCCTTGACCGGAACTTCGTGCCCCGCCAGCCAAGACATGAGCCCGTGGGCAAGTTTGAGTATCAGCATGTGCCCGAACCGCTGAACCTGGGCCGCGCCCCGTGGCTTCAGGGTAAGCACCAACATGTTGTCGGCGTCATCCAGATCAAACCGATAGTCATCCAGCAACAAGTTCCAGAAGGTCGAAAAGCGATAAAGTGCCGATGAAAGAGACGTAGCTTCCCGGACTGTCGTCAAAAGATGTTGCAGGGCTCTCGGCCGGATCGGGCGGCTCCAAAGCCCCATCATCTCATCACCGGTCTCAACTGCGGCAAGTTGATAGAGACATACGATTTGATCCAACGTGACGCGACCATGTGGGTGACGCGTATCCGCGACCATACCCGACCGGCCGAGAAGCGACGCCATCTGAGCCTCGGGGCATAGCGTACGCAATGCCGCCAACCAGTCATCGATAAACTGGCTGGAAACCGTGGACAGGATCGTTGGCGCGACATTGGTCATGACGTGCAAGGAGGTATCACCAATTCCGGTCGGGATGAAACACGGCACTTTCAGATGGCGGATCGTCAATGTCTTCACCAAACAACGCTCTGGTTGAGCTTATTTCAGTGGGCTGTCGCCCCTGTTCGCCGCACCGGTCATCGAATATTGCTGTGCGGTGGCGTGCAGAGCTTTTGTTTGCATCGGCAAGCAATCTTGCGGATGTACTGGGCTCTCTTTTGGCTCGGGGCGTCCAATGCCCCAAATCCCGGGCTGTAAACGGCCAAAATTTAATCAGTCGGGCTTTGATAATGAGCAGCTGAGAGGCTGGCACAGGCACCAATTCCAGAACACCGCAAAAATAAATAGCAATTTTTTTGAATACTTTTACCATGTGGTCAAATTAGGGGGCGGATGAATGTTTGACATCATCATCAGAAAGGCCAGCTTGCCGGATGGCCGCGAACCGGTGGATATTGCGATCAAGGACGACCGTGTTGCGGAGATTGCCGCTGACATCACGGGGGAGGCGCGCGAAGAAATTGATGCAACGGGCCGCCTGGTTTCACCTCCGTTCGTCGACCCGCACTTCCATATGGACGCCACCCTGAGCCTCGGGTTGCCACGTATGAATGTTTCGGGCACGCTTTTGGAGGGCATCGCGCTTTGGGGAGAACTGAAGCCCCTTCTGACGCCCGAAGCGGTGATCGAGCGGGCCATGCGATATTGCGATCTGGCCGTGTCGCAGGGATTGCTGGCCATCCGTTCGCATGTGGATGTTTCGTCAACTCCGTTGGTGGGTGTCGCAGCTTTGCTGGAAGTGCGCAAGCAGGTTGCCCCCTATATTGACCTGCAATTGGTGGCATTCCCGCAAGATGGACTGTATCGCGCGGAAAATGCAGAGAAAAATCTGATCCGGGCGCTCGATATGGGGGTCGATGTGGTGGGCGGCATCCCGCATTTTGAACGCACGATGTCGGAAGGCGCCCGATCGGTCACCAGGCTGGCCGAAATTGCCGCGGATCGCGGCCTGATGCTGGACCTGCACTGTGATGAAAGCGACGATCCGATGTCGCGCCATGTGGAAACCCTCGCCTATGAGACCACGCGCCTCGGGCTCGGGGGACGTGTGACTGCAAGCCACGTCACCGCGATGCATTCATACGACAATTACTATGCCTCGAAGCTTGTTCCGCTGATCGCGGAAAGCGGCATGAACGTCGTGCCGAACCCGCTTATCAATATCACGCTGCAAGGCCGCTCGGACACTTATCCGCGCCGCCGTGGCCTGACACGCGTACCAGAATTGCGTGCAGCAGGTGTGAACGTTTCCTTCGGGCAGGATTGCACCATGGATCCATGGTATTCTCTTGGGTCCGCCGACATGCTGGAAGTGGCCCATATGGGCGTGCATGCGGTGCCGATGACATCCCGCGAAGCGATGGAATGGGCTTTCACATCCGTTACCCAGAACGGTGCCAAGACCATGGGTCTGCCTGACCCGACAATTCGCAAAGGCGGCCCAGCCAACATGGTTGTGCTGCAAGCGCGTGACCAGATTGAAGCTGTTCGCATGAAAGCCACACGTCTTGCCGTCATCAAAAACGGCAAGGTGCTGGCGCGCACCGAACCAAGACTGGCCGCGCTTTCCCTGCCCGGTCGCCCCTCGACCCTGGATCCCGCGGATTACGCGCCGAGGCCCAATATTCAGGAAGACCAAGAACAACAATAATTGCCACCAACAGAAGAGGATACTCCGATGAAACTCACCACTACACGTCGTCAACTGATGGTCGGCGCCGCGGCCACGCTGGCCCTGCCGGCTTATATCCGCCGCGCCAATGCACAATCTGCGATCCGCGTCGCTGGCGTGCATATGTCTCCGGTCGAAAATGCATGGAACAGCCGGATCCACGTGGCGATGCAGGAAGCCGCCGAGGCTGGTCTGATCGAATATGAGTTTTCAGAGGGTGTGGCTCCGACCGACTATCCCCGTGCGATGCGCGAATATGCCGAAGGCGGCGCTCAAATCATTTGGGGCGAGTCCTACGCGGTGGAACGCGAAGCACGCGAAGTGGCTGGTGACTACCCCGATACCGCGTTTTTGATGGGGTCCTCCGGCGGACCGGAGGGCGACAATTTTGGTGTCTTCGGCACCCGCAACCACGAGGCGGCCTATTTGGCCGGAATGCTTGCCGGCCGAATGTCGGAAAGCAATGTCTATGGTTCGGTCGGCGGTTATCCGATCCCCGAGGTGAACCTGCTGATCAATGCTTTCCGGATGGGCGTCAGTGAAGTGAACCCTGACGCCACTTTCCTTAACGGTTTCATCGGAGCATGGTTTGATCCGGCTCGCGCGCAGGAAGCCGCGATTGCCCAGATCGATGCGGGTGCGGACATCCTGTTTGGTGAACGCATTGGCACCGCAGATGCCGCTCAGGCGCGCGGCGTGAAGGCGATCGGTTCACTGATAGATTATACGCCGCGCTATCCCGGCACGGTCTTTGCCAACGCGATATGGAACTATGGGCCAACCATCGAAGCCATCGTGGCGGATGTTCAGGCCGGCAATCCCACCGGGCGCAATTATACCGAATATTCCTTCATGGCTCATGGCGGCAATGAGCTGATCTATGTCGCCGACGAAGTGCCTGCCGACGCCATCCCTGCGATGGAGGCCAAACAGGCCGCGATCCAATCCGGCGAATGGGACGTTCCGATCGACGAAAGCGAACCCTCCTGATCCCGGCGGCTTTGACGTGACCGACGCCACGGCTCTTGCTGCTGCCGTTTCTGCGGGGCAGATCACTGCCACCGATGCGATGGAAGCAAGTCTTTCTGCCTGCCACGCGCAGGCGGATTTGGGGGCTGTGGCATTTCTGGACGAAGACATGGCTCTCGCCGGGGCGAGGGCAGCAGACGCATTGCCATCTGACCAACGGGGTCCGTTTCATGGGGTTCCGTTTTTGGTGAAAGACCTCGGTGGTTTCGCAAAAGGACTACCCGCTGCGGCCGGATCCGCAGCAATCCGCGCGCAAGGGCTAAAACCCGAAACTGACAGCTGCCTGCTGCATGAATTGCGCCAGACCGGCCTTATCCCTTTTGGCGTGTCGGCAACACCGCCATTCGGCCTTTCCCTGACATGTGAACCAGATGGCATGGCTGCGGCCCGCAATCCGTGGAATCCCGCGTTGACGCCCGGTGGCTCATCTGGCGGCGCCGCGGCTGCGGTTGCAGGCGGCATCGTCGCCATTGCTCATGCCACGGACGCGGCCGGATCCATCAGAGTACCTGCCGCGTGCTGCGGCTTGACCGGGCTCAAGCCGTCACGTGGTGCGGTGCCCGGAGGCCCTGATTTTACCAATCACCTGATGGGGATAGCGTCAGAACTGGTTCTGGCACGGTCCGTTCGCGATGTGGAAACCGCCTTTCAAGCCGTAGCCCAGCCCATGGCCCCGGTATATCCGGCGGACCGCCCCCGCATTGCATTGGCACTGCCCGAGCGTTGCGGAACTGACCAGTGCAAAGCCGCCAAGGATGCGGCTGACACTCTGCGCGATGCAGGCTGCGAGGTGTATGACATTTGTACCCCGGACGAGATGGGGGCCGAGGCTCATGCAATTGCACGCACGATACTGGCTGTTTCGCTGGCCGAGTGGCTCATTGCACTCAGGATATCTGATGACCAGGTTCCACCGCTTGCCGCCGCCATGGCTGCCGAGGGCCGTGCCACATCTGCCACCGCGCTTTTTGCGGCCACACGGCAGCTTGCTCGTCTGACATATCGTGCTCGCAAGATTTTCAGTTCTGTCGATGCTGTCCTGATGCCGGTCCTATCGTCTGCACCGCCCGTTATTGGCAGTTTGGATCTGTCTGGCGGCTCCGCAGATGAACACATGGCGCGGCTGGAGGCCTTTGCCCCGAACGCAGCGCTTGCCAATGTTGCAGGCTTGCCGGCTTTGGCATTGCCTTTTGGTATGGCAAATGGCCTGCCAATCGGTGTGCAACTGATGGGACCACCCGGCTCGGATGTTGCGCTGCTGAAACTTGGGGCTCTGATCGAGGCGCGTGCGCCCGAACTTACCTTTCCGTCTCCAATCGCAGGCCTGCCCACATGAACAAGGTTCTGGAACTTCACGGCATAACAAAGCGTTTTGGAACGCTTACCGCCAATGATGATGTGACCCTGTCATTGGCCCAGGGTGAAATCCTTGCATTGTTGGGTGAAAATGGCGCAGGCAAAACGACGCTGATGAACATCCTGTTCGGCCATTACGCGGCAGACGAAGGCTCTGTCAGGGTGTTTGGCAAAGCGTTGCCTCCGGGTCTGCCCCGCGCAGCGATCGAGGTGGGTGTGGGCATGGTACACCAGCACTTTACGCTTGCGGGCAACCTAACGGTTCTTGAAAACGTCATGCTGGGTTCAGAACCCCTGACACGCGCACGGTCCGTGCGTGGCGAAGCGCGTGCAAAGTTGTTGCAGATCGCGGATCGGTTTGGTCTGCCCGTGAACCCCGACGACAGGATCAAGTCCCTTTCCGTGGGTGAACGTCAACGCGTCGAAATTCTGAAAGCGCTGTACCGAGACGCGCGCATACTGATCCTGGATGAACCCACGGCCGTTCTGGCCCGGCCCGAGGCAATGCACCTGTTCGAGACGCTGCGCGACATGACGAAAGAGGGTCTGTCGCTTATCTTCATCAGTCACAAACTGCATGAGGTCATGGCGGCCTCTGACCGTGTGGCCGTTCTTCGTGGCGGTAGGTTGGTCGCGGAACGCAGGACTTCGGAAACCACCCCCGGAGAGTTGGCGGAACTGATGGTTGGCCGCAAAGTGGAACGACCCGTTCGTCAAGACCACGAGATTGGCGCGCCGGTTCTGGTCGCAAACGACGTGCGCGTGGAAGAAGACGGTGAATTGCGGCTGGATGACGTGTCATTCACTGTCCACGCTGGCGAGATCCTTGGTATCGTCGGCGTATCAGGCAATGGTCAGGCCTCGCTTGGCGGGCTGTTGTCTGGATTGATCCACCCCAGCGCCGGGCAGTTGACACTGCTGAACAAGGATATCGGCCATCTGGGCCCGCGCGGCATGATCCAGGCTGGCGCTGGCAGGGTACCGGAAGACCGCCATGCAGAAGGTGTCGTGGGTGAATTGAGCCTGTGGGAAAATGCAGTTCTTGAACGTCTGCGCACACCGGAGTTTTCGCGCCGAGGCTTTGTCCGACAACGCGCCGCCCGAGAATACACCGCAGGGCTTATCGAACGATTTGATATCCGAGGGGCCAGTCCCGACACGCGCACACGGCTGCTGTCTGGCGGCAACATGCAAAAGCTGATCCTGGGGCGGGTCCTGACCAACGGACCGCGTTTCGTGCTGGCCAACCAGCCGACGCGGGGCCTTGATGAAGGGGCAATTGCCGCAGTTCATGCCGAGCTTCTGGCCGCGCGGGCCGAGGGTGCTGCGATCCTGCTTATTTCAGAAGAACTTGAAGAAGCCGTAGCTCTTTCAGACCGGATTCAGGCCATCGTAAAGGGTCGATTGTCGAAACCGATATCCGCTGATGAGGCTGACCCGCAACGCCTTGGCCTGATGATGGCAGGTGTCTGGAAGGAAGATGATGATGCGGCTTGAACGACGCACATATGTACCGCTGTACCTTGTGGTCGTTGCGCCGCTGGCCGCGGTCTTTACCGCGCTGTTATTGGCTTCGGGTCTAATCGCAGCGGCAGGTGTGAACCCGCTGACTGCCTATGGTGAAATGCTGACCGGCGCCCTTGGTTCGCGCCTTTCGATCACCGAGATGCTGACCCGCGCCACGCCGCTGATATTTACCGGGCTGGCCGCGGCCGTCGCCTTTCGGGCGCGTCTTTGGAACATCGGCGGCGAGGGGCAGTTCTTTGTCGGCGCACTGATTACCGCCTGGATCGGGCATTCTCTCGGGGTTCCCGGGTGGATCGGTATACCGATTTTGATGCTGGCGGGCATGGCGGCGGGTGCAGCCCTGTTGGCGGGCCCCGCTTATTTGCGCCTGCGTTTCGGGGTGGATGAGGTGGTGACGACCCTGCTGCTCAACTTCATTGTGATCCTTTTCGTCGGCCTCATGATCGAGGGTCCGATGCGCGATCCGATGGCCTTTGGCTGGCCTTCCTCAGTGCCCGTGAGCGCAGAGTACCGCCTGCCGGATCTTATTCCCCGCACGCGCCTTCATATCGGGTTGCTTTTTGCCATCGCGGCAGCAGGTGTTGTTTGGCTGATCCTGGCCCGCACGGTTTTTGGGGCTGAAACACGCGCCGCAGGCTTGAACGCCGGTGCCGCCGCCTTTGCCGGAATTTCCCTTCCCAGAACGATCATGGGTGTGGCCCTGCTTTCAGGCGCTTTGGCAGGGCTGGCAGGATCCGTCGAAGTCATGGGCGTCACAGCCGGGGTCACCACGACCATGAGCCCCGGATTCGGATATGCCGGCATCGTCGTCGCAATGCTGGCCGCGTTGCATCCGGCGGGTGTGGTCGCCGCCGCGATTTTCGTCGCCACCGTCTTTGTCGGGGCCGACGCCATGAGCCGCGCAACCGGCGTTCCCAGCTTCATTGCCGACGTGATCGTGGCGCTCTGCCTGCTCACCATGATCGTGGCCCTTCTTTTCACAACTTACCGGGTGCGTCGATGAGTGATGCAATTGAACTGCTGCTGAACACCAGCCTCTGGGCGTCCGTGCTGCGCATTGCAACGCCGCTTATTTTCGGAGTCCTCGGCGCGTTGCTCTGTGAACGTTCGGGTGTTCTCAATCTGGGGATCGAGGGGATCATGACCATGGGCGCGATGAGCGGTTGGCTTGCCGTCTACATGGGCGCGCCCTTGCTGGTTGGCCTGATGATCGCGGCACTTTGCGGCGCGATGTTGGGATTGCTGCACGCCATGCTGACGGTCCCGCTTGGATTGTCGCAACATGTCTCGGGGCTTGGCATCACGCTGTTTGCATCCGCGCTGGCCTACTACCTTTACCGGTTGCTTGTCGAAGTGGGCGATTTGCCCCCGACGATAGAACCTTTCCAACCACTCGATGTTCCGGGTGTTTCCGATATCCCCATTCTGGGTCCGATCCTGTTTTCCCACGCTCTGCCGACCTACCTCGCTCTGTTTGCGGTGGCTGTGATGGCCTACGTCCTTGCCCGGACACCGCTGGGGCTGGCCATTCGCATGACCGGTGAAAACCCGCACGCGGTTGAGGCGCAGGGGCTGAACCCCATTCGCATTCGCATTGGTGCAGTGGTCGTCGGATCAGCGTTGATGGCAGTGGGCGGCGCGTTCCTGACGACAACGGCGTTCAACAGTTTCTTCCCGGGCATGGTTCAAGGACGCGGTTGGATCTGCATCGCGCTGGTTGTGTTCGCAAGTTGGCGACCGGGCAAGGCGTTGATCGGTGCCGTGCTGTTTGCATTTTTCGATGCATACCAGCTGCGGCTGCAAACGTCGATTGAAGGCGTGCCATATCAACTCTTCCTGATGGCGCCCTATGTGCTTTCCATCGTCGCGCTCGTTCTCGTCGCCCGCAGGGCCGAGGTGCCTGCCGCGCTGATGGCACCCTATCGGCGCGGTGAACGTTAGGATCAGGGTTCACAACCAGTGGATGACTGGTCGTTGCAAGCGAGAAAGGGGGCAGGACTTACATAACACATCGCTCATGCCGGTTTGCGGAGTTGGTGCCCGTCCCTTTCATGTTGGGGGGACTTTGAGCCAACACCTTGGGCAAGAAGCCATTGATCCCAATGCAGTACGCCAATAACCGCTGGCAATGACGTAAATGAAAGGCGGCTTCTGACGATGAGAAGCCGCCCTTTGTCTTTCGTTCTGACGCAGTTGCCTAGTTGCCTGCCGACTGCAATCTCCGACGGTCAGCGGCGGTTGCATTTCTCTCAACGACAGTCCGGTTGTATGGGTCTTTCAACTCATACCGGCCAAACTCGATCTCTTCTTTCCAGCCATTGGCATAGTTTACTTCGATGTTGTTGCCCTGGCGTTCGATTTTTGTGGGTCGACTTCCAGCAGTGCCGCCTTGCCCTGAAGAGCGCACGTTGTCGATGGAGATACCATTAGCCAATGACCGGAGCCTTGAGACATCGGCGCCTGTCGCCAGCCGTTCTTCCACAGTGCGGTTCTGAGCATTCTTTCTTTCATACCGACCGTTTTCGATTTCTTCCTTGGTTCCATCGGCATAGCGCACTTCGATGCCGTTGGCGTTCGTCTCAACCTTCGTTATGCCGGCAGAGCGTGATGATCCGCCGCCTGACCGGGATTGATCCTTTTTGCCGCTGCCTCGATTTGAACGCTTCGAGTCATCATCATCGTCGTCATCGTCATCGTCGTCGCGACCACCTTTGCCGGATCCGGAATTGTCGTCCCGATCATCGTCACGGTCATCATCCCTGTCGTCGTCCCTATCACCGTCCCTGTCGTCGTCGCGATCACCACCGCGACCACTGTTGCCCGACCCCGAGTTGTCGTCCCGTTCGCCGCCACGATCATCCCCCCGGTCATCATCGCCACCATCTCCATCTTTTCCGCTGCCACTTTTGGCAAAGGCATAGGCTGGTTCAAGGGTCAAGCGACCTTCCGTGTCAAACTTCGGCACGTAAGGCGTCGCGGCAATCAACGAAGCCAGTGCTGCTGTGCTGAGAAGCTGGCCCAGTTTTCCTTGAAGTTTCATTTTTTCGCCTCCAGTTCTGTTCGACCCAATTCATGGTGTCGGTGACAGATTATCCGGGGCTTTGCGTCCCGACATCGGGCTTAAGTCTGATGAATTGCGGGCCGAACGTCCCATCCATGACCACGACTTGCGTCGCATTCGATTGCACCGAGTGGTTTAAGAAACCTGGCTGGGTTTTGCTCCGTTGCCCTTCAACTCGTCATCGGGTTCGAGATGAATGAAAAAGACAGAGCCCGGATAAAGACGTTCCAATGCGTGTTCGATTTCATTGCAGATGTCATGGGCTGCGCTGACCGACATTGCGCCGTCCACAACGAGGTGAAACTCGACGAAGATGACATTCGCGGATCTGCGCCCCTTGAGGTCGTGATATTCCAGCGCAGCACCTAGGTTGCTTTCAATGGTGCTGGAAACTACCTGCAAGTCATGGTCAGAAAGGCTTACATCCATCAGCCCGTCAACGGACGCACGAATGACTTTCCAACCTTCCCACAGGATGTTCAGCGCGACCAGTATCGCTAGGATCGGGTCAAGGATCAGCCAGCCTGTGACAAGTGCAAGTATGAGCCCCGCGATGACACCCGCTGACGTCATGACATCTGTAAATATGTGCCGCGAGCTTGCCTCCAATGCAGGTGAACCTTCGCGCCTGCCGATTTTGAGCAACAAGTAGGCCCATGCGCCATTCACACCCGTTGCAATGACATTGACGGCGATTCCAAGAAAAGGCGCATCCTCAAGATGTGGGGTGGGAAGGGCCAGCCCGGCCTCTCTGATGATCAAGAACGCCGCCAACACAATCAATACGCCCTCGACGACGGCGGAAAGATACTCGGCTTTCTTGTGACCAAAGGGGTGGTTTTCATCAGGGGGCTTGTTTGCAACCCGAACCGCGAAATAAGCCAGCAGGGCCGCTGCGACGTTGACGGTGGATTCCATCGCGTCCGACAACAACGCCACCGAACCTGTCAGCCACCAGGCCAGCAGCTTCAGGGCCAGTACCGCCAGGGATATCGGAATGGACCAAAGCGCGATCTTTTGTGTCATTTGGCCACGACCCTCAAACAATCTTGAACGGACACCCGGGCGATTGCTGCGCTCCGGTGCCCAGAACGTAAAACAGGAGTTTGGCGAAAAGGGAATAGGCCTTGCGGCTTCGTGCTGACGGCTGGCAAGGACATCTGGCATCCGATACATGGCGCCAAAGAGGGTTACTCTGACGGCGAGCCTGTCGGTGACGCGGGCACGGCCTTGAGATAGGCCGCAATCGCCAGACGGTCGTCATCCGTAAGGCGGGATGTGTTTTCGATGACTTCAACCATCTCGCCACCCGCGCTGTCATAATCCGGCGTGAAGCCGGATTTCAGATATTCGGCAATATCAGCCTCGGACCAATCCAGTTGTGCAGAAGTCAGCCCGGGGATGCGTCCCTTTCCGCTGGGGTTTGGTGCACCTGTCAGCCAGAGATCGCGTTTCAGGCCTCCTAACCCGTTACGCGGCGTGTGACATTCTGCGCAATGTCCCAACGCCTCTACCAGGTATCGGCCTTGAATTTGCTGGTCAGTCAGATCGCCTTCCACAACCCAGCCCGGTTTCAGATACAACAGCTTCCACCCGCCCAGCCCGCGTCGAATGTTGAAGGGAAAGCCAACCTCGTGCGCTGCGCTTTGGGTTGGAACCGCCGGCAGAGTGCCGAGGAAGGCATGCAGTGAAACAACGTCCTCGGCTGACATGTTGGCGTAGGACGTATAGGGAAATGCGGGGAAATAGTGCTGTCCTTCGGGCCCGGTCCCGTGAAGCAGAGCATTGGCCAGATCCGATGCGGACCACGATCCGATGCCGGTAACCGGATCACTGGATATGTTCGGGGCTATGAACGTGCCGAAATCCGACGCAAACCGACGGCCGCCAGCGAGTACCAGCTTTTCCTCACCCGTTGCGTTCGGTGCAGAATGGCAGGACGCGCATCCAGCCGCATAAAACACCGCCTCACCTCGACTGAGATCAGGGACAATCCCGTTCAGTTGTGTCTGGTCAACTGTTTTCGGATGGGTCAGCACCAAACCGACCAACCCGACCAGTACAGCGATACCTGCGGCGAAAATGAACAAACGCCGCATGGCCCGCGCTCCATTAGTCTTTCGGCGCCCTGTAAGCTTTGTGACAGGCCGAGCACGATCCGCCCAGATCACCCATCGCCGCCTTCAGGGCACCGACATCCTGGCCTGCCGCCACCTGCATCGCAACGGCGGCTTCAGCCATGGCCTGACCTTTTGCACTTACATCCGGGAAGTTCTCCCAGATGGCTGGCAAGGCTCGGGTGGACGGGTCGGACGCATTGTCGGATCCGGCAGGCCACATCGCGGATTGATCGATCTGCGTCAGCACAACCAGGTTGTTCGCGGCCCGTGTTGCTGCCTCGGCATCATATTCAACCTCTCCCTTGGCCATGCCGCCCAATGTGCCAAGATTGAAGGCATAGAGCTGCATGATTGAGGTCCGAGCCTTCACCGCAGGATTTTCGCTTTCATGGGCGATGGCTGATCCAATGATGGCTACCGACAACAAACCTGTAGCAACGGCCGGGATTTTCTTGATCATTGTGCGTCTCCCTGTTCAATGCGTCGGATATTAACCTGAACAATTTTTCTTGTAATTGTTTGTTATTCGTCGTTCCTTGTTAATTTATGCACAACCAAAACTGGGATGATCTTCGATACGCGCTGGCCGTAAGGAAACACGGATCACTGAATGCGGCTGCCGGGGCGCTGGGTGTCACTCATGCAACGGTGCTGCGCAGAGTCGCCGCGCTTGAAAAACGTTTTGGATGCGTGATCTTTCAAAAACACCCGTCAGGGTACACCGCCCTGCCCGAGGCCAGAGCAATTCTTTCGGCGATGGAAAGCGTTGAAGAGGCCGTACTTTCCGTAGAGCGGGCAATAGTGGGGGCAAACCGGTCCCCCGCGGGTCAGGTCCGCATTGCGTCCACGGACAGCCTTTGCCAGCTTGTACTGCCCCAAATACTAACCGAGATATCGCGGCTCTACCCCGACTTGGAACTGACTTTGTTAAGCGGCAACAGCCATCATGATCTGTCGAGGCTGACCGCAGACATCGCCGTGCGACCCTCGATCAAACTTGAGGAAGGGCTTGTCAGCGAACGTGCGGGAACCCTGTCATTCGGTGTGTTTGACGACGGTTCCCCAAACCGAAAGTGGATGAGGCTTGATGGGGCGCTGAGTCGCTCGCTTCCCGCCAAATGGCTGGCCGAACATGTCAGCGCCGATGAAATGACCAACGGGGCAGATAGTTTCCTTGTGCTTCAGCAGATGGCGGCCTCCGGGGTCGGCAAAGCGTTTCTGCCCTCGTTTATCGGGAACGCGGATTCTCGGCTTCATCGGTCGTCAGATATTGATCCCGGAATAGAAGTTCCGCTCTGGGTGGCGACACTGGACGAGATAGCGCGCACTCCGAGATTTGCCATCGTGCAAAGAGCTTTGGTAGAACGCCTGTCCATTGCTCTGCCGGGGTGAAAAATCAAAAGAATTTGCCGGTATGTGTGGCTCCTCCGAGAACGGCTTTGGGCCGATGCGCTGATTGCCTGGACGGAGTTTTGAGTGAACTCGGTGCACCTCTTGCGAAGCCGCGCGTGCTTTCTGTCCGCCATCTGCGCGATTGCGCGATCAAAGGGTCTGACATGATCCAAGTTTCGAATCCGAAAGCTGATGAGTTCAGACCAAGGTCGGTGGCGCGGTCAGGGATTGTCGTTCATAGTTGAACACGAAATGAGACCCGAGATTTCCGATCTGTCAGTTCGCAATTGGTCATTGTCGCGAGTTTTTCTTGCGGCTTGCATTGTCGTGATGGGAACGGCCACCGCGATAGTTGGCGTATGGGTGTCAAATCGGATCGAGAATGCAGTTGTGCAAAATTCTGCCAATTCCGCAGCGCTGTATATGGAGAGCATCGTATCCCCTCTCAGCCAGGAACTTGCATACGGGGATCGTCTCTCAGATCAAGCAAGGCGGGCACTGGACGAAATATTCATGACCCAGCCAATGCGGGACCGCATTGTGTCCTTCAAGTTTTGGAAACAAGGCGGCGTGATCGCGCACGCGTCGGATCCAACCATCATTGGACGCCGTTTCGACCCGACTGACGATCTGAGCCGAGCCTGGAGCGGAGAGATTTCGGGTTCTTTCGAAGATCTCGACCATGCCGAAAGCGCCGCAGAAGCAGCACTTGGGATCCCGCTGCTTGAAGTGTACAGCCCGATCCGCGAACTCTGGTCTGGAGATATTATTGCAGTTGCAGAGTTTTACGAGAAAGCTGAACAGCTGGAAGTTGATATGGCCAAAGCCCGCCGGACAAGCTGGCTGGTCGTCGGGTCAGCGTTTGCGGCAAGTACAATCGTACTGTTTTCCATCGTGGCAATCGGTGACAACACCATTCGACGCCAGGGGCGCCTGTTGGAGCGGCGTCTGAAAGAGAGTGAGCAGATGGCAGAGCAGAACGCCAGGCTGCGGTCGCGCGTGGTCGAAGCGTCGGAACGATATGCCACGCAAACAGACCGGTTTCTGAAGAAGCTTGGTTCCGAGCTTCATGACGGTCCCGCTCAATATCTGTCCCTCGCGGCCCTCAGGTTGGAGGCGGCTTTCTCGGACAGGCCTGAAAAGCCCGCAGAGGCCGAGGAGATTCAACAGTCTTTGCAGAAGTCCCTGGCCGAAATTCGCGCGTTGTCGCGGGGGTTGTCCGCTCCGGACATCGACAATCTGGCGCTGATTGATGTGGTGAAAAGAGCGATAGAAGATCACTCGGAACACAGTCCGTTGCGGCCGGATGTTTCACTTCAGGGAAGCCAGACGATCGAGTTGTCCGTGTCCGACAAGCTGTGTGTTTTCCGGTTCCTTCAGGAAACGCTTTCCAACGCCGCCAGGTATGCTCCGAATTCTCGATGCACCGTCATTTGCGAGGCGCATAACGATCGGGTCGTCATTCAAGTCAACGATGACGGGCCCGGATTTGACCCCTCGGACGGAAAAGTACTGCGTGACGATGGAGGCCAGGGGCTTTTGGGTTTGCAAGATCGGGTTGAGAGTATCGGCGGCAGGTTCGAAGTCAGGTCAAGCCCTGGCAAAGGAACCTCTGTCACAATGACACTATTTCCCAGAAAGATGAGTACGTCATGACAACATCTGTCGTAATAGCGGATGATCACCCGATTTTCAGGGACGGTTTGCACCGGACATTGGACGAAGCCGATGGGTTCGAAGTTCTCGCTGCCGGCTCGAGCGCGGATGAGGCAATTTCACTTGTCGGCATTCATCAACCTGACATCGCCATCCTCGATCTTTCGATGCCCGGAGGCGGCATAAATGCGACGCGAAAAATCGCGGCCATGGCAAATCCGCCATTCATCGCGATATTGACGGTCTCGGAAAACAACAGTGACGTTGCGGATGCTTTGGAAGCAGGGGCAATCGGCTACATCGTCAAAGGTGTGACAGCCAGCGAACTGACGGCCTCACTGCGCAGCATCGCCGCAGGTGAAGGTTTCGTGTCGCCCGGGCTGGCCTCGCGCGTGCTGCTTCAGATCAACAGAGAGGCGGAGAATTCCAAGGATAGTGATGTCCTGGATGATCTCACGTATCGCGAGGAAGAAATACTTCGACGTGTGGCGAAGGGGATGAGCAATCGGGAGATCGCAGATCAACTGGATCTTCAGGAAAAAACCGTAAAGCACTATATGACGGCAATCCTGTCCAAGCTCCACGCCCGAAACCGGGTCGAGGCCGCGCTGATCGCACACGATGCTTGGGGCAAGACCAACTAAACCATGGGTCAAACGTGATTGCATGCTCAATGCTGGCCCTATCGCTTCGAAAAGCGTGTGCACCCGGGATCTGAGATTTCAGTTTCGTGCCAGCAAATCTAGTTGGTGGCAAGCTTTGTTGCACATGTTCGCCCTCGCGCTGTACCACCTCAAAGCGCACGCCCAAAGTGATCTGTCGGTCAGGGCCCTGGCGACACTGGCCGCGACCGGATGGCGTGGTTCGGCGGATTTTTTGGCCTAACTCGTAGGCCTGTGTTGGAATCCATCCAAATAGGGGTCGGATTTGAGACGCTTGGCCGCAAAATCGACAAAGGCGCGCACTTTTGCAGACACGGTGCGGCCCTCTTGATGCACGAGATGGATGGGGATCTCGGGTGGTTCATACGAATTCAGAACGGTTCTGAGCCGCCCGTCCGCAAGGTACGGTGCCACCTGATAGGACAAGAGCCGCCCGATGCCATGCCCTTGCAGGGCCAGCTCGATCACCGCATCATTGGTGTTCATGCTGATGCGGGGACTTACACGTTTTGTCACGACCGTCTCACTCTTTTGAAAATGCCATTGGGCCGAGGGGTGCAGGGCAGTTGAATTAATGATGGCGTGACTGGCCAGGTCGTCGGGTGTTTCAGGTTCGCCGCGCGTATCGAGATATGCCGGAGCGGCAAACACGACCTGCCTCACCGCACCGCATCTCACGGCCATCAGGCTTGAATCTGCAAGGTTTCCAATCCTGATGCCGACGTCGAGGCCCTCATCAATCAGATTGACCACACGGTCCACATAAAGAGTGCGCGCGGAGAGCTTTTGATGCAGTTTCAGAAATTCTCCCAGAATCGGATTGGCGAACATTCGGCCGAACAACACCGATGCGGTCACGCTGAGTTCCCCGGTCGGTTCGGCATAGGATCCGACGGCGGCACGCTCTGCCTCCTCGAGATCCATCAGAATGCGTCTGGCATCTTCAAGGAATCTTCGCCCGCTGTCTGTCAGCATGACTGATCGCGTGGTGCGCACAAAAAGACGGAGCCCCAGGCTGTCCTCCAGCATGGAGACCAGACGGGTTACCGTTGGTGGCGACATATTGAGGTGGCGCGCTGCGGCAGCGAAGCCTTTCAACTCGGCCACCTTCACAAAAACGCTCAGAGCGTGAAATCTATCCAAACGACTATTCCATATTTTTGAATAATATATTGCCGAAAAGGGATATTCTGCAACACCAAAGCTTTGACTAGCTTCACCTCAAACCCAGGGCTCTGCCCGGCTGAGATGGAGAATTCAATGTCACGTCCTTTTGCAGAAATCAGTTTCACGCCTTCCGTACGTGCAACACAGGCCAGGAACGGATCGGCTGAAGGCTATGCAAAGTTTCTGGCCGGTGCCGTTCAGGAAGACCTCATCAGCCCGGTCGAAGCCAGCTTCATCGCGCAAAGGGACGGTTTCTATCAGGCGACCGTCTCTGAAACCGGCTGGCCTTATGTTCAATTCCGCGGCGGACCGGCAGGCTTTCTGAAAGTGCTGGATGAACGGACGCTGGCCTACGCGGATTTTCGCGGCAACCGGCAATATCTGAGCGCGGGCAACCTGCTGAACAACGACCGCATTTCTCTGATCCTGATGGACTATCCCAACCGGAGACGCCTCAAGATCTGGGGCCGGGCGAAACTTGTTGATGGCGCGGATGATCCGGCCCTGATGCAACATTTAAGTGACCCGAACTACAGGGGCCACCCAGAGCGGGCCATTGTGATCAAGCTTGAAGCGATGGACTGGAACTGCCCGCAGCACATCCCCCAACGCCTGACCCTGGAAGAGTTTGAAGAGCACATGGCGCCGCTTCGCGATGAACTGGCGGAACTGAAAGCTCAAAACGCAGAGCACAAAGAAAAGCCCGGCCAGCAACGCTGACCGATGCTGAACCCTGCGCGTTCAGACGCGCCCCCAAAACCCCAAGAAAGGAAATACCCATGTCGCGCAATCTGAAATCCATCCTGAGCGCCAGTCTTCTCGCGCTTACCATCGCGGTGCCATTAACTCCGGCCCCTGCAATCGCCAATGAGACTGGCATTGAAGCCACACAAGCGGTCAATTTCCGCGCCGAAAAAATCGGCGAGGTCAATATCGCCTATCGTGAGGCCGGAGACCCGAGCAGGCCAACCGTTCTGTTGCTTCATGGGTTTCCGACCTCGTCACATATGTTCCGCAACCTTATCCCCGAACTGGCCAAGCACTATCACGTGATCGCGCCCGATTTCCCCGGATTTGGGGCGTCGGACATGCCGCAAGCCGAAGACTTCGAGTATTCCTTTGCGAATATCGCCGAAATCATGACCTCCCTGCTGGATCGGAAGGGTGCCGATCAATACGCGGTCTATCTGATGGACTATGGTGCCCCGGTTGGATTCCGGATGTTTGCCGAACAGCCCGAACGGGTCACCGGCTTCGTCATTCAGAACGGCAATGCGTATGAGGAAGGGCTGCGCGAATTCTGGGACCCGATCAAAGCCTATTGGGCCGACCCCTCGAAAGAGAATGGCGACCAGCTTCGTGGGTTTCTTACTCTGGATGCGACCAAGTGGCAGTTCACCCACGGTGTACAGAGGCCCGAACTGATCAACCCGGACAACTATTGGCACGTCCAATACCTGCTTGATCGCGAAGGCAATCAGGAGGTGCAACTTGAACTTTTCCTGGACTACGGCACCAACGTTGCCGAGTACCCGAAATGGCAGGCGTTGTTTCGTGAGCATCAACCACCTGCGCTGCTGATGTGGGGTAAGAATGATCACATCTTTCCGGCCGAAGGCGCCCTGCCCTATCAACGCGACCTGAAGGATCTTGAGTTTCACCTGCTTGATACCGGACACTTCGCGCTGGAAGAATACGGGCCCGAGATTGCGGAACGGATGACTGCATTCCTGCATCGCATCACCGCCGCCGGCAACTGATGCGCAACTGGCCGCGCCTCGATCAAGGGCGCGGCCTCATGTTTGGAGACGATCAATGAACACGCAAGCAAACACCGCCAAGGAAGTCACGGTTGAAATCGTGCACGGGTTTGTCGACGGTGGCACCGGAGGAAATCCCGCAGGCGTCGTTCTGGACGCTGATGATCTGAGCCCGCAAGATATGCAAACCGTGGCGGCAAGAGTTGGATTGTCCGAGACAGCGTTTGTCTCGCGGTCCGAGACGGAAGGCTTCAAGCTGGATTTCTTCACACCGAACCGGCGCATAGCTCATTGCGGTCATGCAACAATCGCCGCCTTCTCTCACCTTGATGCGCTGGGCCGGATTACCAAACCCGATACGTCAAAGGAAACTGTTGATGGCCCCAGACGCATACTCATGAAAGACGGCGCCGCCTATATGGAACAATTGGCCCCACGCTATTCGGGTGCTCAGGAATGGATCGAAAAGGGCGTGAAACTCGACGATGTGCTGAGCTCTCTCGGGGTCGACAAAACTGACCTGGATCAGAGGTTTGCGCCGGTTTTGGTCAACACCGGCAACAGCTTCATCATCGTCGGTCTTTCGGATGCGGCAGGTCTTGCCAAAATCAGACCAGATTTGGCCAAAATCAAGCAAATCAGCGAGCAACTGGATCTGATTGGCTATTACGTATTCACGAAAGACCCTTCAATCACCAGCCGGGACGCTACAACCCGTATGTTCGCACCCAGATACGCGATAGATGAAGAAGCCGCCACGGGGATGGCGGCCGGGCCACTTGCATGCGTTTTGCATGATTTCGGCGGCGCGTCTCAGCGATCATTTGAAATCGAACAAGGGGTGTTTATGAACCCGGTAAGCCCAAGCCTGATAAAGGTCGATCTGGACATCGAGAATGGCGCAATCACGGGCCTCATGGCGGGTGGTTACGGAAAAGCCATGACCTCGGCCCGGATTGCTTTGTGACGCGGAAAGGCCAGGTGTGTCCGCAGCATCAGCTTCGGATGCGCCCAGGTCCTTGAACTCGAACAGGTTTCGTCCAAGGGTCCTGCGACGGGACCTTAGTCAGCGCAGTGCGAGGCCCGGTCGCCCGCAGCCCAAATTGAAACCGGCCATTGCGGACAATGTAGAAGCTTGCGATTCTCAATCCATGTTGTCCGGATCAATGTGGCGATCCGGCATGGGGCTGGCTTGATGCTCCTTTTCGACGAGAGAGTACAACTCGATGGATCCGGCAAGCCCTCGAACTTCGTGAAACCCGCAAGCAGAGAACAGTTCAGGCGAAGCCGCGGCAACGGCTGACGTCGCCAGAACTCTGTGGCCCAGGGATTTCGTCAATCCCTCAATACGGCTTGCGAGGTTGACTGCCCTACCCAGAACAGTGAAATCCAGCCTGCCAGGGCTGCCGATATTGCCATAGCTGACCTGCCCGACATTGATCCCGACGCCTATGTCCAACGGCGGCTTCCGAGCCTCTTCGCGGTGATGGTTGAGTGCGGCCAAACCGGTCAATACGCTTTGAGCGGCCCGCGCTGCCCTTTTGCATTGGGCGTTCAAATCCTCCTGTGTCGCAACGGTGAATATCGACAGAATGCCGTCTCCCATGAACTTGAGAATGTCGCCGCCATTCTCTTCGACAGACTGCACGACCAGATCAAAATATCCACTCAGCATGTCGAAAACGTCCTCTTCGGATGCCTTGTCCGAAAGAGCGGTGAAACCGCGCAGGTCAGAGAACATGACAACTGCGTCAAGGGTCGTGCGTTCCCCTCGCTTGATCCGCCCGTTCCACACAGCATCAGAGGGCCCATCGCCAAGATAGGTTCTCAGAAGACCTTTGGACGACTTGCGCATCGTGACCGGTTCCAGAGCAGAGGACAAAGCGGGCAATGCATCCTCAATCATTTTCAGATGCCGGGGCGAGAACCCTTCAGGCGACCGGGTGACAAAAGTGCATCCGTGCAACGATCCGTCTCCGTAATAAAGCAGCGTAGCGTAGTAATCGGTGCCACCCAGCTCAGCGAAATCAAGATATGATGAGTGCTCAGTCCTGGGATCTAATTGCCGCAGACTTTTGTGAAGTGGCTTCCGGTGTTCAAGAATGTATTCGAATGAGCTGCCGACATACCCATCCGTCAGCATGGTCTCATGTGTCACGTCATAGCTTTCGGTGCCATCCGGTGTCCAGACGATCCCCCATGCGATGAGCAGCGGATTGGCGAAACGCTGACCGATATTGACCCGCCAGAGCGGCACACCCGCCTCGGTCAGCGACGAACAGAAATATGACACCACTTTTTCCGGGTCATCCGAACGACGCCCCTCGGCAATCATCCAATTGGTCAGTTGGGCAATAGCATCCATAGTTTAAAACCAATCGCTTAGATAAGATCGTCAAGAATTTGGGTTCAGTGTTCGATCATATTATTCTAGCCTTTTTCTTACCCCGTCCAAGCCTGCTGTCGGTCCACAGTTATCGGCCGTAAGCGCCGGCCAATCCACACGCAGACCTTCCTGGATACGTTTTTCCAGCCTGGTCAGCAACTTGAATGAACCTTGTCAAAAGGCCGGCTTCGCTCTCGAAATCCCTTTGAACGCCTTGTCGAGCGCTGGTTGCACGAGGCCGCTCTGGCTATTGATTTATTAGCGCGCGCAAAGAATATGTAAATCTATGATAAGTTCACGACGAACAAAACCAGCAGGCAGACTGGCATGACCAAGATAAAGAATATGGAAGAGTTTGCAGCGCTCAGCGGCATCTCGCGCCCGACGGTATCCAAATACTTTCACGATCCCGACAGCGTTCGCCCCACGACGCGGGCCCGAATCGAAGAGGCGCTGGAACGGTTCGACTATCGCCCCAACATTTACGCGGTGAACCAGAACCGGAAGCTTACCAAGAATATCGGTATCGTCGTACCGTATCTGGCCGATCCGTTCTTTGCTGAAATCGCACGCTATCTGGAACAAAGCTGTATCGCGGCCGGATACCGCCCGTTCCTGTTCAGCTCTCATGGTGAACAAAAGCTGGAAAACGAAATTCTGGACGGTCTGCAATCCATGAAGCCGGCAGGGGTACTTTTGGCGCCTCTCGGACGCGTTTCGGACAGATCAGCAATAGAGAAATTCTGTGCCAATGTTCCGACGATCTTGTTTGACAGTAATCTCGATGGTTTGGGGGCTGCATTCGTTGGTTCTGATAACTTCAGCTTTGTTTCACAAACTGTCGAATACATGACCCGCACTGGTGAACCGCCTTCGTTTTTTGAAATGCGCACACCTGCGAACCCAAACGCCAACAAGCGAAGGAAAGCCTATATCAAAGTGATGGAACGTCTTGGGCTCGAGCCGCACATAATCAAAGTTGAAGGCAAGGGTTGGGCGTTTGAAGAAATCGGCCAAAGAGGGGCGCTGAAAGTTCTGGAAGAACGCGGTTTGCGAACCGACTCGGTACTATGCAGCAATGATCGACTGGCCATTGGCTTTCTTGCAGCTTGCTACAAACAGGGGATTCGCGTCGGTCGTGATGACAGTTGCGCGCTGCGCGTGGCCTCAAATGATGATCATCCCTTCGCGCAGTTCACTTGCCCATCCCTGACAACGGCGGCTCATGACTATGACAATGTTGCCGGTCGCAGCGTCGAAACCCTGTTCCAACTCATTGAAAGTGGAGGGAAATTCCAGACGCGATCAGAAACGTTGTTTCCCGCAAGATTGGTTTTGAGGGATTCTGCGTAACCTACAACTTTTAACGCGCGTAAAGTTTTTATTGACGCCGCGACAATTTACACACTACTTTCTGTGTACGGCATCCAAGCTCAGGGAGGACAAGGATGTATTTGAAGAACGCACTTCGTGCGGCGACGGCATTAACCTTTGTCGCAACGGCCGCGGCCCATGCAGAAACGATCACGATCGCAACCGTCAATAATGGCGACATGATTCGGATGCAGGGCTATACCGACAACTTTACCGAGGCGACTGGTATCGACGTGGAATGGGTGACGCTGGAGGAGAACGTCTTGCGTCAGCGTGTTACCACCGACATCACCACCAAGGGCGGTCAGTTCGATATCATGACCATCGGCATGTACGAAACGCCGATCTGGGGCGCGAATGGCTGGTTGGTTCCTTTGGATGGACTGTCAGAGGAATATGATGTCGGCGATCTGCTTCCTGCGATGGCGGGTGGCCTGAGCCATGAGGGCACGCTGTATGCGGCACCGTTCTATGGCGAAAGCTCGATGATCATGTATCGCACCGACCTGATGGAAAAGGCCGGGATGGAGATGCCTGAGGCGCCAACATGGCAGTTTATCCGCGAGGCGGCGGCTGCGATGACGGACCGTGACAACGACATCAACGGCATCTGCCTGCGTGGCAAGGCGGGTTGGGGTGAAGGCGGTGCCTTTATCACCGTGACTGCGAATTCCTTTGGTGCGCGATGGTTTGATGAAGACTGGAAACCTCAGTTTGATCAGCCCGAATGGAAAGAGGCGCTGACCTTTTTTGTCGACATGATGAATGAATCCGGCCCTGCCGGTTACGCGACCAACGGCTTCAACGAAAACCTGTCGCTGTTCCAGCAGGGCAAGTGCGGAATGTGGATCGACGCCACTGTTGCGGCGTCCTTCGTGACAAATCCGGATGATTCAACTGTCGCGGACAAGGTCGGGTTTGCTCTGGCACCAAATTCGGAAGGCGTCGACAAGCGCGCCAACTGGCTGTGGGCCTGGGCACTGGCCATTCCGGCGGGAACCCAGAAAGAGGATGCAGCCAAGCAGTTCATCGAATGGGCTACTTCGAAGGACTACATCGAACTGGTGGCGGAAAACGAAGGTTGGGCCAATGTCCCTCCGGGCGCGCGTACCTCGCTTTATGAGAACGCGAACTACAAGGACATTCCGTTCGCCAAGATGACGCTCGAGTCGATCCTGTTGGCCGACCCGCAGAACTGCTGTGCCAAGCCAACACCCTATACTGGCATCCAGTTCGTTGCGATCCCGGAATTCGCGGGCATTGCCACACAGGTCAGTCAGGAATTCTCGGCGGTTTATGCCGGACAGCAGACTGTAGATGAAGCGCTTGAAAAGGCGCAGGCCTTTACAGCCGAAGAAATGGAAGCCGCAGGGTACTGAGGCATCCCTCCCAGTAGGGGACAGGTGATCTGTCCCCTGCTCTCTTCCACTTCCACAACTCGCGTTTTTCTCGCAGGCTGAGTTACGCCTGAACAGAGAGGGTTTGCGTAATGGCTACTCAACACTCCCGATCCGTTGCTCGCCTTATGATGGCACCCGCAGTGGTCCTGCTGCTTGGCTGGATGCTCGTGCCATTGACGATGACGCTGTACTTTTCCTTCAAAAAATATCTGCCTCTGCGCGGGGGTGATCTGGGCTGGGTCGGGCTCGACAACTACGTCCGCTTTGTCTCGTCCAGTACATTCTGGCCCGCGGTGCAGGCAACATTGGTCATTGTTGGCGGTGTTCTGATCATAACCGTCATTCTCGGAATTCTGCTTGCCATGTTGCTGGATCAGCCGATGTGGGGGCAAGGCATTGTCCGAATCCTTGTTATCGCGCCGTTCTTCGTCATGCCCACCGTGTCTGCGCTGGTGTGGAAGAACATGTTCATGGACCCGGTCAATGGTTTGCTGGCCCATCTGTGGCGTTTTTTCGGGGCCGAGCCGATCTCGTGGTTGTCCGAGGCGTCGATGACCTCGATCATAATGATCGTTTCGTGGCAATGGCTGCCCTTTGCAACGCTGATCCTGTTGACCGCCATTCAGTCGCTGGACAGCGAGCAACTGGAAGCAGCCGAGATGGATGGTGCACCGCCGTTGAAGCGCTTTTATCACATCATTCTGCCGCATCTGGGCCGTGCGATCACCATTGTGATCCTGATCCAAACAATCTTTCTCTTGTCGATTTTCGCCGAGATATTCGTGACCACAGGCGGCGCTTTCGGCACCCGTACACTCACCTACCTGATCTTCCAGCGCGTGTTGGAAAGCCAGAATGTCGGCCTTGGATCAGCCGGAGGTGTCTACGCAATCATCCTTGCCAATATAGTTGCGATCTTCCTGATGCGCATCGTCGGCAAGAACCTGGACGCGTGAGGAGGAAAACCCATGGCCCGCGCTGTCACATCCCGACGCAAATCGCTGAACACCGCCCTTGCCTGGGCTGTTGGACTGCTGATTTTCTTCCCGATCCTCTGGACGATCCTGACCAGCTTCAAAACCGAAGCGCAGGCCATTGCCAGCCCGCCCCTGTTTTTGAACTTTGACTGGACGCTGGAAAACTACGCCATCGTGCAGGAACGCTCGGACTATATGCGTTTCCTGTGGAATTCGGTGATCATCGCCGGTGGATCGACCATGCTGGGTGTGATCATCGCCGTGCCCGCCGCCTGGGCGATGGCGTTTGTTCCGTCCAAACGAACCAAGGACATCCTGTTGTGGATGCTGTCCACCAAGATGCTGCCAGCCGTAGGTGTGTTGTACCCGATCTACTTGCTGTTCATCCAACTGGGCCTTCTGGATACGCGCGGAGGGTTGGTCGTGGTGCTGATGCTGATCAACCTGCCGATCATCGTCTGGATGCTTTACACTTATTTCCGCGAAATTCCGGGTGAAATTCTGGAAGCCGCGCGGATGGATGGGGCGACGCTGAAAGAGGAAATCCTCTATGTCCTAACCCCCATGGCCATTCCCGGCATCGCTTCGACCGTCCTGCTGAACTTTATCCTTGCGTGGAACGAGGCGTTCTGGACCCTCAATCTGACCGCTGTTGACGCGGCACCGCTCACGGCCTTCATCGCCAGCTATTCCAGCCCCGAGGGCCTGTTCTTTGCCAAGCTCAGCGCGGCCTCGACCATGGCAATTGCACCGATCCTGATCCTTGGCTGGTTCAGCCAGAAACAACTTGTCCGCGGCCTGACCTTCGGCGCTGTGAAATAAGGAGCATTCCTCATGGGACGCATACAACTCAAGTCCGTGACCAAAAGCTTCGGCGACGTTCAGGTCATCCCTCCGCTGGACCTGACCATTGAAGATGGCGAGTTCACCGTTTTCGTCGGCCCTTCGGGCTGCGGAAAATCCACGCTGCTGCGCCTGATCGCAGGGCTGGAAGACATCACCAGTGGCCACATAGAAATCGATGGAGCAGACGCAACAGAAGTACCGCCCGCCAAACGGGGGCTGGCAATGGTGTTCCAGTCTTATGCGCTTTACCCGCATATGACCGTTCGCAAGAACATCGCATTTCCGTTGCGCATGGCGAAACTGGATCAGGCTGAAATCGATAAGCGGGTTGAGGGCGCGGCCAGTGTCCTGAACCTGACCGATTACCTGGATCGCCGCCCTGGCCAGTTGTCCGGTGGTCAACGCCAGCGCGTCGCCATTGGTCGGGCTATCGTTCGTGAACCGGCCGCGTTCCTGTTCGACGAACCGCTTTCAAACCTCGACGCAGCTTTGCGGGTGGGCATGCGGTTGGAGATCAGCGAGCTGCATGAACGCCTCGCGACAACGATGATCTACGTCACCCACGATCAGGTCGAAGCCATGACGATGGCGGACAAGATCGTTGTGCTCCAGGCTGGCGTGATCGAACAGGTTGGCAGCCCGCTGGAACTGTACCGAACGCCTCGCAACCTGTTTGTTGCAGGATTCATTGGCTCGCCCAAGATGAATTTTATCGAAGGGCCCGAAGCGGCAAAGCACGGCGCACGAACGATCGGCATTCGACCGGAACACATCGCGGTGTCGGACTCCGAAGGAGAATGGTCCGGGCGTGTCAGCGTCTCTGAGCATCTTGGTTCGGACACGTTTTTCCACGTCCACGACACCGGACTGGCCGAGACAATCACTGTTCGTGCCGATGGCGAGGTTGGTTTCCGCCATGGGGATCGCATTCATCTGACCCCACGTGCCGATGTGATCCACAGATTTGACGCAGACGGTCTGCGGATCGAATGAAACGTCTGACGGGCAAAACCGCCCTGATTACAGGGGCTGCGCGGGGAATTGGATTGGCATTTGCCAAGGCCTACGTGGCAGAGGGCGCGCGGGTCGCCGTCGCCGACATCGACATCCAGCGCGCGCAGGACGCGGCCGCTGGAATCGGCGCGGCAGCTTTCGCTGTCGAAATGGACGTGACCGACCAGCAGAGCATCGATCAGGCCATAGCCAAAACCGCGGCGCAATTCGGCCCAATCGACATTCTGATCAACAACGCGGCCATCTTCAGCGCCGCACCATTCGTCGAGATCGAGCGCGCCGACTACAATCGGGTGTTTGACATCAACGTCGCGGGCGCGCTGTTTACGATGCAGGCCGTCGCCAAACATATGATCGAGCACGGAACCAAAGGCCGAATTATCAATATGGCCTCGCAGGCCGGGCGAAGGGGTGAACCTTTGGTCGCTGTCTACTGCGCCAGCAAGGCGGCGATCATATCACTGACCCAATCGGCGGGGCTGAACCTGATTTCTCATGGGATCAATGTAAACGCGATTGCCCCCGGTGTCGTCGATGGCGAACATTGGGATGGCGTGGACGCCTTTTTTGCAAAACACGAAGGCAAACCCCTTGGCCAGAAGAAGCGCGAAGTGGCGGCAGCTGTTCCATATGGCCGCATGGGGCGCGCGGAAGACCTGACGGGCATGGCGGTTTTTCTAGCCTCTGACGAAGCCAGGTATGTCGTCGCGCAGACTTACAATGTCGACGGCGGAAATTGGATGAGCTGATGGACCCTGTGGCGAACGCAAAAACCCCTGCACGGCTGCGGCAAGAGAGCCTTTCCAAGCTGCCAACCACCGTGAAGACTCCGATGTATGAACGTACGGATCTGACGCCGGGCATCGTTCATATAGGATTGGGTAACTTCCATCGTGCGCATCAGGCCTGGTATATCCATCAGCTCATGCAGCAGGGGTTGGCCTATGACTGGGCAATCGTCGGAGCGGGTGTGCGAAGCTATGACGCCGTCATGCGAGAACGATTGCTGGCGCAGGATTGCCTCACAACGCTGATCGAGTTGGGGCCAAACGGAATGTCCGCTGAGGTGATTGGTCCGATGATCGACTACCTGCCGATCGAAGAAAACAACGCGGCCCTTATCCACGCGATGGCCGACCCGGCCACCCGGATCGTTTCGCTGACTGTTACCGAAGGGGGATATTTTCTGGATGCCAACAGCGGCGCATTCGATTCCGATCACGCAGATATCCGTCATGACGCCGAAAACCCCAATCACCCCCGTACGGCCTTTGGCGCGATGGTTGCGGCGCTCAGACGACGGCGTGCCGAAGGCCTCAATCCGTTTACGGCGCTCAGCTGCGACAATCTTCAAGGCAACGGAACGATTTTGCGAAACTGTGTTGTGGGATTGGCGCGCATGTTCGACCCGGAACTGGCCGACTGGATCGACAGGCATGGCGCGTTTCCGAACTCGATGGTGGATTGCATCGTACCAGCGACCACCGACCAATTGGTATCGCAATGCCGCGCCCTTGGCGTCGATGACAGAGCGCCCGTCTCGCATGAGAACTTTCGTCAATGGGTCATCGAGGATGCCTTCTGCGCCGGGCGCCCGCCCCTCGAAAACGTCGGCGCAATACTGACTAACAACGTCCATGGTTACGAGACCATGAAGTTGCGCATTTTGAACGGAGGTCATCAACTGTTGGCGAATGTCGGAGAAATACTGAGTGTTCCGACGATTGCCGACTGCATGAAGGACCCGGACATCGTGGCGTTTTTTCGAAAAGTGCAGGTCGAAGAAATCCTTCCGCATGTCGAAGCGGTTCCCGAAACCACTGCAAGTGAGTACCTTGAGTTGATCGAGAGCCGATTTGCAAACACGGCGATTCACGACACCACACGCAGGGTTGCATTCGACGGATCGGCAAGACATCCCGGATTTTTGCTACCGTCGCTCCGCGATGCATTTGCATCAGGGTCTTCTGCAAATGGCCTCGCCCTCGCCGAAGCGTTCTGGTGCCGGATGTGCGCGGGTATTCGTGAAGATGGCTCCGAGATCACTCCCAATGATCCCCAGTGGGAAAGCCTGAACAGCACCGCAAAAGCGTCCAAAGCTGATCCTGAGCTTTGGTTGGAACAGGGTTTCTACAGCGGTGATTTTGGAATCAGTACACAGTTTTCCAGCGCCTTTGCCCGCTGGCTGACCCTGATATGGCAGCGTGGCAGCCGGGCCGCCATTGCTGAGTATGTCGCGAGCGGTTCAACGTAACAAATCATTCACGAGGCTCAGTTCGCTCGGTGCCTATGCGGTGCGGTATCTGGCCCTTGGAGCCTTGTCTGACGTTGGCGCAAATAGGGCCTGAAATCTGCCGAAAATGGCATGGATGTCACCCTCGGCGGTTCTGATCGGTTCACCGCCTTGGGCAAATCCCCATTACAGAGTCCATGGAATAAGCGAAAGTTTGCCACCGGATCAAAAGCTACGAGAACGGGTCCAAAAAAATGAAAAAATATTGGGCAGAATGCCCAAAACCCTAAACGGCCGCAGATGCCCGTTTCAGCCAGGGATCGCGGGTTTCTGTTGCACTTATGCGACGGTTCTGCCGTTGAAAGAAAGTGTCATTTGAAACATGGTGTCACCTGCTGTTTCAAAAGGGTTGGTGCATAGTAGTTTGTCATAAAAAGAACAATTTAAGCGTGCATCCGAGTGCTATCTAAACTTCCGAGCTACAGGGCTGAGCAATGGCTACTACGACTATAATACCAAGACCTTCCGCTTCTTCTCCGCTCAGTCCAATACAAGGTTATGTTGCATACGGTGACGGCAATCCTGCGACCACCACCACAATTTCCTATCACTTCGAACAATACGCAGGCACACAAGCTTGGACTGCGGAATACAAGGCGGAGTTCCGAGCGGCTCTTTCTGCTATCGAAGCCGTCGCAAATGTGACTTTTGTCGAATCCGCCAGCGCTTCGGCCGACTTGGTGGAAATTATTGCGCCCACAAGTTTTTTTTCGAATCCCCGAACGCTTGGCTACCACTACACGCCATCGCGCAACCCCTCTGAAGGCGCCTTCAACACCGCTTACTGGACTGCCGGAACAAATGGAAACGGCGATCCGGGCGGGTTTTTCTTTACGACGTTGCTCCACGAACTGGGCCATGCGCTTGGGTTGGGTCACCCCCACGACACCGGTTTGGGTACAACCGTGATGAATGGCGTCACATCGCCATTTGACTCTTTCGGGACCGGCAGCCTGAATCAGGGTGTCTACACGGTGATGTCGTATAATGATGGCTGGACCGAAAAGAACGGAATTCTCTCTGTCAACGCGACTTATGGTGGTTCAACTGGGCTCGGCGCTCTGGACATTGCTGCGTTGCAGGCGATGTATGGCGCCAATACCAGCCACAACTCTGCCAACGATACCTACACGCTTCCTTGGGCAAACGTTGCGGGTACCGGCTATCAGTCCATTTGGGATACTGGTGGAAACGATACCATCCAGCATGTCGGCAGTTCCAAGGCGCGGATCGACCTGCGGGCCGCAACACTGGACTATTCCGAGACCGGCGGCGGCGTAGTATCTTACGCAGAGGGCATAAAAGGCGGCTTTACAATCGCGCATGGCGTTGTGATTGAAAACGCGATCGGCGGGACGGGTGACGACGTGATCGTCGGGAATACCGCTCAGAACGTTCTGAATGGCAACCATGGTCACGACAAAATCTATTCAGTGTCCGACGGAACCAACAACAACACCGTTTATGGCGGTTTGGGGAACGACACCATTTATCTGGCGAACGGTTCCGGCGCCGACCAGGTATTCGGCGGCCAGGGCGACGATTGGGCCATTGTGACCAACAATGCCGGCTCGTTTTCCGGAGGAAGCGGTGCTGACACAGTCCGATTTGTCAGCGCCATCAGCAGCTATCTGTTCATCAAAAACGGCACCAAATACGAATTTATCGATGCCGTATCGCGCATCACCTTCACGGTGGAAGATGATGTCGAGGCCATTCAGTTCCTGAATGGGTCACAGACATATACTCGTTCGAATATCGAAGCGGCCATGCAGCTTTCGGATATCGAGACGACCGGCACCACACTGAAACATGCAAGTCAGGGCATTTACGTTCTGGATGCAGGCAGCTCGAACGTGACGCTGGTATTTAATGGTCAGGCTGTTGGTCAAAACACGATCGCCGGCTGGCAGGCCATTCAGGCCGAGGCTTCGGGCGGCGGTTACAAAGTGCTGTGGAAAAACGTGGATGGAACATATGGGGAATGGACCGTCAATGCCAATGGTCAGTTCCTCAGCAGCAGCAGCAGCATCGGCAACGTGGCTGATGTAGAGGTCTTCTATGGTGTTGACCTTAACAATGACGGGCTGACGGGTCATGGAACGATCAGCATTGAATCCTACGGCGCGACAACGCTGGGGGCGACAACCCAAGGTGAATATCTGATTGGCGGCACCAACAATCTGACATTCAACAACGCCACTGTCGGACCGAACAGCTTCTCCGGCTGGCAGGCCATTCAGGCCGAGGCCTCCGGTGGCGGCTATCGGGTGTTGTGGAAGAATGCGGATGGGTCCTACGGTGAATGGACGACGAATGCGGCCGGTGAGTTCCGAAGCAGTACAACAATCACCAATGTTGCGGATGTAGAGGTCTTCTATGGCGTTGACCTGAACAATGACGGGCTGACGGGGCATGGAACGATCAGTATTGAATCCAACGGCGCGACAACGCTGGGGGCGACAACCCAAGGTGAATATCTGATTGGCGGCACCACCAAGTTGACATTCAACAACGCTACTGTCGGACCGAACAGTTTCCCCGGCTGGCAGGCCATTCACGCCGAGGCTTCAGGTGGCGGCTACCGGGTATTGTGGAAGAATTCGGACGGAACTTACGGTGAATGGGTCACGGATTCCAATGGTGTATATGTCAGTTCCAACACCGTTCCTGACGTGGTCGCGGTCGAAACTTTCTATGGCTTTGATATCGATGGCAGTGGGACAGTGGGATACGGATTGCCCAAACTCGCTCGGTTTACTGAAGGCGATCAGAATACGCCGACGGGCGAAGAAGTTTTGGGTGTGTCCGATTGGGATGAAACGGTCGATATTCTAAAGTTCGTCCCTGACCTTGAGGCTCCTGAAGACGTAGAAGACGACTACATACTGGTGAACTTGCATCAGGCTCAGGACGGGGCGCTTAACGTTTCCGAAGACTCATTGGCCGCCGTATTGAGTGGGAACTTGGACGTCAAGGATGACGAGGCCAGTCCGACACTTACACCCCATTTGGACGAAGACAGCTTTTGGATTTAAAGATCCTTTGGCGCTGGAGGCGGCCCGTTCGGTTAAACTGACGGTGCCGTTTCTGGCGTAGATCGGCGAATAGGCTTGCGATTTCGATCGGTGTCCCGGCCCTGCAGTCCCGCCTTGTCAGCTCTGTCAAACCAAACAGCAGAGTGAAAGCAAATCGCCAAGGTTTGAGCGGAGCCGTAGCAACATACCCTGCCGCCAGCAAGCCACCACCGGTGTTTCCAGGCAGTTCTGGCAACATCTTAAACCCATAGTGTGCCGAGCGAAGTTCCGCGATCGATCACGGTGATACTCCAAACATCTTTGCGAGGAGGTATTATTCGTTTGTCCTATTGGCCCTGATAGTTTGTGCGGTCGCGCTGCTGAAATGCGCGAATGCGCATCTTCTGGGCGGCCTGAATAGGTGCTCTCATTTTGATCTCGGGCGCTGAACCAAGCTTTGTAATCAGTCATTACCTGACGCGGAACGTGCTGGTCATCATTGGCGTATCCGTCGCCGAAAACCTGACGTTGCGTTGGCCTAGACCTCGGAACTGGTCAGGTGCTTTTGGCCGCGACCGCATAGTTACTGTGCGTCGGAACCACCGCGTTCAAACGTTGAGACAGTCTTTGCGACGTTGGCCAAAAAGTGCTTCTTCCAGCCTGCTGTCTGCGGTTTCTTGCTCAAAAAAACATGTGCAAACTTGGCAATGCTGAACTAACTTTCTAAATGCGGCGATGCCTGTCCGAATGATGTGGATTTTAAACTGTGAAACCTCAACACCGCCTGTCAGCGGCCCCTCGCCATGAATTGCGCAACGTGCGCAATCAGGGCATTGCCTTTCTGGCCTTGGCGTTTTTGTTCAGCATCTTCGTCAACCTGCTCATGCTGACAGGTCCGCTGTTCATGCTGCAAGTATATGATCGGGTTCTTGGTTCACGGGCAGTTGAAACTCTGACGGCACTGTTTTTGCTTGTTGCGTTGCTTTATGCGCTGATGGCCATGCTGGACTATGCGCGCGGTCGCATCGTTGCCCGCTTTGGAGCGCGGTTCCAGTCGCAGCTGGATGAGCGCGTTTTCGAAGCCACAATGCGCCGGTCTCTGGTGCCTCAGGTGCGATCGGCTCCGGCGACTGCATTGCGGGACCTCGAGACCATTCGCACCTTGTGCTCTTCGCCCGTGTTGCTTGCAGTTATGGATATTCCTTGGACACCTGTCTTCCTGGGGGCAATATTCATTTTTCATCCACTGCTTGGCTGGTTGGCCGTTGCAAGTGGCGTGCTACTTGTGGTGATCGCATTGCTCAACCAGGCCCTGACCAGCCGTAAGGTGGCCGAGGCACAATCCGCGGCGGCTCGGGCGAATGCCTTTTCCGAGCACGCAAGGCAAGCAGCTGAGGTTGTGCGCTCTCAGGGAATGCAGGCGGACGTGACCAGGCGGTGGTTGAACCAACGTTCCGAAGCTTTGCGTCAAAGCATTTCCGCCAGTGATTGGACTGGTAGCTTCACGTCGCTGACGAAATCGCTTCGGCTTTTCCTGCAATCTGCCATGCTGGCTTTGGGCGCGTGGTTGGTACTGCAAAACGAAATGACGCCCGGGGCGATGATTGCGGGCTCGATTCTCTTGGGACGGGCCTTGGCCCCGGTGGAACAGGCGGTCGGCCAATGGAGTTTGGTCGAACGGGCACGCACGGCCTGGACTTCGTTGAACCGGTTTCTGGACCAGACACCGCCAGAGGAACAGCGGATCCGTTTGCCGATCCCCAAATCCCAATTGGAAGCCAAATCCCTGACGGTAATCCCTCCGGGTGCCACTGCGCCAACGTTGCGGAACGTTAACCTGAAACTGGAACCGGGAAAGGCGCTTGGTGTGATCGGGAAAAGTGGGTCGGGCAAGACGACCCTGGCCAAGGCTCTGCTGGGGCTTTGGAGACCGGCGGCGGGCGAGATCCGGTTGGGCGGCGCCACGTTGGATCAATACGATCCCAACGATCTGGGCAGCCATATCGGATACCTGCCGCAGCAGGTGACCCTGTTCAACGGAACCGTTGCTGAAAATATTGCACGGATGTCGGAAAACCCGGATTCAGAAGCGGTGGTTGCGGCGGCCAAGAAGGCCAAGGCACATGAACTGATCCTGTCATTGGAAAAGGGGTACGGCACCTTCCTTGAAGGCAATGACAGCCAGTTGTCGGGCGGTCAGAAACAGCGCATTGCGTTGGCCCGTGCGCTGTATGGCGACCCGGTCCTTCTCATTTTGGACGAGCCGAACTCGGCCCTCGACGCAGATGGCACCGAAGCTTTGAACGCAGCCGTGCGCGGCCTCAAGGAAGCGGGAAAGGCCGCCATCATCATGACGCATCGCCCGCAGGCCATTTCGGAATGCGACGATCTTGCTGTCGTGGAAAAAGGCCAGGTCGTAAGGTTCGGCGGCCGCGACGAGGTTCTGAGCGCAATGGTCCAGAATGCGGGCGCGATAAAGCGCAAGCTTAGCCCCGTAGGTGAATAATGGCGAAAAAATCAACCAAGAAACCCGTCCCCGTCTGGGGCATCAAAATACCTGCGCTGGTGGGATTTCTTGCCCTTGGCATTCTGGTCGGCGGATTGGGGCTTTGGGCCGTGAAAACGCGGCTGGCCGGGGCGATTGTATCTTCGGGCGTCATCGAAGTTCAAAGCAACCGTCAGGTCGTTGAACATCCTGACGGCGGCGTGGTCGGCGAAATTTTCGTGCGCGACGGTGATACGGTTGCCTCGGGCGATTTGCTTTTGCGGTTGGACGATACATTTCTGTCTTCGGAACAGACGATTGTAGAATCTCAACTCTTTGATCTGCTGGCCCGTCGTGCCCGGCTGGAAGCCGAGCGGGATGGCCTGACATCCGAAGAATTGGCGGCGCGCCTGGCTGAGGTTCAAAAAGAATACGATATCGATCCGGACCTGATTGCAGGGCAACAGAACCTGTTCAATGCCCGACTGGAAACGCTGTCCAAGCAGGACGAACAACTGCGCAAACAGTTGGTTCAGATAGAAAGCGAGATCGCAGGCACGCAGGCTCAGTTGGTCTCGTTGCGCCGCCAGACAGAGTTGATCGAGGCGGAGTTGAAGGATCAGCAAAGCCTGTTGAGCAGGGGTCTGACACAAAACAGCCGCGTGCTGGCGCTGCAACGCGAAGAAGCCAGTCTGACAGGCGAAATCGGCAAACTGGAAGCGTCCGTTGCGCGCCTCAAGGGACAGATTGCATCAACCGAGATCAAGATTGTCGAACTGACCGCAACCCGGCGGGAAGAAGCGATCACCACTTTGCGGGACGTTCAGGCGCAGGTGGCAGAACTGTGGGAACGACGTTTGTCCCTGGCGGAACGTCTGGCCAGGCTTGAAATTCGCGCACCTGTCAGCGGAACGGTTTACGGCAGTCAGGTCTTTGCCCTGCAATCGGTCATTCAGCCGGGTGAACCCATGATGTATGTGGTTCCGCAGGACACGCCGCTGTTGGTGGCAGCGCGGGTGGATGCGATCCATGTGGATCAGTTGCATGTCGGGCAATCCGTTGCCCTGCGCTTTCCGGCGTTCAATCAACGCGAAACGCCCGAACTCGAAGGACAGGTCAACAACGTCTCGGCGGACACCTTCACGGATGAACAGTCCGGTTTCACCTTTTACCGCGCCGAAGTGGTGCTGAACGACGGTGAGATCGACCGGCTCAATGGTCAGGAACTTTTGCCGGGTATGCCGGTTGAGACACTGATCAAGACCGACGAACGCACACCGTTGTCCTATCTTGTGAAACCGATGGCAGACTACTTCAACCGCGCGTTTCGCGAATGATGCGGACGCGGTTATCGCTGGATGACCGCGTTTTCCCATTCAGCCAGAAAACGGCGGCGTTTCAGCCTGTCCAGAAATGTCATGAGCCCCGGGTCCAGCCCAATCATTTCGCGATCGGTGCCAGTTTCGTGCGGGGCCAAGGGCGGCAAGGTAACAGGGTCGCCTACCCGTTTGGTTTGGTTGGAAATCAGGTGTTTGAGAAAAGACGTGGCGGCGTCCGGTTGCGGGGTGCCATTCAGCACCATGGCCGTGCGCATCATGGTCGTCTGAAAATCCGACGGCAGAATGATTTCCACCGTGTCCTTGCTTCCGGCGCGGGCTTCGGCGTAGCTGCCCAGAACGTTGTAAGCCACTGCAATCTCACCTTTGACGAGGTCATCGATCATATCCGCCGAACAACAGTACAGGCGTACGTCCAATCCACCCATCACCTCCATAAGCCGCCAATACGTCTCGGACGCGCGGGCATCCTGCGTTGCGAACAGATAACCCAGACCGGATTGACGGATGTCATAGGTGCCCACACGGCCCCTGAAATCATCGGGACGCAAACGAAGGATTTCGATTAGTTGTTGCCGGGTCTCGGGGATGGGGCCGCCGGCAAAGGCCGCGCGGTTAATCACGATTGTCGCCGGTTCCGATGTGAACGCGAACAGGCTTTGATGCCATTGGGCCCAGGATGGCAGCGGTATGTCGTCGATGATACGCCCGAAACCGTCGTTTGCCAGCTTCAGTTGCAGATCCATCGCGCTGGATATGACAACATCGAAGTCTTCCGGCGCGGCGCGGACTATTCGGTCGATATCTGCGGTGCCGGTCACCAGGTATTCGACAGAGATACCGGGGTTTTCTTCGATGAAACCCGCAATCAAGGGTTCGAACAGAAAGGTGTCCGTGCTTGAGATCACGCGTAGATGCGCCTCATTTGCCGAGGCGTTGAAAACCTGCCTGTCCTCCCAGGTTTGGGCGGCAACAACGACAGGAAGGCTGAAGAAAATCAAAGCGATAAGATAACGCACGCGCCGCCCCCCTGCCGATTGGTCAATTCCAGTGTGCCACCATGTGCAGATGCAACGTCCTGAACGATTGTAAGGCCCAATCCGGATCCGATGGTTCCGCTTGCGTTCTTCCCGCGCTCAAAACGGCGCGTCAAAGTGCCGATCTCGTCAGGAGGAAACCCCGGCCCACGGTCTTTGACAATTATCTGAATGCGTGGCTCCGAAACAACCTCGATGCGTACAAAACTGTCCGCAGGGGCATATTTCAGAGCGTTGTCGATCATGTTGCGCACAGCGTTTTGAATAAGAATCGGATCACCCGAGTAGGAAACCTTTGGATCGCCACTCAGGGAAAGCGACAAGTCCTTCATCTCGGCGATTGGCGTGAGACGCTGCACCAGATCACGGACCAAAGCATTGAGATCAATGTCTTCGCGCTCCAGATGATCGGCGCGGAACGTGATCATCGCATGATCCAGCAATTGCCCCGCCGCGCGCGAGCTTTCATCAATCGCCCGCACCATTGAGCGCAATGCTTCGCGATTTTCTTCCTTTTCAACCCTCTGCAACGTGGCATCGGCATAAGATCGAACGGTTGCCAAAGGGGTGCGCACCCGGTGGGCGGCTTCGGCGATGAAATCCTCCGATTGGCTCAATGACTGATCCAGTCGCCCCATCAAAGAATTCAATGACGCCACCAAAGGCGCCATTTCGCGGGGTACGGGCTTTTTGAACGGGCTCAGGTCCTGTGGACCGCGCCGGGTGACAGAGGTCGTAAGCCTGTTCAATTGGCCAATCGTGGACGAGGTGGCCCAGAACGACAGCGCAGCGGCAAGGGCAAAGAACCCGACGCCCAAAATCGCCGCGTTGCGTGAAATCTGGTCGAGAGTTTCCGCAAGCGCGTCCTGCGTTTGGCCCAACGCGACCTCGATGACGGTTTGTTTGTTCAGGCCCACCAGGGTTCGCCGAGCACTGACCTGACGTATGGTTTCACCCCTTATCCGACTGGTTTGAAAGCTCCACTTTCCGTCGAATTGCCCTGTGGCCGGCGGCAGATCTTCATATCCTGACAGAAACGCGCCATCCTGAAAAATCGCGTAAAAAACCCGATCGTCGGACGGTGTGCTGAGCATGGCGAAGGCTGCATAGGGAATATCAACCTCCAACTGACCGTCGCGCAAGGCGGCCGCGTCCAGAATTGAGGCGACCGACGCCCCCAGGATGTTGTCCTGCCCTTGCTGCGCGACCTGTGCGGCATAGTTGCGAACCGTGATAAACAGAAGAAACGCCAATATCGCGGCACCACCGATCAAAGTCAGGACCAGCCTGTTCCGAAGCGATCCTGACACATAGGGATCAGGAGGCATGATCCAGCCTGTATCCAAGACCGCGAAGCGTGGTGATCTTCAGGTCCGACGGTTCAAGATGTTTACGAAGGCGGCCAACGTAAACCTCGATAGCATTGTCCGAGACATCGTCATCATATGAAAAAAGCCGGTCGGTCAGTTTCTGTTTCGAAAAAACCTGACCAGGCGCGCTGATGAACAGTTCCAGAAGGCGCAGTTCCCGATTGCGCAACGAAACAGTCTCATCCCCTACGGTCAGATGACCTGCCAATGGATCAAAGACTATTCCGCCCACTTCAATCGTTGTCCGTGAATTCCCGGATTTGCGACGCAGAACGGCGCGGCAGCGGGCCTCGAGTTCGGCGTGGTCGAACGGTTTGGTGACATAGTCGTCGGCCCCCAGATCCAGCGAACCGATTCGATCCGAAACCTGGCTGCGTGCGGTCAAAACGATCACGGGTGTGTCCAGATGACCTGCGCGATGCCGTTTGAGAAAGTCGCGCCCGTCCCCATCCGGCAACATGATATCCAACAGAATAAGGTCGTATTCCTGAGTTTCGGTAAAGGCGGTCGCCTCGTCCAATTTAGACGCATGATCAACCACATGGCCGTCTAACCTCATGCGCGAACAGATGGCGTTCGCCAGATCAAGATTGTCTTCCACAAGGAGGAATTTCATGGGATTTTTGCTATTTTTCGTGCGTGACAGGTTGATGTCAGGTTGATGTGTTTTTGTTCCACCCAATCTGAGCCGCCATGCGGCTGGTTGTCAAATGGGAGGACATCATGACGACATTCACACTGGGCCGTCGCGCCCTGATCGCAGCTGTGGCCGCAATTGGCCTGACAGGGCCTGCTTTGGCTGATGGCCATCAGGTCGTGGACAGCATTCACTTTCTGATCCCCGGTGGCGCCGGTGGCGGCTGGGACGGAACGGCGCGCGGCACGGGCGAAGCGCTGACAAAAGCTGGCCTTGTCGGCACGGCGTCATACGAAAACATGTCGGGCGGCGGTGGTGGCAAAGCCATTGGATATCTGATTGAAAATGCCGACAGCAACCATGGCACTCTGATGGTGAATTCTACGCCGATCGTGATCCGCTCATTGACCGGCGTATTTCCTCACAACTTCCGCGATCTGACGCTGGTTTCGGGCACTATCGGCGACTATGCCGCGATCGTTGTGGGCAAAGACAGCCCGATCAACTCGATGGCGGATCTGCTTGCCGCTTTTGATGCGGACCCAGGCGGCACAGCGATCGGTGGCGGCTCGGTTCCCGGCGGCATGGACCACCTGGTCGCCGCGATGGTAATGGAAGCAGCGGGCAAGGATGCGCTTGGCGTGAAATACATCCCCTATGATGCGGGCGGCAAAGCCATGGCGGCCCTGCTGTCGGGTGAAATCGCAGCCCTGTCCACCGGCTTTTCGGAAGCGGTCGATCTGGCAAACGCCGGTGAAGTCAAGATTATCGGCGTGACATCCGACGAGCGCGTTGATGCGGCTCCTGACGCGATGACGATGAAGGAACAGGGTATTGATACCACCTTCGTGAACTGGCGCGGCTTCTTCGCGGCCCCCGGTCTGCCCGAGGAAAAATTGGCCGCCTACCAGGAAGCGATTGCCAAGATGTACGACACCCCGGAATGGGAAGAGGTTCGTGCACGCAATGGTTGGGTCAACATCCACAACTCGGGCGCAGATTTCCAGACCTTCCTGGAGCAGCAGGAACAGCAGATCGGCGATCTGATGAAAAAGCTGGGCTTCCTCTAAGTCCATTTTCGGCAGAGCGGATCCGCCGCTCTGCCTGCCCACGAACAGGAACAGGGAGAGGCTCTCATGGCGCTGGATCGCTGGATCGCGCTCATTCTTCTGGGGGTGTGTTTGACATATGGCTACGCCGCTTGGTTCACGATGGACGACAGCCTGCCCCCTTTCATGCAGCGAAACCCGATCTGGCCCAGCACTTTCCCCAAAGTGCTGTCGGTTCTGGGTGTCGTCACCACCACGATTATTTTGCTGGGCTTTGAAAAGGCGGAACCAAAGGAAGCCGATATCGATTACCGGCGACTCGGGGAATACCACCTTGATCAAGCGCTTATGTTGCTGGCCTTGATGGTGATTTACGCGCTTTGCCTGCGCCCTGTTGGGTTTCTGATCTCGACCTCGGCCTTTCTGATCCTCGGGTCTTTCATTCTGGGTGAGCGCAAATGGCACGTCATGCTACCCGTCGCGCTGATCGCCACAGGCGCGGTCTGGTATCTGGTTCAGGAAGTTCTTGGCATCTACATGCGCCCATTGCCGGGCATTTTCGGAGGCTGACATGCTTGAAGGACTTCTGATCGGCCTGCAAACGGCATTCTCAATTCAGAACCTGCTGATGGTCATCGCAGGATGTTTGATCGGTACATTCATCGGAATGCTTCCGGGCCTGGGCCCGATGTCGATCATCGCGATCATGATCCCGGTTGCGATTTCCATGGGCGACCCTTCAGCCGCGCTGATCCTGTTGGCCGGTGTCTACTATGGCGCCATTTTTGGCGGTTCGACATCTTCGATCCTTCTCAACGCGCCGGGGGTCGCGGGCACTGTTGCGTCCAGTTTCGACGGCTATCCGATGGCTCGCCAGGGCAAAGCGGGCAAAGCGTTGACTGTTGCAGCTATTGCAAGTTTTGCCGGCGGTACGATCGGGGCGATTTTGTTGATGGTCTTTGCCCCTGCTCTGTCTTCGGTGGCACTGCTGTTCCACTCGGCCGAGTATTTCGCGCTTATGGTCGTGGGCCTGTCGGCAATCGCAGCCTTCGCAGGCACCGGTCAAGTGGCCAAAGCCGTCATCATGACGCTGCTTGGGTTGATCATGGCAACGGTCGGTGAAGGCGCATTGTTCAACCTGCCACGTTTCACAATGGGTATCATGGATCTGCAATCGGGCTTTGGCTTCATCACGCTTGCCATGGCCATGTTCGCCCTGCCCGAAGCGCTGTTTCTGGTGCTCAAACCAAAGAAGCTTCAGGAGGATGACGGCGAGATCAAGGACCTGCGCATCACAGGCAGTGAAGCCAAGGCCATCGCGCCGGTGATTGGCCGCCAATCTGTACAGGGCTTCTTCATCGGGGTTCTGCCCGGTGCAGGGGCAACGATTGCCAGCTTCCTCGGCTACGCGGTCGAGCGCAACATTGCCCCGAAAGAGGAACAGGACGAATTCGGCAAAGGGTCAATAAAAGGTCTGGCTGCGCCCGAAACGGCGAACAACGCGGCATGCACCGGTTCTTTCGTGCCGCTGCTGACACTGGGCATTCCCGGGTCTGGCACAACCGCGATCCTGCTTGGCGCACTGATTGCCCTGAACGTGACACCCGGCCCACGGCTGATGCTGGACGAGCCGCAGATATTCTGGGCCGTCATCATGTCAATGTTCATTGGCAACCTTGTTCTGCTGATCCTGAACCTGCCGCTGATCCCATATATCGCAAAGGTTCTCTCGGTTCCGCGCAATTACCTGATCCCCTTCATTTTGTTCTTCACTCTGATGGGGGCCTATATCGGGCAGAACAACGCGACCGAGCTTTTGATACTTGTTGGCTTCGGTGTTTGCGCCACGGCGTTGAAATTTGCCGACTACCCGCTTGCGCCGCTGCTGATTGGTTTCATCCTCGGGGGGATGATGGAGGACAACTTTGCCCGCTCGATGCAGCTCTATGACGGTATTGCTTTCATCTGGGAACGTCCGATGACGTTGGGTCTGCTTGTTGTCGCGGTGCTGCTGGTGTTGTTGCCCAGCTATCGCGCACGCCGCGCGCGTGCCCGGGCTGCAGGGGTTGCCGACGGTGACTGAGCCACTAGCAGGAATACGGGTTCTCGATCTGACGAATGTCCTCGCGGGTCCGTATTGCTGCTATCAACTGGCGCTCATGGGCGCCGAAGTGATCAAGGTCGAACGCCCTGACGGTGGCGACCTTGCCCGCGTTCTGGGTGCTGATCCCGCCAGAAACAAGGCCGGTATGGGCGTCAGCTTTCTGGCGCAGAATGCTGAAAAAAAGTCCATCACGCTCAACATGAAATCAGAACGGGGCAAGGCGCTTCTGAAACGCCTTGTCCAGACGGCCGACGTGTTGGTAGAGAACTTTCGCCCCGGTGTGATGGATCGGCTTGGACTTGGGTATGGCGTCTTGCGCAATGTGAACCCCAGCCTGATTTACTGTGCCATAAGCGGATTCGGTCAGGACGGCCCCCGCCGGGGCGATCCGGCCTATGACCAGATCGTGCAGGGTATCAGTGGCGTGATGTCTGTCACCGGCGGTCCTGACACCGCACCCTATCGCGTTGGCTATCCTTTGGCGGACACGATTGGTGGGATGACGGCCGCTTTTGCAGTGTCCGCCGCCCTGAACGCGGATCCTCGCGGGGCCTATCTGGATGTGGCAATGTCCGAGGCAGTGATCTCTACAATGGGTTGGGTCGTGTCGAACTATCTGATCGCCGGTGCCATTCCCGGGGCCCATGGCAACGAAAACACCACGTCAGCACCGTCGGGAACATTTGCAACCTCTGACGCGCCCATCAACATTGCCGCCAACCGCGACGAACAGTGGCAGGCGCTGGCCCGGCATCTGGGCCGGCAAGACCTGCTGGCCCACCCGGACTATGAAACGCGCGAAGACCGCAAGCGCAATCGCCACGCCCTGCGCGCGGCGCTGGAGGAGACCTTGCGGACCAGAGCGGCATCAGACTGGGTCAGCGAACTCAACGCAATAGGAGTGCCGGCCGGGCAGGTATTGACCGTGCCCGAGGCGCTTGATGACGAACAGCTTGCCGGTCGTGGCCTGATCGGGTCTTTGCGGGTGCAGGGCGAAGACATGAAACTTGCAGGCAGCCCCATTGTCATGGACGGCGAACGGCAAATGCCCCAAACCGCGCCGCCTGAACTTGGGGCAGACAATAACGCGATCTGGGCTGAAATTGGGTTGTCCAGCGCGGAAATTGACGCTTTGAGCAAGAAAGGCATCATATGAGCGATGTGTCCGATTGGTGGACGACTTCCATCATCGATATGGAACCGGGCCGGATCGACCTGCGCGGAGAGCCGATTCAGGATCTGATCGGAAATCTCAGTTTCAGCGAGATGATCTGGTTCATGGTTCGTGGCGACCGACCATCTGGGGCGCAGGCCCGGTTGTTCGAGGCCGCGCTGGTCGCCGCCGTGGACCATGGGCCTCAGGCGCCTTCGATCGCAACGGCGCGGATGGCCGTAACCTGCGGACTGCCCCTGAACAACGCGATGGCGAGCGCAGTGAACATGTTAGGGGATATTCACGGCGGGGCTGGCGAGCAAGCGGTTATGCTGTACCATTTCGTGGCGCAACATCCTGGCCGGTTGGATCAAACGCTGGACGAGTGGATCGAGCGTGAAGGAAAGATATTGCCGGGTTTTGGCCATCGGTTCCACACGCCGACGGATCCGCGCGCACCACGTCTGATGGCGTTGGTCCGTGATGCTGTGAAGGACGGGGCTTGCGATGGTCAGTTCCTACAGATCGGACAGGCGATCGAGGCAGAGTTGGCCCGGCGCAAAGGGAAGCCCGTTCCAATGAACATAGATGGTGCCACCGCGGTGATCTATGCCGAGTTGGGTTTTGCGCCCCCACTGGCACGCGGTTTGTTTTGCCTATCCAGATCTGTTGGCATTCTGGCCCATGCGTGGGAACAGATGCAGCAAGGCGGCCGGAACAAGGGACCGACCCCGCCTGCCTATCGCTGGACCTATGTCGAGACGTAAATCGCTAGGCAGTTCTGAGCCGTGGGCGTTTTGCCAACAGGTCAGCCGCCGCACGGGCAATGACCAGTTCTTCATTGGTCGGGATTGCCATCACTACGACGCGGGACAGATCGGTTGAAATGATCCGGTCATTGTCCGCATTTGCATCAGGATTGAGCTCGATGCCCAGCCACCCCATCCCAGAGCATACCCGCTCACGCACCAGACGTGAGTTTTCTCCGATCCCACCGGTAAACACCAAGGCGTCGATACCGCCGAGAATGGCTGCCATCGCGCCAAGCTCGCGCCGGATACGGAAGGTGAAATAGCTGATCGCCTGTCGGCTTTCGCGTGTGTCCGCCTTTTCCAGGGTACGCATATCGTTGGACAGCCCGGACAGGCCCAACAGCCCAGATTTCCGGAACAACAGGTCTGAGATTTCGTCAGCGCTCAGCCCTTCCTGGTCCATCAGATACAGGACCACGCCGGGATCAAGTTGACCACAGCGTGACCCCATCGGCAGCCCGTCCAGTGCCGAAAACCCCATGGTCGATCCGACGGAACGCCCTCCGATCATCGCACACATCGATGCACCATTTCCCAGATGGGCCACGACCACGCGCCCTTCGTGCAAAAGCGGCGCTGTCTTTGCCATGTGATCCGAAATGAATTCATAGCTGAGCCCGTGAAAGCCATAACGCCGAACACCTTTGTCGTAATACTCTCGCGGCAAGGCAAAAACGTCATTCTCCCACGGATGATTGCGGTGAAAGGCGGTGTCGAAACAGGCAATCTGAACCGCATTCGGAAAACGTTCCATCGCGGCCCTTGCTCCGGCCAGATTGTGCGGCTGATGCAAAGGCGCGAACGGCGACAGCTTATCCAGCTCTTGAATGGACGCCTTGGTCAATGGCACCGGAGCGTCGATGTCAGGTCCACCATGGACAACACGATGCCCGACCGCAGTCACGTCGCTGTTTGGAAATGAGCGCGCAAGCAGGTTCAAAACCCAGTCCAGCGCTGTGGCGTGATCGCGTATTTCTCCGGCGGTGCCGCTGGCAAGGACACTTCCGTCGGAAGACTTTGCCTTGACAAGCGGCTCTGGCTCTCCAATCCGCTCCACCGCGCCGGTGCACACCATGATCGGATCGTCATCGGTCAGCTCGAACAGACCAAATTTCATGGAAGACGATCCAGCGTTCAGTGTCACGACATGTGTCATGCGGGTGCTCCGGTGCGCGGTAAGGAAAAGGCTGCGTGCAGTGCCGCCACGGCACAGGACGCAAGCCGGGCTTTGTCGTCATCGGCGCGACTGGTCAAAATGATCGGAGCTTTGGCCCCCATGACCAGACCGGCCCCTTCTGCATTGGCGATATAGGTCAGCTGCTTGGCCATCATGTTCCCGGCATCCAGATTTGGCACCACCAGAATATCGGTTTTGCCCGCGACATCCGACACAATCCCCTTGGAACGCGCAGCCGCAAGGCTGACGGCATTGTCCATGGCAAGGGGGCCATCAACAAGCCCGCCCGTGATCTGACCGCGTTCCGCCATTTTCGACAGCAAAGCCGCGTCAACCGAGGATCGGATCGCCGGATTGACAGTTTCGATGGCAGACAGAACACCCGCCCTGGGGTTTTCGATCCCCAGAGACAGGGCCAGGTCGATTGCGTTCTGGACAATATCAATCTTGGTTTCCAGGTCCGGCTCGATATTGATCGCCGCATCCGTCACCAACAAAGGTCTGGGTTGTCCGGGCACGTCCATGACAAAGACATGGGTAAAGCGGCGGCCGGTGCGCAGGCCGTTTTCACGCCTGAGCGCAGCCTTCAGCAATTCATCCGTATGCAGATGCCCTTTCATCAGCGCTTTCGCACGACCTTCTGCAACCAGGTCGACCGCCGCATGGGCCGCATTGACGTGATCACTCTGCGCAATGATTTCAATCCCATCCAACGACGCTCCGATTTCGGCGGCCGCGTTCGCGATTTTGTCCGGGTCACCGATCAGAATGGGTGTGATGATCGTCTCATGCGCGGCCAGCAGCGCCCCACCCAGGGCATTGGGCTCTTCCGGGGCCACGACAGCGGTCGGCATGGGCGGCAGCGGGCGCACCTTTTCCAGCATAGCATCAAAGTGACGATGACGTTTCACCACCAGCCCGGGCAGATCCAACTCGGCGAACACCATCTCTTTCTCCGGCGCGATCACGACGGCCTGTCCGTTGACGATCACGGCACCGTCCGATGGGCGCGCAACGACCGTGTCAAAGACAACCTCCCGGTTTGGTCGCTTTTCCAGAACGGTGACTTTGGATACCAGCTCATCACCGGCATGCGCCCTTTCCACAAAATCAAATCGCTGCGATTTATAGAGCGTCCCTGCCCCCGGCAGAACGTTCCCCAAAACGGCCGAGATCAGGGCCCCCACGAACATGGCAGGGGCAACCGCTTCGTTGTTGTCGTCGCCGTCGCCGTCTTCGCTGGCCAGATGAAGCGGATTGTGGTTACCGGAATTGTTGGCGAACACATAGAAATCATCGACCGAGCACGTGCGGGCCAGCTCGGCAGTATCACCGACCTGAAGCTTGTTGTAAGGCTTGTTGTGGTACTGCATGAACTATCGTTTCCATTTCGATCCGATTGGCGACGCTGCGAACTCTCTTGCTGATACCCAGTTCAGCGCGCAATGAAAACAACGCATGCCGGCTGCCCGTATCGGTCTGCACGCTATTTCCAGCGGGTAACGCCTTCATGTCGTTACGCCCGGATAATGTGCAGATTGCAGATCAGGCGCGCCGCTTTCCGCCGCCGCCCTGTTTGCGCATCGAAAGCCCGATCCGTTTTCTGGGTACATCCACCTCGACAACGCGCACTTTCACGACTTGCCCGGCCTTGACGACCTCGTGCGGGTCCTTGACGAAGCGGTCGGCCAACTGGCTGACGTGAACCAGACCGTCCTGATGAACGCCCACATCCACAAAGGCCCCAAAGGCCGCCACGTTCGTCACGGTGCCCTCAAGAACCATTCCGGGTTTCAGATCGGTTATCTCTTCGATGCCATCCGCGAAAGTGGCCGTGACAAAGCTGGGCCGGGGGTCTCGTCCGGGTTTCTCAAGCTCGGCAAAGATATCCAGAACCGTGGGCAGGCCGAAATCTTCGGTTACGAATTGCTGTGCCCGCAACCCTTTCAAGGCCCCCTCATGGCCCATGATGTGCCTGATATCCCGCCCGCAGGCCGACACGACGCGGCGGGCGACTTCATAGGCTTCGGGGTGCACCGACGACGCATCAAGCGGTTCGGCGCCGTCCCTTACGCGAAGAAACCCGGCGCATTGTTCAAAGGCACGCGGCCCCAGCCCGGCAACGGACAACAGGTCCTTGCGTGATTGGAACGGCCCGTTCAGATCGCGATGGGCGACGATGGCTTCGGCTTGCGCGGGGCCCAGCCCCGACACGCGCGCAAGCAAAGGTGCAGAGGCCGTGTTCAGGTCAACCCCGACCGCGTTCACGACATCCTCGATCGCGGAATCCAGGGATTGCGACAGGCGGTGCTGGTCAACGTCATGCTGATATTGCCCGACGCCGATGGATTTCGGTTCGATTTTGACCAGTTCTGCCAATGGGTCCTGCAATCGCCGGGCGATGGACACCGCCCCACGCAGCGAAACGTCCAGATCGGGAAACTCTCGTGCTGCCAGCTCCGACGCGGAATAGACCGAAGCCCCCGCTTCGGACACTACCACCTTGGTCGGCGCTTTTACCGCCTTGGGGAGCAGAGCCAGCGTATCTGCAACCAACCGTTCGGTTTCCCGGCTCGCCGTTCCGTTTCCGATGGCGATCAGTTCGATCTGGTGGGCCGAGATCAGATTCAGGATGACAGCCTGCGCTCCGCGCAAATCGTTTTTGGGTTGAAAGGGATATAACGTGTCAGTGGCCACGACCTTGCCCGTTGCGTCAACCACCGCCGCTTTCACGCCGGTGCGGATGCCGGGATCAAGGCCCAAAGTGGCCTTGGCACCCGCCGGAGCGGCAAACAGCAAGTCCTTGAGGTTGCGTGAAAAGACCTGAATTGCCTCGTCCTGTGCCCGACTACGCAGTTCGGCCATCAGTTCGACCATCATCGACAGCGAAAGCTTGACCCGCCATGTCCACCCGGCAACCTTGCGCAACCAGGCATCACCCGGTCCTTGGCCACGGGTCTGCAAATGCGCGGCCACGATGGATTCGGCCCGAGCTGCCCCGAACTCTGGTTCCGGCGCGATATCAAGTGAAACAATGCCCTCTTTTGACGCCCGCAGCATTGCCAATGCCCTATGTGACGGAACATCCGCCCATCGTTCGGAATGGTCAAAATAATCACTGAACTTGGCGCCTTCCTTTTCTTTCCCGTCGACAACCCTTGCACTGAGCAGCGCCTCGCGCTGCATGAAGGCCCGCAACTCACCCAGCAGAGTCGCATTTTCCGTCAATCGTTCAGTCAGAATGTCCCGCGCGCCGTTCAGCGCGTCACGAGGGGTGGCAACGGCCTCGCTCAGGTATGCCCCGACCAGTGTTTCCGGGTCCGCATCGCGATCGGCCAGAATGGCTTCGACCAGGGGTTCCAGCCCGTTTTCACGCGCGATCATCGCCTTGGTGCGCCGCTTGGGCTTGTAAGGCAGATAGATGTCTTCCAGCTGTGCCTTGGTTTCTGCCCGAGCTATCGATTTACTCAGATCTTCGGTCAGCTTCCCCTGTTCTTTTATCGACTTCAGGATGGTTTCCCGCCGTGCCTCAAGCTCACGCAGATAGGTCAAACGCTCGGACAGAAGGCGCAATTGGGTGTCGTCCAACCCACCGGTTGCTTCTTTCCGATAGCGGGCGACAAAGGGAACCGCCGCTCCGTCGTCCAATAGATTGATCGCAGCACCGACCTGATCGGGACGTGCATTGATCTCGGTGGCTATGGTGCGGGCGATACGGTCCAAGGGGGCCTCCTGAAACGGCAGTGGAAGGGCTTCTTAACCAGCCGTTTCAGCAAGGGAAAGTCCCTTGTATCGGCCCGTCGAAAGGCATCGGCAAACAGCGACTGTTTTCGCGGCTATTCGACATGTCTGAGCCATTGAATGAAAACACCAGCCTGCAAAGGCCTCAGCCCCACGGCATCAGCCCGCAATACCCGGTGCGCGCGCCTACATTGTGCGCCATTTGCGCCAGCGTCGTCAGGTCAAAGACCGGCAGTTTCAGGTCTTCCTGAATGCGCTTTGCATAAGGCGGAAGATCTGTGCATTCCAACACCACAGAGCGTATTTCGGGCGTTTCGCGCTTCAGCCTGCGCGCAGCGTCCAGCACTTCGGCCTCGATCAGATCTGTGTCCATTCGGTTGCGAGCGTTGCGCAGGATGACTTCGGCAAACTCACTGGTGTGTTCCAGACCCTGTACGGCCACCGGAACGCCCCCCGCTCCAACGCCTTCGAAATGGCGTTGCGTCAGCGCTGACGAATCTGCTGTAATCACCCCGACCGGTGCGCTGGCCCCGGTCATGTGAAAGGCCAACGGCACCTGTATCAGGCTCGAAGCGAAGACAGGCACCGATACGGCTGCGGCCAACTCTTTTTGGAACAGGGCGAGAAACCCGCAACTTCCGGTAATGGCGCGCACGCCCTCAGCCTCAAGCCGTTGCGCGCCTTTTATGAAGGGGTTCAGCAGATCAGGCGTCGGATTGTTCAGCAGCGTCGGCACCGTGACGCCATCTATCATCTCGTACAGCACCGGGAATGGCAGGCTGGAAGGGTTCTTGATATGACCGGGAGGTTTGGGAAAATAGCTTTCCAAACACAAAACCCCGATAGAGGCTCCGCAGATATTCTGTCCACCCTGGTAGATTGGCATGACGGGGTAATCCTTCTTCGAAACGGTGGTTGTTGCGCGTCAAAATCGCGACAAGGCGAATGAATCCAACGGGATGTTGAGGCGCTGCCCTGACACCAGGTCAGCCACAAGCTCACCTGTTTTGGGGGCCATCATCAAACCGTAATGGGAATGACCAAAGGCGGTGAACAGGCCCTTGTGTCCTTCAACCGGACCGATCGCAGGCAAACTGTCGGGAAAAGACGGGCGTCGGCCCATCCAGAACTGTGTATCCGCGGTGTTCAGATCCGGCATCATTGCGCGGGCCTGTGCGGTCAGAAGCGACTGTTTGCGTGGGTCTGGCGGCGCGTCGATGCTGCCGAATTCGGCCGTGCCCGCCACACGCAGACCGTCCTGCATCGAGCTGGCCACCACCTTGGCGTCCACGTCCATCACCGAGTTTTCCAGGCTGGCAGAGGGGGTCGGGAATTGGACGTGGTATCCACGCTCGGCCACCAGTGGTACGGGCAAACCCAAAGGTTTCAGCAACCCGGCAGACCAAACCCCGGCCGCCAGCACGACAGTATCGGCGTGAAGCGCGCCGGCCGGTGACGTTAAGTGCCATTGTCCGTCTTCCGTGCGCTTTAATTCTTTGACATCTGTCCGCACGAACTCGGCGCCTTGTTGACGGGCCGTGTCGGCCAAAACCGCACCGACCCGGCCAGGAGACGTGACCCGCGCCTGTCCCTTGATCAGGATCGCAGCCTTGAAATCTCGGGACAACGCAGGTTCGATCCGGCGCAATTCCGGTCCGTCAATCCGTTCTAGATGTCCGCCTTTTTCCTGCCGGATCAGATATCCCAGTTCTTTCAGGTCAGCCTGATCGGGGTTGCGAAACGCGTGGATATAGTTGGAATCAACAATAAGGTCTTCGTGCCCGGTATTTTGCAGATGTCTTCGGTACAGATCTATCGACGGGCGGCACAGCACCTCCATTGCGTCCGAGATATTGCGTACGGATTTCACGCTTGAATTCTTCAGGAACCTCAGGCCCCAGGGTATCATCCTGGGCCAGTACGCAGGTCTGACCGTCAACGCGCTTTTCGGGTCCAACAGCATCCCGGGGATCGTTTTCCAGATACCCGGCGTGGCCTGTGGAATGACCGACCAGGGCGAGACGACACCGGCATTGCCGAACGATGTCTCCTGCCCCGGTTCTCCACGGTCGATCAGACGCACGGCAATACCGCGCTCCTGCAACGAGAGCGCACAGCACAGACCGACGATCCCGGCGCCGATGATGGTCACTTGTTCAGGCATGTCAGACCGTTGCTTGAATTCGGCTGCGGGCGATCACCTGAGTGACGATGACAGGAGACGCCACCACCAATGCGATCAGGTCAGCCGTCAGCGTGGGCGCCACGAAGATAATCCCGGCAATGGCCATCAGGATGCGCGACACGAGGTTGAGTGGCTGCAACCAATACCCCACGACCGCTGCCGAAAGGGCGATGACACCGGCGATACAGCTGGCGGCGGTATAGGTAAATTCCCAAAGATCGAACCCGGTGGAAGACACGAACAGCAAAACCGGCGCATAGACGAACGCCATTGGTGCGATGACCTTGCCCAGTCCCAGCGTAAAGGCGGACAGCCCGGTGCGGAACGGGTTGGAATTCGCAATCGCCGCCGCCGCATAGGCCGACGTACAGACCGGAGGTGTGATCTCGGAGACCACGCCGTAATACAACACGAACAGATGGCTGGCGATGGGTGGAACCCCCAACTGCGCCAGCGCCGGCTGCGCGACCGAGACGAGCATGATGTACAGCGCCGTGGTCGGGATGCCGGCACCCATCAGAATGCAGACGATGGCAATGAAGACCAGCGAGATAAACAATTGCAGGTCTTCCATCGCAAACAGTTGGAAACTGCCGAACGAGATCATGTTGTAAAGATCGGAAGCCAGATTGCCCGCGCCCTGCGTGACCATGAAGCCGATGCGAAAGCCGATGCCAGTGGTGTTGATGACACCCACCACGATACCCACTGCGGCGGCTGCAGCGCCCACGGCCAGAGAGTATTTCACACCCAACTCAACCGCTTGCAGCATCTCGGGCACTTCGATCCGCTTCTGCGGGTTCAGCGTGGCGATTACCGACAATCCGCACAGAATCGCGGTCATGGACAGGTCGAACCCACCGTCGGAGAATTTCCAAAGCACGAACGCAAGAAACGCCGCTGCGTAGATCAGTGTTGGCGGTTGCTTGACCCGCGACATGCCTGCGATCACCGCCAGCGATATGCCGCAGAAGGCCGACATGAAGGGCGTGTATCCCGTGAACAGAACCACCAGCAGACCGATCAGCGGCACGATATTGGCCCAGCCCTCGGCCCAGACAGCCTTGAGCTGCGGCAATTGCTCTTTCGCCAGACCTTGCAGGTTCAGCTTGCGCGCCATCAGATGCACCACGGCAAAGACGCCGACATAGTGCAGGATCGCCGGAAAGATCGCCGCGATCACGATTGTGGTATAGGGCACCTCGAGGAACTCGGCCATGATGAAAGCCGCAGCGCCCATGATGGGCGGAGTGATCTGACCACCGGCCGAGGACGCGGCCTCGACCCCACCTGCAAAGTGACCGGGGTATCCAAGGCGCTTCATGTTGGGAATTGTCAGCGCGCCGGTCGAAACGGTGTTGGCCACCGAAGAGCCCGAGATCGTGCCGAAGAAGGCCGAGGATACCACCGACACTTTGGCCGGACCGCCCGTATAGCGACCCGCCAAAATGGTTGCGTTATCAATGAACAATTGTCCAAGCCCCGTTCGCTGAGCGATCACGCCGAACAGGACAAAGTGGAACACGATGGTCGAAACGACCCAAAGCGTCACGCCATAGATTCCTTCCTGCGGGAAATACATCGACGACACGAAGGTTTTGAAGTTCACGCCCGGATGTTGCAGCAATCCGGGAAAATAGGGACCCATCAGCGCGTATGAGATGAATACGCAGATGATCAGCGGCAGCACCCAACCCAGCGTGCGGCGCGCAATGTCCAAAACCAGAAGGATGATGATGACGCCGAGGATCACATCATAGCTGTTTGGGTTGCCCATGCGGAAGGTTTGTTCCTCGATCCCCAGGAACGGGATGCCGCGCCAGGCGAAACCCACGTAAAGCGCGGCGATAATGCCAAGCGCCATGAACACCAGATCATAAAAAGGGACGTTGCCGATGCGGAAGCGACTGACTTTGAGAGCATAGAGGCTTTTGGCCCCGACAATCGGGATCGTGGCGTAGACCAGAATGAACAGCAGAGCCAGATAGATGCCCATATGCCAGTGGTCGGCAGGCAGACCGAACCCAGCCGTGAAGAATTCGTAGAATGCAAAGATCAGGGCGACGACACGCAACACCTTGCCTGCCGTGGGCGTGACCTGCCGGACAGCGGCGCCTTCGTCGAACTGTTCTTCGATGGCCGCCAGTTCCTCGGCCGTCAGTTCGTGGTCATCAAGTTTCTGGGTCTCGGACATGATGGCCCCCCGATTTCGCATAATTCCAGAGTGCGGTGCCCCGGGAAGGGGCACCGACGACAGGTTTCAGTCAGGTGTGGTTATTGAAGAAGACCGGCTTCTTTATAGAATTTCTCGGCACCCGGATGCAGCGGAACACCCAGCGCCTCGACGCCGTCGAGCGCAGTATCAGGCGTGATCTGCTTGCCTTTTGCGTGGCCGTTGTCCAGCAGCTTGCGCGTGTTGTCGTTCCACAGGGCCTTGGTCAGCTGATAGACCAGATCTTCGGACAGATCCGATGAAACAACCAGCATCGCGCTTACCGCGGGGGTCTTGGTTTCGGAATCGATGCCTTCATATACACCACCCGGGATAGCGGACGGGATATAGGCAGGAATGATCTCGTTGATCTTTGCCAAATCTTCATCGCTGAAGGAATGCAGGTTCATGCCCTTGGTCGAAGACAACTGCACCATCGCGGCAACCGGCCATCCTGCTGCGTAGAAATAGGCGTCCAGTTGGCCATCGGCCAGACGCTCGGCGCTCTGGCTGTTGTTCAACTCGGCCTCATCCATATTGTCACGGTTGACGCCCCATGCTTCCAGCATTTGCAACACAGCCACCTGCGTGCCGGAACCAGCTTGGGCAATACCAACGCGCTTGCCTTTGAGATCACTCAGATCGTTGATCGTCTGGCCTGCGGGAAGAACCAGGTGCAGGTCTTCCGGGAACAGGTTTGCGACGATGCGCAGTTTCGGGTGGGGTTTGCCTTCAAACTTGCCCTCACCCAGATACATCGAACGGGTTACATCTGCCGCGGCCAGGCCGGCCTCAAGCTCGCCGTTTTGCACGGCGGCATTGTTGAAGACTGACGCCGTTGTTGACTGTGCAATCGCGATCAACCCGGGCACGCCGCATTGGCCGCCCTCTTCGCAGGGGCGTGAGCCCGGAGGGGCCGAAATTCCGTTGGCGATGGTCCCGCCGATCGGGAAATAAGTGCCGCCTGCACCGCCGGTGCCGATGCGGAAAAAGGTTGGGTCCTGTGCAAACGCCGGTGCAGCCAATGCACCCGCCAAAGCCAAACCCGTCAGGCATTTCATCAATCTCATCATAAGCTCCCAGTTGTGGATCATTGGATTCGGTTTGTCCGAATTCTGATCCGTTCAGCCTATGGAGTTTTATCATAAATACAAATTTGTTATATTTAACAAAACGAAAGTTTTGCTTATATATTTAACATGAACCTTGCTCAATTGACCGTTTTTCGTGAGGTGATGGAAACCGGGTCCATCTCTCAAACCGCAAAGAAGCTGAACAGGACACAACCCGCGATCAGCCTGGCAATCAAGAACCTGGAAAGAAGTCTTGGACTGACCCTTTTCGAACGAAAAGGCCGGCGTTTGATCCCAGTGCCAGAGGCGCATTACCTGTTGGCCGAGACCACCGGAATACTGGACAGATTATCTACGGTTTCCAGCACGATGCACGGGCTTCTTAAAGGAAGTTCGGGCAATCTGAACATTGCGGCAATGCCGGGACCGTCCATTTTTGCCTTCCCGAATTTCATCAGCCGTTCAGTTGGCGGGAACCCGGACATCCGGGTTACGCTGTCAACCCGCAGTTCGCCACAGATAATGGAACTTGCAGGCACTCAGAACATTGATTTCGGGTTTGCTGATTTCGAACACGCGGTCGGAAAGAAGCCGCAATTCACAGCAGAGATCATCAGCGGAGACTGCTTTTGCGCAATGGATCGGGACAACCCGTTGGCGAAAGAAAAGGCTGTGACGATTTCGGATCTCGATGATGTGCCAATGGGTGGACTGTATGACACCCACCCTTTTCAGAAGAAAGTGCAACGCGCTTTTCAGATGGTTGCCGCCACTTACAAACCAAGTGTGACGTGCCAGTATTTTCTTCCGCTCATTCCGTTTGTTGGATCGGGGCAGTGCTGCTCGATTGTCGATCCGTTGACCGTTGCGACGGAACGGAAGCTGAATATCTCGCATGGCCGTGTGGTATTCCTGCCTTTCAAGGACCCCCTCAGATACGAATACGCCATCCTGTCGCCGGATCATCGCCCCCCGTCGCAATTGGCGCTGAAAATAAAAGCGGGATGGAAGGCGGAAGTTGTGTCGATGCTGGATCAGACCAACGCCAACCCGCGGACTGAAGACTTCTGAAAGACACCCGGCCGCACTGCGACGCAGACGACAACCGGAAGAACTCAGATGCCGCGCGCAACAGAGGCCTCCAGCGTCGATTTGAGCAGTTGCGGATCTATCGGTTTGTAAAACAGCGGCAGCTTTGCTTGTTTGCATTGCTGGACAAGCTCTTGTGATCGATTGGCTGAGATAATACAGCCGGGCAAATGCCCGAATTCATCCGTTAGGGCGCGCATGGCGTCCGTGCCTGTTTTTCCGTTGTTCAATTGATAGTCGGCGACAACAAAGTCTGGCAGGATGCCTATTTCGCGCAGAAGGCCAATCGCTTCGCTTTCGCTTTCGCATTCCAGAACCTCGACGCCCCAGGATTCGATGGTCATGGTCAACGCCCCGCGCAGGTTTTCATCGTTTTCGATCAACAGGGCGACGGTGTTGCCCAGCACATTCGAGTTTGGTTTTTGTACCACTGAGGAGCAGAGAGAAACCTCTGGTTTCGCCCGGGCCAAAGGTATTTCGACCGAAAACCCCGTGCCCTTTCCAACTTCGGAAAACAGGTGGATGGGGTGTTGAAGCAATCCGCAGGCCCGCTCGACAATCGCAAGACCCAACCCCATGCCTTCGGCGGCGCTGGCATCTGAATGCAAACGCTGAAATTCCTGAAACACGATATCTCTTTGATCTGATGCTATGCCGATGCCCGTGTCCCAGACTTCCAAAGCAATTGCGTTCTTGCGATGCCTGACACCAACAAGAACTTTCCCGGTCTCGGTATACCGGATCGCGTTTGACAGCAGATTCTGCAATATACGCCGAAGGTAACTGGCATCGCTTGTGACCAGAGCCTTTGTGTCAACAAAACGCAGTTTCAGACCTTTGGCCTGGGCGACGGGATTGAATGCGTCTTCCATCTGCAAGAAAAGCTCGCCCACCGACACCGTGGACAGATGCGCCTTGGCCCGCCCGGAATCCAGCTTTGAGATGTCCAGCAGGGCTTCGAGAATGTGTTCGACACTGTTCAGGGCGCTTTCTGCTTTTGCTGCAACGGTCTGCGCGGTGTCAGTGTCCAAACCGCTGCCCAGTGACGCAACATAGAGCTTTGCAGCAGACAGAGGTTGCAACAGGTCATGGCTGGCGGCGGCCACAAAACGCGATTTTGACGCGTTCGCCCGTTCAGCCTCGTTCAGCGCGTCCGCAAGTTCCATTGTGCGTGACGCCACACGTTGTTCCAAAAGTTCCTTGGCTTCATACAAGGCCTGCGCAGACCTCCGTTCCGCAGTTACATCGGTAAAGGAAATCACAAAGCCCCGATCGGGCATTTCCTGGGCAAAGACCGACAGGATTTTCGATCGCCCCCGATGCATCTGGAACTGAAGAGGGCGGCGATAGGTTGGTCGGCTGACCCAATCCAGCAGATCCGCCTCGGTTATGCCTTTCTGAAAGCTGATGTTGTCGCCCAAGCGATTAGACAGGGTTTCAAACCGCGTGCCCATCTGAAACTGAGTGATCGGTATTGCCAAAAGCTCGCTTGCGCGGGTGTTCCACCCGATCATGCGGTGCTTGTTGTCAAAGATGCAGACGCCCTGATCGATATGTTCAAGCGTAGCGCGGATCAGCCGCGCCTTATCGTCAAGAATGCGATCCCTTTCTTGCCGTTCGATCCGCATGATGTCTGTTACGTCAGTTTGCAGGATCACGGTGCCCCCGTCTGGGGTGCGGTGTTCTGACACTTGCGTCCACCGATTGCCCGAAAGACGAACATTGAACACCACGTGATCATCTGCGTGACGATCCAGGCGGCTTCTGGCCCAGTCCTCTGGGGTCATTGTCTCTGGCAAGGACAGGAACCCGGATTGGCTGACCAGTTCCACGTAATCGGCAAAGCGCAAGCCGGGGTTCAGCTGTTCCTGAATGTCGGGCATATGCATCCCGAACCGGCTGTTGCACAGCACCAGTTCTTCGTCACGATTGAACAGGGCAAAGCCTTCCTGCACCGTTTCGATCGCATTTGCCAAATCTGCGCGCGCCGCTTCGGTTTCCTTGTTGGCCTGCGCCAGCCTGGCGTTGGAGTCATTCAGAAGCTCAAGCGCACGCTCAAGGTCATCCGTACGGGCGCGGACCTCTTGTTCAAGCACCGCCGCCCGTTGGAACTGAGCATAAGCCGCGCCAGAGGCATTGGTGGATTCTTCGACCCGCCGCATCAGGGCTTCGGCGATTTTCCTAAGCTTCTCGTTCTGACGACCAAGTGAGTCCGAGGGGTCTGTGAGATGCTCGATCATACCTTACTCTTTCTCGGGCGGGTATATCGCCACGCCGGTCAGGGTCTGGTTCACATGGATCGAATTGAATTGCTCTCCATAGGTCGAGAAACCGACCACGTGATGGCGGGACAGGATGTCCGAGATCGCGTGCGTCTTCTGCTTTTGCTGGGCCTCCAGCCGACGAAGGATGCAGTCACAACCCAAAATGGTGTCGGGTTGCTGCTTCTCGGTCAACAGGCTGATTTCTTCCTGTAGATGTTCAACCATGTCCCGAGGTTCTGCCAGCGTCAGGACCAAGCCTTCGTCAATCGCCGAAAAAAAGACGAGATCGCCATTTCCCGCCACCTGCTGGATCGCGCGGACATGGTGTTGCCCGCCTATTTGCACAACCACTGGATGGGCCGCGAATGTGAATGTGGTGAGCTGTTCCGGGTCTTTGCCGAGAATACGGGCGTATTCGCGGGCAGCGGGTTCGGCATTGATTTCCTGAACGATGCGTTTTGCCGGGTCTGCCTTGGTCACGACCATGCGATGGGCGGTGGGCAGAAGGTGATCGGTTTTGAACACCTTGATCGGACACCGCGTGCGAACCTGCGTGAGTACGGCTGCGTTGCTTCTTGCCTGCCCCTGATACAGAACATATGTGCGCCCGAATTTGGTTCCATCTCCCGCCGAACCGCCGAACAATGGCACCGGTCCCAGCCCCACAGCCAATTCCGACGTCAGTTCATCTTCTTTTGTCGACAGCCCGTCGATCATCAGGAAAGTGAATTCATGGCTCCAGTCGGGTGCGTTCGCCATCATTACATTTCTGTTGTGGATCATCTCTTTGATGATGCTGTCGGAATCGAATTCGTTCAGATCCGGAACAAGAACCGTGCGTATGTCGAAATGGGATTGCGGCAGGCCGATCGCGACGATCTGATCATCGCAATACCCATTATCCGCCAGCTCTCCGGCGGTGGTGCAACCAACAATCGGGGTCGGCGCAAAGGCGCGCTCGGCATCCGCGATCACCACGGATGCATCGGCGTTCGGGCTGACAAAAAGAATGACAAGCGCAAGTGGGTCATCACCCAACTGGCGTCTGAGTGTCTCGATCGACTGCCCGGTGTCGTGTCGTGCAAAAGCCGTTTTGACGATGCCTTGCGCACGGGTCCGGGCTGTTGCCCACCCGACTGCTTGGTCCATCGTGCCTCCTCCCTAAAAGCGCGACTATGACGTGAGAGTATGACGCTTAGCCTTGGTCTTGCAAGACACTGGCAAAGGACGCTTTCTTGACGATCAGAACCGCCTGCGTACGGCTTTGGACACCCAGTTTTCGCATTATTGCCGTCACATGCGCTTTGACCGTCGTTTCCGCAATCGACAAGTCATAGGCGATTTGCTTGTTCAGTTTACCTTCGCAGATCAGTTGCAAGATGCGCGCCTGCTGATTTGTCAGTGTCGCCAGTCGTTTGACCGCTTCGCCGTGTTCGTCCTCTTCCTCGGTGTCAATCAAAACGCAGCCCTCCGGCACGAAAACGTCACCGGCATGCACTGTTTCGAATGCAGTGCGGAACACGTCGCGCTGGCTGTGCTTGGGGACATAGCCTGATGCGCCGGCCCGTATCACCTTGCTGACAACGCGGTTGTCCGTCAGCGACGACACCACGATCACCGGTGCGCTTGCGGCAGCCTTCAAGCGGATCAGACCTTCCAGGCCGTCCACATCCGGCAAATTGAGATCCAGCATGACCGCATCGGGTTTCAGCCCTTTTGCCAGCAGATCCAACGCGACCTCCAGCCGGTCTGCCGTATGGACTTCCCGGATCTGAGCCACACTTTGCAGGGTCATCGACAAGGCGTCGCAAAACAATGGATGGTCATCAACGATCAGCACGTTTTCGAAATCACTGCGCGCGGCGGACTCAGCAAGCATTTGGTATAGCCTTTTGCATTCAAATGGTCTCCAGCCTAACCAATCCTAGCAACGAATGAAAACCACGCATACTGGCGGAAGGTCGTATAGCACCGCGCACCCCGGATCAGGATCAGAAGCGTGTGACATGTTCTGTAACTGAACCGGATCAGCCCGCCGTTCTCTTGCCCGGGTTGCAGGCTGCCCGGCGATGCCCGAGCATGTCAGGAACGACCAAGTATTCTCCTCCGTCTTGGTCGCCCAGCGAAGTGAATGCACTATCCGACGTCCTGGATATCAGAACTGCTGGCGACCTGAGCCAATATCAGTCGCGTTTCAATTTTCGGTTACGCAGCTATGATGCTGGTGTTTCCAAATCAGCGATGTCGCAGGAAGGGCGTATCGCGGAAATCTTCAAACGTCGCGGCCTTACACATTCACCCCCTGCCCTGCGGTGACTACACCCAAGGTCTTATAGGCAAGGCTGCGAACACCGCGTAGCGTAACAAAAATATACTTGGAGAAGTGACATGGAACTCAATGACAGCCGCGTCATCGCCGCGCCGCGATCCAAAGTCTGGGCCTCGCTCTTGTCGGCTGAAGTTCTGAAGGAATGCGTGCCGGGATGTCAGGAGATGACAGGCTCGATCGAAGACGGGTTCGAGGCCACCGTCGTGCAAAAAGTAGGCCCGGTCAAAGCGACGTTCAAAGGCTCTGTAACCCTTTCTGATCTCGTGGAGCTTGAAAGCGTGAAGTTATCGGGTGAAGGTAAGGGAGGAGCCGCCGGATTTGCCAAAGGCGCGGCCGACGTCACCTTGTCGGATGCCCCCGAAGGCACATTGCTGACCTACGCGGTAGATGCACGCGTCGGTGGCAAACTGGCTCAGTTGGGGGGGCGCGTGATCGATGGGGTTGCCAGAAAAATGGCCGACCAGTTCTTTGAGAACTTTCAGAATGCGGTCGAACCTCAGGATGCGCCCGAGCCCGAAACCTCGGAAGAAGGCGAGACCGGGGAAGAAAAGAAAGGTTGGATCAAGCGCGTGTTAGGCGGTTGATCCTTTGGAATTCAGGGAGGAGAAAGTCATGAAAATTTCCATGACCGTGAACGGCAAAGCCGTAAGCGGAGACGTCGAGGGCCGGACATTGCTGTCCGGTTTCCTGCGCGATCATCTGTCTTTGACGGGCACGCATGTGGGGTGCGACACTGCGCAATGCGGCGCTTGCGTGGTGCATGTGAATGGCGAAGCGGTGAAATCGTGCAACATGCTGGCTGCCGAAGCAGATGGGGCTGATGTCGGCACGATCGAAGGCCAGGCAACAGCGGATGGGTCGTTGAACGTGATCCAGCAGGCGTTTCAGGATCACCACGGTCTGCAATGCGGATTCTGCACTCCGGGCATGGTGATGAGCGCCGCCGCGCTGCTGAAAGACAACCCGCGCCCGACCGAAGCCGAAATCCGGAAGTATCTGGAGGGCAACCTGTGCCGCTGTACCGGGTATCACAACATCGTCAAAGCGATCATGGCCGCATCCGGCCAGGACGTGGGCAGCATCGCTGCGGAATGATGCCGCTGCGGGCGTCGGAAGCACGCCCGTGGGATGAGTGAGGGATGCAGCAGCATCCGTTTATGGGAGGAGAACAAGCAATGCCCAAAGACAGTGGCATCGGAGCCAGTTCCAAGCGGCGCGAGGACGTACGCTTTCTGACCGGAGCAGGCAATTATACCGACGACATCAACGTGCATGGCCAGGCCTATGTGCATTTTCTGCGGTCCGACATCGCGCATGGCCGGATCAAATCCGTGGACACTTCGGCGGCCGAAGGCATGCCGGGCGTGGTCAAGGTGTTTACCGGCAAGGATTTCGAAGGCGTGGGCGGTATGCCCTGCGGCTGGGAAGTCACCGACAAGCACGGCGCGCCGATGCAAGAGCCGCCGCACCCCATTCTGGCGCAAGGCAAAGTGCGTCATGTGGGCGACCCGATCGCAGCCGTTGTGGCCGACAGTCTTGAGCAGGCCCGCGACGCGGCTGAGGCCATCGAAGTGGATATCGAGGAACTGCCCGCGGTGATCGACATGAAGGCAGCCGCGCAGGATGGCGCGACGCTGGTCCATGACGATCTGAAGAACAACATCTGCTATGACTGGCAGCTGGGTGAGGCGGACGATGCCAAGGTGAACGAGGTGTTTGCCAACGCCGCTCATGTCACCACGCTGGAGCTTGTGAACAACCGTCTGGTCGCCAACCCGATGGAACCGCGCGTGGCCGTGGCGGAATACAGCCGGGGCACGGATGAGTATACGCTTTATACCACGTCGCAGAACCCGCATGTGATCCGGCTGCTGATGTGCGCCTTCGTGCTCGGCCTGCCCGAGCACAAGGTCCGCGTCGTGGCGCCGGATGTGGGCGGCGGTTTCGGCACCAAGATTTTCCACTATGCGGAAGAGGCATTCTGTACCTTTGCCGCCAAGGCCTGCAACCGCCCGGTCAAGTGGACGGCCAGCCGGTCCGAGGCGTTCATGTCGGATGCACAGGGCCGCGACCATGTCAGCAAGATCGAGCTGGCGCTGGATGCCGACAACAATTTCGTCGGCCTGCGCACCAACACATACGCCAATCTGGGCGCGTATCTGTCGACGTTTTCCAGCTCGGTCCCGACCTGGCTGCACGGGACGCTGATGGCGGGCAACTACAAGACGCCGGTCATTCAGGTGAACGTGAAGGCGATGTTCACCAACACGGTGCCGGTGGACGCCTATCGCGGCGCAGGCCGCCCCGAGGCGACGTATCAGCTGGAACGTGTGATCGACAAAGCCGCGCGCGAACTGGGTGTCGATCCGATCGCCCTGCGTCGACAGAACTTCATCACGCAGTTCCCCTACGACACGCCGGTGGCGCTGACCTATGACACCGGGGACTACAACGGAACGATGGACAAGCTTGAGGCCGCCGCCGATCTGGCAGGTTTTGCAGCGCGGCGCGCGCAAAGTGAAGCCAACGGCAAGCTTCGGGGTTTGGGCATCAACTGCTATATCGAGGCCTGCGGCATCGCGCCTTCCAACATTGTCGGAATGCTCGGGGCCCGAGCGGGCCTCTATGATGCAGCAACTGTTCGGGTTAATGCGACAGGCTCCATCAGCGTCATGGTCGGCGCGCACAGCCATGGACAGGGACACGAGACGGCCTTTCCGCAGGTGGTGGCCGACATGATCGGTATCGACGAGTCGATGGTCGAGATCGTGCATGGCGATACCTCGAAAATCCCGTTCGGTATGGGCACATACGGTTCGCGTTCGCTGGCGGTCTGTGGCTCGGCCATGGTCAAGGCGACCGAAAAGGTGATCGACAAGGCCAAGAAGATCGCCGCCCACCTGCTGGAGGCATCCGAGGCCGATATCGAGCTCAAGGACGGTCAGTTCAGCGTTGCGGGTACCGATAAGTCAGTGGCCTGGGGCGATGTGACCCTGACGGCCTATGTCCCGCACAACTATCCGCTGGAAGTGGAGCCCGGATTGGAGGAAACCGCTTTCTATGATCCGGCCAACTTTACCTTCCCGGCAGGCGCCTATGCCTGCGAGGTCGAGGTCGATCCGGAAACCGGTCAGGTCAGCATCGCGAAATTCACTGCGGCGGATGATTTCGGCAACATCATCAATCCAATGATCGTGGATGGTCAGGTCCATGGCGGTATCGGTCAGGGCATCGGGCAGGCGCTGCTTGAGAACTGTGCCTATGACGAAAACGGCCAGCTGCTGAGTGCGTCCTTCATGGACTATGCGATGCCGCGTGCGGATGACGTGCCATTCTACGGCGTAGATCATTCCAGCCAGACGCCATGTACGCACAATCCCTTGGGCGTAAAGGGCTGTGGCGAAGCCGGTGCGATCGGGTCGCCACCTGCGGTCGTCAACGCGGTTCTTGACGCGCTGAATTCGGGCGGCAAGGCGGTGGACCATATCGACATGCCGGTCAGCCCCTCGCGCGTTTGGGCGGCGATGAACGGTTGAGTGGAGAGAGCGGACCGGGGGCCGGCCCGTCGCCATTGGTTTCTCGGACCAATGACGCAACCAATAACGACCCCCGGGATATTTACAGCCAGATGAAGGGCGGATCCGCGCCTTTCGGAAAGGAAAGACGAAATGTACAGTTTCGAGTTTGAGAAACCCTCGACCATTGCTGATGCGGTTGCTGCACTGGCCGCCGAGGATGCGCAGGCGTTGGGGGGCGGACAGACGCTGATCCCAACATTGAAGCAACGGTTGGCGGCCCCGTCCAAGTTGGTATCGGTCAGCGGAATTCCCGAGATGCAAGGCGTTTGCATCGAGGATGACGGATCGGTGTCGATCGGTGGCGCGACGCCCCACGCTGTCGTCGCCCGCGAGGCCGCAGGGTCGTATCCAGCGCTTGCAGCGCTGGCCGGTCAGATTGGCGATCCGGCAGTCCGCAACCGCGGGACGATTGGCGGCTCGGTTGCCAACAATGACCCTGCGGCCTGCTATCCGGCAGCAGTATTGGGATCAGGGGCGACTATAGTGACCAATACCCGCCAGATTGCCGCCGATGACTTTTTCCAGGGAATGTTCACGACGGCGCTGGATGAGGGTGAAATCATCACGTCAATCCGTTTCCCGGTACCGCAAGCCGCAAGCTACCGGAAGTTCCTTCAGCCAGCGTCGCGTTTTGCGCTTGTCGGGGTCTACCTGGCCCGCTTTGCGGACGGCGTACGCGTCGCGGTAACCGGCGCGAGCGAGGACGGCGTTTTCCGGTGGTCCGAGGCTGAACAGGCGCTGAACAAGGAATTTCGCCCTGATGCCCTTATGGACCTGCGCGTCAACCCGGCGAACATGATTGCGGATCTGCATGGAAGCAAGGCGTATCGAGCCCATCTTGTTTCCGTCATGACCAAACGCGCGGTTGAAGACTGCTTGTAAAGAATTGGTCGGTAAAATCGAAAAGTCCCGGTGTGATCCGGGGCTTTTTATCCTTGCAGCGTCACCACTTTTCCATTGGGGCGAACACAGATCGCGATGCACTCGCCGGCTGCCTGCGCGAGGGTCGCTGCAATTTCAGCCTCTGAGGCGTAACAGAATGCCGTTGAAAGCGCGCCTGCCGTCGTAGCGTCCGGTGCCTGGACCAGACGTAGCGATGGCGCGGTCTTTCAAATTCGTGACTTCGACAAGTCCGAGCACTGGATCCGTTCGCCCAGCAGCCACTGATGGCCACTTGCATAATACTCTCCGATATTGACCAGAACCTTTTCCCACCCGGCTTTGCGCAAGGCGCAAACGACCAGATCGGTGGCGAAACCTTGAGCGATGCCGTACAGGGTAAGCGCTAGTCCCTGCCCATAGCTCTAAGGCGGCCTTTCATCCAAAGTTGCAGCCGCAAGGAAATCGAACTTGGCGGGTGATGCGCCCCTGGCCGGTCCGGTGTGCAAACTGTCACCACGTCAGCCAAGGGCCGCGGACGCACGGGGTATGCGGACGGTCGACGGGGGGCAGATTTGGTTCGCCGATCAGTGCGGCATTAGCCCCGGGTGATATCGGGGTTTTTCACGTCAAAGGCGATGCTTTGCCAAAAAAGAACAGGCCGCCCAGATGGGGCGGCCTGACCAGGTTTTTCTTGTGCCTACGCCTTACTCGGCTGCCTGCGTGCTGCTGGCAGAGTGCTTGTCACGCTGACTGTCGCGGAACAGCGCCTTGGCCAGCGATACGCACATCAGGCCCATCACCATGGTGAACGGAAGCGCACCGATGATCATGGCATTGCGCAGCGCGTCCATAGGGTTGTTTTCACCCGCGGCCAGAATCAGCGCACCGATCACTGCCGTCAAGATCACACCCCAGATGATGCGGTGCTTGATACCGGTTTCCTGGCTACCACCCGACATGATGGTGTTCATCACCAGAATACCCGAGTCCGCCGAAGTCACCAGGAAGGTCATGATCAGGATCACGCACATGACGTTCAGCATGGACAATAGCCCACCGTCGATCATGTAGGACAGTGTGGTGAACAGCTTGTTGGTATTCGATGCACCGATAATCGCACCTTCTGCCGCGCCTGCCAGTTCCAGATCAATTGCTGTGCCGCCCAGAACAGTCATCCAGGCAAAGCACACCAGCGCAGGTGCGAACACGCAGCCCAAGATGAACTCGCGGACGGTGCGACCTTTGGAGATGCGCGCCAGGAACAGACCCACGAAGGGCGAGAACGCGATCCACCATGCCCAGTAGAAGGTGGTCCAGCCTGCCTGCCAGCCGAATTGACGACCTTGCTCACCTGCAGCATAAGCCGCGGCCAAGGTTGCTTCGTCCAACCCGGCTGCTGCACCTTCCAGACCGCCTTTGAAGCCGTCGAAACTGCCCCAGGCGTTGGTCGCCCCACCCATCAGGTCTGCGGCATGTGCTTGCGCCTCGGCCGGCAGGGCCGCTGCGAATGCTTCGGCCGACAGCGGGCCATAGGCGTTAAAGCTGAGCGACAGGAAGTGGAGGATGTAATCGACCATGGCAGTACCATAAGTGGTCATGGCAAAGACAAACGAGCCGAAGACCACGAAAGTGCCCAGCAAGATGATCGACAGCACCAGATTCAGGTTGGACAGGTACTTAACACCCCGGCCAACACCGGATACCGCCGAAATGATCGACAGGCCCATGATGACGACCAAGCCTGAAATCAGACCAACCTTGCTGGGGGTCGGCACCTCGCCGCCCAAATCCATGATCCACTGCATGCCGGTGATCGCATAAAGTCCGTCGATGAACTGGCTGACGCCATAACCGATGGTTACGGAAACGCCGAGGATCGTCGCGACAACGCCCAAAACGTCGACCACGTGGCCGAAAAAGCCGTTGACGAAACGGCCAAACAGCGGAGTCAGCGCCGAGCGGATCGTCAGAGGCATGTCGCGTGTATAAGCGTAGTAAGCCAACGACAGGCCGGTCACCACGTAGATCGCCCAGGCGTGGAAGCCATAGTGCAGGAAAGTGAAGCGGTAAGCCGATTGCAATGCCTCAGGTGTGTTACCTTCGACCGCGCCGGAAACGACAACCGGGTTAGATCCCCAAAGGCCCAGCGGTTCTGCTGTGGCGAAAACCATGAGCCCCACACCAAGACCGGCACCGAACATCATGGAGAACCATGAGAAGTTCGAAAACTCGGGCTTTTCCCCCGGCGTTCCCATGATCCGACGACCCGTGGACGGAATGATCGCAACAACGGCAAGGAAAAAGAAGAAAAAACCGACAATGACGATGTAAAAGCTGTTGAAGACCTCCAGCAACTGGCTGTTCAGGCTGCCCAATGTGCTGTTTGCATTCGCTGGGAAAACCAGGGCCCACAGGACCAGCCCGACCATGATGGCCTTGCTGATCAGGGCAATTGGGACGCTGTAGTTTTCATAGAATCCGGAATCAGCCGTTTCTATTTCAACGTCCGTGAAAGGTTCGGGTATCGACATATCGCGCGTTCCTCCTCGAGTGTGTCGTTTTTGTTCTTCTGAAAAAGTGCTGGAAAGCATCGCGTTGCACGACGTGGACAATCGTGCACGTTGCACAAACCGATGTTGAGTTGTGTTCAGCCCAAACTTGGGCTTGCAGTAATAACGCGTGCTCCCATTACGTCTCTTACTGCAAATTTCCTCCGACTACTTGCTGCCTGCTGTCATCACCGGTCCTAAGTGGTAAGTCAGCCTGTGGTTGAATATCGTCGCAGCATCCAAAGTGGTTGTTGGGTTTCCAGTTTCGAAAAACCTATAGCAAGGGTGAGATGTTCTAACTTGAGAAACCGACACTTCGATCACATGAAGCGACCATCGAATTCACTCGATTGCGATGTTAGCGAGAACACTACGGCGCCATGATTTGTTGTGACAACTGCGTCCTTCACAGCTTCAGGACCAGTTTATCGGACTTGGCCCGCGAAACGCAGGTGCACAGGAATTCGTGGCTTTCCTGCTCTTGCGGAGTGAGTATTCCGTCGCGGTGATCGACCTGCCCTGACACTACGTCAACAATGCATGACCCGCACAACCCTTCAGAGCAGCCGAAATCGACATGCACGCCGTTGCTTTGCAATACTTCGAGAATGGTTTCCTCCTTTCCAACCGGGTAGACCGCGCCGGTTGACTGGATTTCGATCTGAAATTCCGCGTTTGGGTCGTGGTCGATGTCAGAGGCGGGTGCAAATCGTTCAAAATGGATTGCCCCGCCACGCAAGGATGCACCTGCTTCCAGAACAGCATTCAGCATCGGTTCAGGTCCGCAGGTATACACATCCGCACCGACGGGCATCGATTGCATGACCGATGCCAGATCAAACCTGCCGTCTGTGTCATCGCAATGCAAATGATACCATTCATCCAGCCCAAGGGCCCTGAACTGCGCGTCCATCGCTGCAAATTCTTTCGATCTTACAAGGTAGTAGACCTGAAAATCCTGCCCGCGGTTCATCAGTTCCCGCGCCATTGCAACCAGCGGAGTCGCCCCGATGCCGCCTGCGATCAACGTGACATGCCGATCGTGGTTTTCGAGTTTGAAGTGATTCCGCGGCCCGCCGATTTCGACCATCGCCCCTTCTTGAAGCGCGTGCATGGCCACCGAGCCGCCACGCCCTTCATCTTCGCGTTTGACGGCGACATTGATTACACGGCCGTCCTGACTCCAACTCCACAGTGAATACTGCCGCACCAGATCGTCGGCCAGATGGATATCGACATGTGCGCCGGGTTGAAGGCTTGTGAAGCGGCCGTTTTCGATTTCAAAGCAAAAATCGGACGTGTCCGGGCTCAGCCGTGTTTTGCGCACGAGGCGGGCAACTTGTGTATCCATCACACATCCTGTTCGTTCTCGGTCGACTTTGGTTCTGTACCCGATCGCAAACAGCAGGAAAAAACATAGATTTCAATTGCAAAATTTCTCACATTCGGATGAATGTAACTCACCTCTACCTTTTTGAGCAACGCAGCAACCATGTCACGACGCCACTATAATCTTCCACCTCTCACGACTTTGTCGGCCTTCGAGGCCGCCGCGCGGCATCTCAGCTTCAAAGAAGCGGCCGGCGAACTGTCGGTTACGCCGGGCGCTGTCAGCCACCAGATAAAAGCGCTGGAAAGTGAACTGGGTTCGGCACTGTTCGTCAGAAAACACAGGGGCGTGGAACTGACCGAGGATGGCCAGGACCTGTTTGAAGTGCTCGGTACGTCGTTCCGGCAGATATCGAAGGTGCTTGAAAAGATTCGCAGCGGTGATTCAGAAAATCCGGTGACGGTAGGGTCCACTACCGCTGTGGCAGCGTTGTGGCTTTCTCCGTCGGTCATCCGGTTCTGGCAGGACTACCCGCACGTAAAAGTGAACCAGATGGCGCAAGACAAGCCATTCTCGGACAGACCGGATATCGACTTTTTCATCCGTTACGGTCGTGACGTGAACTCGCAGCTGAACCATACTAAACTGTACCGTGATACTCTGACGCCGGTCTGTAGCCCCGAGATGGCCATGGAACTGAAGGGGGCAAGCCTTGAAGACCTGGTCGAACGTCGCCTGATCCACCTTGAAACGCAGGACAACACCTGGACCACCTGGCCATCTTGGTTTCACGACCTCGGATACACCGGAGTTGTACCGGTGCAGTCGCGCGTAAACAGCTATGCGTTGGCGTTGCAGTTGGCCCGTAAAGGGGCCGGGCTTGCATTGGGGTGGAAACGCTTGATCCAACCCATGCTGGCATCCGGAAAACTTGTTGCGCTGGAAGAATTCAGCCTCCCTGCCCCGAACAATTTTTACCTCGTCGGTCGCCCTGACGACCAGCTGACAGAAGGTGCCCTGGCGCTGAAAAACTGGTTGCTGGATGAATTGTCCGGGGGTTCGGTTTAGTCTGCCTAAATCGGCCATGAGGTTTTTTGGTATTGAATGAAGCCGGCTCGACCGGTCAATGGGGTAACGTTGAACACATTCCGAATTACTCAGGAGCAACCGATGAACAAGCATTCAGCGCTTTCGTCTGTTCTGACCCCGGTAAACACCGCCAAGGGCCTGCCGAACGAGCATTATATCGATCCCGATGTCTTCGCCGAGGAACGGGAGGCGGTCCTGTTCGCGAACTGGTCAGGCATAGGTTTTGGCAAAGACATTCCCGAAGCGGGAGATGCCTTTCCGATCGACTTCCTCGGTGTGCCGCTTCTGATGGTGCGCGACCGTGACGGGCAGATCGGCGTTTTCCAGAACACCTGCCGCCATCGCGGAATGATTTTGGTCGACAAGCCGCAGAAAATCCGCGGCGCGATCCGTTGCCCCTATCACAGCTGGTGTTACGGCCTGAATGGCGAGCTGCGCACTGCGCCGCATGTCGGTGGCCCCGGACAGAACACGCATGAAGATCTGGACTTTGCTGAACTGGGCCTGATCCGCATACGTTCCTATGTCTGGCGCGACGTTGTCTTCGTGAATGTGGATGGCAACGCCCCTGAGTTCGAAGAGGTCCATCGCGAATTGATGGAACGCTGGAAAGATTTTGAACAGCCCATGTATCATGGCGGTGCCGGCGCGTCTGTCCGGCTCGAGCTGGAGTCGAACTGGAAACTGGCGGTCGAAAATTTCTGCGAAAGCTATCACCTGCCCTGGGTTCACCCGGGTCTCAACAGCTATTCGCGTCTGGAAGACCACTACAACATCAATGAACTGGGCAAGTATTCGGGTCAGGGCACCTACGTCTATCGCCAGTTTGAAGGTCAGAACGGCGAAAAACTGGATGACTTCCAGAATCTGAGCGAAAAGTGGAACGAAGGGGCGGAATACATCGTCGTGTACCCGAACACCTTGCTGGGTGTTCAACGCGACCATGGATTTGCCTTCATCATCGATCCGATCACGCATGAACGGTCAAACGAAAGGATCGAGCTGTACTACGCCAAAAAACCGGAAGACGCACCCGAGCACGAAGCGTTGCGCGCAAAGAACGCGCAGCTTTGGAAAACCGTTTTCGAAGAGGATGTGTTCGTGGTCGAGGGCATGCAGAAAGGCCGTCATGGTGTCAAATTCGACGGCGGCCGTTTCTCGCCCGCGATGGATGGCCCAACGCATTGTTTTCACCACTGGGTGGCCACTCAGATCGAAAAAGCCGGTGCCGAGGCATAAGCGGCTTTCCGGCCGGATCATGGGCTGAGGGCGCCACGAATGCGCCCTGCCCGGTCAATTTCAATCAGGAACATCGCAGGTGCAGGCGATGTTCCTGATTGCGGAAAGACGCGTACGGATGCGTGTGATGGGTTCATCACGGTCCGGTCCGCATCGTTGACGGCGCTGTGAAATCAGGATTCAGCCGCAAAAATAGTAGAAAGCGTATGATTGCGTACAGACCAACTCACTTCGCGTTTCCGGTAAGAGGCTGACCTTGGATCTGCAAGAACTCGACAAGCACCTGTTGCAGGCTCATGCGGATAATGATGTGCCTGCGCTGATCCGGCTCTACCACGAGGCAGCCGACCGGGCCGAGCAAAATCAGGATCTCGACGCCGCTTGTTTTTACCTTACACATGCGTTTGTGTTCGCGCTGGAATACGGCGCGCCCGAAGCGGATGAGTTGAACCGAAAACTATACGAACGCGGTCGCGCCCATCGTTTGGTGTTCTGACGAAATCGGTGTAGTTGGGGTATCGTGCTGGCAAAGAGACAAAGCATGACCCATTTCACCTTTCTGTGCCTCGAAGATTTTCCGCTTGCTGCCCTGTCCATGGCCATCGACCCGCTGCGCGTGGCCAATGAGATCAGCCGCAGCGATGGTCTTGGCTGGACTGTCGTTTCGGAAGATGGACAACAGATCATGTCCAGCTCACGCCTCAGCATCAACCCTGACAAGGCATTGTCCGAGGTGGAGGAAACCGACGTCGTGCTGGTCTTTGCCGGGGCCTCAGCCCGGTTGAAGGATCGCAAGGCTTCGGGCGGAGCGCTGCGACGGCTTTTGTCCCGTGGCGCGCGGATCGGTTCGGTCAGCGGCTCACTTTTTGCGCTGGCGGAAGAAAAGTTCTTCGATGGTTACAGCTGTAGCGCGCATTTCTGCTATACCGCTGCTTTGAAAGAACAATTCGACAGGGTGAACCTGTGCGACACGCTCTATACGATAGATCGCAACCGAATGTCCTTTGCCGGGACTTCAGCGGTTTTTGAGTTCATGCTGGGCGTGATTTCGGACGAGGTGTCCGATGCGGTTGCCGTCGAAACGGCCTGCTGGTTCCAATACGCGACTTTGCGTGATGCCGATACGTTGCAGGTTTTGCCGGGCTACAGCAAAAATCAGACCCGCAATGCCCTGCCGCGCCCGGTTCGGCGGGCCATCGAGTTGTTTGCAAACAACATCGAAAACAAGATCTCGATCGAGCAGGTTTCGAAACGCGTTGGCATGTCCATCCGGCAATTGGAGCGGCATTTCAAGAAGGAAACCGGGATCAGCCCCGGCGGCTACTATCGCAGGCTGCGACTGGACGCGGCGCGGCAGAAACTGCTTTACACCGACCAGCCTTTGCAGGAAATCGCGCTTTCGGTCGGGTATGACAGCGCCAGTTCGTTTTCAAGCAACTATCGGCGCGAATTCGGTCTGCCGCCGACTCAGGAGCGCAAGGACCGAAGCCGCGGCGCCAGACACGCGGCATTGTCCTTTGGGCACCGTCCTTCACAGGGCCCTGGCCACCTCGATCAGCATATGGTGAACTGAAATCGCATAGCTGCGTGGCGCGTAGATCGAAAAATCCGTTCCCGCTTCATTGCAGCGCAGCAGGCACCCCACATGGTGGATCGCGGTGCGGTTGAAGGCTCCGGCCGGCATCTGCTCGACATCCAGAACGGTCAGACGTTGCAGCAAGCCTGTGGCGCCCTGCCCGGTCATGTCGATGCGTGTGAACGCGTCCGACTGATCGGTCACCGACGCTATGCCGGCCAGCTCGGATTCCATACGCCTGGCCAGGTCCAACGGGCCTGCAAAAGCTTCTTCGCACAGGTACTGATCCGGGCCCAGCCAGTGCAGGCTGCTGGTTTCGCCCTTTTCCCACCGCCCCGCCTCAGGCGCCGGGATTCCGCAAACGGTTTGAAGTTTGGCTTTGACGGTTTCCTCCTGCCCCAACCGGGCCGAGACGGATGCCAGTGCCACATCCTCCCGTTCCTGAAAGGTCAGAGTTCCGACCACGTCCCGTTTGGGTTCACTGCCGCCAATGGCGGTCTTGGCAACAAAATCACGCACGGAGCCGTTCTCCTTCGGGGTCAACGAAATGCGCGCTGACAAGCGTCGCTTTGATGTTGGTGTCATCCACCGGGCTGACAATCTGCACGGTGTCGCCCAATCGCTGCGTCCCGCGTTTTACAAAGGCCAGCCCGATGCTGCTGGACAGGTGCGGCGAGTAGGCAGCCGATGTGACATAGCCCAGATCGTTTTCCGGCAGGTGTGGCGCACCCTCGTCGAACACATGGCCACCGGCCAGCACGGTATCGGCGTTGTTGACCGGCTGAATGCCGACCAAAGCCAGGCCATCCGGATCGGTCAGTGCTTCGCGTGCGCTGAGCGTCGCACCGATACTGTCTTTCTGGGTTGAGACCATGCGCCCCATGCCCAGATTGTGGGCGCTGGTGGTTCCGTTCAGTTCGTTTCCGGTGGCATGGCCCTTTTCAATCCGCAGAACGCCAAGCGCTTCGGTGCCATACGGCGTTACGCCAAGGGGCTCTCCAAGCGCCATCAAATGTCGGATCAGCGCGTCACCGTACCGGGTAGGCACAGCCAGCTCATAGGCCAACTCGCCCGAGAACGAGATGCGGAACAGCCGCGCCGGGATTCCCCCGGCAATGGTCACCTCGCCACACGCCATAAAGGGAAAACCTTCGTTGCTGATGTCATGGCCGTCATCAACGACCTTTTGCAGCAACTCACGGGACTTCGGGCCCGCTATGGCATATTGTGCCCAGGCGTCGGTGGTCGAGATCATCTGCACATCCATGTCCGGAAACAGGCATTTATGCACGAACTCCATGTGGCGATAGACACCAACCGCGTTTGCGGTTGTGGTGGTGACCACAAAGTGATCCTCGGCCAGGCGGGCGGCGGTGCCGTCATCCATGGCTATGCCGTCTTCGCGCAGCATCAGGCCATAGCGGGTTTTGCCCACCGGCAGTTTGGCGAAGCCGTTGCAATAGATCTTGTTGAGGAATTCCGCGGCATCCGCGCCCTGCACGTCGATTTTGCCCAGCGTGGTCACGTCGCAGACGCCGACACCGCTGCGTACGGCCAGAACCTCGCGATCCACGGACTCGCGCCAATGGGTCTCACCAGCCTTGGGGAACCATTGCGCACGCAGCCAGGGGCCCACCTCGACGAATACCGCGCCCTGTTCTTCGGCCCATTGGTGGCTGGGCGTCAGTCGCGTAGGTTTGAATTCTTTTCCGACCGAGCGCCCGGCCCAGGCCCCCATCGCCACGGGCGTGTACGGTGGCCGGAAGATGGTCGTGCCGGTTTCGGGAATGCTCTTGCCGGTGATCTCGGCCATCACGGCCAGCGCGCCGACATTCGCGGTTTTGCCCTGATCCGTCGCCATGCCAAGGGTGGTATAGCGTTTCAGATGCTCGACACTGCGAAAGCCTTCCTGTTCGGCCAGTTTGACATCCTTGACGGTCACGTCATTCTGGAAATCCAGCCAGGCGCGGCCTTTGCCGGGCACATGCCACAACGGGGTGATACGGATCTCATCATCCTCGGCTTTCGGCAGGTCGACCGGACAGGCCCTGATCCCCAGCCCGTCAAGCGCCGCAAGTGCCGCATTGGTGCCCGAGGCGATCGCCCCGTGGCTGGTCAGGTTGCCCGCGGCGGCACCGGCGACACTCATACCCTTGGGCAGTTCGACAGGTGGGATGAAGGCTGCGAGCGGTTCGAACCATTGCGGCCGGCCGCGCTGATGGCATGTCAATTGCACATTCGGATTCCACCCACCCGAAACGCCCAGACCGCTTACTTCGATGGGGCGGGTTTGACCATCGGTCATCTGCACGGTGATCGATTTCAGCCCCAAACGGCCCTGCGTGTTCGTGACCTGCGCCCCGGCCAGCAATTCACATTCTGCAATGCGCGGTGCATCGTGGCGCGGGTCGATCACGGCAACAACTTTGATCCCGGCTTTGATCAGATCCTGTGCGGCGCGGTGTCCTTCGTCATTGTTGGTGAAGATCGCCACACGCTGGCCCGGTGTCGCAGCCCAGCGGTTTGCATAGGCCCGCATCGCGCCCGCCAGCATTATGCCCGGTCGGTCGTTGTTTTCGAAAGCAATCGGACGTTCGGTAGAGCCGGCACAAAGCACCGTGTGCTTCGCGTAGATGCGCCACAGAATCTGGCGAGGTTTCCCCGCCTCGGGCACCGCAAGGTGATCCGAGACCCGCTCAAGCGCGCCGTGAATGCCGTGATCATAGGCGCCGAACACGGTGGTGCGCGTCAGAAGGCGCACATTGTCCATCGACGCCAGCTCTCCCAGTGTCTGCGCGACCCAATCGGCATTCGAAATGCCCTCGAACCGGTCACAGTCAGACAACAGACGCCCACCCATCCGGCTGTCTTCGTCCGCCAGAATGACCCGCGCGCCAGACCGCGCCGCCGTCAACGCCGCGATCAGGCCGGAAGGACCGGCACCGATAACCAGGACATCGCAATGCAAATAGCCCTTGTCGTAGATATCCGGGTCGGCCTCCTGCGTCAGGCTGCCCAGACCGGCCGCCTTGCGGATCATCGGTTCATAGAGCTTTTCCCAGAACGCCTTGGGCCACATGAAGGTCTTGTAATAGAAACCCGCCGTCAAAAAGGGCGAAAGCCGATCATTGATCGACAGCGCATCGAAGGCGAGCGAGGGCCAGCGGTTCTGCGATGTCGCCTCGAGCCCGTCGAACAGTTCGACCGTGGTCGCGCGTGTGTTGGGCTCCTGCCGGTTGCCTGTGCGCAGCTCGACCAGCGCGTTGGGCTCTTCCGAGCCCGAGGCCAGCACACCGCGTGGACGGTGGTATTTGAACGAACGGCCAACCAACCGCACGTCATTGGCCAGCAGCGCCGAGGCCAGCGTATCACCCTGATAGCCTTCGTAGGATTTGCCATCGAAGGTAAAGCGCAGCTTTTTGGACCGGTCGATCAGACCGCCCTGCAAACGATTGTTCTGGGTCATTTTCCCCGTCCCGTCTTGCGGGCTACATCCCGCGCCAGTTCCGTTGCCAGAATTTCATGGGTCAGCGTGTCGCGTGTCACAACCAGCCACGAGCGGTCGCCCTGCTCGTGAAACCACAGCTCTCGGTGGGTTCCTGCCGGGTTGTCGCGCAGGTAGACATAGTCGTGAAACTCGGCGGCGGCCGTGTCGGATTGCCAGTCGGGCCGATTGATCAGGCTCGCGTCGCCCAGATAGGTGAATTCCGACGCGTCGCGCGGGCCAAGCAGTGGATGATTGATGATCATGTCCGGGCCTCCTCAGTGCAGGTTGGGCTGTGCGCCCACGCCTTTTTCGTCAATCATCCGCCCGGTTCTGAACCGGTCCAGACGATAGGCAGTTGCAACGTCATGCGGTCGGTCGGTGGCCATCAGATGCGCGAAACAAAAACCAGATGCTGGGGTTGCCTTGAACCCGCCATAGCACCAGCCACCATTGAAATAGAGCCCTTCAATTCCGGTGTGATCTATGAACGGCGAGCCATCCATCGACATATCCATCACGCCGCCCCACATCCGCAGCAGGCGCGCGCGACCGATCATCGGCATCAGGGACATGCCGCCTTCGGCCACGTCCTCGACCACGGGCAGGTTGCCGCGTTGCGCATAGGTGTTGTAGCCATCGATATCGCCGCCAAAGACCAGACCGCCCTTGTCCGATTGGCTGACATAGAAATGACCGGCGCCATAAGTGATCACCCCGTCAAGCACCGGTTTCAGCCCTTCGGTCACAAAGGCCTGGAGCACGTGGCTTTCGATCGGCAGGCGCATCCCCGCCTGTGCCATCACGCGCCCGGAAGACCCGGCAACCGCCACGCCCACCTTCTTGGCGCCGATGTAACCCCGTGTGGTTTCAACACCCAGCAGTTTTCCGTTTTCGATGCGGAACCCGGTGACTTCGCAATTCTGGATGATGTCGACCCCCCTTTGATCCGCGGCACGGGCATAGCCCCAAGCGACACCGTCATGACGCGCCGTACCACCGCGACGATGCAACAGACCGCCCTTGATCGGAAAGCGCGCATCGTCAAAGTTCAGGAACGGATACATCGCACGAACGCCCTCTGCATCCAGCAGTTCCGCCCCAGAGCCGGTGAACATCATCGCGTTGCCACGACGACGATACGCGTCACGCTGCGCGTCCGTATGACAGAGGTTCAGAATACCGCGCTGACTGACCATCGCATTGTAGTTCAGGTCCTGTTCAAGATTTTCCCACAGTTTCAGCGACAGCTCATAGAATGGCTGGTTGCCATCCAACAGGTAATTGGCGCGAATGATCGTTGTATTGCGCCCGACGTTGCCGCCACCGATCCAGCCTTTTTCCAGAACCGCCACCCTGGCGGCGTTGTGTTCCTTGGCCAGATAGTATGCCGTCGCAAGGCCGTGACCGCCGCCGCCGATCACGATGAAATCATAGCTTGATTGAGGCTCGGGATCGCGCCAAGCCGGTGTCCAGCCCCGGTGCCCATTCAAAACGTGCCGCATGATCGCGAGTGCCGAATACCGCATGAATTTGTGTCCTTAACCTCAGTGCGCCGTAGCATCATGTGCCGCCGGGAAAGCCCCAGTCACGACGTAATCCGTCACGGAGTTTATCGGTTGCGACAATTTTCAGGCCGGTATTCGGATTGATTGGCGCGCGATCGGGCAGTTTTCCAGGTGCCCACCATGACCGCGGCGTTGCAGTTGCAAGATAAATCGCATCGCACCTGTTGCAGGGATCAGAACCTCAACAATTCAATCGAATGCCCAGCGGGCAGGTCTTCGAACTCGGCCGGTATGATCGCCAACCCGTCTGCCTGCGCCAGCAAGGCGACACGGCCACTGTAGGAGGGCGCCATCAGACGTACATTGGGAAGGCCACGCGGCGAAGTGCCGTCAATCTGGACCGGACGATACTCCTGACGACCCGCGCGACGCTGCACGGGTTCAGCCAGCACGGCCTGAACAGTTACCTGAGGTCTGTGGCACAAGCCTGCGCGCCGCGCCATCATCTGCGACCCGATTATCTGCCATGTCACATAGGCTGACACCGGGTTGCCGGGCAGACCAACGTAAAGAGCGCGCCCGCGCCGCCCGAACATGACCGGTTTACCGGGCTTCATCGCCACTTTCATGACATCGGTTTCACCGCCAATCGCGCTGAACAGCCGGGGCATGTGATCTTCATCCCCGACGGACACGCCCCCAGTCGTGACGATGAGGTCCGAGGCATCGCATGCCTCGCGCAGAACCTGTTCCAGACGGGTCGGGTCATCCTCGACCGGTCCCCGGTCGGTCAGTTCGATCCAGGGTTTTTGCAACAGCGCCAGCAGCATATAACGGTTCGAGTTGTAAATTTGGCCGGGGCCGATGGGTTCGCCCGGGTGACGCAGTTCGCTGCCTGTCGAAAAGATCGTGACCCTCAGTTTTCGAAATACCAGGACTTCACCATACCCGGCGGATGCCAGCGCGGCCATCTCGCGCGGTCCAATTTCACAGCCGCGTCGCAGGATCGGACCCCCAGCACAAAGATCTTCCCCCGCACGCCGGATATGCTGGCCGGGTTTCGGGCGGCGGGTGAATCGAATCCTGTCGATCAGAAGATCGCAATCTTCCTGCATCAGCACGGCATCGAATTCAGGCGGCACCGGAGCGCCCGTGAAAATGCGCAAAGCGCTGCCTTCGGGGGCATCATGGTCGCCGCAGTCACCCGCAGCCACGCGCCCGGCGATGGGCAGCGCGAACACCGGCCCGTCACCCAGATCACCGGTGCGGATGGCATAGCCATCCATGGCCGAGTTGTCGAAGGCAGGCATATCGACCTTGCTGGCGCAATCCTCGGCCAGAACCCGGCCTATAGCCTGTTCCAGCGGCAGAATCTCGGTTTCGGCAACAGGATCGGCGACGGAAAGACCGCGCTCAAGGGCGTCGTCTACAGTCAGATACATGTGGGCGTGGCGGTCACAGGCACATCCATCAGCCATTTTGAGTCTCCGAAAATAAAAAGCGTTCTGCAAATCCCGGCTGTTCGTCCGGATCGGGATTGGGCAGGTCGGCCTTGAATTTTTCCAAATCCCAGCTGGGATCAGCAACGACCGGCAGCGTACCCATGCCATATCGACCATGCGCGGCGCGACCCATGCCGTCATCAGCTTCTTGCTCGGACGACAAATCCGGCTCGGGTTGGCCGCAAAGCTCAAACACGCGCGCGCAGTCAGAGTTCATGCCATGGGTGGACGTTACGGTGGGCAGCCCCGCCAACCTCTCGAAGCCCACGGTATCCCTGGCAGGGGTTGGTGCAGATAGCGTCAGCCAAGTGTTCATCCGTCCCTCCGGAGCTCAGGCCGCCCGGCGGGACCCCCCCCGCAGGTCAGCCGAAACGCTGATCATCACCGGCAAAAGGACGCGATGGTTTTTGTCGCACGGTCCGGCCAGAAATTCCTGGCCAATGGACAGCAAGGCGGGTTTACTGTCATTGACATAGGTCATGATCCGCGTTCGGGCGCCCCATCAGGAAGGGCACATTGCCGCCTCTGTCGATTCCACAGGTATTGAAATCGCAACCGCAGCGCTGCGCTGGCCCTTTGGTCGGTTTCGAAAGGAAAAAGGCCGGCTTGGTCGCGAAAAAGTCGACAAGTGCAGGTGTCGGGGTCTTTTTCAGCAGATCTCGGCCGAATGCCAGACGTTCTTGACCGTCATGTAATTCTCAAGGCCTTCGGTTCCGCCTTCCCGACCATAGCCACTGGATTTCACGCCCCCAAAGGGCGTTTCCGGCATCGATGCTTCAAGCGTGTTGATCGACAGATTGCCGACCTCGACCTCGTCAATCAGACGGTCGATGTAATCCGCCCGATTGGTGAAAGCGTACCCCGCCAGCCCGTAGGGAACTGAATTCGCCAGAGCGATCGCCTCATCCAGCGAAGCCACCGGGTTGATCACCGCAACCGGTCCAAACGGCTCTTCGCGCATGATCCGCGCCGCTTCAGGAACGTTCAATAACACCGTGGGTTCAAAGAAATATCCCCGCTCACTAAGCCGCGATCCGCCTGTGGCAAGCGTTGCCCCCTGTGCCACTGCGTCTTCAACCAGCTCGGACAAGGCTGGAACGCGCCGGTCGTTGGCCGTTGGGCCCATTTCAACGGTTGCTTCAAGCCCATTGCCGACGACCGTGGCCTTGGCCCTTGCAACAAACCCGGCCGCATAGGCGTCAAAAATACTCTCATGCGCGAAGAAACGGGTTGGCGAAGTGCAGACCTGACCGGTATTGCGCATTTTGCGGACCGCGCCTGAAACGGCCGCCGATTGCACATCCGTATCTTCGCAAACGATGACCGGCGCATGGCCGCCCAACTCCATGAGCACTCGGGTGTCGTGTTGGGCCGCCAAAGTGGTCAAATGACGCCCGACGGTTGTCGATCCGGTGAAGGCCACCAGGCGAACGGGGTCCTGCGGGATCAGATGGCCGGATATCTCGGATGGTTCACCGAACACCAAATTCAGAACCCCTGCTGGCAGACCGGCATCTTCGAATGCTTTTGCTATGTGCAAAGCGCCGGCAGGCGTTTCTTCTGCCGCTTTCAGGATCACCGAACACCCCGAGGCCAAAGCACCGGCGATTTTCCGGGCAGGTTGGCTCATGGGGAAGTTCCACGGCGAAAATGCCGCGACAACGCCGACAGGCTGGTGATGAACTGCAAATTTGTGACCCTGCGCCGCCGGAATGATCCGTCCATAGGTCCGCATCGCCTCGCCCGCATCCCATTCAAAGAATTCGGCGCCGCGAATGACCTCCATCCGGGCCTGTTTCAGGGGCTTGCCATGTTCGAGAGTTATAGACTGCGCGATTTCTTCCTGCCGCTGACGCATGAGGGCTGCCGCCCGCAGGATCGTATCCGCGCGTTCCCGCGGCGATGTGCGGCGCCACAGTCTAAATCCCTCGACGGCCGCTTGCAGCGCGTCGTCCAGGTCTTTCACCGATGCGCAAGGCAACCGGCCGAGTTCTTCCTCGGTCGCCGGGTTGACAACCGGGATATCGCGCCCGGTTTTTCGCCACGTGCCGCCAATGAACAGCCTGAGCTCTGGATACATGAAACCGGCGCCTCCATTTGCCTTGATTTGTGATCGCGCGATGCCTCGCATGAGTTCAAGCGCATTGCGCGAATACGGATATCAAATTGGCGAATATCTGGTCTGTCTGCTCTGCGCCGCCCGATGCAAAGCCGTTTTGAAAACGCGCCCCGCAGGCGACAGATCGTCGTCGGCGCGGAAGGACACTCCAATCGGCCCCTGCCCGAAAGGAACCTCCCAAGCCAGCTGGGCAAGATGGTTGTTTTCGATATCCTGGACGACGACCTCGGCAGGCATAAGGCCGATCAGGTCGCGGGATTGCAGAAGCGCCCGGTTCGTCAGGTAGGACACGGATTCAATGGCGACCGGTGGCACATATTGCTGTTGGCCGACGAAAAAATGGTCCGCCTGACGTCGCAACGTGGTCTCTTGCGGGGGAAGAATCCAGCCAAACGGCTTGGTTTGCGCAAAGGTCACGGCGTCCCGCCCCGCCAGCGGGTGTTGAGGGCCGACAATGGCCAATATCCGATCCTCGAACAGTTTTTCCTGTCGAATCTTGTCACGATGCCGGTGCGACGGCAGGCGTCCTACAACCATGTCGATCTCACCCGACAGCAGCCGGGGCATGAGCACCTCGTTGGTCCCTTCGCTGATCTTGACTGCAACGTTCGGGCGGTCTTTCAGCAGCAGTTCGATGGCGGCGGGTAGCAGGCTGGTTGACGCCGCAAGCAACGTGCCCACCACGACACGGCCGGAATTTCCTTCGTTCAGATCATCTAGTTCCTGCGCGGCATTGGAAACCTGAGCAAATATCAGCTTCCCGTGACGTATGAGAGTTTCGCCAAAAACCGTTGGCACAACGCCTCGGTTGGTGCGCGTGAACAGCTTGACCTCGAAATCCAGCTCAAGATCCTGAATCATCTTGGTTGCCGCTGGCTGAGATATTCCCAGCTCACGCGCGGCATTCTGAATGTTCCCATGCGCGCCAACTGCAACCAGCAGACGCAGCTGTCGCAGCTTCAGGCGGGTCAAGGCGCGGTCAACGATGCGAGAGTGGCGTCCAACCATGGCTACAGAACAATCGGCTTGCAAAGCTGATCCAGCTTGGACAGCACGCTCATGGCCGCAAGCGCCGAGCTTCGCGGGTTGTCGGGCAGCGCGGTGCCGCTGATCCGGAACTGAAACGTGCCGAAATCGCCTTCGGCCTCGACCTCGTGAATGTTCTTGTGGATCGTTGGATCGGCGATCAGACGAACCTGTGTGCTATCGAACCCCACACCCGCCAAGGCGACGGCGGCGGCGACATTTGCGTTCTTGGGGTAAGCCAGCGCCGCCTCGCGCGCGGAACCCTGAAAATGGGTTTCAGCCGCGGTGATATTGCCGAGGTCAAGACTGTGTTCGGCAAGGGATCCCTTCCATCCCGCCGGCGGCTTGCGCCCCACATATGTGACGGATTTGAGCGGCCCGACCGCTGCGGCGCCGAGACAGTCCAGCCCGCCTATGGCACCGCTTGCCAGATGCAGCCGCGCCCCACCCTTTCGCGCGGCCGTGTCCAGCCGGTCACTGACCTGCTGATCCGCAAGTGCGCCGGCAGAGACACTGATGATATCCAGCCCTCGTGCCAGAATGTCCGGACCCAAACCGGCCAATGCCTCGTGCCCCGCGCAATCCAGAACCATTTCGATTCCGGCCGGCAGGTCATCAACCGAACCGACTGACTTGGGCGATTTTGGATCAACGCGGTGTGGTCTGACCAGAATGGCTGCCAAATCATGCCCATGTTCTGGCAACATGCGCTGCACAAACTGCGCGATTGCGCCGGTTCCGATGACTGCGATCTTCATGTCTGGACCCTAGACCAGCATTGAAAAAATCTGAATTGGTAAGTTGGTGGTATATTTTTTTCTGATATCCATTTCCCTGAAATGGCACTGGACCGACCCGCCTGGTGTGTTTTGTTCCTGTTGAAGCCACGGGGACCACGTTGGAAATGAAATACTCAAAACACGACGCGAAGGCCTATGCCCGCGAACATATGACTGGGATATGGGCAGCGGCGCTGAACCCGTTCAATGATGACCTGTCTCTGGATGAATCGGGACTGCGCGCCAACATCCGCCATTGGATCGACGATCTGGACATCCAGGGCCTTTTCGTCGCCGGCAAACAGGGCGAGTTCTTTTCGATGAGCATCGAAGAGCGCAAGCGCAACTTCGAAATTGCCGTTGACGAATGCGCAGGCAAAGCCGGTGTAATCGTCTCGGTCTCGGACCAGAACATGAATACGGCCTTGGACCTGGCGCATCACGCCCAGAATTGCGGCGCGGATTACATCGTTCTGCACGCGCCGGTTCTGAGCTTTGTGCAGGATCGCGGAGAGGTTTTGTACCAGTACTACAAGCGTTTTTGTGACGAACTGGATATCGGCATCGCCATGTGGAGCCATCCAGACAGCGGCTATTTGATGCAACCCGAAGAATGCGCCCGCATTGCGGATTTACCCAATATCGTTGCGATAAAATACTCGGTCGCGCGCGAGATGTACGTGAAGCTGACCCATATGGTGGGCGACAGGATCCATGTCTCGACCTCGGCTGAACATGAGTGGCTGGACAACATATTGGAACTGGACTGGAAGCTGTATCTCTGCTCGTCCCCGCCCTATCAGCTGCAAAGCAAGGTCGATCAGCGAATGAACGAATACACGCGTCTGGCCTTTGCGAAAAAGGCCGATGAAGCGCGGCGTGTCTTTGACAGTCTGAACCCTGTCCGCGACGCGATGAAACGCGCGCGTCCTGCGGGCAAACCCACTGCATTCGGAAAGCACTGGCAAGAGTTGCTGGGTCAAGTCGGTGGCCGTGTACGCCCGCCGATGCTGGAACTGACCGACGCGGAAAAAGCGATCATTCGCAAAGCGTTCGACGAATGCGGGCTGCGCGTCTGAGCTGGGTGAGGCCCGGCAGTATAAGGAAATCGGATAGCGAGATGCTGATAATTTCTTTGCGGTCATGGAAAAACGCGCCAAACTTTCCGAGATAGGGAGTGGGACATGTCAAAACTGAAAGCGTTCAACTTTAAGGCCTGGATCGACGAGCATCGCCATCTGCTCAAACCGCCCGTAGGGAATCGTCAGGTTTGGGAAGACGCCGATCTGATGGTCACTGTTGTGGGTGGTCCGAACAAGCGAACCGATTACCACGATGACCCGGTGGAAGAATTCTTCTACCAGCTTGAAGGCGACATGGTGCTGAAAATCTATGACGGAGAGGAGTTCTATGATGTTCCGATCCGAGAAGGCGAGGTTTTTCTGCTGCCTCCGCATGTACGCCACTCGCCACAGCGCCCTCAGGAAGGCTCGATCGGGCTTGTGATTGAACCCAAGCGCCAGACCGGAGAGCTGGACGCCATCGAATGGTATTGCTTTGAATGCGGATCACTGGTGCATCGAGCGGAAATGCAGCTAAAGTCCATCGTTGATGACCTGCCTCCGGTTTATCAGAAGTTCTATGCCTCGGAACAAGACCGCACCTGCCCCAATTGTCAGGCTGTGCACCCGGGAAAGGAACCGCCCGAGGGCTGGGTCACGTTGTAAAACAAGATCAAACAGGGGAAGTAATGAGACATTTTGCAAAAATCGCCGCCTCTGCGGCTGCGTTGGCACTGTCGTCCGTGGCCGCTCACGCCGAAGAGTTTCGGTTGGGTCTGATCACGCCTCCACCGCATATCTGGACCAAAGCCGCCGAAGCGTTTGGGGCCGAGTTGAATGAGGCCAGTGGTGGCGCTCATTCGGTATCTGTTTTCCCGGCCCGCCAGTTGGGGAACGAGGCTGAAATGCTGCAACAATTGCAGACCGGCGCATTGGACATGGCTTTCATGACCGTGGCTGAAGTTTCGAACCGCGCGCCCGAGTTGGGGGCATTCTATGCGCCCTATCTGGCAGATGACATTGGGCACGCGGGGCGCATCCTGCGATCTGATACGGCCAAATCCATGCTGGAACCCTTGCCGGGGCAGGTTGGTGTCGTTGGACTGGGATATGGGATGGCAGGATTGCGCCAGATCGTCAGCCGGGGCGAGGTTTCCTCCGCCGAAGATCTATCAGGCCTGAAACTGCGGATCACGCCCTTCACACCGATTCTGGATTTCTACAACGCGGTGGGGGCGGCACCCACGCCCATGCCCTTGCCTGCCGTCTATGATGCGCTGGCCAATGGTCAGGTCGACGCCATCGACATGGACGCCGAGCTGATCTGGGTTCTGAAATATTACGAACACGCCGACACGATCGTGCAGTCGGATCACATGATGTTCCCGATGGTCGGGCTGGTATCGGCCAAGGTCTGGGCTGGTTTGTCTGAAGAAGACCGCGCGATGATCGCGGAACTCATGGCCAAGCATGTCGACAGCACCATTGATGCCTACGTTGAAAACGATGCCAAATGGCTGGAGCAGATCGAGGGCACTGGCAAAGCCTACAAAAAGGTCGATGCCTCATTCTTTGGCGACGCGATCGAAGAGTGGAACGGGATCTGGTCCCAGAAGACCTCTTCCCTTGACGCTTTGCGGCAGACTGCGGCAGAAACAAAATAACGAAAACGGCATGACGAAAGGGGCGCAGCTCGATCCTGCGCCCTTTTTGACGGGAGAACAGCGATGTTGTATCGGCTGTCGGCAGGCTTGGCGCGGGTCGAGTTGTGGTGCGCTGCCTTTCTGGCAGTCTGCATTACGGTTCTGATTTTGCTGAATGTCGTGACGCGAACGGCGGGCAACGCCCTGTTCTGGGTTGATGAGCTGGCGATCTACGCGATGGTCTGGATGACCTTTCTGGGCGCGTCTTCCGCATTGCACCATCGCAGTTCGGTGTCGATCTCCATCGTTTCCGACAACGTGCCCGAACGCGCGAAACGATTGATCCGCAAGGGTGTGGACGTGGTCGTGTTTGCTTTTTCCCTTGCGATGCTGTGGTTCTGCTGGCGCTGGTTCCTTCCGCTGGACATCGCCAGCAGCGGATTTGACGTGGCGGCGTTTCAAGGTCAGACATTCAATTTCATCTACGCCGAGCCAACGCTGACCCTGGGCCTGCCAAAGTATCTGTTCTGGTTGGTGATGTGGCTTTTCGCACTGGGCGCGACGCTGCATTCCACCATGCATCTGCTGAGCCCCCCGGGCAAAGGGGCACAGCCATGAGCCCAATCGTCTTTCTCGCCACTCTACTTCTGTCCGTGCCCGTGGCGATCGTGCTGGCGATCACGGCCATCTGGTACATCTGGGAAAGCGGCAACACGGTTCTTTACGACAGCTTCGCGCAGAAAATGTTCGGCGGTCTTGAGAATTACGGCCTGCTGGCAATTCCTCTGTTCATGTTGACCGGAGAATTGATGAACGAAGGCGGCATGACCCGGCGCCTGGTCGCGCTGGCCCGGGTGTTTGTCGGCGGGTTTCGCGGCGGGCTGGCCTATATCAACTTGCTGGCAAACATGTTCATGGCGGCCATCATCGGGTCTGCGACGGCGCAGATCGCGGTAATGTCGCGCGCCATGGTCCCCGCGATGGAGGAGGAGGGCTATGACAAGGGTTTCGCCGCTGCCACGACGGCCGCAGGCGGGCTGCTGGCTCCGGTCATCCCGCCGTCGATGATGTTTGTCATCTTCGGGGTTCTGGCTCAGATCCCGATTGGTGACATGTTCATTGCAGGAATCCTGCCCGGTTTGATCCTTGCCGGGGCGTTTGCATCGGTCATCACCCTGATCGGGTGGTGGCAGAACTTTCCGAAAGGGCATTGGATGACGCGTACCCAAGCCGTCCAGGCCTTGATCAGCGCGGCCCCTGCCCTGCTGATCCCGATGTCGATCATAGGTGGCATTCTGTTCGGGATCGCCACACCGACCGAATCCGCCGCAATCGCGTCCCTGATCGCGTTTCTGGTAGGCTGGTTGGCTTACGGGGACCTGAAGCCGAGGAACCTGGCACAGATGTTCAAACGCACAGCGGCCAATGCGTCGATGATCCTGTTCATGATCGCGGCCGCCAGCGTGTTCGGCTGGGTCATCATCTATGAGGAAATACCACAGCAACTGGCTGGGTTGATCACCTCGATCACTTCGGACCCGTTCGTGTTCCTGCTGATCGTGAATCTGGCGCTTTTGCTGGTTGGAATGGTGATCGATGGCATCGCCGCGATCATCCTGATCACTCCGATCCTGCTGCCGATTGCAACCGGTTCATACGATATCAGCCCCTATCAGTTCGGCATTGTTGCCTGCCTGAACCTTGTGCTTGGGCTGCTGACGCCCCCGGTCGGGATCGGATTGTACATCGCCTCATCCATGAGCGGCACATCGCCCGGTTCGATCCTGAAATCGCTTTGGCCTTTCCTGATCGCGGTAACTTTGGTGTTGCTTCTGCTCAGCTATTACCCAAGCCTGTCAACGCTGCTGATCTGAACCAGATACGTTTGCAGGCGCATTCCGTCGCAGACATTACGCCGGAAATCTCGCTCTACTTAACGGCGCCCGTCAGCTAAGCTGGCCTGAACATGCCAATTGGTCACTAAAAGGACAATCATGCTGCTCGATACTCCAGTCTGCGATTTCGGTTGGAACGCCCCGGACTTCACGCTCAAAGACCCGAACGGTCGGGCCTTCAAGATGTCCGATCACCTGCAAAACGGGTTGCTGATCGCCTTCATCTGCAATCATTGCCCCTATGTCAAAACGATCACGGACCGGCTTGCCCAGGACACGGACCTGCTGATGTCCAAGGGGATCGGCGTGTTGGCGGTCATGTCGAACGACTATCGCGATTACGCCGAAGATTCGCCGCAGAACATGTTGGAATTTGCACGGCAGAACGGCTTCAACTTTCCATATCTCGTGGACGAGGATCAATCCGTAGGAAAGGCTTATGGTGCTGTCTGCACTCCGGATTTCTTCGGTTTGAATGCGGATGGAAAGTTGCAGTACCGGGGCCGTCTGGACAATCTGGGTCGCGGCAAGACAGGCAAGCGTGAACCAGAATTGGTCAATGCGATGCTGCAAATTGCCGAGACCGGGCAAGGCCCCCAAGATCAGACACCCTCAATGGGATGTTCGATCAAATGGACCCGAGGCTAGGCCATGGGGATCACGTCACTGGATCATGTCAATCTGCGCACCACGCGTTTGGACGAGATGATCGAATGGTACTGCAACGTGCTGGGGATGCGGGTCGGGCCACGCCCACCCTTCCCCTTTCCCGGAGCCTGGCTTTATGTCGAAGAAAACGCCTTCGTGCATCTGGTCGGTGTCGAGGCCGAGGCCACGGGTTCGGACGCAGACCTGAAGCTTGAGCATTTCGCTTTTTCGGCGACAGGGTTGGATCGGTTCGAAGCGCATCTCGAAACCAATGGCGTCTCCTATCGCCGTGTGGAACTGACAGCGATCGACACCGTTCAGTTGAACGTCTGGGATCCGGACAGCAATCACATTCACATCGATTTTCGGACCGACGAATAGAGATGGCAGGCTCCGATACTGTTTCGCGCAATGAAATTTCCTCACCCTTAAATTGAACACTTGACCGGAATTCGCGGGTCGTCCTTGATAGAGTGGTGTTTTCCCGGACTGCGCCCGGGGCTGGTCCTTTCAACCAGAGGGAAATGGGGAATGCTTGGATCGGCCTGGCCGCGGCCATGCATGGTGGTCAAATGGTTGACATAGATGAATGGCTGATCCGAAACGGCTTGTCCAAATATGTCGACGCCTTCTCCCGGCACGAGGTCGAACTGGGTGATCTGCCGGAACTGAGCGACGATGACCTTGTCACGATCGGCCTGCCCCTTGGACCCAGACGCCGCTTTCTGAAAGCAATACGGGATGAAACCGGGCAGCCTGCGGGATTACATCGCGCGCATCAAGAACCCAACATCATTGCAGAGCGCAGACAGCTGACGGTCATGTTCATCGATCTTGTTGGATCGACGGCGATATCGCAAAAGCTGGACCCTGAAGATCTGGCCGAGGTTCTGAGGCTGTTCAAAGAGACCTGCGCCGCTGCGGTCGCCGCTTTTGACGGGCATATCGCCAGTTACTATGGCGACGGCATCATGGTGTTTTTTGGCTTTCCGCATGCGCATGAAGACGACCCGGAACGCGCCATTCATGCAGGTCTTAGGATCGTTCGCGAAATTCCGGAAATCCGCACGCATGCACATCTTGAAGTCCGCATAGGGATCGCGACCGGCCTGGTTGTCGTCGGTGACCTGCGGGGAGAGAAGATGTTCGAGGATGGAACCGCCATGGGCGAGACCCCGAACCTTGCCGCACGGCTTCAATCGATGGCTGATCCGGGGACAATGATCGTCGCGCCGACGACACGGGAGTTGGCGGGTGATGCGTTCGAATATGTTCGCCGTGGTACGTTTCAGTTGAAAGGCTTTGCCAAAGAGGTCGAAGCCTGGCAGGTCACCGGCACGCGCCAGACTCTCAGCCGTTTTCTTGCGGCAGACGACGCCCGGATGAGTTCATTGGTCGGGCGCGCGCAGGAGCATGAAACCCTTCAAAGCAAGTGGAAGCTGGCCCGTCAGGGTCAAGGTCAGGTGGTGCTGGTCTCGGGCGAGGCGGGCATAGGAAAGTCCAGGCTGATCGAAGAGCTTCGCCGTACGATCCCGGACGCAAAACACCGACAGCTTCGATTTCAGTGTTCGCCCTTTCATGACGCAAGCGCGTTGTACCCGATCATTCGCCAGCTTGAAAACGCGGCCGAACTGCGGGCCGGTGACAGTGCGGACGAAAAATTGAACAAGATCCACGGCGTTCTGGGTGATCCTTCTGAAGGGTCTCTGAAACTGGCTGCGGCACTGTTGTCGGTCCCGTTTGAAGACAGGCTTGGCCCGCTGGACTTGACCCCTGAGCAGATCATGAAGCAGACGCTGGACATGCTGGTCAATCATGTGATCGGCCTGGCGCAGGAAACCCCAACCCTGTTGCTGTTTGAAGATGCACATTGGATCGATCCAACGACAAAGACTCTGCTTGATCAGCTTGTAACCCGAATAGAGAACGCGCGCCTGCTGATGGTCATGAGCTATCGGATAGGCTTTGATACGGACTGGCCACAATCGCACAACCTGATGCACGTCGCGCTTCAACAACTGGATTTCGCGCAGGTCAAAGAGATCGTGAACGACGTTGCCAAGGGCAAGACCGTCCCGGACGAAGTTCACCACCTGATTGCTGCCAGATCCAACGGCGTCCCGCTGTTCGTAGAAGAGGTGACGAAGGATCTGCTGGAATCCGATCTTCTGACCGAACGCGCCGACGCCTATACGATCGACCGGTCCACGCCATCACCCACTGTGCCGAAGACACTGCATGATGCCTTGATGGCTCGTCTCGATCGTCTGAGCTCGGCCAAGGAAGTGGCACAGATCGGCGCTGTCATTGGCCCGCAATTCTCTTATCCGATGATTGCAAGTGTGTCCCGTTTTGATGAACGGGCGTTGCGATCCGGTCTGGATTTGCTTGTGGATGCCGGGATCGTGATCGTTTCAGACTCAGAGCCCGAGGAGACGTTCAGTTACCGTCACGCTCTCATTCGCGACACCGCTTACAACAGCCTGCTGAAACGCGAGAGGCGAACGCTGCATGCGCGTGTGGTCCAAGCACTGAACTCTGCCTCGTTGCACGAAAACTCTGCCGGTCCGGAAATTCTGGCTCATCACTACACGATGGCAGATATGCCGGACGAAGCGATAGAGCACTGGTATCTGGCCGGACAACGTGCCGTTGAACGCTCGGCCGGGATTGAAGCAGCCACTCAGCTGGGGCGTGCGTTGGCGTTGCTTGAACAGCAGGAAGACTCGGTTGACCGCGACCGCATGGAAACCAAGATCCAGACATTGCGGGCCGGCGTTCTGCGCTCGACCGCTGGCATCGCGGCCGATGAAACGGGGGCGGTGTATGCCCGGATCCGCGACCTGTGCAATCGGCTGGGCGAAACCGAACAATTGTTCCCTGTGCTCAATGGTCTCTATGCGTATCATCTGGTCCGCGGCGAATACGACTTGGCCAGGGACGTCGCGGCGCAGTTGCTGGACCTGTCCAAGCTGACCGACGAAACGCATCACATAATGATTGCCCACCGGGCCATGGGTGCCGTCTTGTTGCATATCGGGCAGCAGGACGCCGCCTATGCACATCTGCGACAAGCGCTGCGCTTGTATGATTCTCAGCAGCACAGCCGTCTTGCCTATGTCTACGGCACGGATCATGCCGCCATTACATCCTGCTTCCTGAGCATGACGGTCTGGTTGCGCGGAGAACCCGACCGCGCGCTCGAGATTCAGCATCAGGCGATCTCGGCGGCGCAGAAACTCAATCACGCTCATAGCCTGGCACAGACCCTGACATATCTGTGTATGCTGCACCTGTTGCGGCGTGAACCTGAACAGGTTTACAACGTGGCCGCGCGTCTTGAGGAACTGGCGACCAAACACACCTTCCCCTTCATGACACTGACGGCGAATGTGTGGCGGTGTTGGGCGGACACACAGATCAAGCCAGGCCCGGAAACGATCCGAGCAATGCGCGACGCGTCCGAAGCCTGGTGGGCCAGCGGGGCCGGAAACTACAAGCCAGCGTTCCTGACGGCCCTTGCCGAAGCGTCATTGAAGGCGAACGACCCGAAGGCGGCTCAGCGCCTGCTGGATGAAGCCCGCGAACAGCAGATTCTGACCAATGAAGCCTGGGCTCAGCCCGAGACGGATCGGATACAGGCGTTGGTGCGGTCCATGGGCACTGCCGCAGATGATCTGTTCACGGAGGCTCTGGAAACCGCACGCAAACAGCAGGCAAGAATGTTCGAACTGCGCACAGCGGTGGATTACGTGCAAACCTGTGACCGCTTTGGCTGCACGCCGGCCTCGCCGCCTGATCTTGGAAAGATTTTGGCCACGATCGTTGGCGGCGCGCAGACCCGCGATGTCGCGCAGGCCATGTCTTTGCTCAATCAATCGAAAGTGTCATAGGGTACTGACCCGGCCCGTTCGGCGGGCAACACCTTTGCGTTCATCCTGTCACCCCACAGGACCACAGGCGCAATGCTGCGCTGTTTCAACTCGGTTGCAACTCGTCCTGGTATCCGAACAACGCAGGTTGACCACCCGTGTGCAGCAGAACAACTTTCTGGCCTTTTTCGATGGCGCCTTGTTCAAGCAGCCCAAGAAGCCCTGCAAAGGTTTTGGCGGAATAAACAGGGTCAAGAAAGATGCCCTCGGAGCGCGCCATCAGGGTCAACGCCTCGCGGGTTGCGGGGCCGATCCGCCCATATCCGGGTGCCAAGGCGCCGTCCCAGGTATAGATGTCTTCCATGACCAAAGCAGGGTTGAAACCCATCATGGTCGCCAATCGCCCCAAGACCTTTTGCAAACGCATATGCTGCTGGTTCCGATCACGGCGAACGCATATGCCATAGACTGGTGCAGTCTGTCCGACCAAACGCAATCCGGCCAGGAACCCACCATGGGTTGCCCCGCTTCCCGACGGCACCACTGCGGCGTCGAAATCGCTGATCTGAGTATGCAACTCGGCCGCCCCCGCCACATAGCCCAATGCCCCCAGCGGTGGGTGATCTATGCCCAGATGGATCACGTATGGTTTTCGACCCATGGCAATCAGTTCCTCGGCGCGTTCGTGAAGAGCACCGTCAGCGCCCGCCTCGTCCTCGCCCTTGGGATAGCCAATATGTTCCGCCCCCAGAAGCTGTGCCAAAAGAACATTTCCGGATCGATGGTAGTACTCTCCCATATTCGCCACGCGGTCTTCCAATTGAAGAACGGATGACATTCCCAGCTTTGCCGCCGCAGCTGCCGCAGTGCGCACGAAATTGGATTGCACGGCACCTGTGATCAGGATGGTGTCCGCCCGCTGCCTCAGCGCCTCGCCCATATAAAATTCCAGCTGGCGGGTCTTGTTTCCGCCGAAGCTGAGCCCGGTCAGGTCGTCGCGCTTGATCCACAGATCCAGCCCCAATTGGTCAGAAAGACGCTCAAGCCGTTCGACCGGGGTGACCGATGTCATCAACCTTGCGCGGGGATAGTTTGAAAGCGCTGCGTCTATCATGGACCAGGTGCCCCTTCATTTTCATGCAAAAGACTCGTGCCGATGAATGGCACTGCTGATCAGGATAGTGAGGTTTAGGAAAGCGTGGAAGACAGCCGGTCACGCGCAAAAGCGTCCGACTGAAGCCCGCGTTGGAGCTAGCCAGTTTCGGATAACGGGTTTTCCGTGAAATTGCAGCGCCGAAGGGTCCAGCCACCGGTGATCAATCACCTCTCGCTGGTGTCGCTTTCGGCGTAGTTGCGCAAATCGTCCATGTCAGCGATATCCGCGTGGTTCCTGTTGATCTTGACGCCAACGGGTTTCAACCGCGAAAACGCGCGGCTCAGGCTTTCGGGCTTCATCCCAAGACGTCCGGCGATAAGCATCTTGTCGTAAGGCAGTTCCACCTCGCAGCGACCGGACTCGCGATCGCACAGGTTCAACAGAAACTCTGCAACGCGTTGCGCCCCGGTTTGCGCCTTCAGCTGCTCCAGCTGCGCCACCAGAGCATGCAGATGCGTGAACGTCGCAGCCAGAATTGAAACGCCGATTTCCGGGTCTTCCTTCATCAGGGACAGCAGCACCGGGCTGGGAATGTGCATCACTTCACAGGCTGAGACGGCTTCGGCGGACACGGGATACGGCACGTTGCGCAGCGCAACGGCCTCACCAAAGCTTTCTCCGCGGGTGAAAACGCTCACCACCGCTTCCGCCCCGGTCGGAGAGATACGGAACAGCTTGACCCAACCCGCCAGCACGACGTGCACGGCCTTGGCTTCTTCCTCTTGCAGAAAGATCGTCTCGCCACGGTCATATTGCCGCCAAATCGCTTGCCGCAGCAAAGTATCCACATGCTGATCCGGCAGGCTGCGCAGAAGCAGAGACTGCCGCGCAATCGCCTTTTGTGCCTCGTGTGACATGAAGGCACTCCCTTCTTCATCCAGTCCGGGCGGTGGCCCGGGATATCATCCCCAATGCCCTGCTATGCCAAAGCCGGCGTGGCAGTGCCAGTCTTTTTCTTGACGATCAACTTGACAATTGTCATGTCACGGGGCCCGTCGCTGCCCTAGGGTCGGTTCACAGCCAGTTATCCGGGGAGCATGTCAGATGGATTTCGAGCGATTTTTCAGCCAGAGCCTCGACGCTTTGAAAGATGAAGGGAACTATCGGGTTTTCATCGACTTGCAGCGACGTTGCGGATCCTTCCCGAACGCTCGCCAGACCGATGGTTCGATCCAGCGGGATGTGCGTATCTGGTGCTCGAATGACTACCTTGGTATGGGGCAACACCCTGCGGTCATCAACGCCATGCACGATGCGCTGGAGCGTTGTGGCGCCGGTGCGGGCGGAACGCGCAACATTTCGGGCACGACGCATGACCACGTGCTGCTCGAGGCAGAGTTGGCAGATCTGCATGGCAAAGAGGCCGCTTTGCTGTTCACCTCGGGCTATGTATCAAACTGGGCCGCTCTGGGAACGCTGGCTGCGAAGATCCCCGGTCTGATCGTTTTCTCTGATGCGCTGAACCATGCCTCGATGATCGAAGGCATCCGCCACTCACGGGCGCAGAAGGTGATCTGGAAACATAACGACCTTGCGGATCTGGAGGCCAAACTGGCCGCCGCCGACCCCGACGCGCCCAAGATGATCGCCTTTGAATCCGTCTATTCCATGGATGGTGATATCGCGCCGATCAAGGAAATCTGCGACCTGGCCGACAAATACGGCGCGATGACCTATCTGGATGAGGTTCACGCCGTCGGCCTCTATGGCCCGCGCGGCGGTGGCATTGCCGAGCGTGAAGGCCTGATGGATCGCCTGACCGTGATCGAAGGCACGCTGGGCAAGGCCTTCGGCGTGGTCGGCGGGTACATCGCAGCCTCGGCCGCGCTGTGCGATTTCGTTCGCAGCTTTGCCAGCGGCTTCATCTTCACCACGGCCCTGCCGCCTTCGATCGCGGCCGGTGCGGCCGCATCTATCCGGCATCTGAAGCAGTCAAGCGCCGAGCGTGATCTGCAAAAAGCCCGTGTGGATCAGGTGCGCGCCCGTCTGGATGCGGAAGGGATACCGCATCTGCCGAACCCCAGCCATATCATCCCGGTGATGGTGGGCGACCCGGTGAAGTGCAAGTTCATCTCGGATACGCTTCTTGAAGAATTCGGCATCTACATCCAGCCGATCAACTATCCCACTGTCCCCAAGGGCACCGAACGCTTGCGGATCACGCCGTCGCCGGTTCACACAGATGAGGATATCGATCATCTGGTTGGTGCCTTGTCGGCGCTCTGGCAGCGTTGTCAGATCGCGCGGATCCCACAGGCCGCTCAGTAACCAGCCCCCCCTTTGCTTGACTTATGCCGCCTCTCGGGGCGGCATTTTTTTGCCTCAGACCAGATAGAGCGCAAAAACAACTACGGAAAATCCGGTCAACACCATGGTGAACCCACGCAGCCAGCTTTGGCTGTTTTCCAAATCCAGGTAGTGTTTCAGGATCACGCGGGCCTTGATCAGCGCCAGCAACAGGATACCGCCAGCAATGATTGCAGATGGGGCGCCAATCAAGGTCAGCAGCGCGGATCCCACGCTGAGGGCCAAGAGCGCAAGCCAAGCCTGGGTCAGAGGGTTCGGCGGCCCTTGGCGAGGTTCTTCTTTGGTCAAAGATGAAGGTTGGGCCATCTGACTATCCCAACAGATAGATCACTGGAAACAGCATGATCCAGACCAGGTCCACCATGTGCCAAAACTGTGCGCCCGCTTCGACGCTAGTGGGGTCGTCGCGCCAGGCCACCAGCAACAGAATTCCAACCCCGGCGAGGACATGCGCGGCATGAAAGCCGGTCAACATATAGTAGAACAGAAAGAATGGATGCGTTTCGTATCCTATCCCCTGAGACGCCTTGTCGGCGTATTCCGCACCCTTGATGATCAGGAACACGACACCCAGAAGCGCCGCAAGGATCAACGCCAATCGGGCCCGCAAACGTTGCATGTTCCGCCGCCAATGCAGCGCCTGTGCGGCCAGATAGCCGGATGTCACCAATACCGCGGTGTTCAAGGCCGCACCCGTGCGATGCAGATGCGACTGCGCCTCGGCAAAACCTGCTGGATCGGTCAGACGTACCCCCATGAAAGCGATCATCCCCGCGCCAAAGACCAGCAGTTCCGAAATGATCAGAACCCACATCAGGAACTCGCCTGGCAATTCGTCGATCAGAGAAGCATCACTCATGCGCCGACCAACTGGCGATAGATCTGCGGCAGGGCCATGGTCAGGCGATGCGGATCTGGGATGACGGCGAAACCGCCCTGCCCGAACATGCGCGGAAACCAGCTTTTGCCGGTTTTATCGATGGTAACACCGAACACCGACTGTCCGGCCCGGCGCGCCTCGCGTATGGCCATGCAGGTATCTTCGATGCCGTGGCGCCCCTCGTAATGGTCCAGGTCGTTTGGCTTGCCGTCGGTGATAACCAGCAGCAATCGGCGCTTGCGGGACTGGCTGGCCAGATCTGAGGAACAGTGCCGGATTGCCGCGCCCAACCTTGTATAATGTCCGGGGCGCAGCGACGCGATGCGCTGTTCAACTTTGGTTCCCATCGGTTCGTCAAACCGTTTGCAACGCTGCACATACACGCGCTGACGCTTGAGGGAGCTGAACGCATGAATGGCGAAATCGTCACCGCAAGCGTTCAGGCCCCAGGCCAAGGCCGCCAGCGCCTCGCGTTCGATATCGATCACGGCGCGGCCTGTGACCGCGCTTTCGGTGGATCGGCTGACATCCAGCAGGATCGACACCGCCAGATCGCGGGCCTCGGGGCGGGATTGCATCCAGACGCGTTCCGTCCCTTCACCATTTGCGCAGCGGTCAACCTGCGCCCGAACGGCGGCTTCCATGTCCAGCTGATCCCCGTCCAGATGGCCCCGGGTCATCACGCGCCCCGGGCGCAGCGCCTCGAATTGGCGCTTGACGGCGCGAATGCGGCGCGCAGTGGCCGGATCCTTGCCGAACTCGGCAGCATCGCCGCGGATATCGGCATCCGAAAGCAGAACGTTCACATGATCCGGCAGGTATTGACCTGTCCGCACGTCCCATTCGGGATATAGAATACGGCCTGACAGGCGTTCGCGGTTGACGTCTTCGGGTGCCAGATCAAGGTGAAGCTTCAACCTGGTAGGCGGCGCCTTTGAAATCTGGCCAAGACCGATCTCTTCCTGATCGTCAGCCGCCTTCTTGGCGTTGTCGGGATCGTCGTCATCGATGCGACGATTGATATTCAGAAACTCGGCCCAACTGAGGATGGCTTCGAACTTGTGCAGAATGAAACTGTCGCTGCGCTCGGCCTGATCCGATTTGCGGCGCCGGGCGCGGTGTGTCTTTTCGCCGGATTCCTCTGGCGGGCCTTCGGTATCGGGGTTTTCAACCTCGTTGTGTTCCGAGAACCCAACTGCCCGCAACTCCGGCCACAGGGGAACCGGACGCATCGGCTGATAGCCGCGCGGGGCGATCAGATCGTCGTCAAGTGCCAGAAGGTGCTCGGCCTGATCCGACAGGGGCTTGGGATCGCCCAGCATATGAAGGATCAGTTCTTCAACCGCGGCCTCGGCAGGCGGCAGGCTGGGGATGTCGCGCTGATACAGCACGCCCTTGCACAGCTCGGTATACAGCGGACGCAAGCCAGGCGCATCGTCCAGAGTCGCCTCGACCATGTGCCGGGCGGCGATCAAGGCACGCAGGTCGGCACGCAGTGGATCATCTTCGTCAATTCGGGTTCCGGCATGGGCCGCGGCGGCGGCCAACCAGACATAGAGCGCGCCGTTTGCCTCGCGTGCGGGGAATACTGCCAGACGGTCGGGCAGACGCAAAACCTCTCCGTCGAACGAGGCGCGCGGCATCAATTCCACTTCGGTTGCAAGTTTGCGGCGCCAACTCAGGCGGTGGCGCGAAACCTCGGGTGAGACCGGGCGCAATTCAACGCCCGGACTACCCCCAAGCCCCCGAAAGAGGACTGCCAGCCGCCCCGCGACCTCGGAAAGGTCGACCGCGGCTCCAACATGCACCTGGGGTGCATCGAGGCGGCTGGCAAGGGTGTGCCACAGTTTCCCGATGGTTTCTTCGGGTTCCCATGGCTCAAAGTCGATCCTGACCATCGCCGGCCTCACCCAAAGACGGCGGTGACAAGATCGAGGAGCCCGCGTTTGATATCCTCGTCATCGGTCAGAGGTTCGATCATGGCGGCAAGGATGGCGCGGTCGGTGGACATGCCCTGCGCGATCAGCGTCGCGGCATAGACGACCAGCCGGGTGGACACGCCTTCCTCGAGGTCCTGACCCTTGAGCCCGCGCAGCTTGCCCGCGAGCCGCACCAGCGGCTTGCAGCGTTCCAGCGGCAGGCCGCTTTCCTGCGCGACCACTTCGGCTTCCATCTGAGGTGAGGGAAAGTCGAACTCCAGCGAGATGAACCGCTGCCGGGTCGAGGGTTTGAGGGTTTTCAGGATATTCTGATAGCCGGGGTTGTAGGACGCCACCAGCATGAAACCGGGCGCGGCCTCAAGCTCTTCTCCGGTGCGGTCGATCGGCAGGATGCGCCGGTCGTCGGTCAGTGGGTGCAGCACCACGGTCACGTCCTTGCGCGCCTCGACCACCTCGTCGAGATAGCAGATCGCACCTTCGCGCACCGCGCGGGTCAGAGGGCCATCGACCCAGACGGTTTCTCCGCCTTTCAACAGGTAGCGGCCAATCAGGTCGGCGGCGGCCAGATCGTCGTGGCAAGCCACGGTATAAAGCGGGCGGCCAAGTTTCGCGGCCATATGGGCCACAAAGCGGGTCTTGCCGCAGCCCGTCGGGCCTTTCAGCAGAACCGGCAGGTCGTTTTTGTAAGCGGCGGTGAAGACATCGCATTCATCGCCCTGGGGCAGGTAGAAGGGGGCGTTTGCCGCCCCCTCTTTCAGGTTCATGGAGCCATCCATATCCATCACTCCGCAGGGGTTTCAGCTGCGCCGGGTTCGATGACCTCTTTGCGGGGAACCCAGATCGAATAGATGAACAGCAGCGCCCCAAGGACAACGACCAGACCGGAGCCAAGACGCATCCAGTAGAAGATCGCGATCTGGTCCTGTACGTCCATGAAGTAGTCTCCGACCACGCGCTGCATATGTGTCTGCACGGTGCCGCCGAAGGTCAACACGAAGGTCATGAAGACCATGCCGCTGGTCATCAGCCAGAACGAGCCCATGTTCAGAACCTGATTATAGGGATCACGGTTCTTCAGGATCGGCATAGCATAGCTGAAGATCGCAAGGTTGAGGCAGACATAGGCGCCGTAGAAGGCCAGGTGGCCGTGGGCTGCGGTGATCTGCGTGCCGTGGGTGTAATAGTTCACCCCGTGCAGCGTGTGCAGGAAGCCCCAGACACCGGCGCCGAAGAACGCCAGAGTGGCACAGCCCAGCGACCACAGCAGCGCGGCCTTGTTGGGGTGGTCACGACGGCCCTTCCAGACCATGACGAAGGCAAAGGCCATCATCGCAAAGAACGGGATCACCTCGAGGCTCGAGAAGATCGAACCGATCCACTGCCAGTATGCAGGCGTACCGATCCAGTAATAGTGGTGACCCGTGCCAAGGATGCCCGAGAACAGCGCGGCGGCGACGATGACGTATAGCCATTTTTCGACCACCTCACGGTCCACACCGGTCAGCTTGAGCATCAGATAGGCCAGGATCGAGGCCATGATCAGTTCCCACACACCTTCGACCCACAGGTGGACGACATACCACCAGTATTGCTTGTCCAGCGACAGGTTGCCCGGGTTGTAGAAGGCGAACAGGAACAGCAGCGCCAGACCCCAAAGGCCCAGAAGCAGGATGTTGGTAATGGCTGTCTTCTTGCCTTTCAGAACGGTCATCGACACGTTGTAAAGGAAGATCAATGCAGCCACGACGATACCGGCCTTGACCCATTTGGGCTGTTCCAGGAACTCACGCCCCTCTTTGCCCAGCAGCCAGTTGCCTTCGAACAGGTTGAAGACATAGGTAACGACCACGCCCAACGTACCGACAACAAGGATGATCAGTTGCAGATAGGCCAGCTTGGGCGAGTGGATCTCCCGCTCGGCTTCTTCCGGGATCAGGAAGTAGGCCGCACCAAAGAAACCCAGGATCAGCCAGACGATCAGAGAGTTGGTGTGCAGCATCCGCACGATGTTGAACGGCAGAAGCTCACTCAGGAAATTGGGGAATACATAGATGAAACCGGCCAGAAGGCCGCCGATCACCTGTATCGCGAACAACGCCATGGCTACCGCAAAGTAGGCATAGGCGATTTTTTGGGATTCGTATTTCATTGTTTCGTTCCCTTTCTCAGCCTGCCTCGTTGGGCGGCCAGCCCTGCGCGTCGATGTTGTCCGTCCAGATCAGGAAGTTGGTCAGGTCACGGAGTTCTTCGTCGCTGAGGTTGAAATTGGGCATTTGCCGACGACCGGGAATGCCGGTCGGTTGTGCTTCCATCCAGCCCTTGAGGGATTCAAAGGCTGATTCCGGGTCGTCCAACACGCCCCAGCGGGTCATCACGTTGCCGACTTCCGGAGCAAAGTAGGCCCCTTCACCCAGAATCGAATGACAGTTCACACAGGCGTGTTTTTCCCAGACATGCTTGCCCCGAACCACACTGTCATCCAGCTTTGCGGCATTTTCGGAATTGACGATATACCAGTGGGAATGGGCCGAAAGGGCCAGAAAGATGAGAATGAAGAACAGTGACCCGCCATAAAAAATATTGCGGGCCATGCTCTTTGTCATGACGTCTCGCATTGCGCTCTCCTTTGCGCAGATTAGCTAGTGTCTGCAACATGACTGGCGGGACGCGGGAGTGCCTTAACGAAAGTCAAGACTTCTCAAGTATGCTCTGGAACGAGGTCAGATGCCTGACAAACAGCAAGAACCACGAAAAAGCCTGGGGTTCGCCTTGATATCTGAACCAATCGTGAGGAATGTCGCGTCGACATTTTAGTATGGCAGAGTTATCCAAGCGCTTGAGAGAACAAGTGTAAATTCCGTGTCAAAGAGTGATGGGTGAAAATGGCAAACTATTCCTACATCGGTTATACGCCCGGCGTAATCACGGTGAATACGATTGGGCCGGATACGGTTACATTGGATGTCAATTTTGATCCTGACACGGATCGTCGTTTGTTCAGCGTGACAGACGCAGCCGGTGGATTTATTCAAAACGGCGGCGGACCACCCATTGTCGATACTGGCGATGTTTTCAACGGTGACCGCTTCGACAACGAAGACGGCGATGATCTGACGCAGACCGGCACCATCACCACCCTTGATGGCTCGACCACCTTTCTTAGTGGCCCAATTTACCTGGAAGAATCCTATATTCTGTCCAAACCAGGCGGGGGTACGATTACAGTTTATCGTGTGGAAGTTGACGGAACTTTGGGTGGTTACATAACCTCTGAACCCCTTGTGCCCGGCACGACATACTCGATGAACATCGTGAATGTTACGCCGACCAATGCTCCTGACACAACTGATCCGACCACTATCATTGACGTGCCGTGCTTCGTAGCCGGAACGTTGATAATGACTCCAAAAGGTCCGAGGTCCATCGAGGATTTGAAGGTGGGTGACGTGGTCGTCACCGCCGACAACGGACCGCAACACATACGCTGGATCGGCACGCGACATCTGGATCAGGCGGCGCTTCGCGCCCGTCCCAGGCTGAAGCCCATCCGGATCGAGGCCGGGTCACTGGGCGATCACTTGCCCCAGCGTGATCTTTTCGTGTCACCGCAACACCGTATGCTGGTCCGGTCGCCGATTGCCGTCAGAATGTTCGACGCCGAAGAGGTTCTTGTTCCTGCTCACATTCTTGTCGGCGTGCCCGGCATTTCAATCGTTGATGACACTCGTGCCGTGACCTATGTCCATCTTTTGTTCGACCGTCACGAGATCATCTATGCGGAAGGCGCACCTTCCGAAAGCCTGCTCACCGGTGCGCAGGCCTTGTCCAGTGTTCACCCGGACGCACGGGCGGAAATTCTTGAATTGTTCCCTGAATTAGATCAGCGCAATTACGTTCCGCTGGCCGCACGACGGATACCGGAAAAAGGGAAACGCGCTCGTGCCTTGGTCCATCGTCATATCAAGAACGCGCGGCCTCTGGTTGATGAACGATAAGCGCCGCCCGAACAGGCGTCAGGGCTGTTGCACGGCGCGGGGGCCGGTCAGGGCAGGCCACATGGCAAACAGATACAGACCCATTGCCGCGATCCAAAATCCATCCGCTGTCAGCATCGCCGTCATGTACCCTCCTGTCATGTCGGATCCCAGCCAACGCACAAGCGCTGCAACCGCCATCAAGCCATAGGCAATCGCCATGGGCTTTGGCGCGACAAGGGGGCGACCGCTGTGGCCCAAGGCGGCGCGGCTCATTACGGCAAGGGTCATGCCACCAACGCAACCAATGCCCAGAACGTGGAGCGCGCCGATCTCATTTCCCATCCCGATGGCCGCCAACCCCCAGAGAATCAGACCCAGCGCCAGCATCCCGAGACCCAGATGCAGCGCGACCAGGATCGGTTGACGCAAGGCCCAGCCTGTTCTCCAACGCGCCATGCGCATCAGTTGAACACAGCCCATCACCAATGCAACGGCCCCCGCAACAGGCCCGACATCAAGTGCAAGCACAAGCAGGGGCAGCAACAGCGCCAGAATCATCGTCGCCCTGTCCAGCCTGGCCACGGATACCGGCCACGATGCTTCGGGTTGACCCGCTCTTTTCATGGCATTGCGTGTAAAAGCCGGCGTAATCCGGCCACCCAGGATCGCGATCATCGAACACAAGGTCAAAAGCCCGGCCCGAATGCCGGTGTTCAGCGTATCCACCGTGACCCCCATCCATTCCAAATGAACCATAACGTTCGAGGTCAACATCAGAACCAGAAGATACAGAAACACCATATTCTGGGGCTTGGGCCGACGAACCAGTTGACTGGCAATCTTCAGCGCCAGAATGGGAACAAAGCTCAGGTCCACGAGTGCGACGAACAAGGGTGGCAACACTCCGGAAAACCAGACCGCCAGACGCCCGGCCATCCAGATCAATGCGACAAGCGTGATAAAGCGGGCCCGCGCCTCGGGCGCACCGGTCCAGTTCGGCACGGCGGTTAGAAAAAACCCCCCCAAGGCGGCCGTTGCATACCCAAAAATCATCTCATGCGCGTGCCACATCACCGGGGGCATCGCGTAACTCTGTTCCATGTAGGGCATCAGTCCGTCGAGCGACGCCAACCATAAGCCCCACGCGACTCCTGCAAACATACCGTAAAGACCCGCCGAAAGAAAAAAGACCCGGAACCCTTCACTGAAAACACGCGCGATTACAGCTGTCATGCCTGCTCTCCATAGCTTTTCCCGCCGTTGAACAATGTGTAGTGCCCGCATGACCCGGCGCCCTTAACCAAAATCAAGACTGGGCTTAAACATGTGTGAGAAACACAAGATTTATTGGGGGTTTTGATCTGTGTTTTCTTTCCAAAGTGCTTTGTCTGCACCCTTGCCGTTGACTTTGGTCAAGGATGACATCCACGTGATGTTTCACTCTCGACACCGCCTCACCACGCATATGGAGAGTGATCATGTCACTTGGAATCAGCTACAACAAACCCGGCCGCGCCTTAGGGGTCGGATTGGCAATGTTGTTGGGCAGCGTCGCTGCTCCGACCTTCGCCGAAGAGCCAACTTTGAGCGAAGAAGCCTTTGAATCGTCTAAACAGCTCTATTTCGAACAATGCGCAGGCTGCCACGGCGTATTGCGCAAAGGTGCCACGGGTAAAAACCTGGAACCGCATTGGAAGAAGACCGCAGCCGACGGCACTGTAACCGAAGGCGGCACCTTGCAACTGGGGCAGGAACGCCTTGAAAAGATTATCGCCTGGGGAACCGAAGGCGGCATGAACAACTTCTCGGACATCATGACCGAGCAGGAAATCAAGGATATGGCGACCTACATCATGATGGAGCCGCCAAAACCACCTGAAATGTCGCTGGAACAGATGATGGCGACGCGTAAGGTCTATGTCGAAGAAGAGGACTATCCGACCGAGCCGCTGCACGGCCGCAACTGGGAAAACTTCTTTGTCGTCATCGAACGTGACGTAGGCAAGGTGGCCGTGATCGACGGCGACACCAAAGAGGTGCTGACCCACATCCCCACTGGCTACGCAGTGCACGTTCTGAAAGCGTCCGAACACCACAGCCTGACCGAGCCGGAACACCCCGGCCGCTTCTGGTACACAATGGGTCGCGACGGCAAGATGACCAAGATCGACCTTTGGCAGACGCCGGACAAGATGTTGGTATCCGAAGTCAAGATTGCATATGACGCCCGTGACGTCGCCGTTTCCGGCGATGGTAAATACGTCATCGGTGGTGGCTACTGGCCGCCGCACTTTGCTATCGTTGACGCGAAGACCATGGAACCGGTCAAGGTCGTATCGACCCGCGGCGTGAACGTCGACGGTGAGTATGTGGAAGAAGCCCGTGTGGCAGCCATCTACACCACTCCGAATGAACCCACCTGGATCGTTGCCGTGAAAGAACTGGGACAGTTGTGGCAAGTCGATTACACCGATCTGGACAACCTTCGGATCGACAAGATCGACAGCGCCAAGTTCCTGCATGACGGGTTCTTCGATCCGACAGGCCGGTATTTCCAGATCGCCGCAAACGCGTCGAACAAGATGGTGGTTGTCGATACCGAAACCCACAAGCTTGAGGCGATGATCGACACAGCCGCGCTGCCGCACCCTGGTCCGGGCGCCAACTGGGTCGACCCGAACTGTGGCCCTGTGGCAGGCACAACCCACCTTGGTGTCGGTACCGTGACCGTTTGGGGCAACGATCCTGAAAACCGTCCGGATGACGCCTGGAAAGTCTGCTACGAAGTGGAAACCGACGGCCCCGGCCTGTTCGTCCGCACCCACCCGAACTCGGATTACATCTGGGCTGACCAGACCAAGCATCCGGAACCGGAAGTGCAGCAATCCGTGCAGGTCATTTCGAAAGAAACCGGCGAAATCGTGAAGACGATCCAGATCACTGAAGACGAAGGCAGCGCCGCTGTTCACTTCGAATTCAACGCTGACGGTACCGAGGTATGGGTTTCCAAGTGGAACCTGTCGGACTCGAAGGAACCCAATGGTCAGATCGTGATCTTCGACGCGAAGACGCTGGAAGAAATCGGCCGCATCGACGGGCTTTATGCCCCGACCGGCAAGTTCAACGTCTACAACCGGTCGAACCACGTCACCTGACAAGGTCAGGACGACCACAGGAAAGGGCGGGCCCCTCGCCCGCCCTTTCCTTGTTTGAGTCATCAGCCAAACTCACCGGCCTGCCACCAAGGGCCAGACAATACAGCCAAAACGGAGCCCGGATATGACCTCCGAACCGGAAAAGAAAAAACCGATCTGGCGCCGGTATTTCCTATGGGGAATGCCTGTGGCCGGTATCGCCGGGGCCTTTGCCGCCGGCATCATCTTCTGGGGCGGGTTCAACACCGCAATGGAAGCCACAAACACCAAGGAATTCTGCATCTCATGTCACGAGATGCGAGATTTTGTCTACGAAGAATATACCGGCACGATCCATGACGTGAACCGTTCGGGTGTGGGGGCTGTCTGTTCCGACTGCCACGTTCCCAAAGACTGGACACATAAGATGATCCGTAAGATCAAGGCGTCCAAAGAGCTGTATGGCAAGATGGTCGGTACCATCAACACCCGTGAAAAGTTCGAGGCCAAACGTGTACATCTGGCCATGAACGAATGGGAGCGGATGAAGGCCACAGACTCGCGCGAATGCCGCAACTGTCACGATTTCGAATCGATGATGCCCGAATTCCAGAAACCACGCGCCCGTCAGCAGCACCTCAATGCGATGACTGTCGGACAGACCTGTATCGACTGCCACAAGGGGATTGCACACTCGGATGCACGCGACCGGGCGGACGAGGAGTATCTGGAAAAGCTTGAAGCACCGAACCCGGACTTCATCCGGCCCATCCCTCCGGAATATTTGGCCAGTCTCGAAAAGATCGAAGCCAAAGAGGCCGCTGAAGCAGAAGCAGAAAAAGCCGCCAAAAAGGCTCAGCAAGAGGCCGTTCAGGCCCAGATCGCAGCGGCTGTTGACGCTGCTTTGGAAGAAGAACGCGCAAAAACCTCCGGTGAAGACGCCGCGGCGCCCTCTGGCGGAGCAAGCGACGTTGGGTCCAACATCGACTGGAACGCAGTGGCCGCGGCGGATCTGAAACTCTTCTACCCCGGACAGGCCTCGTTTGAATGGGTCCAGAACGGCAAGTTCCATGGTGGCGCGCGCCCCCTGACCAAAGGCGGGGATCAGTGCACCACCTGTCACGCCAAGGAACTGGACACCATAGGCAACAAGATCGTTGCGGGTGGAGATCTGGAACCGACCCCGATTCCGGGCAAACGCGGTGTCATCGACGCAACCGTTCAGGCGGCGCATGACGACGAAAACCTGTACATTCGCCTGCAATGGCCGGACGCGGGTCACAACCCTGTCCCGTTCGTCGATGGCGGCAAGATGGACCCGGACAACCAGATCAAGGTTGCTATGATGATTACCGGCACTGGTATCGAGCTGGGCGATCAGGTGGGATGCTGGGCTTCGTGCCACGCCGACAACACCTATATGCCTTTTGCGCCCGAAGCAGATGCGATCGCCGCCAATGCGGATGTTGCCGGTCGCCTCAATGCCACGGACACCGTTACCAAATACATCAGCGAAAGCCGCACGGATGTTGAGGTCAAAGGTCGCCGCGGCAAGGCCCTGGGGGGCTGGGACAAGCTGAAGGCCGAGGAACAGATCGAGCAGTATCTGGCCGACGGCACCTATCTTGACCTGATGCGTGTCTACGCCGACGGAAGCGCCACCAATGGCTATCTGTTGGAGCAGCGCGTGGTCAATGATGGTGAAATCGCCGCAACGGCCGAACTGTCCGGTGGCATGTGGACCGTGGTGTTTACGCGCCCCCTGAATTCGGGCGCGCCCGGTGATGTGCCATTGGAGGCAGGCAAGACCTATACCGTTGGCTTTGCCATCCACGACGATTTTACCGCCGCACGGTTCCACCACGTGACGCTGAATACCAGCCTGGCGCTGGATGATGACAGCGCGTTCATCAACGTGGTCAAACAGTAACGGATCGGGGCCGGGTCAACCGGCCCCGGCCACTCTTGGAAAGGAGTCATGGACCATGAAACCCCAACGCCTTCTTCCCGCGCTGCTGCTTCTGGCCGCGCCCGCATGGGCGGACGAAACCGCCGAAATCTGCGCCGAGGCCGAAGAGCGCTATGTCGAGTTGTTCGGTCAGCCTTCGTCGGCCGTCGAAGACGCCGAAGTGGTGCTGATGTACAAATACAATTTTTGCCCATCCGAATTGACCGTGAAGGCAGGCACAACAGTCCGGTGGGTGAATGTCGACAAACGCACCAGCCATTCCGTTCTGTTGAAGGATGGCAGCCAACCTGAAAGTGATCGCCTGTTCCCCGAGGAATCTGTTGAACTGACCTTTCTCACGCCCGGCCCACAGGACTATCTGTGCGGCCCGCATTGGGAGACACAGAACATGATCGGAATGATCACCGTCGAACCCTGAAGCAGGGCACAATACAGGCAGGATGAAGGAGCGCGGGCGCAAATCCCGCGCTCCTTAACTTATGTCAAGGAGGTTGGTTTTCGATTGGGCCAATCTTCCCCCATGACACGCCCGGCTCACCCAGCAACGTCTTGCAAACGCAGCGGATCTGCATGGGATACCGGGTCTCGAAGACTTTCAGACCAAGCGAGTTTGCACATGAGCGGTAAGGTTTTTCTGATTGGCGCAGGCCCCGGCGACCCCGAGCTGATGACCCTGCGCGCACTGCGGATGCTGCAAGAAGCGGATGTCGTGGTTTATGACCGGCTGGTGTCCGCCGACATTCTGAACTTGCACGCGGAAGGCGCCAGGCTGATCCCTGTCGGCAAGGCCCCCAAATGCCACACCGTTCCGCAGGACCGCATCAACGAAATACTGCTTGAAGAAGCCAGCGCAGGTCACACGGTCGCCCGGCTGAAAGGCGGCGACCCCATGATCTTTGGCCGCGGCTCGGAAGAGGCTGCCTATCTGATGGCCCGCGGTGTCGCTGTCGAATACGCACCGGGCATCACGGCAGCCCAGGGGGCGTCTTGTTCGACCGGTGTGCCGCTGACCCATCGCGGGCTGGCGACCTCGGTTCAATATGTCACCGGGCATCGGCAGGCCGACAAAGTGCTGGATCTGGACTGGAAACGTCTTGCCGATCCGGACTCGACACTGGTGGTCTATATGGGCGTCGCCAATATCGGTCAGATCGCCATGGGGTTGATGACCGAGAACCTGCCGGGCTCGACACCGGTTCTGGCGGTGGGCAAGGCCACGACACCTGATGAGCGTCGTCTTGTGTCACGGCTTGACCAGCTGGCCACGGATGTGCGCGCAGCCGACCTGAAGGCGCCGACGCTGTTTATCATTGGCAAGGTGGTTTCGCTTTATGCCGAACGGCCTGTGGCCGAGCTTCTGGAGCAGGCCCATGGCTAAGCTGGGAAGACGAGATCAGGGGATTGTCCCAACATGCACCGACAGATCGCCGGGGCGCTCGGGGTGGGCGGCGCGAACCTGTCTGACCGTTGCGGTTCTGGCCGCGACCTCTGCTTTCGCGGCGGATGTCATCGATCCCGATACCCTGAAAAGACTCGTGCATCAGGATTGCGGTTCCTGTCACGGCCTGTCCCTGAAGGGCGGTCTTGGTCCCGATCTGCGCAGTGAGACGCTTGAACACTACGACGCGGATGTTTTGACCAGCGTCATCCTTGACGGCATCCCCGACACCGCGATGCCCCCATGGCGGCCCCTGATCAGTGAAGAAGAGGCCGAATGGATCGCCCGTTACCTGCTGGAACAGGAGGCACAATGAAACATTTCATTCTTGGCCTTGCAGCCACATTGATGATCACCACAGCGCAGGCTGAACCGACCGCGACAGGCGACCTTGGCTTGGTCATCGAACGCGCCAAGGGCTCGGTGCTTCTCGTGGATCAGTCCGACCGCGCAGCTCTGGCCCGGATCGAGGGATTGGGTGATCTGTCGCATGCGTCTTTGGTCTATTCGCCCGATGAACGGTATGCCTATGTGTTTGGCCGCGACGGCGGGCTGACCAAGATCGACATCGTGACCCGCCAGATCGTGAACCGCGTCGTGCAGGCCGGCAACGCCATCGGCGGGGCGATTTCGGACGATGGCAAGCTTGTGGCCGTGTCGAATTACGAACCCGGTGGCGTGCGCGTATTCGATGCGGACACGCTTGAGATGGTTGCTGACATCCCGACCGACAGCAAAACCATCGGCCTGGTCGATGCGCCGGGTCGGCGGTTCGTTTTCACGATGTGGGACACTGGGGAAACCTGGATTGCCGATTTCGCAAAAGGCGCACCAGAAATCACCAAGATCCCGGACATGGGCAAGAACCCATATGACGCGCTGATCACTGCCAATGGCCGCACCTATATCACCGGTCTGTTTGGCGAGGACGGCCTGACCGCACTGGATCTGTGGGCCGAAACACCCGAACCGATCCGGGTTCTGCCCGATTACGGGCGCGGGCAGGAAGAAATGCCGGTCTACAAGATGCCTCATCTGGAAGGCTGGGCGCTGACGGGCCGCGAATTCGTTTTGCCCGCTGTCGGCCATCACGAGGTTCTGTGGATCGACGCCGACACTCTGACCGAAACGGGACGGACCAAAACCCACGGGCAACCGGTCTTTGCCATGGCCCGCCCCGATGGGCGGCAGGTCTGGGTGAATTTCGCCCACCCGCTGAATGACACCATTCAGGTGATCGACAGTGTCAGCAAACAGATCATCCACGAATTCAAACCCGGCCCGGCGGTATTGCACATGGAGTTCACGCCACGCGGGCATGAAGTCTGGATCAGCGTGCGCGATGCCAACAAGGTCATGGTCTACGACACGCACAGTTTTGAAAAACTGCGCGAGATCGACGCGGACAGCCCGTCCGGCATCTTCTTCACCGCCCGTGCGCACAGAACGGGGCTGTAACCGATGCGACATATCACGGACCCGATCGACCGCCGCCTGCTGGACGAATTTCAGCGCGACTTCCCGATCACCGAGAGACCGTTCCAGATGTTGGGTAACGCACTCGGGCTGGACGAAGCCGAAGTCATTCATCGCTTGTCCAGGATGCGCGCCACAGGCCGCATTACACGGGTTGGCGCCACCATCACGCCCGGCGCGGTGACGGCCAGCACCCTGGCTGCCGTGGCGGCTCCGGAAGATCGGTTGGAGGAGGTCGCCGCCCTGATCGATGCCGAACCCGGCGTGAATCACAATTATCAACGCGAAGACGCGTGGAACCTGTGGTTTGTCGCGACCGGGCCGGACCGCGCGCATGTCAACGATACCCTGGCGCGGATCAGTCGATCCACCGGATTGCAGGTGCTGGACCTGCGGCTGGTACGCCCTTTCAACGTGGATCTTGGATTTCGCATGACTGGCGGGGCCAAAAACGTGCCCACTGCGCGAAAGGTCGATGCATCCGTCATGCGCGAAGGCGATCGTTGCCTGCTACAGTCTCTGAGTTCCGGGCTGTCTTTGGTCTCAGAACCCTATGCCGCGATGGCTCGTTCGCTGAAACGGGATGTGACAGACGTGATGGAGCGGGTCGAAGCCCTGCATGCCGCCGGAATAATCTCGCGGCTCGGCGTCATTGTGCGTCACCGGGCGCTTGGCTGGTCGGCCAATGCGATGGTGGTCTGGGACCTGCCGGCAGAACAGATTGAAACCGCTGGGCCAGCTTTGGCCGCCTTCCCGGGGGTGACCTTGTGCTATGAGCGGAATCCGGTTCCCGATGTCTGGCCATATCGCCTGTATTCCATGATCCACGCCCGCACACGCAAAGAGGCTTTGGACGTTCTGGCCGGTGCAATTGCATTGCCCGAATTGGCCGGAGCACGGAACAAGGTCCTGTTCTCAACCCGCTGTTTCAAACAGACCGGCGCGCTGATTCAGGCAAAGGAGGTCGCCGCATGACGCTGGACCAAACGGATCGGGCGATCCTGAATCGTATGCAAGAGGATCTGCCGCTTACTTCGCACCCTTACGCAACCGTCGCCGCAGAGCTTGGCCTGTCCGAGGCGGAATTGCTGTCGCGTCTGAGACGTATGAAAGATGACCGCGTCATTACGCGCTTCGGTCCATTTTTCGACGCCGCGGCCATGGGTGGGGCTTTCTGCCTTTGCGCAATGGCCGTTCCAGACGAAGAATTCGAAACCGTCCTGACCAAAGTCAATGCACATCCCGAAGTGGCACATAACTATGAACGCACGCATCGGCTGAACATGTGGTTCGTGCTGGCCACCGAAACACCCGAGGGGATCGAGGCCACCGCCGATGCCATCGAACGGGAAACGGGAGTCAGTGTTCTCCGTTTCCCCAAACTTCAGGAATTTTTCATCGGCTTCCGGGTGGCGGCATGATCGACGCAACAGACAGACAGATTATCGAGTCGCTCCAAGGGGGACTGCCGCTGGTGGCCGCACCCTATGCGCAGGTCGCTGCCGATCTGGGCCTGACCGAGGCCACCCTGCTGGACCGGCTGGCATCGCTGAAGGCGCGTGGGGTGATCCGACGGATCGCGGCAGCCCCCAACCATTACAAGCTGGGCATGACGTCGAACGGCATGACCGTCTGGGACGTGCAGGATGACCTGATCACCGAACTGGGCGCTCATATCGGGGCACTGCCTTTCGTCACCCATTGCTATGAGCGGCCCCGCGCCCTGCCCGACTGGCCCTACAACCTGTTCGCCATGGTTCATGGCAGCTCGCGCGACGAGGTCGAAGACAAACGCGGCCAGATCGCCGCGATTCTGGGATCGGCCTGCCGCGGCAGCGATATCCTCTATTCCACGCGCATCCTGAAAAAGACCGGACTGCGCCTGAAACAGAAAGGCTGAAACATGTTCCGCCTGACCGAATACATGCATCAGCTGGTCAAGCCGACTCCGGTGCGCAAACGGCGCCCCGGCCCGGTAAAGCCGGTTGTGATCTGGAATCTGACGCGGCGCTGCAACCTGAAGTGCCGCCATTGCTACACCGTCTCGGCGGATGTCGCGTTCCCGGGTGAGCTCAGCCATGAGCAAGCCATGGTAACCCTTGAGGATCTGGGCCAGTTTCGCGTCCCGGCCCTGATCCTCTCGGGTGGGGAACCGCTGGACCGGTTCGATTTCTTCGACATTGCAAAACGCGCCCGTGATCTGGTGCCAATGCTGGCCTTGTCGACCAACGGGACCCGGATCTATGACGAAACAGCCGATATGATAGCGGATGTGGGCTTCAACTATGTAGGCATCTCGCTGGACGGGATCGGAGCGACGAATGACTGGTTTCGCGGCGTCGAGGGCGCTTTTGCGGACGCCCTGCGCGGCGTGCGAGAGTGCAAAAAGCGTGGCATCAAGGTTGGCCTGCGGTTCTGCCTGACCGAAGGCACGCAACATCACTTGCCTGACTTGCTGAGCCTTTGTGATGATGAAGGTGTCGACAAGTTCTACCTGTCGCATCTTGTCTATGCGGGGCGCGGCGACAAGAACCGGGGCGAAGATGCCGCGCATCAGCGCACGCGCAAAGGCCTGGATCTGTTGCTGGAACGCGCCTGGGAAGCCGCATCGGGCGGTCGTCCGCTGGATATCGTGACCGGGAACAATGACGCTGATGCCGGATATTTCCTGAACTGGATTCGCACGCATTTCGACGCCGACAAGGCTGCACATGTGCGTGCGCACCTGGCCGCGTGGGGTGGAAACTCAAGTGGTTTGGGTGTTGCCAATATCGACAATCTCGGCCGGGTCCATCCGGACACTTACTGGTCCGACTACACGGTGGGCAACGTAAAGACCAAATCGTTTTCCGAACTCTGGACCAGCGATGATCCGATGCTTGCGATGCTCCGCACCCGCCCACGCCCGCTGAAGGGGCGCTGCGGAGCCTGCGAACTCAAGGACGTGTGCGGCGGCAATACCCGCATCCGCGCCCTGCAATTGACCGGTGATCCCTGGGCCGAGGATCCGGCCTGTTACCTGTCCAACCAGGAAATCGGTGTGGATGATGCAGGGGAACGCCTTCAGGTCACACCGTTTCGGGGGAAAAGCCATGATCCGGCGCATCAGTTCTTTTAAGACACTCACATTCGGTACGTTGTGCTCGGTGTTGCTGGCGGGCACCGCCTGGGCAGATGCCCATTCGGATTACGCCGAACATTGCGCCTCATGCCACGGCGAGAACCGTCTGGGCGGGGTTGGCCCCGCGCTGATCCCTGAAACGCTCAAACGCATGCGGGGTCCCCGGGTTGCTGCGGTAATCGCGGAAGGGCGCGCGGCGACACAAATGCCGGCCTTCTCGCACGAGCTGGATGCCCTGCAAATCGAAGAGCTGGCGGGTTGGTTGAAATCGCCGTTGGAATCCGACCCCGAATGGGGCGAGGCCCAGATATTGGCCAGCCGGACGCTGGACGAGGAATATGTACCGGTGGATGCGCCTGTCTGGGACAGCGACCCGATGAACATTACGCTGGTGGTGGAAACCGGAGATCACCATGTCAGCGTTCTGGACGGTGACACGTTCGAGGTTCTGGACCGGTTCGAAACCCCCTTCGCCGTGCATGGCGGCCCCAAGTTCAGCCCGGATGGGCGGTATGTCTTCATCATGTCGCGCGATGGCTGGGTCCAGAAGTACGACATCTGGGCGCTGAAACAGGTGGGCCGTGTGCGTGCCGGCCTGAACAGCCGCAACATCGCCATGTCGGGCGATGGCAAATGGGTGGCCGTGGCGAATTACCTGCCAAACAGCCTGACGGTGTTGTCCACCGAAGACCTTTCCGTCGCAAAGGTCATCGAGGTCAAAAGCAAGAAGGGCCTGCCCAGCCGCGTCTCTGCGGTCTACCAGGCCCCTCCGCGGGAAAGCTTTGTTTTGGCACTGAAGGATGTGCCCGAGATTTGGGAAGTGTTTTACGGCGCCAATCCCCCGCAATCCGGGCTTGGTCATGATTTCCGCATCGAAGGCCAGTTCAAGAACCCTGATCCTTTCCCTGTGCGCAAGATCACAACGGCTGACTATCTGGACGATTTCTTTTTCGACCAGAGTTATGAATTTGTCATGGGGGCGTCCCGCGATGGCAAGGGCGGGCAAGTGATTGATCTGGTGATCGGGCACAAGGTGGCCGATCTGGATTTGCCCGGAATGCCGCATCTGGGCTCGGGGATCACATGGAAACACGGCGATACGACCGTGATGGCCACGCCGCACCTGACAGACGGCGCCGTGTCGGTGATCGACATGGAAAGTTGGGAAACCGTCAAACGGATCAAGACCGAAGGGCCCGGGTTCTTCATGCGCAGCCATGAGAATTCGCCTTATGTCTGGGCGGACGTTTTCTTTGGCCCCAACAAGGACGCGATGCACGTCATCGACAAGCAAAGCCTTGAAATCGTGAAAACACTGCGCCCTGCGCCGGGCAAGACCGTGGCCCATGTCGAGTTCACAAGAGATGGCAGCCACGCGCTGGTTTCGATCTGGGAAGATGACGGCGCGGTGATCGTCTATGACGCGCAGACGCTGGAAGAAATCCGCCGCCTGCCGATGCGCAAACCTTCGGGGAAATACAATGTCTGGAACAAGATCACCTTCTCGGAAGGAACCAGCCACTGAGGGGAAATGGCCGGTTTGGAAACTGGCCATTCTGCTGTATCCGGCCACGGCGTTGACCGTTGCCATCAACCTGTTTTTGCTCGGGCTTATCCTGCACAGCGTCGGGTTCGGCGCAATCGAACCGGTGCCGGCGATCCTCTGGTCGATTCCGCTGGGCATTCCTGCGGCATGGCTGGCCGGTCGGTGGCTGCGCGGATTGATGGACGAGGCCGACGGGTAGGTGCAAATTTTCAGGCACCTGACCTAAGTCAAGTCTTCGTCTGGAAGAATCCCCTAAGTTTTTGAAAAGAACGCCGAGCTGGATTCTCAATGCCTACCGTCCGCCCCCCGCATAGCCTGTTTGATCGCGTGTCCCGCGCGGTGTGCGGTTTGGTGGGTATTTTCCTGTTGCTTTTGCAGATGCTTGGCCCGGTGCTGGCGAGTCCCGGGGACAGCATGTGGATCGAGATCTGCTCGGAGGCAGGGGCGGTCTGGGTTGAAGTGGACCTTGAGGAAGGCACTGATGACCCGACCGCGCCTTGCCCGAAATGCGCCGATTGCGCGCTGTGCGCGGTGACAACGGCAGCCCCGCTGCCGGATCTGCCGCTGCTGATGCAGTCCGAAAATGTACGGATAGTACCCGCTGCAATCGGGGATCTGTGCATTTTGTACAACTCAAGGCGACTGTGGCCCGAAACCCGAGGGCCCCCGTTCGCGACCCAAGAAGAATCTGAACGCGCCCTGCGCGCGTCCATGGCGTCCACCCTAGCAATCGGAGGTGCGCCGTGGTCGTAAGTCGCGCAATCCATTTCCTGCTGGCTTTCACTCTGTCCTGCCTGATGGCGACCAGCGCCCATGCCGACAGCCTGGCCAGTTTCCTGCCCGACATCGACCCTGCCGATCTGGCTCCCGGCGCCGATGCCTTTGGCCCGGTGCGCGATGACGTCAAGGTCGCCCCTGTCCTGAAGGGCGGCGAGACCATTGCCTGGGCATTCCTGACCTCGGATTTTGTTGGCACGACGGGCTATTCCGGCAAACCGATCCACGTCGTTGCCGCCATCGACAACGATGCTGTGTTAACCGGAGTGCAACTGGTCAAGCACTCGGAACCCATCGTGCTGATCGGCATCCCCAATTCCCGCATGGTTGAATTGACCGAAGGCTATGCGGGCCTTGACCTGAAGGTTGAAGCCGAAACCGGGGGTGAGGGGCACGACCTCGACATCATCTCGGGCGCGACGGTCACGATCATGGTGATCGACGACAGCCTTGTGCGAGGCGGTATCAAGGTGGCGCGTGCATTGGGTCTGGGCGGCCTGTCGCCGTTGCAGGCCGACGGGCCAAAGCGCGAAGTCGATATAGCGCAGAATGCGGTCTATGATTGGTCGACCCTTTCGGGTGACGGCTCGATCCGGCGGCTGACGCTGGATGTCGGGCAGGTCAATGCCGCCTTCGAGGCCACCGGAGACCAGCGCGCGATCAAGCGCCCCGAACCGGGCGAACCGGATGACACTTTCATCGACATGCATATGGCGCTTGTCTCGGTTCCGTCGATCGGCAAGTCACTGCTGGGCGACGCCGAGTACCAGAACCTCGTGAACTGGTTGGACGAGGGCGAACAGGCCATTCTGGTGCTGGGGCGCGGTGCCTACAGCTTCAAGGGGTCAGGCTATGTGCGCGGCGGGATTTTCGATCGGATCCAGTTGATCCAGGGCGACAATTCGGTCCGGTTCTTCGACAAACAGCAAGTACGCCTTGGCAAGGTTGCAGCCCCGGATGCGCCCAGTTTCACGGAGCTGGACATCTTCAAGATCCCCGCCGATGCCGAGTTCGACCCGACCGAGCCCTTCCGCCTGCAACTGCTGGTACAGCGTGCCGTGGGAGCTGTTGAGAAAACCTTTCTGACATTCGATCTGGGCTACAAACTGCCCGACCGTTACCTGCTGCCGGTTGCAGCCCCAAAGATTGTCGAGGATGCGACCGGCGAAGCCGCCGCCAAGGCTGCCCTGTGGCAGCGCATCTGGAAGGACCGCACCGTCGAAATCGCCATTCTTGGCTTCATGCTGCTGGTCCTGACCGCGACGTTCTTCTTCCAGTTCCACGCGACGATGAATGCGCGGGTCTTCTACTGGTTCCGCATCGGCTACCTGACAATGACCCTGTTCTTCATCGGCTGGTACGCCAACGCGCAGTTGAGCGTGGTGAACCTGATGGCACTGGCGGGCAGCCTGCGCACAGGATTCTCGTGGGATGCGTTCCTGCTGGACCCGCTGGTGTTCATCCAATGGTTCGCCGTCGCCGCCGCGCTGTTGTTCTGGGGTCGCGGGGCCTATTGCGGATGGCTGTGCCCGTTCGGCGCGTTGCAGGAATTGACCAACAAGATCGCGCGCGCCCTGAAAGTGCCGCAATGGACGCTGCCCTGGGGTCTGAACGAACGCCTGTGGCCCGCGAAATACATGATCTTTCTAGTTCTTTTCGGGCTCAGCTTCATCTCGATCCCGTTGGCCGAGAAATATGCCGAGGTCGAGCCGTTCAAAACGGCGATCATTCTGAAATTCATGCGCGACTGGCCTTTCGTGGTCTTTGCGCTGGCCCTGCTGGGGATCGGGCTGTTCATCGAACGGTTCTATTGCCGCTATCTCTGCCCGCTGGGCGGAGCACTGGCGATCCCTGCCCGTATTCGCATGTTCGACTGGCTGCGCCGCTACAAGGATTGCGGCACGCCCTGTCAGACCTGCGCCAATGAATGCCCCGTTCAGGCGATCCACCCCACCGGTGAGATCAATCCGAACGAGTGCGTCACCTGCCTGCATTGTCAGGTGCTCTACCAGTCCGAGGACAAATGTCCCGTCGTTATCCGCCAGCTGAAACGGCGGGCCAAGACAGGATCGGTCCAGATGAAGACCCCGCTCGGACAACCACCGGCGAACCATCCGAACGCCAAACCGCAAACCGTTTCCTAAAAGGAGGAACGAACATGTCGGAACATGACAACAAACTAACCGTCACACGCCGTGGGATGCTGGGTGCAACAGCAACCGGTGCCGTGCTGGCCGGGACCGGTCTGGGCTCGACCCTGATGACCGCGAAACAGGCGAGCGCCGCGGCCAATGCCAATCTCGAACCGGGCGAACTGGACGAGTATTACGGTTTCTGGTCCTCGGGGCAGACCGGCGAGCTGCGCATTCTGGGCTTTCCGTCCATGCGCGAGCTGATGCGGGTGCCGGTGTTCAACCGCTGCTCGGCCACGGGCTGGGGTCAGACCAACGAGTCACTGAAGATCATGACCGAAGGGTTGCTGCCTGAAACCAAGGAGTTTCTCGCCAAGCGTGGCATGAAGACCTATGACAACGGCGACCTTCACCACCCGCACATGTCGTTCACCGACGGCACCTATGACGGCCGCTATCTGTTCATGAACGACAAGGCCAACACCCGCGTCGCGCGTGTGCGCTGTGACGTGATGAAATGCGACAAGATCACCGAGATCCCGAACGCCAAGGCGATCCACGGTCTGCGTCCTCAGAAGTTCCCGCGCACCGGCTATGTCTTTGCCAATGGTGAAGATGAAACACCGCTGGTCAACGATGGCAGCGTGCTGGACGATCCGTCGCAATACGTGAACATCTTCACCGCGCTGGACGGCGACACCATGGAAGTGGCGTGGCAGGTGATCGTGTCGGGCAACCTCGACAACACCGATTGCGACTATCAGGGCAAATACGCCTTCTCGACCTCGTACAACTCGGAAATGGGCATGAACCTTGCCGAGATGACCGAGAACGAGCTGGACCACGTCGTCGTCTTCAACATCGCCGAGATCGAAAAAGGCATCGAAGCCGGCGATTATCAGGAGCTGAAAGGCGTAAAGGTTCTGGACGGGCGCAAGGGTCAGAACAAGAAATACACCCGTTACATTCCGATCCCGAACTCTCCGCACGGCATCAACACCGCGCCAGACGGCAAGCACGTCTGCATCAACGGCAAGCTGTCGCCGACCGTCTCGATCATGGACGTCACCAAGCTGGACGCCCTGTTCGAAAGCGACGCCGACCCGCGGTCCTGCATCGTAGGTGAACCGCAGTTGGGTCTTGGCCCGCTTCACACCGCCTATGATGGTCAGGGCAACGCCTTCACCACGCTGTTCCTGGACAGCCAGATCGTGAAGTGGAACATCGACAAGGCCATCCGCGCCTACAATGGCGAGGACGTGGACCCGATCATCTCGAAGGTCGACGTGCATTATCAGCCGGGTCACAACTCCACCTCCATGGGTGAAACCAAGGAAGCCGATGGCAAGTGGCTGATTTCGATGAACAAGTTCTCGAAAGACCGGTTCCTGAACGTTGGTCCGCTGAAACCCGAGAACGAACAGCTGATCGACATTTCGTCGGATGAGATGAAAGTGGTGCACGACGGCCCGACCTTTGCCGAGCCGCACGACTCGATCATCGTTCGCAGCGACATCGTGAACCCGGTCAATGTCTGGGATCGCAACGACGTTACCTGGGAAGACGCCCGCAAACAGGCCGAAGCCGATGGCATCGACCTGGAAGAAGGTGCGGAAGAACCGATCCGGGACGGCAACAAGGTGCGGGTCTACATGACCTCGCAGGCGCCGACTTTCAGCCTTGAGAAGTTCACCGTCAAACAGGGCGACGAGGTCACGGTTTACATCACCAACCTCGATGACGTGGACGACGTGACCCACGGCTTCTGCCTGGGCAACTACGGCATCGCGATGGAAGTCGCACCGATGGCAACCGCCTCGGTCACCTTCACCGCCGACCGTCCGGGCGTGCACTGGTTCTATTGCCAATGGTTCTGCCATGCGCTGCACATGGAAATGCGCGGCCGGATGCTGGTCGAACCGCAAGGAGCCTGACCCATGCGCTGGCCCCTGCTCATACCGCTCCTGCTCGGCTCGCCCCTTTGGGCGGCGGATTGGGATGTGCCCAACCGGGCGGGGGCCATCAATGAAATACTGGCTCAGGCGGCGGACGGAGACACCCTCCGCCTGAGCCCCGGTGTTTATGCCGAACATCTGGTTCTGGACCGGCCCGTCACCATCGACGGGTTGGGACAGGCCACCATTGACGGGCAAGGCACCGGCAGCGTCATCACCGTAACCGGCCCGGGCGTGACCGTGCGCGGCCTGACAGTGATCGGCTCGGGTTCAAGCCATGACGGGATCGACAGTGGCATCCAGCTGACCAAGACGGCCCGCGCGCCGGTGGTCGAAGACAATGTGCTGCTGGGCAATCTTTACGGCATCGACATTCATGGTGCCAAGGACAGCATCGTGCGTGGCAACCGGATCGAAGGACGTCAGGACCAGCGGATGAATGACCGTGGCAATGGCGTTTATGTCTGGAATGCACCCGGTGCGCGGGTTGAGGACAATGATATCCGCTATGGGCGCGACGGAATCTTTGTGAACTCGTCCAAGAAGAATACCTTTACCGGCAACCTGTTCCGCGATCTGCGCTTTGCCGTGCATTACATGTATGCCGATAATTCGGTGGTCAGCGACAATGTCTCGATCGGCAACGATCTGGGCTATGCGGTGATGTTCACGACCAATGTGAAGGTCGCAGACAACGTCTCGATCGGTGACCGTGAACATGGCGTGATGCTGAACTATGCCAACAAGAGTCAGATCACCGGTAACGTGGTGATCGGTGCCAAGGAAAAGTGCACCTTCCTTTATAACTCCAACAAGAACGAATTCACCGACAACTGGTTCCAGGGATGCGGCATCGGCATCCACTTCACCGCCGGCAGCGAACGCAACCGCATCGTTGGCAATTCCTTCATCGGGAACCGGACACAGGTGAAATACGTCTCGACCAAATGGGTCGAGTGGTCCGAAGACGGGCGCGGCAACTACTGGTCCGATTTTGCCGCCTATGATGTGGATGGCAACGGCATCGCCGATGCCCCCTATCGCCCCAATGACTCGATGGACCATGTGCTGTGGACCCAACCCGCAGCCAAGCTGCTGCTCGGCTCTCCTGCCGTGCAGCTGGTGCGCTGGTCGCAATCCGCCTTTCCGGCACTGTTGCCCGGTGGCGTGATGGACAGCAATCCATTGATGCAACCCCTTGAACCCCCAGCTATGGAAAAGGTGCCTCATGACGGATAAGGCCCTGATTATTGACCATGTCAGCAAGGACCGGGGCAAGACCTGCGTTCTTGATGATATCACCCTGTCACTTGCCCCGGGTCAGCGCGTTGCGCTGCTGGGCCATAACGGCGCTGGCAAGTCGACCCTGATCAAATCCATCCTTGGCCTGACGCCGATCCAAGGCGGAGCCATCCGGATCGGAGACGCCACCCCCGGCAGCGCCCAGGCGCGGCGGGAAACGGCCTATCTGCCCGAGGCGGTATCCTTCCACCCGGCCCTGACCGGGCGCGAGCAACTGACCCTGTTTGCGAAACTGTCCGGCACCAGGGCGGATGTGGCCGGTCTGCTGGAGCGCGTAGGTCTGAGCGATGCCCTGGACCGCCGGATCGGCACCTATTCCAAAGGCATGCGGCAACGTCTGGGCCTGGCACAGGTTCTGCTGGGTCAGCCGAAAGTGGCTTTGCTGGATGAACCCACCAGTGGGTTGGACCCGATCTCGCGCCAGGATCTCTATGCCATCATCGACGAGCTGGCCGCGCAGGGCACCGCCGTGCTGATCGCCAGCCATGCCTTGACCGAGGTCGAGGCCCGCACCGACCGCATCGCCATCATGCGCAAGGGCCGGATGGTCGCGGATGACACGCTCAACAACCTGTCGGCCCTTGCAGGCCTGCCGATCCGTCTGAAAGTACGTGCAAGCGCCAACGCCGACGTGCTGGCCGCCGAACTTGGCGGCAACCGGATCAACGGCGCTTCGGTCGAGCTGCTGTGTTCCCCCGCCGACAAGATGGAAGCCCTGCGCCGGATCGCCGGATTGGGCGATGCCGTGGCGGATGTGGAAATGACCCCGCCCAAGCTGGAAGACCTCTATCGCTATTATGCACAGGAGGAGAGGCCATGACCCGCTTCTTCGCCATTACCCGTACCGAAATGCTGATCCTTCGCCGCAATCGCTGGCTGCTGGTGGCGACGCTGATCATGGTGCTGTTCGCACTGGCGCTGACCTTTGCGGGCAGTGCGCCAACCGGAACGCTGGGCGTTGACATGCTGACCGTTTCGGTTGCGTCGATGACCACGCTGTCGGTCTACCTCGCGCCCCTTTTGGCGCTGATGATCTCGTTCGACGCCATCGCCGGAGACGTGGACCGGGGCAGCCTGTCGCTGCTGTTGTCCTACCCTGCGGGGCGCGGAGAAATCCTGTTGGGCAAGTTCACTGCACATCTGGCCGCGCTGGCCTTTGCCATGACGGTCGGTTTCGGTACCGCCGGCGCGGTGGCGGCCTTCTTTGGTGGTGCCGGGCCGGAAAGCCTGATGGCGTTGGTCCGTCTCATCCTCACATCCATCCTTCTGGGCGCCGTGTTTCTGGCGCTGGGATACCTGCTGTCTGCCCTGGCTAAGGGGGCCACGGCGGCGGCAGGTCTGTCGGCCGGGCTCTGGCTGGTTTTTGTTGTCCTCTATGATCTGGGCCTGTTGGGGGCTGTCGTCATGGACAAGGGCGGCACCTTTACCCAATCCGTCTTTCCATGGGTGATGGTGGCCAACCCGGCCGACGCATTCCGTCTGTGGAACATCGCCGCGACGGAAGGCGTTGCAATGGCGTCCGGCATGACCGGGGCGGCACAGGCCTTGCCCGTCTGGGCCGCGCCTGCATCGCTGCTGATCTGGCCGGTGATCGGCTTTGCCCTGGCGCGGCTGGCATTCCGGAGGGTCGAGCCATGAAACCCCTCGTCCTGATCGCCTTGATCGCGTTGGCGGCCTGCAAGGAAGACCTGGCCGAGGCCCCCGATCCGGTGGATCTGACCCCGGACGCGCTGAGCTATTTCTGCCAGATGAACATCGCCGAACATGGCGGCCCCAAGGGGCAGATCCATCTGGAAGGATATCCCGCACCGCTGTTCTTTGCGCAGGTGCGCGACATGGTGGCATACCTCAAAAGCCCTGAACGTGATGCCGACATCACAGCCGTCTATGTCAGTGACATGGGCATTGCGCCAAGCTGGCGGCAGCCGGGTATCTCGAACTGGATCGCCGCGGATGGCGCGACCTTTGTCGTCGGCGCCAATGTGGCAGGTGGCATGGGTGCGCGCGAAGTGGTGCCTTTTGCCGATCCTGCCGATGCCCAGGCATTCATTGAGATTTACGGCGGAACGGCACTGAGCCTGCCGGACATCCCGGATACCGAAGTGCTTGGCCCTGTCGATCTTGAACTGTCGTTGGAGACCCCCGTATGACCGCTTTGTCGCGCCGCCGATTTCTGATCATCTCAGCCGCCTGTGCTGCGGCCACACCGCTTGCGGCCTCGGACGCGCGCTGGCACGGAACCGCGCTGGGTGCTGCCGCCAGCTTGCGCCTGGTGGGCCTGACGGACGCCGAAGCCGCACCCATCATGGCCGCCATGGAGACCGAGATCGCCCGGCTGGAAGACATCTTCAGCCTGTATCGTCCGCAATCGCAGCTCAGCCGGTTGAACCGCGATGGTTTGCTGACGGCGCCCGCTCCTGAATTGTTGGACGTGCTAAGCCTCAGCACAGCGCTGCATCAGGCATCGGGTGGCGCATTTGATCCGAGCATTCAACCCGTGTGGGCGGCATTGGCTGCGGGCGCGCGCCCGGGCGATCTGGTTGAAGTTCAGCCGGCAATAGGCTGGGAAAAAGTAGTTTTCGACGCCTCGGCCATTCGTTTGCCGGTGCCCGGAAAATCCGCACTGACGTTGAACGGTATAGCACAGGGCGCGATCACCGATCGGATCGCCAACCTGCTGCGTGCTCATGGCCTGCGTGATGTTCTGGTCAATATGGGAGAGGTTGCCGCCCTGGGTGCGCGTGGTGACGGTGCGCCCTGGAAAGTTGGATTGGCGGCGCCGGACCAAACGGTTCTGAAGCGGATTGAATTGAGCGATCGGGCAGTGGCGACATCTTCGACGCTGGCGACTCAGATCAGCCAGGGAGTTGGACACATCATTACCTTGGATGGGCCTTCAAGCCGCGACAGGACCGTTTCGGTTTCTGCCCCGAAAGCGGCAATTGCGGATGGGTTGTCCACTGCACTTTGCGCGGCATCCGCCGGCAGAGCCAAAGAGATCCTGGACTTCTTCCCCGACGCCCGTATCGAATTGAACGTTTAATGAAGAATTACAAATCTCGGACCGAACAAAAAAAATCCTAAAAAGTATGATATAGGTCAATTCGTGCGCTGCTTAAGGCAGCTAGGAAGTAAGGACGCGAACCTATCAATCCAATTTCGAGTCGCCAGCTATGAGCCAGATGACCAGCAGACGCGCTTTTCTAAGCGCGCGTGTCCTGCGGGAGGACCCAGATGCGATCCGTCCGCCGGGTGCGGTTGCAACTGGCTTCAGCGATCTATGCACGCGTTGCGAAGACTGCGCCGCGGCGTGTCCTGAAGACATCATCACATTCGACGATGCCGGTTTCCCCGTTCTTGACCTGTCCGCAGGCGGTTGCACCCTGTGTGGTGACTGCGCTGACATTTGTCCGACCCCGGCGTTGCTGTCGGAACGTGTTGCCGAATGGCCATGGCGCGCACGAATCGATGACACAAGCTGCCTGTCGACGAACGGCGTAAGCTGCCGCCTGTGTCAGGACAATTGCGAACAGGATGCCATCCGCTTTCGCCTGCAACTGGGCGGACGCGCGGAACCGGCGCTTGAAACAGAAACCTGCATCGGCTGCGGTAGTTGTTCCGCCGCCTGCCCCGCCGGGGCGATCGTGATGCACCGCCCCGCCCCACAACACCCGGAGGTGACCCAATGAACATCTGTGGCTGTCTGGTCCACATCGCCCCCGATTACACCGATGCCGCACGCGCGGCGATGGCCGAAACCCAGGGCGTCGAGCTTCATGCCGAAGCCGAGGACGGCCGTTTCGTAGTTGTTGTCGAGGATACGGCCGACAGGCTGGCCTCGGACACCATCATGGATCTGCACCAGATCCCCGGAGTGATCTCACTGTCACTGACTTATCACCATTTCGAAGATCTCGCGGAGACGGCTCCGCGTCCTGATGCTCCAAGCCAACCGTCCAGCAGGAGGCCCATGCAATGACCATCTCTGAATCCCGTCGTACATTTCTGAAAGCGTCCGCAGCGGCAGCCACTGCCTCGGCTGCGGGCATTCCCATGGCCGCAGGCCAGGCCAACGCTCAGGTCGGCGCGCCCGATATTCGCTGGGACAAGGCTGCCTGCCGGTTCTGCGGTACGGGCTGTTCGGTTCTGGTGGGCACCAAGGACGGCCGCGTGGTGGCCACGCAAGGTGACCCCGACGCACCGGTGAACCGGGGCCTGAACTGTATCAAGGGCTATTTCCTGTCCAAGATCATGTACGGCAAAGACCGCCTGACCACACCGCTTTTGCGCAAGACCAACGGCGAATACGACAAAAATGGCGAGTTCGAACCGGTCAGCTGGGATGAAGCCTTTGATGTGATGGCCGCCAAATGGAAAGAGGCGCTGGCCAAGAAAGGCCCGACCAGCGTGGGGATGTTCGGTTCGGGGCAGTGGACGGTCTGGGAAGGCTATGCCGCCGCCAAGATGATGAAGGCCGGGTTCCGGTCGAACAACATTGATCCCAATGCGCGTCACTGCATGGCCTCGGCCGTGGTTGGTTTCATGCGCACTTTCGGCATTGACGAACCGATGGGGTGCTATGACGACCTTGAGCACGCCGATACCTTCGTGCTGTGGGGATCGAACATGGCCGAGATGCACCCGATCCTGTGGTCGCGCCTGACCGACACCCGCCTGACGAAGCCGGGTTGCGAAGTGCATGTGCTGTCGACTTTCGAGCACCGCTCGTTCGAGCTGGCCGACAACGGCATGGTCTTTGCGCCGCAAACCGATCTGGCAATCCTGAACTATATCGCGAACTACATCATCCAGAATGGCGCGGTGAACGAAGAGTTCGTCAAGAACCACGTCAACATCACCAAAACCGCCACCGATATCGGTTACGGCCTGCGGGACAACAACCCCCTGCAACAAGAGGCTGAAAACCCGAACTCGGGCAAGTTGGAGCCGATCAGCTTCGAGGAATATGCCGAAGCCGTTTCGAAATACACGCTGGAATACACCTCGGAACTGTCCGGTGTTCCGGCTGACAAGCTGGAGCGTCTGGCAAAGCAATATGCCGACCCCAACCGCAAGGTGATGAGCCTGTGGACCATGGGCTTCAACCAGCATACCCGCGGGTCCTGGGTGAACTCGCTGATGTACAACGTGCACCTGCTGGTGGGCAAGATTTCGGAACCCGGCAACTCGCCCTTCTCGCTGACCGGTCAGCCGTCGGCCTGCGGTACGGCGCGCGAGGTAGGCACCTTTGCGCACCGCCTGCCCGCCGACATGGTGGTGATGAACGACAAGCACCGCGAGATCTGCGAAACCGCATGGAACGTGCCCGCCGGCACCATTCCTGACAAGCCCGGTTTCCACGCCGTGCTGCAACACCGCAAGCTGAAGGATGGCGACCTGAACGCTTATTGGGTTCAGTGCACCAACAACATGCAAGCTGCGCCGAACATCAACGAGGAAGGCTATCCCGGCTATCGCAACCCGGAAAACTTCATCACTGTTTCTGACCCCTACCCGACGGTCACTGCGGTTTCCGCCGACCTGATCCTGCCCACCGCCATGTGGGTCGAGAAGGAAGGCGCCTATGGCAACGCCGAACGCCGCACCCAGTTCTGGCGGCAGCAGGTAAAGGCCCCGGGCGAGGCCAAATCGGACCTGTGGCAGGTGATGGAATTCTCGAAACGCTTCACCGTCGAAGAGGTCTGGGGCGAAGAGTTGCTGGCCAAGATGCCCGAGCATCGCGGCAAGACCATGTACGAGGTTCTGTTTGCCAATGGCAGCGTCGACAAGTTCCCTCTGTCGGAAACCGCCGAAGGCTTCGACAACGACGAATCCGAACATTTCGGCTTTTACGTGCAGAAAGGTCTGTTCGAAGAGTACGCCAACTTCGGGCGCGGCCATGCGCATGATCTGGCACCATTCGAAACCTACCACCAGGCCCGCGGTCTGCGCTGGCCGGTCGTGGATGGCAAGGAAACGCTCTATCGTTTCCGCGAAGGCTATGACCCCTACGTGTCCGAGGGTGCCGGCGTAGAATTCTATGGCCACAAGGATGGCAAGGCCAAAATCATCTTTGCGCCATACGAGCCCGCAGCAGAGGAGCCGGATGCGGAATTCGATCTTTGGCTGTGCACCGGTCGCGTGCTGGAACACTGGCATTCAGGGTCGATGACGCGCCGGGTGCCGGAACTGCACCGCGCCTATCCCGCTGCCGTGGTCTACATGCATCCGCAGGACGCAAAGGATCGGGGTTTGCGCCGGGGTCAGGAGATTGTTCTGTCGACCCGCCGCGGCGAGGTTACCAGCCGTGTCGAAACACGGGGTCGGAACAAGGTGCCGCGCGGTCTGGTCTTTATGCCGTGGTTCGATGAGCACCAGCTAACCAACAAGCTGACGCTGGACGCAACTTGCCCGCTGTCGAAAGAGACCGACTTCAAGAAATGCGCCTGCAAGGTCGAGCGCGCGTAACCAGCAAGGATCAAACGGGTCGTTCCCATGTCTCTTGTCGATAAACCCCTTTCGCCGCAGCGGCGCCGGTTCCTTCAGGACTCGGCGCGGGCGGCGGGCGGCTGCGTGGTCGCCGGATCGTTGCTGGCCTATCTGGCCCGCGACGCCCGCGCCCTGCCCGCCGATGCCTTGCGCCCGCCCGGCGCATTGCCCGAGAAGGAGTTCCTGTCGGCCTGCATCCGTTGCGGTTTATGCGTGCGGGACTGCCCGTACGATACCCTGAAACTGGCCGAGCTCGGCTCGGATGCGGTGGCGACGGGAACGCCATTCTTCACCGCCCGGGATGTTCCCTGCGAAATGTGCGACGACATTCCGTGTGTCGCCGCATGTCCAACAGGGGCGCTGGACCCCGGACTGGAGAATATCGACGATGCCGAGATGGGTGTTGCCGTTCTGGTCGATCAGGAAAACTGCCTGAACTTCCTCGGTCTGCGCTGCGACGTCTGCTATCGCGTCTGCCCCGTCATTGACGAGGCGATCACTTTGGAGACGGCGCACAATACCCGATCGGGTCATCATGCCTTGTTCATTCCAACCGTTCATGCCGAACGCTGTACCGGCTGCGGCATGTGCGAGAAAAGCTGTGTTCTGCCCGAGGCCGCGATCAAGGTTCTGCCGGCACGGCTGGCGCGCGGCAGTTCGGCCGAGCATTACCGCAAAGGTTGGGAGGAAAAGGCCGCCAAAGGCGCGCCGGTGGTCGAGGGGATCATCGATCTGCCGGATCGTTTGCCCGGACTGGGAACCGACAATCTTGCCGCGCCCGGCGGTTTTGCCCCTGAATATGATCTGCCGGGGGTGGGGCAATGAGTACGCGCACGCACATGCCCGTCGGTCAGGAGGCCGTTGAAGGCAAAGGCTGGATCGGGGCGCATCGCTTTTTGCTGGTGCGCCGCGCAAGCCAGCTGTTCTTTCTGGTTCTGTTTCTGCTGGGCCCGTGGTTCGGCATCTGGATTGTCGAGGGCACCTTGGCGGGGTCACTGACGCTGGGCGTGTTGCCTTTGACTGATCCGTTCATCCTGTTGCAAAGCTTGGTTGCAGGTCATTGGCCCGAAATGACCGCGCTGATCGGTGGGCTGATCGTTCTGATGGTCTATGCCCTGATTGGTGGCCGTGTCTATTGTTCGTGGGTCTGCCCCATAAACCCGGTGACAGACGCGGCCAACTGGGTGCACCGCAAACTGGACCTGCCGAAAGGCTGGCAACCCAAGCGCGGCACCCGGCTGTGGATTCTGGCAACCGTGCTGCTGGTCTCGGGCCTGAGTGGTGTGATCTCGTGGGAGCTGGTCAACCCGATCACCATGCTGCATCGCGGGCTGGTATTCGGCATGGGCTTTGTCTGGGCCATGATTGCGGCCATCTTCGTGTTTGACGTTTTCGTCTCACGCCATGGCTGGTGCGGCCATCTGTGCCCCGTGGGCGCGTTCTACGGGCTGATCGGGTCGAAAAGCCTGCTGCGTGTCAGTGCAGCCAATCGCACGGCCTGTGATGACTGTATGGATTGTTATGCGGTCTGTCCTGAAAATCAGGTGATCTCACCCGCGCTGAAAGGCAAGCCGGGAAGCTCGCCCCTGATCCTGTCACCCGACTGCACAAACTGCGGACGCTGCATCGATGTCTGCGCAGTCGATGTCTTCAACTTTACTCACCGGTTCGACGACCATGTCGTTCAACCTTCCGATCCAGTTGCCGCGCCTGAGCCGCGCGCTGCCAGACCTATCTAGGGGAGTGCCAAGATGAAAAGATCAATCGTTACAGGCGGAATTGCCCTCCTACCCGTAGTTTTGCTGAGCGGATGGGCCTTTGCCCAGTCCGCTCAAGTCGAAACCCTGCGGGGCGCGGACGTAGACGAGCCGATCCCTTTGGATCAGATTCACAAAAATGTCGAAGGACGGATGCAACGTAATTATCGCCAGCAGCCACCGCTGATTCCGCATTCGATCGAACAATATCAGATCGACATTCGGACCAACCAATGTCTGTCCTGCCATGACTGGACCAAAGCAGGCGAGCGCAACGCACCGACCCTGTCGATGACCCACTATCTGGATCGCGATGGCAACGAGCTGGATCAGATTGCCGGAACCCGGTACTTCTGCAACCAATGCCACGTTCCGCAGGCGGACGCACCGCCGCTGGTCGACAACGTGTTCCAGCCCTCCGCCGGCAACTGATCCAACGCAAGACTGAAAGGAGCACCGACATGGCAGACTCCCCTGAAAAACGCGGCTTGCTTGGTCGCCTCTGGAACGCGATCTGGACACCGGCAGTGATGTTCAGCTCGGGCTTTTTGATCCTCGCCGGTTTTCTGGCCGGTATCCTGTTCTGGGGTGGGTTTCACTGGACGCTGGAACTGACCAACACCGAAGAGTTCTGCGTCTCGTGTCACACGATGGAAACGAACCTGGGTGAGTATCGCGAGACGATCCACTACAACAACCACTCCGGCGTGCGTGCGATCTGCTCAGACTGCCACGTTCCGGATGAATGGAACCACAAGATCAAAGCCAAGATCATGGCCGTGAAAGACGTCTATCATGAACTGGTGGGTACCATCAGCACACCCGAGAAATACGAGGATCACCGCTTGGCGATGGCCTCGGCCGTCTGGAAGAAAATGAAAGCGTCTGACAGCCGCGAGTGCCGCAACTGTCACAACTTTGACTACATGGACTTCACCATTCAGGAAACCCGCGCCGCGTCTGAACACCAACGCGCCATCGACAATGGTATGACCTGTATCGATTGCCACCAGGGCATCGCCCACAGCCTGCCACCCAACTATTTGGAAACATACGAAAAGGTGACTGCTGCATTGGAAGATGAAGTTGTGCAGGAGCACGCTGCCGCGGGTGACGACATCCGCGATTTCCTGAACAACAGCTCGAATTGATGTGGGGGCAGAGATGTTAGAGTTACTTGGAACCATCGGTGGCAACGTCCTGAGCTTGCCCGGCATACTCGGTCTGGCGTTGGGCATGATGACCCGCAAGCTGTGGCTGGGCGCGGCATTGGGCGGCGCAGTCGGTGTATTCGAGACGCTGGTTTTCGCAGGCTTCCGGTTTGCGCATGTAGAGCCACTGGAACTGATCATCGCTATTGTGGTCGGCGTCTGTGCAGGAAGCCTCGGCACTGCCATTCGCATCAAGGGCGCAACAGCCTGAAACACAGCCGGTTTCACCGTTTCGGTGGAACCGGCTTGTTACGTCGGGCCGGGCAGTGTCGTCACCAAGTCAATGACTGTCTTCATGTGATTTCACGCCGGCGATCACCAATTCCGCATTTCCGGGTAAGGACTGAAAGGATGCGGGCAATGTGCGATCGGTGATGAGCACGTCCTTTTCGGTCAATCTGGGCAGGCGCAACGCCGGGCCGGTCTGGGCCTCGTTGAATTTTGTGGAATCAACCGCCATGAAGGTCTGGTCAGCAATATCAGACATCGCCCGGGCCATATCAGCTTCGCATTGATCATAGACCATGAAGCCCTTGCTGGGATGCACCAGTGACGCCGACAATATGGCCGTCCGAGCCGAGAACCCTGCAATGACGTCATAGGCGGCCCGGTCGAAAGCAGCACCGTCGTGGTTGCGCAACTGCGTCCCCGCCATGAAGACCCTGTTGCCCTCTTCCATCGACAACGTGGCGGCGATGAAGGCCGAGTTTGTCACCACTGTGAGGTTTTTGCGCGCGCGAAGTGCCTGAGCAATGAAGCCCGAGGTCGAACCCGTGTCGATGGCAATGGCCGAACCGTCCGGTATCCGCGCCGCAACGGCGTCGGCAATCGCGACTTTGGCGGCGCGGTTCTGCGCCATGCGGGCCAGAAACGGAGGATCCAGCACATTTTGAGTGCTGACCAATGCACCATGCACCTTGGACAGGCTGCCGTTGGCGACCATCGGCTTCACGATTCGCCTTACAGTCTGGTCCGACACTTTGAGAATGCGCGCCAGCTCAATGACCGAAATTCGCCCATGCAGGTTTACCGTGCTGAGAATGTCTTGCTCGTATTTCGACATGAAGCGCCGCGATATTTGTTGATTTCATCAGGTTACTTGCAAGGTTGACGCTGTTCAAGCGACTTAATTCAACACATTTCAAACATTTTTGTTGCTTTTTGTTGCTTTGCGACTTTTGATGACGACATGTCATTTGAAATGGGTGGACGCATGACAACGCATTCGGTCAGACATCTCATCATTGGCGGGGGCATCATCGGATGCTCCATCGCGTATCACCTCGCACGGTCCGGTGAGACGGATGTTGTTCTTCTGGAAAGGGCGTCCCTGACCGAGGGGGCCACCTGGCATGCGGCGGGCCTTGTCGGGCAGTTGCGGTCATCGCGCAACACGACGCGGATGCTGAAACGGTCCGTGGCGCTGTATGATCGTCTGGCCGAAGAAACCGGGATGGAATTCGACTGGAAGAAAGTCGGAAGCCTGCGCCTGGCGGCAAGCAAAGAGCGGCTTCTGGAAGCAAAGCGCCTGGCGACAATGGCCCGCAGCTTTGATCTGGAGATGGAAATAATCTCGGCCGCCGAAGCCAAGGCGCTTTTCCCCTATGTCGACGCGAAAGGGTTGGAGGGCGCGGCTTTTATCCCGTCGGACGGTCATGTCGATCCCGCAGGCTTGTGTCAGGCAATCGCATCCGGCGCCCGGATGCACGGTGCCCGGATCCGCCAATCCGTAGAGGTCACCGATTTTGAAATCCATAACGATCGCATCACCAAAGTGATGACATCTGAAGGGGATTATGAAGCGGACACCGTCGTTCTGGCCGCAGGAATGTGGAGTCGCGAACTGGCCGCGAAACTCGGGGTCGTTGTCCCGGCCTGCGCTGTCGAGCATCAATACATCGTAACAGAATCCCTGCCCGACCCCGATCTTATAAAACGCCTGCCAACCCTGCGGGATCCCGAGCGGCTGGTGTATTACAAACCGGATGCAGGCGGGAGGCTTGTGATCGGCGGGTATGAGGACAACACGCTGCCATTCGGCGACAGGGGTATTCCGGGCGCGTTTGTCCGGCAGCTTTTGCCCGACAACCTGGAGCGGTTTGCCCCCCTTGCCGAACTGGCAGGCCAGGTTACGCCGGTCGTCAACACGGTTGGAATCCGGCAGGTGATCAACGGCCCAATCCCATATTCCGCAGATGGCGATTTTGTCATGGGATGGGCGCCTGAACTGCGAAACTTGATGCTGGCGACCGGATTTCTGTACGGCATCGCGGCAGGTGGTGGCGCAGGAGAGATGATCGCCGAGTGGATTGTCGAAGGCCGCCCGAGCCTTGATCTGTGGCCTCTGGACGTGCGCCGGTTCAGTCCGCATCACGCCACGCGCGCCTTCATGTATCCTCGCGCGGTCGAGCATTACGCGCATCACTACAAGATGCGATATCCGGGGCAGGAGGCGGAAACGGCCAGAAACCTGCGCCTGTCGCCCCTGCATGAGAGGCTGAAACAACATGGCGCGGTGTTCGGGTCAAAAAATGGCTGGGAGCGGCCGCTCTGGTTCGCCCCGCCCGGTGTCGAGCCGGTGGATCAGTTGGATTTCCTGTCACCGGGTTGGAAAACCTATGCCGAACAGGAACACAAGGCCGCGCGCGACGGGGTCGTTCTGATCGATCAAACCAGTTTCTCAAAGTTCGAACTGATCGGCCCCGGCGCACTGGAGGCCCTTCAAAACCTTGCCGTTTCAAATATGGACAAGCCGGATGGCACGGTGATCTACACCCAATTGTGCAATGATCGCGGCGGGGTTGAAGCCGATATCACCGTCACCCGATTGGGGCGGGACCATTTTTACATCGTCACCGGGTCCGGATTCGGCGTGCATGACTCGGATTGGATCCGACGTCACCTGCCCCGCGACGGGCGCGCGCAGCTGATCGAAATGACGTCGGCACGCGCCGTCATCAACATTTGCGGCCCCAAGGCGCGGGATGTGATGCAGACCGTCGCGGAAGAAGACGTCTCGAACCTTGCATTTCCCTTTGCAACGGCCCGAGAGATCACCTTGGGAACGGCAAAGGTCCGCGCGATCCGCATCGGTTACGTCGGAGAGCTGGGATGGGAGCTGCATATCCCGACCGAGTTCGCCCTGCATGTCTATGACCTGCTTTGGCAGGCCGGTCAAAGCCATGGCATCCGCGACATCGGCTACCGCACCATCGAGTCCTTGCGGCTGGAAAAAGGGTATCTCTACTGGAGCGCCGACATCACCCCCGACTATTCGCCAATCGAAGCGGGCCTTGGCGCGCGGGTCCATCTGAAATCCAAACAGGGCTTCATCGGGCGACCGGTGCTGGAGGCGCAGAAAGCGACCGGTACTGACCGGCAGCTCTGTACGTTCATCACCGATGAGCGGCTGCCGATCAGCGGAGGAGAGACCATACTGCATTCCGGAAAAACAGTCTCGCTGGCGTGCAGTGGTGGCTATGGGTTTACCGTCGGCAAGACCATCCTCTACGGTTATCTGCCTGCGGGATTGGCTGGTGGGTCAGAATTCGAAGTGGAGGTGTTCGGAGAGCGTCACCCCATCCAGCGTGTGGACGGGCCGCTTTTCGACCCGGCAAACAGCCGTTTGAAAGCCTGAGGGAGAGAGCGATGCAAAACGAGCCGAAACTTGAGATCATGCAGGCCCTTCGCAACGTGGCGGGGTTTGACACCCTTGCCGAGACGGACCTTCGCACCTACCGGCTGGGCGGGTTGACCAATCTGGTCTACCGCGTCGAAGGTGGGCCAAGGACGGTGATCGTGCGCATCCCAGGCGAGGGCACCGAAGCCTATATCGACCGCGCGGTTGAAATCCACAACGCGCAGGTGGCGGCAAAAGCCGGGGTCGGCCCCGAAGTTCTGTGGGCAGACGCGTCATCCGGCGTGATGATCAGTGATTGCGTGCCCGACATCGTGACGATGACACCCGAGATGTTTGCGACGCGCCCCGGGTCTGCCGCCCGCGCGGGAAAGGCGCTGAGGCAACTGCACGATGCCCCCGAGCCGTTCAAGTTTCGGTTCGAGCTGTTTTCGATGATCAACGACTACATGAAGGTACTTGCAGACAAAAACGCGACCCTGCCGGACGGATACGCGGACGTCGTGGCCGAGGCGGCCCCGATCCGCGAGGTGTTGCGGGACAAACCCGGGACATTGGTCCCGAGCCATTGCGACCCTCTGTGCGAGAATTTTCTGGATGACGGCCAACGCATGTGGATCGTGGACTACGAGTATTCAGGCATGAACGATGCCCTTTGGGATCTGGGTGATCTGTCGGTCGAAGCCGGGCTGACCGACGAACAGGAGCTGGACATGTTGACCGCCTATTTCGACGGCCCGCCGAGCGAGGCTCAGATCGGGCGCATGGTGATCTACAAAGCCATGTGCGACCTGCTGTGGACGCTGTGGGGATTGATCCAGCATGCGGATGAAAACCCCGCCGAAGATTTCTGGGCCTATGCCACGAACCGGTTCGAACGCTGCAAGTCCCTGATGCTGGCCCCGTCCTTTGCGGCCCATGTGAAAGCCGTGGCCGAGGAATAGGGTTTCATCCGCAGCCAGATCCGCCCTAGATACCGGATGTTTCCTAGCTTACCACAGATCTTTGAGCCGCTTTCCCTGATACCTGTATCCCAATGAAGAACGGGCGGGCATGACACGGGATGCGCCCGGAGCGTAAGTGTATCTGTTCGAAGCACATTTGCGCGCGTCGGCCCTTTGCTGGTGCCGGGGTTGAGTCTGCTTTTCTGCCCGATACCTCATCAGGACCACGGCACTTTTGTACCTCTGTCAGCCTTGACGTGGCGTCAGGGATAAGCCGGTATATCCGGTCGTTCGGTCGCCCTAAAATCTTGCCAATAAAGTCAACTTGAGACTTGAACCTTATGATTTTTCAGGAAAAGCACGTGACGCTGTGGTAATTTAGACGTATAGCGGCCAATCAATGTAACAAGTTAACAGTGCTGCCTTTTCCTGCTATGGATTCAGTATGAATTCCTCTCTATTTTTGGATTATACATATTCATTATGTATATGTATTAAGGGGAAAACAGGGGGACAGTTATGGAAGGAGTCGCAAGACAATGACGCGAGTCCTTGAGGCATCACCACGCATTTCAAAAGTCCTTCATCTGGCAGATCTGAATGACTATGCCACTCTGTTTCAGAGAGAGGGCGTTGACGATGACATTCTGGACGAATTGACTGATCCGGAACTGCGTGATCTGGGGTTGACGGTTGGTGAAAGGAAGCGCTTTCGAAAGGCGCAGGCCAGGCTGAAATCGCAGGAAGCATCGAAGCGGGCCGAAGTCCAGTCCAAGGCCGAGCGCCGGCAACTGACTTTGGTTTTCTGCGATCTTGTGGGGTCGACCCGGCTGGCACAGCGATATGATCCGGAAGACCTGATGCAGATCATGAACCTGTATCTGGACACGGCGATCGGCACCCTGAAACAGCACGGCTGCCATCTGGCCTATCGGCAGGGCGATGGTATCATGGTGTATTTCGGATACCCGAAGGCCATGGAAGATGATGCCGAACGGGCCGTACGAGCCGTATTGGAGACCATCGAGGCCGTTCAGAACCTTGAAAACGAGTTTGGAGAAAAGCTCGACCTGCGGGCAGGCATTGCGACCGGAATGGTTGTCGTGGGCGTTGTTTCTTCGAAAAGCCTGGGGTCCCAGGACTTTCTGGTGGGTGAAACGGCGAATCTTGCATCCCGCCTTCAGGGGCTGGCCGAACCGGGTGAAGTGATCATTTCTTCAGAGACCCGGAGGCTGACCCAGGGTGCCTTTGAATTCGAGCCACGTGGCAGCCACGAGCTGAAAGGCTTTGACAATCAGCGCAAAGTGTATCGCGTGGTGTCGGAAATCATGTCCACCAGCCGGTTCGACGCGCGGGTGGGTCAATCTGCGGTCGATCTTGTCGCCCGGCATGACGATCTTTCAACCCTGACCCGGCTTTGGAGCGAAGCGCAGGAAGGCTCGGGCCGGCTGGCGCTTGTCGGGGGGGCTGCGGGAATCGGCAAGTCGAGGCTGATCAAGTCACTGTCTGAAACAATCGGGGTCAAACCCTTTATATTGCAGTGCATCCCGCACCTGACAAGTCTTCCGCTGCACCCGATTGTCGGAGAATTGAGGCGCGTTTCCGGCGACAAATCAAATGACAGTATCCGGGCAGCGATTTCGGACTTCGTGCAATCGGCCTCTCGACTGAGTGACGCGGACTTGCCCGTTCTTCTGGATCTGGCAGGTATCGAGACCGACGCCCCGTCAGAATCCGACCCGTTGAAGAAGGCGCGCAAATCTCTTGACGTGATGCTGCGCAGTCTCGGCAGCCTGTGTGACAGGCGCGGCACGTTGTTGTTGGTGGTCGAAGACGTTCACTGGGCCGATGCGACCACGTTGGATGTACTGGATGCGCTTGCATCCGCCTTGAGCAACTTTCCGGTATTGGTGGTTCTGTCGCACCGACCTGAATACGAACCCCCGGAACACTTCGAAAGCCGAGCCGCGCGCATTGATCTTTCTCCGCTCGGCAATACCGAGGCATCCGAACTGGTCCGGCGCGTGGCCGAGCCGTACAGCCTGCCTGTTATCCTGATCAAGCAGATCATCGAGAAGGCGGATGGCGTGCCGCTGTATATCGAAGAAATGACCAAGGCGGTTCTGGACCAGCTGCCCCAGGATGCCCCGATCAACGCCGAGGTTCTGGATGCGCTGAGCGTCCCGGCCACCCTTCAGGACTCGCTGATGTCGCGTCTTGACCGGATGGAACATGCCAAACCAGTCGCCCAGCTCGGATCGGTCATCGGGCGCAGTTTCACCGCTCAGATGATCCACGCGGTGGCGCATGAAGACATGGATGTGGAAAGCGCCCTCATGCAGCTTATGGCGGCTGGCGTCGTGCTGATCACCAGCGATTCAGGGTCGGCCACATACACGTTCAACCACGCGCTGGTTCAGGATACGGCCTATAACTCGTTGCTGCGGGAAGACCGGCAGAAGGTACATCTGAAAATCGCCCAAGCATTGCTGGACGGTCACAAGGCATTCGGAACCCCGGCCCCCGATACCGTCGCGCATCACTGCGATCTTGGCGGATTGAAGGATGAGGCTGTCACGAATTGGGTCACGGCAGGTGAACTGGCGTTGTCCCGACTGGCAAACCTGCCCGCGATTTCCGCTTTCCGGGCCGCCCTGCGCAACATCGGAACCATGAAGGACAACGCGGGTCGCGACGGTTTCGAACTCCGGGTTCAGATGAACATTCTGCCCGCCTATATGGCGATCTACGGATGGTCGTCCGATCAAGTCGGCGAAACTGCCGCCCGGGCGATGGAACTGGCCCAGTCTTTGGGCGACGGCGAGACCCTTTTTGCCGCAACCTTCTGCCGTTGGACCCATTTCTTTGTTGCCGGTCAGATGAACCGAGCGATGGAAATGGGACAGGCGCTGGACATGATGGCCGGCATGTCCGAAGACCCCGTCGCCAACGTGCTTGCGGCACGGGCGCTGAGCTTTACTCATTACTTCCGCGGGGAATTTGCGGAATGCGAACAACAGCTGGAGCGCGCATTCGCCCTGATCACACCCGAGTTGGATATGGCCATGATGCCCATGACCCAGTCTTCCACGGCCGCGTCATTGCTGGCCATTCAGGGATGCCTGCTGTGGCAGCAAGGAAAGTTCGAAAAAGCCGAGGCGGCGCGTCTGGAATCCATCGAGGTCAGCAGGGCGCTGAACCACGCACCCAACCTTGTCTACGTGATGGGCGCTTGCAGCATGTTCCTGCCCTATGCGGGGGAATGGGACCGGCTCGACGTGACGATGAAAGAAGCCAGAAAAGTCGCGGATGAGGAAGGGTTTCTTTACCTTCACGCGATGCAGGACATCTATATGGGCCTCGCGCAGGCCGGAAAGGGCGATATCGCAGGTGTTCCGGAACGTATCGAGACATGCATGAACCTGATTTCCAAATCTGGTGGAAACTTTACTTTTCCTCAGAATCAGATTGTTCTGTCTGAGTTGATGATTGATCACGGAGATGTTGACCAGGCTTTAGACCGGCTCGAAACCGTTTGCATTCCCGGCTGGGAGCGCGGCGAGACGTTGAACAAACCTGAATATCACCGTGTGCGAGCAAAGGCTTTTGCCGCAAAGGGGGACTTGGACGCTGCAATCAGCGAGGCGGAAAAAGCGCATTCGCTTGCGCGGGATTGCCGTGGAGTTGTTCAGGAGCAGCGGGCCGGCGATCTGCTGGGCAGATTGAAAGAAGAAAAATGAACAAGATTGACTGCCCCGCCAAATTGGGCAGCAGCACCGAGAGGGATTTGCAATGACCGATGCATTGGATTGGAATGAAGATCAGTGGAGCGCCGTGAAAAAGGCCGTCCATGATGAGGCGCTTCGCGCCCGGGTGGCCGCCAGTTTCCTGCCCCTGTACGGACCGCTGCCCGCTGACACGCAATCCGTCCCGCTGAACAAGCTGGATCTGGTCGAGAACTCATCTGGTGCATCCAAGCAACGTCTTGACGTGAACGATTATGATACGCTGCGCCTTACCACCGTATCGGTGAACGTGTACCTGAAAGGCGCACAGGTGGCTGATCCGGAACTGACGGCGGCTCAGATCATGTTCCGCCGAGCGGCCGCCGTTGTGGCACGGGTAGAGGATGACATCGTTTTCAACGGTCAACCCGGCACCGGACAGGCCCCCAAACACGCCGGCGGCGCGCCCGACTCATTGCCGCAGATCTATACGATCAGCGGCGGTGGCAAATATCCGGGATTGCTTGAAGCGGGCGAAGGCAAAACCAAATCCACGTCCAAAAAGAACTATAGCGGAACCGATGTTTTCGAGGCCGTCGTCGAGGGCATCAGCACGCTGGAAACGCATGGCTATCTGGGCCCCTATGCCTGTGTGATGGGCAACGGTCTGTTCCGTGCGGTCACGACCCCGCTGCCGAACTCGATGGTGCTGCCACGTGACAGCATTCTCCCGTTCCTGGACGGGCCGTTGCTGCGTTCCAGCACCCTGCCCCCGGACAAGGCAGTGCTTGTGTCCCTGCTGGGTGCACCGGTGGAAATCGTCGTGCCCTCGGATATCGCCGTGAAGTATCTGCAAACCTCTGCCGAGGGCGAGCACGTCTTCCGCGTGCAGCAGAAGTTCCATCTCAGGATCAAGGAAGCTAAGGCCGTCCGCACCATAACCTGTTGACCGGAGATCGGGTCGTGCGCGAGTTTTCAGATCGGGGCGTGACGCTGCGTTGGTCCGAGGCGATCAACGCAGACGGTCTCAGTCGGGTGTTGGTGGAAGCCGGTCCATCCGTGTCGCCGCATGACACGCTACGTCTGATCTGTTCGGAAGATGGCGGCCCCGAGCGTGCCATTCGCGGGTGGCCCTTGTTGCGGGACCCACAAACCGGGTTTCAACAATTCGCAGCCGTTCTGCCGTCAGTCAAACAGGAAAAAACTTTGTCCTGGCGCCCGGTGCTGACGTCGGGAGGGCGCGAGTATGACCCCGGGCCCGAAAAAGCAGTTCAACCTGCCGCGCCGGAACCGACAAAAACCGCAGTGACGTCGCCGGTACTGGAACATGTTGCCAAATTTGTGGTGCCGTTCGATAGCAGCTTTCACCCCTCGGGCGAGACACCGGACGGGATTTGGCTGCATTTCGCCATCAAAGAAGGGGGCACCGTCGAAGGCCCGCATCTGAAAGGGGTGATCGAACCGATCGGAGGAGACTGGATGCGCGTTCGGCCCGATGGTGTGGGGCTGCTTCATGCAAAGGCACTTATAAGACCGTCCATCGGACAAGCTCCGATCCTGTTCGAAGATACGGGTGTGTGTGACTTCGGCCCGGACGGATATGCGGCATTGTCCAAGGGTAATCTGCCCGCTTCGGCTCCGGTACGGCTTGCACCGCGTTACCTGACCTCGAATCCGCATTTCAGCTGGATGAATCGGGTGCAGGGTTTTGGCATTGGCGAAGCCAGCCTGTCAGACATAACCCTGCGCTTTGACGTCTATTCCGCGAAAGGAATTTCCGATGCCTGACAAGGTTGTCATTCTTGGGGGAGGCGTGGCTGGCATGAGCGCCGCGCACGAACTGATTGAACGCGGGTTCGAGGTAGAAGTCCACGAACGCCAGCTGATCCCCGGCGGCAAGGCCCGCAGCATTCCCGTGATGAAGGGTGAAGGGGATCATGGCTCGAAAGCGAAACACATCAAGGCGCTGGAAAAATGGGCCGAGATGGATGGGGCCAATTATCCGCCCGGCGTGAAACGGCCCTGGCTGCCCGGTGAACATGGGTTCAGGTTCTTTCCGAACTTTTATCGGCATATCACCGACACGATGGCCCGCACGCCGTATTACGACAAGGGCACATGCTTTGACAATCTGGTCCCGACCACGCAAGTTCTGGTCAGCCAGTTCGACAAGCCCGGCATCATTGTCCCGGAACGGTTCCCCCGCACGCTCAAGGATGTTGCGGATGCCTTCAAGACCATTGCCTTCGCGCTTTCGCCGAGGGACCAGATCGCGTATGAGGATGTCGAACATTTTGTCGCCTGCATGTGGCGGATCGCGACGTCCTGCAAGGAACGCCGGTTTGACGAATATGAACGGATCGGTTGGTGGGATTTCATCGGCGCGCAGGACCGTTCGGAAGCCTATCAGAAGTTCCTTGCCATCGGCCTGACCCGTTCGTTGGTGGCCGCCAAGGCCACGACGGCAAGCACGAAGACAGTGGGGGACATTGCTGTTCAGCTTCAGCTGGGTATCGCCACGCCCGAACCCCACTGCAACAGGCTGCTGAACGGGCCCACCAATCTTGTCTGGATTCAACCGTGGCTGGATTATCTGACAAGCAAGGGGGTCGTGTACAATTTTGACTCCAAAGTCACCGGAATCGAGTGCCGGAACGGCAAGATCGTCGGCGCAACAGTCGAACAGGATGGCGAAGAAAAGCAGGTCACGGGGGATTGGTTCATCAGCGCCATGCCGATTGAACGCATGGCACCGCTTGTGACCCCGGAAATGATGGCGGTTGACCCCGCACTTGCCAAACTGCCTTTGCTGGCCGATGACGTGCAATGGATGAACGGCATTCAGTTCTATCTCACCAAGGATGTCGCGCTGACCCACGGCCACGTCATTTTCATCGACAGCCCATGGGCTTTGACGGCTGTGTCGCAAAAACAGTTCTGGCCGGGGATCAACTTCGAAAACTGGGCCGAAGGAAAGACCAAAGGCCTGCTGTCAATCGATATCTCCGAATGGGACAAGCCGGGGCTGAACGGAAAAACCGCGCGCGATTGCAGCCGGGAAGAGATCGCAAAAGAGGTTTGGGAACAGCTCAAGCGCAGCATCAACGTGGATGGCCAGACCATTCTGCGGGACGAGGATATGCACTACTGGTTCCTCGATCCTGATATCGTTCAAGACCCGAACGACCCCAAGCGTCAAAGCAATGTCGAACCCTTGTTGGTCAACCGTATCAACAGCTGGCGCTTGCGCCCGGATGCGGCCACGCTCATCCCGAATTTCTTCCTGGCATCGGATTACGTCCGCACTTTTACCGACCTTGCCACGATGGAAGGGGCGAACGAGGCCGCGCGTCGGGCCGTCAACGCCATTCTTCAACGCAGTGGATCGGATGCCGAGCCCTGCCAGATCTGGGACCTGCATGAACCCGACATCCTGAAACCGCTGCGCGCCTATGATTACGCCCGCTATCAGGCTGGCCTTCCGTGGGACAATCGGTTCGCGGTTGCGGTCGAAGCCGCGCTGAAAATGGGTCAGGACACGGCAGGAGTTGATCGTGGCGGTGATGGCCCTCTTGCCGCCATAGGGGAACCGGCGGCGGAATATTCAAAACCCGGTGGCATCACCGAGGAGCCAGCCGTTGCCGAAGCGCTTCGAATGATCTGCCCCCCGAAAGAGCTGTTCGACCTCATCGCAAATTACGAGCCCACCGCGGATCTGCCGATCCCGGGGGATGAGCTGGCGGAAGATGTCGCGTATGATCTGGGCCGGGACAGTGGTCAATCAGGTGCCTTGTCCAGGGCGTTGCCAATTTCGGATGCACCGCTTTCTGCGTTTGGCGGCGGTCCGGAACGATCCGGCGCGCGGGAAGACAAAAGTCGCGTGATCATCACCCAGAAGGGCTGAGCCTGTGAAATCCGGAACCGCGCATTTGGATCCTGCGGCGAAACAGGATTTTCTAAAAACCCTGACCTTCTACGGGGATCAGGCGCGCGAAACGCTTTTGGGCCTGTTGCCGACGGGTGAGCCTCAGGCCTATCTGTATGGTCCGATGCGCGACTACATCGAAACCTCGGGCAAGGGCTTGAGGCCCGCCCTGCTGTTGGCGACATGCGAAGCCTTCGGCGGAAACAGCGAGAATGCGAGGGTCTCGGCCGCGGTTCTAGAGCTGCTGCACAACGCTTTTCTGATCCACGACGACATCGAAGATCAAAGCGATTTCCGGCGCGGGCGCGAATGTATGCACAAGCGGCTTGGGGTTCCCCTTGCGATCAATACCGGCGACGGGATGCAATCGCTTGCCCTGCGTCTGCTGCGTCAGAACCTGGGGCCGTTGGGCCCGGAAACCGGTATGCGCGTGGTGGATGAGTTCGACCATCTGTTGCAGCAATCCATCGAAGGTCAGGCGCTGGAGCTTGGCTGGATTCGCGACAATCGTTTGAACGTCAATGCATCAGATTATCTGAGGATGTGTCTGAAAAAGACCTGCTGGTACAGTTTCATTCATCCGATGCGCATCGGGGCCCTGATTGCGCGGCCACATGATGTCGCGTCCGGCGCGCTGAATCTGGATGATTTCAACGCCTTTGGCTTTTTCCTGGGTGCGGCGTTTCAGATTCAGGACGATGTCTTGAATCTCGTCGGCTCACAGGACAGTTACGGCAAGGAAATCGGCGGCGACATCTATGAAGGCAAACGCACGCTGATGCTGGGTCAGCTTGGCCTGAAGGCGGAAGAGCCTGAACAGGCACGGTTGGCCGAGATGTTGTCAAATCCACGCGATGCCCGGTCGACGCAAGATGTCGCCTGGGTGCTGGAGCGCATGAACCATTACGGCAGCATCCGCTATGCCCAGGACGCGGCGAATGATCTGCTGGCCTCGGCCCGAAATGAGTTCACGCGGGTGTTCGCGGGCACAGAAGACGGGCCGCGCGCGTTTCTGGGACAATTCATGGACTATCTGGTGACCCGTCAGGTCTGAGCGCCCGCCACCTCGAAAATCACCACAACCGAGGTCCGGTCCGTTCCGGTACAGGCGATCCGACCGTGATATTCACCGGGTTTGGAGAGGTCGGGTATGGTCACCGCAACAGCAACATCCGTTGCTTCCCCCGGCTCAAGCTGGATTTGTGGCGGGATCACACTGATGCGGTTCGCCGGCAGAATGTCACCGTTCGGGTTGGTCAGATCACCCGGTTCGAACTGCATCTGAACAGGGGCCGCGCCTTCGGGTGCCTCAAAGGACAGCAAAATGGTGGCGGTGCTGCCGGGGTGACAGGATTTGCGACACCTGAACGGACCGTCCAGATGTCGCCGCGGGCCCCGCTCTGTTTCGAGCACGCGGCGCGCTACATCGGAAATCGGTTGATCGTCGGGCTGCGGCGCAATCGGGCTGACCGCCCGAGATGCACTAACATATGGTTTTCGTTCGAAATACGGCATGCCTAACTGTGCACATGCCGTGCGGATCAGTAAATGGTAAATTCACGCTCTGCGATCACGGGAAACGTCTGCCTATTTCCCTTTCCAGACCGGGTCTCGTTTCTCGGCAAAGGCGCGCGCGCCTTCCAGCTGATCTTCGCTGGCATAGAGAACGTCCACGGTTCTGAGCTGACGCTTGGTGATGCGGTTCATAGCGTCCTGAAACTTGGCATCTTCGGCATCACGTACGATTTCCTTGATCGCGGCATAAACCAGGGGCGGTCCCGAGGCCAACAGCCGGGCCAGTTCCCAGGCGCGGTCCATCAGTTGATCCGCGGCGACGATCTCGTTCACCAACCCCCAGCGATTGGCTTCCTCGGCGTCGAACCAACGGCCGGTAAGCAGCAACTCCATCGCGATGTGGTAAGGGATGCGCTTGGGCAGTTTGACGCTGGCCGCATCCGCGACAGTCCCCGAGCGGATTTCCGGCAGGGCGAACGTGGCGTGATCGGCGGCAAGGATCATGTCGGCTGACAGGGCCAGCTCCAACCCGCCGCCACAGGCGATGCCGTTGACGGCCGCGATCACGGGTTTGTTCAGGTCGCGCAGCTCTTGCAAGCCGCCGAACCCTCCGACGCCATAATCCCCGTCTACCGCATCCCCGTCGGCCGCTGCTTTCAGGTCCCAGCCGGGGCAAAAGAACTTCTCTCCGCCGCCCGTCAGAATGGCCACGCGCAGCTCTGGATTGTCGCGAAACGCGGCGAATACCTCACCCATCCTGCGGCTGGTGACAAGATCGATGGCGTTGGCCTTGGGCCGGTCCAGCGTCACCTCAAGGATCGCTCCGTCGCGGTGGGTTTTGATCGGGTCCATATCTCAGGCCTTTCTTATCAGTGCATCCACGGCAACGGCCTTGTCCGGCGTGCACAGGAGCGGGTTAATCTCGACCTCGCCAAGCGTGTCGGCATTTTGCATGACATAGGCCTGAACGGCCTCGACTGCGGCGATGATTGCATCCATATCAGCCGCCCGTTGGCCGCGATAGCCTGCCAAAAGCGGGGCAATTTTCAATTTGCCGAACGCGGCACGGATGTCCTCGGGCGTGCTTGGCACCAGCACCGACGACGTGTCGCGCAGGATTTCGGTCAGCACGCCCCCCGCCCCCAATGTCAGGACAAACCCATGGGCCGGGTCACGGACGACACCGACCAGCAATTCGGCAACGGTTCCGGTGATCATCTCTTCGATCAGGATGCTATCTGTGCCGGTGTCAGCGGCCACACTGCCCACGTCTTTGGTTTGAACGCCCAGCCGAACAGCGCCGTGTTCGGATTTATGCGCAAGCCCAACACCTTTCACGGCAAAGGGGGCTTCCATGTCTTGCGCGGCCGAATGGGCCTCTGCCGGGCCGCAAACCGTGCGGCTTTGCGGAACTTGCAGGCCGCATTCGGCCAGCGCCCGTTTTGATTCGCCTTCGGTCAGGGTTTGGGTCGCCTCAGCCGTTCCCGGCAACCAGACAGGATGCGCGGACGGGGGCGAAATCTGACACGCGGCGCGCGTGGCCGCCAGTGCTTCGCGCAATCCCATGAATGGAACGACACCACCGGCCATCAGGTCTTGCGCGACGTCTTCAGGCAGAAGTTCAGGCAGCGTCGCGACAATCGCAAACCGGGCGCCGGTTTCGGCACGCACTCTCAACGCAGCTCGGGTCGCGCAACTCCAGTCGGTCGGATCCGTCGTCGGATAGTCGACGATCGAGAACGTCAGGTCGATGTCGTCACCCGTCATGCCTGACCAGGCCTGCGCCATCGCCTCTTCGTCGCGCCAGATATACGTGTGATAATCCAGCGGGTTGTTCACCGCGACCATAGGGCCAAGCGCGTCACGCAAGCGCGCCCTTTTGTCATCGCTCAACGGCGGGAAACTCAGGCCCGTACCAACCGCCATATCCGCGATCAGGCTCGCCTCACCCCCTGAACAACTGATCGAAGCGATGCGGCCACCCGGCAGCGGCCCATAGCAGTGCAACAGTTTCAGCGTCTCAAGAAAGTCCGGCAACGCGGACAGACGCGGAATGCCCAGCCGGTCCAGAAGGGCCTGCGCGCCCGCATCGCTGCCCGCAAGCGACGCAGTGTGCGAGACCGTCGCGGCCTGTGCCTGCTCCGACGCACCCACTTTCAGGGCGACCAGCGGGATGCCCTTTGAATAGGCCTTGGCGGCCAGCGCTTCCCATTCCCGGATGTCCTTGAACCCTTCGATATGCAGACCCACGGCGGTGACGCGCGGATCATCGATCAAGGCCGAGGCGATTTCGGCCTGGCTGGTCTGGGCCATGTTTCCGCAGGCCATCATGTAGGCAATCGGCAACCCACGTTTCTGCATGGTCAGGTTGATCGAGATGTTCGAGCTTTGCGTCAGGATCGCCACGCCCTTGTCCACAGGTGTGGCCCCGTGCTGGTCCGGCCACAACAGCGCCCCATCCAGCGCGTTGATGAAGCCATAGCAGTTCGGGCCAAGAATGGGCATGTCACCGGCTGCGGCAATCAGTTGATCCTGCAAGTCCCCGCCGGTGTCATCTTCGGCAACGGCCTCGGAAAAGCCCGATGCAAAGCACACCGCCCCACCTACGCCCATACTGGACAGGACACGAACGGCCTCGATGGTGGCGTGGCGATTGATACCGATGAAAACCGCATCCGGGGCTTCGGGCAGGTCCTCGATGTGGCCGAAAACCCTGTGACCCGCAATTTCCGACGCTTTGGGATGCACCGGCCAGATATGACCGGCATAGCCCATGCGTTCGGATTGCAGAACAACCTGCTGACACCACGCGCCGCCGCCGATGACGGCGATGGTTTTCGGGCGCAGCAGCCGGGTCAGGTCTTTGTTCATGGTCAGGCGCCCAGGGGACGTAGAAGATCGCGGCTGATGATGTGGCGCTGAATTTCGCTGGTGCCGTCCCAGATGCGCTCGACCCGGGCATCGCGCCAGAACCGTTCGATCGGGAAATCGTCCATCAAACCCATACCCCCGAAGATTTGCAGCGTGGTATCCGTCACCCGCGCCAGCGTTTCCGAAGCATAGAGCTTGGCCGAGGCAATCTCGCGGTTTGATGGCAGGTTTTGATCCAGACGCCACGCGGCGGCGAGTGTCAGCCAATCGGCGGCGTCGATCTCGGTGATCATGTCGGCGATCTGGAAGCCGACGCCCTGAAACTTGCCGATGGGCTGGCCGAACTGTTTGCGCTCGGCCGCATAGTTCAGCGCATAGTCAAAGCAGCGCCGCGCGCGACCAACCGAGAACGCCGCGACCGTCAGGCGGGTTGCGTAAAGCCATTCGTTCATCACGGCAAAGCCGCCATCAACCTCGCCCAGGACCTGTGCGTCGGGCAGACGGCAGTTGTCGAAATACAGGATATAGTTCTTGTAGCCCTTGTGGCTGACCGAGTTGTAGCCTTCGCGCACTTCAAAGCCCGGAGTACCGCGATCCACCAGAAAAGTGGTGATGCGTTTCTTCGGGCCCTTGGGTGTTTCCTCCACGCCGGTCGCGATGAAGACGATAAAGAAATCCGCATGTTCCGCGCCCGAGATGAAATGTTTCGATCCGTTGACAACCCAGTCGCCGCCATCGCGCACCGCCTGGCATTTCATACCACGCACATCCGAACCCGCATCCGGTTCGGTCATCGCCAGGGCGTCCATCTTGTCGCCACGTACGGCAGGCAGAAGATACCGTTCGCGCTGCTCGTCGTTGCAGGCCATCAGGATGTTCTGCGGGCGCCCAAAGAAATGCGTCAGCGCCATTGACCCGCGGCCAAGCTCGCGCTCGACCAAGGTGAAATCCAGATGAGACAGACCTGCGCCGCCGACTTCCTCGGGGAAGTTGCAGGCATAAAAGCCCAGATCGATACATTTCTGCTTGATCTGCTCACCCAGTTCAGGAGGCACGGTTCCCGAGCGCTCGACCGCGTCTTCATGCGGGTAGATTTCGTTTTCAACAAAGCTGCGGACCGTCGAGACGATCATGTCCTGTTCTTCTGTCAGACCAAACTGCATGGCGCGTGTTCCCTGGATCGGTGGTTGACCAACCAAACGCCATCGCCCATGGTCGCGACATGCAGAGTTGATACAAGATCATGCCTAATTCGAAAATTTTGACGCGACAATACAACATTCTGCTCTTCAACGGGTTTTCGAACCATTGCCTTGCAAACATGGTCGAACCGCTCAGGGCTGCGAACAACCTGTCGAGGCAGGTTTTGTATTCATGGCGTTTCTGCTCCATGGACGGAGACCCCGTGCAAAGTTCCAGCGGCCTTGTCGTTACACCGAATGGTTCAATCTCTGACCAGCAAGGCGACGTTCTGGTGGTCATGCCGTCCTATGGGTATCGCAAGCTGGACACGCGAGCGACCACGCGCATCGTGCTGGCTGCGGCCCGGAAACACCGCCAAGTGGCCGGATTGGATACCGGCAGCTGGCTGCTGGCCCGCGCCGGTTTGCTGGATGAGCACCGGGCGACCATTCACTGGGACGAACTTTCCCGGTTCGAAGAAAGCTTTCCGGCCGTGGATGCGGTACAGGAACGTTATGTCATCGATGGTAACAGGCTGACTTGTTCCGGGGCGATGGCCGCGTTCGATCTGGCCTCGGCCCTTATCCGCAGGGATCACGGTCCTCTTTTGTCCATGGAAGTCGGGCATCTTCTGATGAGCCGAAATGGGCGGGATCATTACCCTTTGCCTCTGAAATCCGAAGACACTTTGGTCAATCGCGCACTGGCTGTCATGCAGGCGAACCTTGAAACACCTCTTTCGATCCGGGAACTGGCCCGCAAGATCGGGTGCTCGCAAAAGCGGATCGAAATGCGCGTTCAGGCGGAGCTCAAGACCACGCCGCAGGCGCTGTACCGCCGGCTGAGGCTGAACCTTGCACGCAACCTGGCAGAAGATACCGAGCAGTCCATCGCCGAAATCGCCGGCCGTTGCGGATATGAAAACGCCAGCGCCATGACCCGGGCATTCAAGGCAGAATTCGGCCAGACACCGACGGCGTTTCGCCACCGAAGCCTGTCTGACGGCTGAATGGGGTGCGCATGGCGATGCCGGCTTTCCTGGAAAACCAAAGAACCCTGCGGGCTATTCCAGCGAAACCCACAGCACCTTGGCGTCTTCTTCGCTGGTCGAAATACACCCATGCCCCATTCCGCTGTCATAATAAAGCGAGTCACCGGCCTTCATGGGCAAAGGGCGGTAATGTTCAGACACGAAGATAAGTTCGCCGCTGAGCACATACATGAATTCTTCTCCGGAATGTCGGATCCATGTCTCGAATTCCGACAGGTCGCGCGCCTTGATTGTCGCGATATAGGGCAGCATCCGCTTGCTGGTCAGTTCGGGGCAAAGCAGTTCATGCAGGTACGTGGGCGTATCCTTGATTTCCCCCTCGCCTTTCGGAGTGAAATCACGGCGGCCTGAAATGCCGGATTGACCCGACTGAAGAAACAACTGCGGCGTGCTCATATCCAGGGCCTGTGTCAGACGCCGTACAATGTCAAAGCTTGGCTTCGTCTGGTTGTTTTCGATCTTGGACAGCGTCGAGCGCCCGATACCCGCAGCGCGGCCGGCTTCTTCCAGAGTCCACCCTTTCGCGCGCCGCGCATCGCGGATGGAGCGGCCCAGAGCCTCTCCTTCATCCAGAAGTTCCTGTCCGGAAACATCATTTCGGCTTTCGTCGCCCATTGAATTCCCCCTGTTTTATCAAAGGTTACATGCCTCCCAATATATACGCAACTTCTTGAATAAGAGATTTTTGTTGCCTAAAGCAAATTATTTCCCCTATAGGAAACAAAGTTTCGCACTGAGGATTCGGGGCAAAAGGAGGAGACTATGTTCAAAACGTCACTGATTGAGGCAGATCCCGTCATTGCCGCGTCCATCTCGCGCGAGGGTGAACGCCAGGCCGAACAGATCGAGTTGATCGCCTCGGAGAACATTGTCTCGAAGGCCGTGATCGAAGCGCAGGGTTCGGTCTTGACCAACAAATATGCCGAAGGCTATCCGGGCCGCCGCTATTATGGCGGCTGCGAATATGTCGATGAGGTCGAAGTCGAGGCGATCGAACGCCTCAAGAAGCTGTTTGGCTGTGAATATGCCAACGTTCAGCCCCATTCCGGCGCACAGGCCAACGGGGCCGTCAAGCTGGCGCTGCTGAACCCGAGCGACACCATTCTTGGCATGTCGCTGGATGCAGGTGGCCATCTGACCCACGGTGCGAAACCGGCGCAGTCCGGCAAATGGTTCCGGCCCGTGCAGTACGGCCTGACCGATGCAGGGTTGATCGATTATGATCAGGTCGCCGAATTGGCGCGGGCGGAAAAGCCCAGGCTGATCATCGCAGGTGCGTCCGCCTACTCGCAAAAGATCGACTTTGCCAGATTCCGTGAAATCGCGGACGAGGTTGGCGCATGGCTGCTGGCCGATATGGCTCATATTGCCGGATTGGTGGCGACCGGCCTGCACCCCTCGCCTGTAGGACACGCACATGTCGTGACCTCGACCACGCACAAAACACTGCGCGGGCCTCGTGGCGGCATCATCCTGACCAATGACGAGGCGCTGGCGAAAAAGATCAACTCGGCCGTATTCCCAGGCCTGCAGGGTGGCCCGCTGATGCACGTCATCGCAGGCAAGGCGGTGGCCTTTGGCGAGGCACTGAAACCCGAATTCAAGGAATACATGCAGCGTGTCGTTGACAGCGCATCGGCCTTGGCAAGCGTCATGATGGCGCGTGGATGTGACATCGTTTCCGGCGGCACCCAGAACCACCTGATGCTGGTCGACCTTCGCCCGATCGGCGTAACCGGCAAGGACGCCGAGGCGGCGCTCGAACGGGCCGGCTTTACCTGCAACAAGAACAGCGTTCCCGGAGATCCGGAAAAACCAACCATCACCAGCGGCATCCGTCTGGGTACCGCCGCCGGGTGCAGCCGTGGCTTTGGCCCGGAAGAGTTCAGGCAGATCGGCCATCTGATCGGTGATGTTCTGGAGGCGCTCGCGAAGTCTCCTGACGGTGACGAAACCGTCGAAAAGGAAACCCGCAAACAGGTTCGCGCTCTTTGCGCAAGCTACCCGATCTACTGAAAGTACGCGACATGAATACCTATGACCTCATCGTTATCGGGGGCGGACCGGGCGGCTATGTCGCCGCGATCCGCGCGGCTCAGCTGGGGCTGAAAGTGGCCTGTGTCGAAGGGCGCGGCGCACTGGGCGGTACCTGTCTGAACGTGGGGTGCATCCCCTCCAAAGCGTTGCTGACCTCCTCGGCCAAATATGCCGAGCTTGCACATCTCTCCTCCCATGGCATTGCGGTCGAGGGGGCCAGCATCGACGTCAGTGCGATGATGGGGCGCAAGGACAAGATCGTCGGTGATCTGACCAAGGGCATCGCGTTCCTGTTCAAGAAGAACGGCGTCGATCTGATCGAAGGCTGGGCCAGCATCCCGGCCACTGGTCAGGTCAAGGTCGGCGACAGCGTATACGAAGCAAAGAACATCCTGATCGCGACCGGATCCGAGCCGACCTCACTGCCGGGGATCGAGATTGATGAGCAGGATGTGCTCAGTTCGACCGGTGCAATCGCGTTGCAGAGCGTTCCGGATCATCTGGTGGTGATCGGTGCAGGTGTCATCGGTCTGGAACTTGGGCAGGTCTGGGCGCGTCTGGGCGCCAAGGTCACCGTGGTCGAATATCTGGATCGCGTTTTGCCCGGCATCGATGGCGAGATCGCCAAGCTGGCGCAGCGGGCGCTGTCCAAACGCGGTTTGAAGTTCCAACTGGGCCGAGCCCTCAAATCGGTTGAGAAAACCGCGGCTGGCCTGACCCTGACCCTGACCCTGACCCTGACCCTGACCGTGGACCGCGTCGGCAAGGACAAGCAAGAGGTGATCGAGGCCGACAAGGTTCTGATCGCTGTGGGCCGTCGCCCGGTGACGCGCGGGCTTGGGCTGGAAGAGCTGGGCGTGGCCGTGAACCCGCGTGGCTTCGTCGAAGTCGACAGCACATTCCAGACGTCGGTGCCCGGTATCTATGCCATTGGTGATTGTGTTCCCGGCCCGATGCTGGCCCACAAGGCCGAAGAGGACGGCGTTGCCTGTGTCGAGATGCTGGCCGGCGAAGCCGGTCATGTCGATTACAACACCGTGCCGGGTGTGGTCTACACCGATCCCGAAGTGGCCTCGGTTGGTCAGACCGAAGAGGCCCTGAAAGACGCGGGCGTCGAATATGCTGTCGGCAAGTTTGCCTTCATGGCCAATTCGCGGGCGCGCTCGACGGGTGAAACAGATGGCGCGGTCAAGGTTCTGGCCGGTTCCGACGGCAAGATCCTCGGAGCCCATATCTGCGGTGCCCATGGCGGCGATCTGATCGCCGAGCTGGTACTGGCCATGACCAAAAGCGCGACGGTCGCCGAGGTTGCAGCAACCTGTCATGCGCACCCGGCGATGGGCGAGGCGGTCAAGGAAGCCTGCCTCGATGCCATGGGCCGCGCAATCCACGCGTAAGTGAGGACAGCCAGATGACCATCCAGCTTCGACCACGTCACCCGGAAAAGGCCAAGAAGGCCGACAGTGTCATCCCGCGCAAACCGAAATGGATTCGCAAGAAGAAGATCGAAAGCGCCGCGTATTACGAAACCCGGCGTCTGATGCGGGATCACGATCTGGCAACGGTCTGCGAAGAAGCGGCCTGCCCCAATATCGGCGAATGCTGGTCCAAGCGCCACGCCACCATGATGATCATGGGCGAGATCTGCACGCGGGGCTGTTCGTTCTGCAACGTGGCCACCGGCCGCCCCGATGCGCTGGACGCGTTCGAACCCGGCAGGGTTGCGGCGGCGGTCAAGAAACTGGGCCTGCGCCACGTGGTGATCACGTCGGTTGATCGCGATGATCTGTCCGATGGCGGGGCCGAGCATATCGCCCAGACAATCCGCGCCGTACGCCATCAGAACCCCGGCACAACGGTCGAGGTCCTGACCCCCGACTTCCTGGGCAAGGGCGACGCCGCAAAAATCGTCTTTGACGCAGCACCGGACGTGTTCAACCACAACCTGGAAACCGTCCCGCACCTGTATCCGACGGTTCGCCCCGGCGCGCGCTATTATGCCTCGCTGCGGCTGCTGGACGATGCCAAACGAGCAAACCCCGAGATTTTCACCAAGTCGGGTCTGATGGTCGGGCTGGGTGAAACTCTGAACGACGTGCGTCAGGTGATGGATGATCTGCGCGCGGCCAATGTCGATTTTCTGACGGTCGGGCAGTATCTGCAACCGACACCGAAACATCATCCGATTGACCGGTTCTGGTCACCCGAGGAGTTCGCCCAACTGGAGCAGATCGCACGTTCCAAGGGTTTTTTGCACGTGTCAGCCACGCCGCTGACCCGTTCGTCGTTCCATGCCGACGAAGATTTCACTGCCCTCAAGCAGGCTCGCCAGCGGGCCATCGCGACCGGGGCATAAACCAAACGCAAATGGGAGGGAAACCATGGAAGCGTTAAATTCAATCGTAGGGGCCATCAATGGCGTCGTGTGGGGGCCGATGATGCTGGTCCTCATCCTCGGCGTTGGCTTCTTCCTGCAGGTCGGGCTGAAATTCATGCCGATCCTGCGCATCGGCACAGGCTTCAGCCTGTTGTTCAAAGGCCGTGAGGGTCAGGGCGAAGGGCAGATCAGCCCGTTCAACGCGCTGATGACCTCGCTGTCGGCGACCATCGGTACAGGCAACATCGCCGGTGTGGCCACTGCTGTCTTCCTGGGCGGTCCGGGCGCCTTGTTCTGGATGTGGATGACCGCCCTGGTGGGCATGGCCACCAAATATGCCGAAGCCGTTTGCGCGGTGAAATACCGTGAAAAGGACGAACTGGGTAACTATGTCGGCGGTCCGATGTACTACATCAAGAACGGTCTGGGCGCGAAATGGGCCTGGCTGGGCGTGGCTTTTGCCCTGTTCGGCGCGGTTGCTGCCTTCGGCATCGGCAACGGTGTGCAGGCCAACGGTGTCGCTCAGGTACTGGAAGCCAATTTCGGCCTGAACACCTCGGTCACCGGCGTTGTTCTGATGGTTCTGACCGCGGCCGTTATCCTGGGCGGCATCACCCGTATCGGTGCGGTTGCCGGTAAGCTGGTCCCCTTTATGGCCGTTTCTTATATCATCGCGGGCCTGCTGGTTCTGCTGATCAACATCGGCAACATCGGACATGCGCTGTCGCTGGTCTTTACCTATGCGTTTACTCCGTCCGCCGCCGAAGGTGGTTTCGCGGGTGCAGCCGTCTGGGCCGCCATCCGCTTCGGCGTGGCACGTGGTGTGTTCTCGAACGAGGCCGGTCTGGGTTCGGCCCCGATCGCGCATGCCGCTGCCGAAACCAAGGGTCCGGTCAACCAGGGCCTGATCGCGATGCTGGGTACGTTCATCGATACCATCATCGTCTGCTCGATCACCGGTCTGGCCATCATCGCGTCGGGTGCATGGACATCGGGTGAATCCGGTGCGGCGCTGACCAGCCACGCGTTCGAACTGTCGCTGCCGGGTATCGGCGGGTATCTGATCGCCATCGCTCTGTCGATCTTTGCCTTCACCACCATCCTCGGCTGGTCGTTCTACGGCGAGAAATGTGTCGAGTTCCTGCTGGGCGTGAAATCCCTGATGCCCTATCGCGTTCTGTGGATTGTGATGATCTACTTCGGCGCAACCGCGGATCTGGGCTTCATCTGGCTGCTGGCCGATACGCTGAACGCCATGATGGCCATCCCGAACCTGATCGCCCTAGCGCTGCTGAGCCCGATCGTCTTCAAACTGACGAAAGAGTTCTTCGCCTCGGGCGGCAAGTCCGAAGAGCCGGGCGGCACACCTGCCGAATAAGCTCGGCCCCACCAAAACGGGGGGGCCATCCCGGCCCCCCGCCTTTGAAACCGAATTCAATATCTCGAGGAGAGACGTGATGGCCACGAAAATCCTGCTGCCCATTGATCACACCGACGACCGCTCGTGGAAACTGGCCCTGCCGACCGCCTTGGAACAGGCAAAATTCTACGGTGCCGAACTGCATGCGGTTGCCGTCATCCCCGAGATCATCCAGCTGCCAAACCTGCCCGCCAACTATGGTGCCGGCGCAAAGGACCACGTGCGAGGTGCGGTTCAGGCGATTCTGGATCATGCCAAGGCTTCCGACGTGCCGGTCCATGTCGAAGAAGGCAGTGTTTACCGCGAAATCCTGAAGCTTGCCTACAAGGAAGGCTTTGATCTGATCGTCATGGCATCGACCAAGGGCGATTTCCCGAACTACGAGATTGGCCCGAACCTGGCCCGTGTCGTGCGCAATGCGCATTGCACCGTTATGGTCGTCCGCGACCAGTCCCGCTGATTGAAAGGTTGAAGAAATGACCACACCGAAGCGCACGCCGTTGTATGACCTTCACGTCGAGCTTGGCGGCAAGATGGTTGATTTTGCGGGTTGGGAGATGCCTGTTC
>NZ_WQDM01000020.1:0-14487 GCF_013033125.1 Ruegeria sp. HKCCA4008
AAGTCCAGCCGCTCGTCATCTCAAAATTGAATATCTTGATGAATTGTTCCCTTAGTACAAAAAAGTTTTGGCACTACTATTCTTCCTTGGATTGTTCGGCGCTTTTGGTTCGCCCAAACCGAACACTAAAGGACGGCATATCGTGAACCAGCCAATAGGCGAGTGAACAAGCGACCACTAGAAGTGCCAGGCCGACCAAATCCAGTCCACTGGTTTTTTCTGTATCGAGTATAATGACCTTTCGTGCGACGGCCATGAGCGCCGTCGCAACCACTATCTTAACATGGATTACATCGTCGCGAAGATAGATTGTGATGTTTACGAATATTTCGATGGCAATTAGCACCGCCATGAAGGCGCCAAAAGTAGCTAATATTTCAGAGATTGTTAGTATGAATACAGGCTGATTGATTAGTTTTTGATATAGGGTCCAGGCCACATCCAAGACGCCAAGTAGTATAACCAGAACCATCATAACGGCCAGAATACGGACGGCAAACCGAATTATGACCTGAAGTTTTTCTATAAATGGATCCTTGTGTTCCATTTATCACCTCCCCCTCTTTGCTAAGTCAAGAATCCAAACGGGCGTTCTCTGCGCCACCATCGCTTGCTCCCCAACGGAAATATCTTGTACCATCAGTGCTTCATTTCAGCCGAGCTTACCTCGACGATTTTTGGCTTCACTCTAACGCCAGATGTCTTTTGTCCTGAGGGACTGGCTCGCTAGCCCCGTCGAAAGAAATTCCGAAATACTCATGGTCAACCACAAAAGAAACCACGAATTGTTTATTACGCTACTTGCCAATCGACAGAAGCCGATGACTATTCTTGAGTTCGCTTAAAGACGCGTCGCAAACCACTCCGAGAGGCCAAAGAGGTTAGATTACTCCGTCGACAAACTTAGCAAGATCCTCCTTTCCAAACAAAACAAGTGACCACCATATTAGGGTTAACAATTTAAACCCACACTCTTTCCACTCAAACGAATTTAAGATTGAACATCTCTTTCAGACCGGAAAGCACGAGTGTTGGAAGCGCCGCGACAAAGAACGTTCCCAACAGATGTGAAAGAGGCAATGGAACCGTGCCCAGAACGAAATGGCCCGGAGCAGAGTAAATTGCCAACAACGATAAAACGATTGAAATGCCGACTGCGCCTAGGAGCATTGTGTTGCCAAGCGGCGACTTGCGGTAAAGTGTCGTTGTAGTTCGCGCGTCAAAAACATGCCAGATTTGCGCAAATATGAGAGTCATGAAGGCAGCTGTTTGTGCGTGCTCCAGAGAGGCGCCGCGTTCGAGAAACTCTTGAAATACGTAGTAGGTCAGAAGACCCAATGCGCTGCCCCTGATCAGAATCCGCTCTTTCATTCCACCGCCAAACATGTCCTCGTCGCGCGGGCGTGGCGGACGTCTCATTAGATCAGGCTCGCTTTTTTCAAATCCCAGCGCCAGTGCTGGTAAGCCATCTGAAACTAAGTTCACCCAGAGGATCATAAGCGGTGTGATGGGAAGGAGGGGATCTGCTCCCATCAGCAGAAAAGCGAAAAGAATGGTTGTAACTTCCGCAACGTTGGCAGTCAGAGCTTGCCGGACGAATTTCAGTAGGTTGTCAAAGATTCTCCGGCCCTCACGAACCGCCGTGACAATAGTCGTGAAGTTATCATCCAGAAGAATCAACGCGGCGCTGTCCTTGGCAACCTGTGTCCCGGTAATCCCCATGGCGACACCTATGTCAGCCGCGCGAAGCGCAGGCGCATCGTTCACGCCATCTCCTGTCATCGCGGCCACTTCACCATTGGTCTGAAGAGCTTTAACGATGCGAAGTTTGTGCTCGGGCGTCACGCGTGCAAATACAGCTGCGTTCTTCACAGCGCTATTTAGATCTTCATCTTTCATTTGGTCGAGCTCGGCACCCGTGAATACTGCTTGCTGTGAACCCGACAGTACGCCGATTTGCTCGGCTATAGCCTTGGCGGTGACTGCGTGATCCCCAGTAATCATAACCGTACGGATTCCGGCACTAGTGGCTTCTGCTACGGCATGCGGGACTTCTTGTCGGGGGGGATCCATAATACCATGAATACCAGCGAGCACGATTTCCTGTTCTGGGTTGTCATGATCCAGTTCGTCTGGAGAAACCTCGCGATACGCTACCGCCAGAGTTCTGAGAGCCCGCTCGCCAAAGCTGTCAATGACATTTTCTATGTCAGCTCGTAGTTCTGGCGTTATTTGGCACTCCTCCTCGCCAATGCGGACCTTAACCGCTCGCGACAAAATTACGTCAGGCGCTCCTTTTGCAACCAAAACAGTCCGCCCGTCGGGGAGCTGTGCAAAGACGGACATCATTTTTCTTGTTGAATCAAAGGGGAAAGATTGAAGAGCCTCGCTCCGACGAGCCCTCAATTCTTCGACATCAATTCCAGCCTTTGCCGCAGCGACCAGAAGCGCACCTTCAGTCGGGTTACCTTGCACTGAGGTGTCAGCGCCTTTACCAATCAGCCGGGCATCATTGCAAAATGCAGAGATCATCAGCACAGGCCATAACGGTGTCCCCTCTTCGACCCTTGTGGCTTCGTTTTTCGAGTCCAGAAATTCCCCTGACGGGTCAAAGCCAGCGCCGCTAACGTCCCAGGTTTCGCCCCCAGCCCAAATGCGCATCACCTGCATTTGGTTTTGTGTAAGAGTTCCAGTCTTGTCCGAGCAGATAACAGACGTGGCGCCTAACGTTTCCACCGAAGACAGTTTTCGAGCCAGAGCGTTATTCGAAGCCATGTTCTGAGATCCGAGCGTCAAAAGTATTGTGACGACAGTTGGTAGGCCCTCTGGAATGGCAGCTACTGACAGAGAAATTGCTGTATTTAGCATTTCAGCGAGGTCCATGCCGTTGATAACGCCGATGCCAATGACGATAGCCACGACGATAAGGGCCGCGATAATAAGTACCTTCGAAAGTGCTTCGATTTTGAGCTGCAGCGGCGTCTTTGGTTCCTTAGCTGCTGACATCAGATCCGCGATATGGCCAACCTCGGTTCTCATGCCAGTTCCAACTACGACGCCTTCGCCGGTTCCACCTGTGACAAGGGTACTCATGAAGCCCATGTTGAGGCGATCGGCAAGAACGACCTCCCGATCGTTGATCCTGCGATCATGTTTGTCCACAGGTTCGGACTCTCCGGTCAGTGCAGCTTCGTCGACCTGCATTCTGCTGGCTTGAAGAAAGCGAATGTCAGCGGCGAGGATATCACCTGTTTTAACTATCAATATGTCGCCGGGAACCAGATCAGAAGCAGCGATTTGTACCTGGTCACCATCTCTTCTTACCAAAGCCTGAGGGGCCGACATCTCGCGAAGTGCGGCGAGTGATTGTTCTGCCTTGAACTCTTGCCAAAACGAGATGAAGGCATTGAAGATTGCGATCACAAAAATCGCCACGGCGTCGATCCAATGTCCAGTGAAAGCCGAAATAACCGCTCCCAAAATAAGGATTATTAGAAGCGGGCTCTTAAATTGATCGAGCAGCATTTTCCACGGCGGGTCAGCCTCGGTTTCTGATAGACGGTTCAATCCGTATCGGGAGAGGCGTTCCTTTGCGGTTTCCGAGCTCAAGCCGTGTTTAGGATCTACAGCTAGTGTCTCGGTCAAAGCAGTTCTCTCGATTGCCCAAGGTGCTGTCGGAAGTGCGGCTCGGTCGTCCGTGGCATGGGAAGCATGCTGCATAGAAGCCCCTTTTCGTTACGACGTGGGTGCAAATTTTCGCGTACACGTAACGCGAATCATCGATAGTCTACTTCCTACCCTCGATTTTTCACTTTACGTTGAGCCATTTTGGCTCGCCAAAATTTGAAACGAATCTAAATACATGCTCGTTTTTTTATGTCGCTCTGCTACCAACGCGAGAGTCTACTATGTCCAAATTCAAGTTTCCTACTGCATTTACAATCCTGTTTGCTCTGATCGTTATTGTAGCGGTTCTAACTTGGGTCATTCCTGCGGGCGAATACGAACGTCAGATGAACGAAGCTCTGGGCAGCGAAGCTCCTGTTCCGGGCACATATCACGAAGTCGAGTCTAACCCCCAAGGACTGACTTCGGTAATTCTCGCACCAATTGCGGGGATGTACGACCCCGGGCTTCTCGGAAGCTCTTCAAGTGCAGCAATTGATGTCGCTCTCTTCGTTTTGGTTATTGGCGGCTTCCTGATGGTCGTGACCAAGACTGGTGCCATCGACGCTGGCATTGGGTGGTTGCTGCTCAGGCTTGAAGGCCGCGAGATTTTAATGATTCCAATTCTGATGATTGCTTTTGCATTTGGCGGCACCAGCTATGGCATGGCTGAGGAAACATTGGCGTTTTATGCTCTTATTATTCCGGTCTTTATACGTGCGGGATATGATTCACTCACCGGTGTAGCAGTGATCCTGCTAGGAGCCGGAATAGGTACTCTTGGCTCTACCTTCAACGCATTTGCGACAGTCGTCGCCTCGCAAGGCGCTGGTATTCCGTTTACCAATGGCATCGTTTTGAGGTTCATTATCCTCATACTCTGCTTGGCAGCTGGTATCGCTTTTGTCATGAGATACGCAAAGCGAGTAAAAGCCGACCCCTCTGCATCTGTGGTTGCGGATCAAGCTGAGGAAAACAGAAAGCACTTTCTTAAGGGGTCCGCCGGCGATGATGCCTTGCCAGAGTTGACACGAACCCGTTCCATCATCCTGCTCCTGTTTGGAGTTACGTTTGCAATAATGATCTATGGTGTCGTGGTATTGGGGTGGTGGATGGCCGAGATGTCTGGCCTGTTCCTTGTTATGTCTATTATCGTCTGGTGGGTCGGAAAAACGGATGAAGGGTCCAGAATGGACGAAGGGACCTTTGTGGAAACCTTCGTTGATGGCGCGCGCGATTTGCTGGGCGTTGCCCTGATCATTGGCGTCGCGCGCGGTGTTGTCGTCATTATGGACGCGGGCAAAATCACCGATACAATACTCGCCGGAGCCGAGGGGTTTGTTTCGGGGCTGAGCGAGTTTGCTTTTATCAACGCGATGTTCGGCATTCAGGTTTTGATGTCATTCCTGGTGCCGTCCTCGTCTGGGCTGGCCACGCTTTCGATGCCGATCATGGCCCCACTTGCAGATTTCGCCGGTGTAGGCCGCGATTTGGTGGTCACAGCGTACCAATCGGCAAACGGATGGGTGAACCTCTTCAACCCGACATTTGCTGTCGTCATGGGGGGGCTAGCCATTGGCCGCGTGTCTTATGACAGGTGGCTACGCTTTGTGTTCCCGCTGCTTGTAATTCTTGCCGCAATCATCTGCGCGGCACTTACCGTTGGGGCCATTACTGATCCGGGGATCGACGGGCCCACAACCGAGACTTCAGACACAACATCGAACTGAGCCGTCGTAATGACCGATCGCTCCGCTCCAGAGACGACTTCGACATCGGGTGCCCTAGGGCTGACGGCCTGTATCGCTTTGGTTGTAGGAAACATGATCGGGTCGGGAGTGTTCCTTCTACCAGCGTCACTTGCACCGTTTGGGCCAATTGCAATTGGTGGGTGGATTCTGACTTCGGCAGGGGCGCTTGTTCTTGCGATCATATTCGGAAGGCTGTCACGCGTCGTTTCGAAACCCGGTGGCCCCTATGCCTATTCGCAAGAAGCATTCGGCGACTTTGCAGGCTTCATTATTGCATGGGGGTATTGGATCGCACTTTGGACCGGGAACGCCGCAGTCGCAGTCGCGTTGGTGGGATATCTGGGATTCCTGTTCCCGATTATCATCGAAGTGCCGATGTACGGCCTCTCGACCGCGTTGGTTGCAATCTGGACGCTCACCTTGGTTAACATCCGGGGGGTCGAAGGCGCTGGTTTGGTTCAGATCGTGACCACCGTTCTCAAACTCGCGCCGCTGATATTGATTGGCACATTGGGTGTATTCTGGATCAACACCGAGAACTATTTTCCGGTAAACCAAAGTGGCACCAAGGCGTTTACGGCGATTTCTGCCGCGGCAGCTCTGACGCTTTGGGCCTACCTGGGCCTTGAATCTGCGACCGTTCCCTCTGGCGATGTTATAGAGCCGGAAAAGACCATTCCACGCGCCACCGTGATCGGCGTGATTATTGCGGCAAGCGTCTATATCTCAGTAACCGCCGTTTCGATGGGCGTCATTCCTGCCGAGTTGCTCGCTGTTTCCGCCGCGCCTCTGGCAGCCGTCGGTGAGGTGATGTTTGGTTCCATTGGCGGCGTCCTTGTTGCGGTGGGCGCGGTGATTTCGACCTTTGGCACTTTGAATGGCTTTACGCTGCTCAGTGGCCAGGTCCCTTACGGTGCCGCATTGGATCGCGTCTTCCCTGCAGCCTTGGGCCAAAAATCCAAATTTGGAACGCCTGCTAATGCGTTAATCCTGTCGAACGCGCTAGCCTCGGTTCTTATCATCATGAACTATGCGCAAGGGCTGGTCGCCGCATTCAACTTTGTCATTTTGCTCGCCGTTGTCGCCAGCCTGTTGCCCTATGCCATCTGCTCTGTGGCCGAGATTTTGATCCGTCTGAAAGGCGGGCAGGTCTTGCATGGAACGGAACTGGCGAAGGTCGCCGTGCTGGGCGCGCTTGGGTTCGTTTATTCGGTCTGGGCCTTCATCGGCTCAGGCGCTGAAACTGTATTGGTTGGCTCCGTCCTGTTGCTTATGGGCGTGCCCATCCACGTCTGGGTCCGCTGGAGCCAGGCCAAGGAAATTGAAGACATTCAGAAAACGGATAGTTCGAAAGGAGAGTTGCAATGAAGCTCGGCGTTCATTCCGAGATCGGAAAGCTCAACAAGGTGATTGTCTCGCGCCCTTCACTGGCGCATGACCGACTGACACCGCGAAATTGCGAAGAGCTTTTGTTCGATGACGTGATCTGGGTCGAACAAGCTCGCAAAGACCACGCCGAGTTCTGCTCGCTCATGCGCGAACGCGGGGTCGAGGTTTATGACATTCAGGATCTGCTGGCTGAAGTGCTTACTGATAGTAGCGCTAGATCTTTCATGCTTGATCGATTGATCATTCCAAAAATTGTTGGCCTTGGCGTGTCTGTTGAGATGAGGGCTTGGTTGGACGAGATGAAAGCCGCGGATCTCGCGCGCCACATGCTTGGGGGTATCATATTCGCGGAATTACCCAAGGGAACCATTGACCCAAAATTCGACGATTTGATCACCCAGAGTGAGTTCGTATTGCCCGCTGTGCCTAACGCCCTTTTCCAACGCGATCCTTCGTGTTGGATATTCAACGGTGTGACAACGAACCCGATGTTTTGGCCCGCTCGCAAACCTGAGACCTTAATGATGCGAGCGGTGTATAAATTCCATCCGATGTTTAAGGAAGCCGAGTTTGATATCTGGTGGGGCGACAGCGATGAGGATTTTGCCAATGCCTCAGTCGAAGGCGGTGACGTGCAGCCTGTAGGTAAAGGAACCGTGTTTATAGGAATGGGTGAACGAACGACGAGTCAAGCTGTTACCCTTCTCGCGCAGGCACTATTCGAGAAAGGCGGGGCAGAGAGAGTAGTCGCCTGCGCGATGCCAAAAAGCCGCGCGGCCATGCATCTGGATACCGTCTTCACTTGTCTTGACCACGACAAAGTGACCGCATTCACGGAAGTAGCGGATCAGATCACGTGCATATCGCTGCGCCCGGACGACAAGAAACTGTTTGATGCAAGGGTCGAAGAAGGTCACCTGTTCGACGTTTACAAGGAAGCCCTCGGGCTGAACTCACTTGAAGTCATCTCGACCGGCGGCAACGAGTTCCAGGCCGAGCGCGAACAATGGGATGATGGCAACAACGTTGTGGCCCTCTCGCCGGGTGTTGTCGTCGGCTATGCGCGTAATACGTTCACGAACGGAAAGATGCGCGCAGCTGGCGTCGAAGTGATCGAAATCTCCGGTCAGGAACTGGGACGCGGTCGTGGTGGCGGCCATTGTATGACCTGCCCGATCGACCGCGACCCCGCCTATTGAATTTACTATGGGTGCAGCCGCCTGCGCCCTTTGATTTTTGTTAGGGAGAGACAAAATGGCATTCAATCTAAAAGGCCGTAGCTATCTGAAAATCGCCGATTTCAGCCAGCGTGAAATGTTGTACTTGCTGGATCTGGCCCGTGACCTTAAACGCGCGAAATACGCACGCGCCGAACAGCCGTCGCTGACCGGCAAGAACATCTGTTTGATCTTCGAAAAAACGTCGACCCGTACCCGCTGCGCCTTTGAAGTGGCCGCCTATGATCAGGGTGCGAACATCACCTATCTCGATCCATCGGGCTCGCAGATCGGGCATAAGGAGTCGATGAAGGACACGGCTCGCGTATTGGGACGCATGTTCGACGGGATTGAATTTCGCGGTGCGGGCCAGGACATGGTTGAGACTCTGTCAGATTATGCCGGTGTCCCGGTCTATAACGGCCTGACGGACGATTGGCACCCGACTCAGATGCTTGCCGATATGCAAACCATGATCGAACACGCTGACAAACCCCGCAAGGATATCGTCTATGCCTATTCGGGTGATTGTAGGTCGAACATGGGCAACTCGCTGCTGATGCTGGGAGCGATCATGGGTTGCGATGTGCGGATGATTTCACCAAAAGAAACGCAACCCCATGACGATGTGCGTGAACTGGCTAGGGAACGCGCGGCAAAATCGGGTGCGCGGTTGACGATCACGCACGACACCTCGGCCGTGGAAGGCGCGGACTTCATCCACACCGATGTCTGGGTCTCGATGGGTGAACCGAAAGAGGTTTGGGCCGAACGTATCAAGCTGCTGAGTCCTTATCAGGTCAACATGGATCTGATGAAGAAAACCGGAAATCCGGGTGTCAAGTTCATGCACTGCCTGCCTGCCTTCCACAATCTGGAAACCAAGGTTGGACAGGACATTCACGAACAATTCGGCATCACCGAGATGGAAGTAACCGAGGAGGTTTTCGAAAGCGATATGAACATCGCATTCGAGCAAGCCGAAAACCGGATGCACACCATCAAGGCGATCCTCGTCGCGACATTGGGAGCCTGATCATGGGACGCGTTGTTGTAGCACTTGGCGGCAACGCGCTTCTCAAACGGGGTGAGGCTATGACGGCGGACAATCAACGCAGGAATGCGAAGATTGCCGCCAAAGCCCTCGCCCCGCTCTGCGAAGCGCACGAAACCGTCATCACTCATGGCAATGGTCCGCAGGTCGGGATGCTAGCCCTGCAAGAGATTATGTATACGGATGTCGAGGAGTACCCGCTGGACGTCCTCGTCGGCGAAACGATGGGCATGATCGGCTACATGATCGAGCAGGAGCTTGGGAATATCCTGCCCTTCGAGCATCACATCGCCACCCTGTTGACCATGATCGAGGTCGACCCCAGCGACCCAGCCTTCGACAACCCGACCAAGTTCATCGGGCAGGTTTACTCCGAAGCGGACGCCAAGAAAGAGGCGGCTGACAAGGGCTGGACGGTGAAACCGGATGGCGAGTACTGGCGACGCGTTGTGCCATCGCCCCGCCCGAAACGTATCTTTCAGGTCGAACCAATCCGTTGGATGTTGGAAAAAGGCGCGACAGTGATCGCTGCCGGCGGCGGTGGTATTCCGACAATGTACGAGGCAGGAGCTGAACGGAAACTGGTCGGTGTCGAGGCTGTCATCGACAAGGACTTTGCCTCTTGTCTTCTGGCGCAGAACCTTGGCGCGGATTTCTTTGTTATTGCTACGGATGCAGAGGCCGTGTTCCTTAACTGGGGAACGCCTGAACAAAAGGGTATTCGATCGATCACTCCGGATGCGTTGGATGAATATGATTTTCCTGCAGGATCGATGGGGCCAAAGGTTCAAGCCGCGCAAGAATTTGCGCGATCAACGGGCGGCCGAGCGATCATTTGCGCCCTAGCCGATGTTCCCGCAGCAGTTCGCGGTGAAAAAGGAACTACGGTTTCTGAAAGCGCGGGAGAGACCAGGTTTCATTGATACAATGGGCCCAAAGAAAAATTGTTTTAAAGCCCTCTCTGATGTGGACAATACTCTCTGAGCTGGCCCACCGAATTGCTTTCTTTTGACTGCCCTTTTCGTCTTGTCGGCTGGCACTTAATTTTTGCCATGAACCCAGCAAGAAGCGGCGTCGACTGACGCTTTTAACTCCAGTGAATGATACTGGTTCGAAGGGAGTTCACGTGTCTTCAAACCGTTGACATCGTTTGTCGGGATAGGCGCTAAACTTTACAATCAACTGGCAATCTTCTCTTCCAGGCCACAACAGTCTGACAAGACAAACTATCCAACAACTTACGCGTCCAGAATTTCCGGCGCTTCTATTATTGGCCACCAGACATGTGTGGACAGCCATTCATAATCGATCCCACCCGCACCGTTCGCACCAGTTGATTGCTTGTGAGCAAGAATTAGTTCTTGGCTGAAACGATGCCCTCCTCGGACGAACTTTGTAAGCTCGCGGTGTACAGTCCAGTTTAAAGCCATACCCATTTCTGTGATTTGAAACCCATCGTCAACACGCTGTACGTTCGGGTTAGCCAGAAGATGAAGCTGTCGTCTTACGCTGGTCTGAGGGAGGTTAGTATACTTTGCTAAACCCCGAGTGGTCCATGGTTGGGGATAAATAACAAGAGCTTGATGCACCCTCTGCATCGGAGGAGGATACCTGAAATGATCAAAGCTGATTTGCCAGCGGCGCCATAGTCTTAACCGATTGCGCTCAGATTCACTCATCGACATAATTAGATACTTTAAAGGCTGTGATTTAGCTGACAAGCCAGATTAAGCTACGTTCTGATAGACAACAACTGTGCATTACCTCGGCGGATGATCGCTCCAAAGGTTGCCCGACTTAAAGCGCATATAACCGTAATCAAACAGCGCCTGCATATATTCTGGGTCGAATGGCTCGCTTAGAGGATGGTCGAAGTCCGTTCCAATCCATGTTGCCCGGTATTTTGCTCCTTTTTGAAGGCTGAGCTTGTAGGCTAATCTTAAATCACCAACGCCTTGAGCTTTGATAAGCGTGGAAAGTGATCGCGCTGAAACTTTGAAGAACCCTATCTCTGTTACCCTCAACTCAGGTTCCACTTTCCCGTTTCGTATCGCGTATGGTTTTCCGCCGCGCGCGTATTTTCTGGGGATATCCCATCCCGGCACGTACGCGGTTTGAGAATATACACCACCGTCAACGTGAAGTTCATCCCGGACACCTTCTTCAGTTTCAACATCAATTAAAACCGGAGGAAAAACACCCGGAATTGCCGCGGATGTGAGCAATACATCACCAAACGTCTTTTTTGCGTTTGGTGAATTACTGTTCGCGATGGCGCCCAGATCCCACAGCACTGGTCTTTGTGTATCCAAACTCACCGTCTGAACCAACAACCGCCGTCCGCGACGATGTACTTTGGCAATCTGCGATAGAAAATCGTCGGTTATGTAAGTTTCGACAAGTCAGCCACTTATCATATGGTTGACAGTACCTCTGGCTCTCATTGGAGTCGTCTGGGGGCTCGCGGCAACCAGAACGCCGCTCGAATTTATGGCAATACTGGGTGTTTTGTCTCTAACAGGGATGCTAATCAAAAACGCTATCGTCCTTATTGACGAAACCGATACTCAGATTGCTGGTGGAAAACCTCGGCTGCAGGCTGTTGTTGACTCAGCTGTTCTACGCGTCCGCCCAGTGTCACTGGGCGTACTTACTACTGTTCTTGGAGTAATGCCTTTGCTGTGGGATCCGTTTTTCGAGTCACTCGCAGTGGTGATCATCTGCGGTTTGAGTTTTGCGACCGTTCTTACGCTGATAGTAGTGCCAACTTTGTACTCAGTTTTTTTTAGAATAAATGGAGACGAAACAGCGGCTTAATCACTGATCTGAAAATTCCCATATGCTTGCGTGACCACACCCCAGCATGTTCTTCGTTTGGTGAAAGACAACTTCTTTGAGGCCGTTCTCGTAAATTCCACAGTCTGCTTTCTGCGCATCTATGCGGCTCGCGGTCAGCGCGGTAAATGACCCCTACTCCAGCACCTCATCTCCATCGCGGGCAGCCGCACGCCTTTCGGCCAGACGTTTGGCCATGTTGTACTCGTCACTGCCCCGTTCGAAGCGGCTTTCATAAAAGTCGAGCACCATTGCGTTTTCCTTGGCGGTTAGCAAACCACCAGTAGAAAGCCCTTCGATAATGCTGCGACGTTGATGGTCCGACATTTTTCCATAGTAGATTTCAGTAATTTTTTCGTTCGTATGGCCAAGGTTTAGGGACCAGGCTTTGCGGTCTTTGGGAGAGGTGCAAAGCTCATCCCCAAGCGCCTTGAGTGTATCACGTACAGAGTGCGGTGTGCATTTGCGTCCGATCTGGGAGGTGGCGAGATTAAAGGCACAGCTCACGGCTGAGGACGATTTCATAGGGGGTACGGGGCTGATCTCTGAACCGCGTTGTTTCAGATGTGCAAGCTCAGGGAAGACAGCGTCGTCTTGGGTAAAACCCAGTACAACCAACTCCGAAAGCCAGTTTACAAGGACCTCTTGGAAGGCTTCAGTGCGCGGGAAGAAAACACTGCGAAAGCTCTTCCCATTTTTCGCGCGCATTTCTAAGGCGTTCTGAACTAGTTCCCTTTTATAGAGGTCAATGTGTTTCAGTCTAAGTGTAGTGAGCGCTGCGGCACGTAACCCACTGGTGTAAGCACAAGCCACCATGGCACGATCACGACGCTCTGCAATTGTGCGATCTGGCATCTTCTCCAACATCTTTTCCGCCTGCTCGATCGTCAAATAGTCGCGATCATCACGCGGCAGGGTTTTGGCGTGTACCGCCTTTGGAAGCTCCAGATAGAGCGGGATGTTTTGACTCAAACGCTTGTAGCCGTCCTGAAGCCGGAGCCATTTGAAGAACTGGCGGACCTGCGACGCGTGGTGCCTGATTGTAGAATTACCCAAACCGCCATGCTCTTTGAGCGTTTGGCCAAGATTGACCAAATGATCACGAAAGTCTGCGGCGTCCTTTGGCGTGACCTTATCGAAGGCTTTGCCTCCTAGGAAAACCTCCAGCATGCGGATGCTCCGCAGATGGGCGCGTTTGGTCGAAGTCTCAAAGCGCCCAGCATAGATTTGCCACTCATGCACGATCCGATCGTTTGTAGGGTACCAAACCGTCTCGCGAAGGTCGGGTTTATTCCCGGTATCAGCTGGGATCTCACAATTACTTTCGTCTATCAGAGTCAGGCTGGTACCCGACATTAGGCATTTTTCTATGCTGTCGTATTCTGACGCTTTCAGTAACTTTGTTACCTGGGCATCGCAGGTAGCGCAGACACCCACAGCCATGAACCTATAACTGGAGGTTGTCATCAGCGAGATCGACTGAGGAGCGGGATAACCTGCGCTGCCGCAGCTCAAACAATTGAACTCACCCTGTTTTAGTTTAGCGAGCGGTTTGCGCTTCTGGCCATTGTGGTAGCGTTGCAGCTCAGCCCCACGAAAAACAAAAGGGCGCAGATCGTCTGATTTCCGCAGGCCGGATTTCATCCAGTCGGTGATGGCATTACGGCGAACATTGTAGATTTTGCATAGTTCATCTACCGAATAGACTTGGTCCTGGCAGACCTTCACCTTGTAGTGGGCCCGTGTCATGCTTCGTGCCCTGCCTTGCGACTTTTCTTTTTGGTTTGGCGTGATGCTTCAGCCAGTTTTTTCTCAAACGCGAGCAGGCTGGATAAGCGCCAGCGACTGCTGTTTGGGGGCAGTTTGATCGGTGCAGGTAGAACACCAAGCTCCACGCGTTTCCAGACTGTTTGGCGAGCGATGCCAAAGCGTTTGGCCACTTCAACGTCTTTGAGATATCGTTCGTCTTGGCCGAGGTTTTCAGCTTCAATTGCCTCCAACGCAGCGACTTGCGCCGAAGTCAGAGAAGGCGGAGTGGGCTGAAGCTGAACTTGAGCCTGAACCCCACCTTGATTGGTGTCAGACACAGGCGGTTGCGAAACGGGAGTAGAGGGATCTGCGAACAGATCCCCCACTGCGGCGGTGTGGTTGAATTTAGCCATCGGCACCCCCATTCAGAGATGCCCGGTTATGGGAAAGAGAAAAGCTCTGGGGGTGGTACATCAAGCGCCCTCCCGCAGGAGTTCGCGGATGTCACCAACACGCCAAGCTGTTGTGCGAGGTCCGAGGCGCACTGGCTGAGGGAAGCGCCCTGCGCGGACGCCTGCCCACCACGTCGAACGGGATACTGGTACGGGACCTTGAGGGTGCAGGATCTGCTTTTCGCGCAGCAGCGCATCGTCGGGAAGATCGTCAAATAGCATCGTAGTCCATCTATGTTTGTTACAGATGGTCCAAGGGTGACGAGGTCCGGTCTTGTGCTGAGCAGCCTCAACTGACTGGTCCAAGTTGATTGTTAGTGCATCATCGGCCTGTGATCCATCGGGATGATGGTTTCGGGCGCTGGCGGGCGGTA
>NZ_WQDM01000021.1:0-4411 GCF_013033125.1 Ruegeria sp. HKCCA4008
CACGTCGAGCTTGGCGGCAAGATGGTTGATTTTGCGGGTTGGGAGATGCCTGTTCAGTATCCTTTGGGGATCATGGGGGAGCATAAGCAGTGCCGGGAGAAGGCGGCGTTGTTTGATGTGTCTCACATGGGTCAGGTGATCCTGCGCGGTGAGAATGTGGGTGAGAAGCTGGAAGCTTTGTGCCCGCAGGCCTATGCGACCCTGAAGGAAGGCAAGGCGCGGTACGGGTTCTTTACCAATGCCGAAGGCGGGATCATGGACGATTTGATCGTGTCGAATGCGGGGGATCACTATTTCGTGGTGGTGAACGCGGCGCTGCGCCATCAGGACATTCCGCATATGCGTGAGCACCTTGAAGGCGTCGAAGTGACCGAGATCTTCGACCGCGCGCTGGTGGCGGTTCAGGGCCCTGCGGCGGAAAACGTCGTGGGTGATCTCTGCCCCGCGGCCCGCGATCTGAAGTTCATGGAAACCACCCTGGCCGATATCATGGGCGTCGAATGCCGCATCTCGCGCCTGGGCTATACCGGCGAGGACGGGTACGAGATCTCGATCCCCGAGGACAAGGCGATCGAGATCACACGGGCCTTCCTGGCGCATGAGGATTGCGAACCGGCGGGTCTGGGCGCGCGCGACAGCCTGCGGCTCGAGGCGGGTCTGTGCCTGTATGGCAATGACATCGACCAGAGCACCTCGCCGATTGAGGCCTCGTTGGCCTGGGCGATCCAGAAGCGCCGCAAGGAAGAAGGCGGTTTTCCGGGTGCGGAACGTATCCAGCGCGAACTGGCCGAGGGCGCATCGCGCAAGCTGGTGGGCATCAAGCCCGACGGCCGCGCGCCGGCGCGTCAGGGCGTGGAAATCCAGTGCCTCGAGGGCAACACCATCGGTCAGATCACCTCGGGCAGCTTTGGCCCCACGGTGGGTGGCCCGATCGCGATGGGTTATGTGAGCAAGGGTTATGGTGAACCGGGCGAGAAGGTGAACCTGATCATCCGGGGCAAGGCGCAACCGGCGCAGATCGTGGCGCTGCCCTTCGTCAAACAGAATTACAAGCGTTGAAGTCAGGAGAGAGAGACATGGCAACCTATTATTCCGAAGAGCATGAATGGCTGACCGTCGAGGGCGATACCGCCACGCTGGGCATCACCAAGCACGCGGCTGAACAGCTGGGCGAGGTGGTGTTTGTCGAGCAGCAGGAAGTGGGCGACGAGTTCGAGAAAGACGGCGAGATCGGCGTGATCGAATCCGTCAAGGCCGCGTCCGAGCTTTATGCTCCGGTCGATGGCGAGATCGTCGAAGTGAACGAGGCGCTGGCCGACAACCCCGGCGCGCTGAACGAAGACCCCGAAGGCGAGGCCTGGATCTACAAGGTCAAGATTGCGGACGCATCGCAGCTTGAGGACCTGATGGACGAGGCCGGATACAAAGCCTTCATCGGCTAACCCAAACCCGAAGCCCCGCCTTTGGGGCTCCACCGCTTCATCTTTTTCCAAATACTCCCGCCGGAGGCTCCCGCAGCCTCCGCCGGCCCTGACCTATCCGTGAGGAGCGCTGCAATGGCCTTCAAACTGACCGACTACGAAGCCTATGACTTCGCCAACCGCCGCCACATTGGCCCGTCGCCCACCGAGATGCGCGACATGCTCAAGGTGATCGGCTTCAAGACGCTGGACGAGCTGATCGACGCCACCGTCCCCCCGGCGATCCGGCAGAAAGAGCCGCTGGACTGGGGTCCGGCGATGACGGAACGCGATGCGCTTTTCCACATGAAACAGGTGGCGGGCAAGAACAAGGTTCTGACCTCGCTGATCGGTCAGGGCTATTACGGCACCACCACGCCTGCGCCGATCCTGCGCAACATCCTGGAAAACCCGGCCTGGTACACCGCCTACACGCCCTATCAGCCCGAGATCAGCCAGGGCCGGCTCGAGGCGCTGTTGAACTTCCAGACCATGGTCAGCGACCTGACCGGGCTGGACGTGGCCAACGCCTCGCTGCTGGACGAAGCCACCGCAGCCGCTGAGGCCATGGCAATGGCCAAGCGCGGCGGCCGGTCCAAGGCCAACAACGCGGCCTTCTTCGTCGACAAGAACTGCCACCCGCAGACCATCGCGGTGATCAAAACGCGCGCCGAGCCTCTGGGCATCGACGTGCAGGTCGCCGACCCGGATCAGCTGGACGCGGGCGCGGTATTCGGCGCGATCTTCCAGTATCCGGGCACCTATGGCCATGTGCGCGACTTCACCGCCGAGATCGCGGCGCTGCATGAACATAAAGCGATCGCCATCGTCGCCGCTGACATCCTGTCGCTGGCGCTGCTGAAGTCACCGGGCGAGATGGGCGCGGATATCGCCATCGGCTCGACCCAGCGCTTTGGCGTGCCGATGGGCTATGGCGGGCCCCATGCTGCCTATATGGCGACCACCGACAAGCTGAAGCGGTCGATGCCGGGCCGGATCATCGGTGTGTCCATCGACAGCCGCGGCAACAAGGCCTACCGCCTGTCGTTGCAGACCCGCGAGCAGCATATCCGCCGCGAGAAGGCGAACTCGAACGTCTGCACCGCGCAGGCGCTGCTGGCGGTGATTGCCTCGATGTATGCCGTGTACCACGGCCCCGACGGCATCAAGGCGATCGCGCAATCGGTGCACCGCAAGACCTCGCGCCTGGCCGCCGGCCTGGAAGAGGCGGGCTTCTCGGTCGAACCCGAGGTGTTCTTCGACACCATCACGGTCGAGGTCGGCCACCTGCAGAAGACGGTGATGGAGGCCGCCGTGGCGCGCGGCGTCAATCTGCGCAAGGTCGGCGACACGAAAGTGGGGATCAGCCTGGACGAACAGACCCGCCCCGAGACGATCGAGGCCGTCTGGGGTGCCTTCGGCATCGACCGCAAGGATGACAGCTCGAACAAGCAATACCGCCTGCCGGATTATGCGCTGCGTGAAAGCGCCTATCTGACCCACCCGATCTTCCACCAGAACCGGGCCGAGGCCGAGATCACCCGCTATATGCGCCGCCTGGCCGACCGTGACCTGGCGCTGGACCGGGCGATGATCCCGCTGGGATCGTGCACCATGAAGCTGAACGCCACGATCGAGATGATCCCGGTCACCTGGCCCGAGTTCAGCAACCTGCACCCGTTTGTTCCGCAGGATCAGGCGCAGGGCTATCACGAGATGATCGCCGATCTGAACGACAAGCTGTGCCAGATCACCGGCTATGACGCGATCAGCCAGCAGCCCAACTCGGGCGCGCAGGGCGAATATGCGGGCCTCTTGACCATCCGCAACTATCACTTTACGCGCGGCGAAGGGCACCGCAATGTCTGCCTGATCCCGACCTCGGCCCATGGCACCAACCCGGCCTCGGCGCAGATGGTGGGCTGGCAGGTCGTGCCGGTGCAGGCGGATGAGAACGGCAATATCGATGTCGCCGACTTCCGCGCCAAGGCGGAAAAGCACTCGGATCATCTGGCCGCCTGCATGATCACCTACCCGTCCACCCATGGCGTGTTCGAGACCACCGTGCAGGAGGTCTGCCAGATCACCCATGATCACGGCGGTCAGGTCTATATCGACGGCGCCAACATGAACGCCATGGTGGGGCTGTCGCGCCCCGGCGACATCGGCGGCGACGTCAGCCACCTGAACCTGCACAAGACCTTCTGCATCCCGCATGGCGGCGGCGGCCCCGGCATGGGTCCGATCGGCGTCAAGGCGCATCTGACCGAGCACCTGCCCGGGCACCCGGAATACGGCACCGCCGTGGGTCCGGTCTCGGCGGCGCCCTTCGGCTCGCCCTCGATCCTGCCGGTCAGCTGGGCCTATGTGCTGCTGATGGGCGGCGCGGGTCTGACCCAGGCGACCAAGGTGGCGATCCTGAACGCCAACTACATCGCGGCGCGGCTCAAGGATGCCTATCCGATCCTCTACACCTCGGAAACGGGGCGTGTGGCGCATGAATGCATCCTCGACACCCGGCCGCTGGACGCCGAGGCGCATGTCACCGTCGATGACGTGGCCAAGCGCCTGATCGATTCAGGTTTCCACGCGCCGACGATGAGCTGGCCGGTGGCCGGCACCCTGATGGTGGAACCCACGGAATCGGAACCCATGGCCGAGCTGGACCGTTTCTGCGACGCCATGCTGTCGATCCGCTCGGAAGCGCAGGACATCATCGACGGCAAGATCGACGCGGAAAACAACCCGCTGAAAAACGCCCCCCACACGGTGCGCGACCTGGTCGGCGACTGGGACCGCCCCTACACCCGCGAACAAGCCTGCTTCCCGCCGGGTTCCATGGGCGTCGACAAATACTGGTCCCCCGTCAACCGCGTCGACAACGCATACGGTGACAGAAACCTCGTCTGCACATGCCCCCCAATGGACGCATACGAAGACGCCGCGGAATA
>NZ_WQDM01000022.1:0-3837 GCF_013033125.1 Ruegeria sp. HKCCA4008
GTGTTATTCGAGGGGCATTACCAAGTTATCCGACGTGGATGGAAACGAGTAGGAGACTGCGCAATCAGGCCGATAGTTCCGTAGCATAACCTTCCCACAGCTTGAACGCGTCGGCTCTAGCATGGCGGTAGGGGAGAGTGGAAAGGCGATAGCGGCAGGGACGGAAGATCGTGGTGATTTGGTCGTGGGCGACGAGAAATCGTTGCGTCTGGCGTAGTGACTTGAATCGATCCATCATTTTTCCGCTTTCGCGTCGGTCGGTGCGACCCTTCGATCCGGTTGTTGAGCCCCTTGTGCGCCCGATGGTTGGCTTCCAGATACGATAGCCTTGATCGGCTTGGTGTAGCTCCGCAGCTTGTCTGTGATCACGACACGCGGTTCGCCATAGGCAGCCGCCAGCCGACCGAAGAAACGCGTTGCGGCTTTGGCATTGCGGCGAGGCTGGATCACAATGTCGAGTACGTCTCCGTTGCCATCGATTGCACGCCACAGCCAATGTTTTACGCCGTTGATCGGGATGACCACTTCGTCCATATGCCAATTGTCGTGCGGCCGAGGCCGGTCGCGTCGGATACAAGCTGCGAACTGAGACTCGAAACGGTTCACCCAGGGACGAACCGCTTCACGACTAACGATGACACCGCGATCCGCCAGAAGGTCCACGATATCCGCCGCGCTGAGAGCAAACCGATGATATACCCACACCGCATAGGCGATGATTTCACGAGGGAAACGGAAGCCCTTCAGCCGAGGCAATGAGGTCGGTATGGTCATGGTGCCGCGCTACCCGAGAACGACAACCCGATCAACTTGGCAATGCCGGCGGCCTTCCCAAAATGGAACGACGACGACGGCGTAACCGAATAACCGAAGGGCAGGGCGGCGCACGTCGTCCTTTCCATTGCTCCGGCTTAGAGCCGGACCGAAAAAAGCGCCTCACGGGCGCTTTTTTGTATCGATGACCTTGATGAAGCATGACGAAGCAGGTTGCTGACCTTGAGAAATTATCTCCTGAATATATCTCGGGTGGTTCAATTACCCAGGCAAATCCCGCGCCCTTTGGTGCGTGACCGCGTGCTTGTCGGATGCCGGCATACCGGCCTCCGACTTGAACCAATCACGTCCGTTCTCCCTTCGGCCCAAGCGGTGGTGAAGCGCGTAGAAATTGCCATTATGAACTTTAGAGGGGTATGTGACGAACGCTATTCGGGCAACCCATGCGGCGCGTGATTGCCTTACGCCGGTCCATCGGACAGGATAAGGTGGTTGTGTTACAAATTCGATCTAACGTGAGATGTTATAAGTCCAACAATGAGCCGCACCACCGAAACACCACCTTTTCCTTTTGCTCGCGAGTAAATGCGTTGGAGTATCTGGAGGTTACTGCGACTCTGTTCGAGGCCCGTCGATGTTACCGCGGATGATGCGAAGGCTTTGACACCTGTAGTGTTGGCACCGCTTTTCTATATCATCATATTTATCGACAATCCGTTGACCGCCAGCATCTGTGCAAGGATGTCTGACGTCAGCGCCTACCGGACAGTGCAAGGAACTTTGTAACGGCAGGCTTGTTGCGGCATTGTGAAAGCACAAAATCTGACTTGAGTGATCTAAGTCTGAAATCTCCTCCAGTTTGTGTTTAGAGTTCGCCCAATTTGAGGCGATACCAGTCTTTGGACCAGCGGCAAGCAGAGTTTTCTGGATTCAATCAGGGTGACGGGCCGATTTAGAATAGTCCCGATCTTTTTGATTTTGACCAAAAGCCGATCAAAAGAAAGAAAACGGGAACCGCTCCTATCTTCCACAGACCCGGATCAGAATACCGGTTCGCCATCATTCATGCACCCAAAACGGGGTCGGAACTTTGGGTGTATCACTTGTTGAAACAGGAATGACCCTAGTCAGTGAAATTTCGCGCCCTTTGTCAGTCTGAACTATGATCTCAATGTTATATCCCCCGGTGTCATCCTTGGCTGCAGCCGCGTCAGAGTGCGGGACCTTTAGAAACAGGCCCGGATCTGAAGACGTGCAATAAGGTGAGGTATTGCTGTCGCTTTGGACTGCGCGAGTTGAAACCTGAATATCCGTTATTTCGGTCCGCTTTTCGCAGATGTCGCAAAAATCGAAGTTGGCTCTGAACAAGCGGCACCCGGACGGGTCCGGGTAGGCGGCCCTTGGAGTGATCACGAGCCTGTAGGAATGCATCCCGTAATTTCTGAATACGAGGTTTGACAGGCTCATGACCGTGGCAATGGCCATGCATACTGCAACTGCAGGGCCCAAAAGTCGCTTTTCGGACGCGTAACCCACCAGCAGCGCAGATGGTATGAGCGCGACGGCCATCCATCCAAAGAACCTGTAGAAATTCCCTTTGCGGGGGCCGACAAAACTGAAGCCGACCAGCAGGGCCAAGATAATACAGACGAAAAAATAGGTATTTTTCTGTCTTCGACTGTTGAGGTTCCCACCCGCAGCGCTGCCAGTATTGAAAGGAATACCGCCAGTCCGAATGCGCCGTTCATTGCCGCATATTCCCGACCTTCAAGATGGAAATTACGGCCCAGAACTGCCTGAAATAAAAAGTCGAAAGGTTCACGTCCGAAGAACGATAGAAACGCAGCGGTGAAGTCCAGCCCACCCAGGCCTTGCGCGAAGTGTCCCCAGCCGAGTTGGTCGGCGTCCCGCTCAAAGAGATTGGCTGCAATATCGGGTGAGGCAATAACAAGCCCTAACGAGATGGGCCCCGCCAGATACTTAGGTCTTAACATGCCCCACGCCCCCGAGAGGGCGACAGCACCCAGCGCAAAGGGCAGCATCAGTGCACCCAGTTCGTATAACAGGAAACCTAAGGCGCTGAACGCTGCCACGAGGTAAAAGAATTTTGGCCGGTTCTCCAGGATGGCTCGCACGAGAAAGTAGATGGCTGCACATTGTAGCAGAAGATAGTGACTCATCTGAATGGCCGTTGCGGACACTACAATGTGGAACTCATTCAGAGCTACGAAAAGAGTTGAGAAGAGCGCAGCAAGATTGCCAAAAAGATATTTTGCAAACAAACCGATGAAGGCAACGAAGGCGACGACCGATACAATGCTGAAAAACCGATAACCAAAGTGGGTTTCCCCGAAAATTTCCGATCCAAAATATGCGAGGTAGGCTGTAATGGCCCCGTGAACACGGGCACGCATGGGAAGATAAGGATCTTCACTGTCAAAGGATATCTGCGAGGCTGTCACCAATCAGTCTCGTTCTTCATCCCAGAGGTAGCCAGAACTGAGCGCCAAATAAACACGGAGCAATGCCGCGATCACCACCAAGCCACTAAACAGTATCCAAAAGCGGCACTCTGATTTTGCTTTCACCTATCACACCCTTTAACCAGAAACATACTTTCGAAAATACATACTTATGCCCGTAGCTTGGATTATTCTTACGACACGTCAATCAAATAACATTGCGGAACAATGATTCCCGTCCGCTGAACCCGGCCTTTTGATCCGTGACGGGTGTTGTCACGCTGCTATGTCGGCGCAACGCCAGGGGAGGGGTGCGTCGAGACATGTGATCTTTTGATCGGCGGTTTCGGTCAGGGACGACCGCAGCGGATTGCGTCCCCACAGAATATCTGAACAACGAGTTCCCAAGGATGTGTCGCAAACTTTTTGAATGGCCAGAGTTAGCGACTTACCGGGCACACTTATCCTGCGATTTCTGCAAACAGCCGAAAACCGGATGTCGTAGTGCAGGGGAATTGTCGTTTTCGGATCATGTTGGCCACCTCGATGCCGTCCATAGTAGCTGAGGCCGATCTGAACGATTTGAACCCGCGGTGATCAT
>NZ_WQDM01000023.1:0-2391 GCF_013033125.1 Ruegeria sp. HKCCA4008
GAAACCTCGTCTGCACATGCCCCCCAATGGACGCATACGAAGACGCCGCGGAATAGGGAACCGGGCGTAGCAATCCGCGGTTTGCTCTGGCGGATTGAAATCCGAAAATGAGGGCAGCGTCCTGCGAGGCGCTGCCTCTCGTCAATTCGATGGAGGAACAATGAAACACTATGTCCTCGCAAATGATCGCGCCGACCTGGCAAAGACCGGGCCGGAGGTGCCCGAAAGAACAAAACACATCGATGTTATCCTCAGCGACACGCGGGCGCTGGCATCGGCTGAGATCGTCGTCGAGTTCTATCACTCTCTGAACAGCCTGGTCGAAAACTGCTCTTATGTCGTCAATCTCCGGGTGTCCGGAAATGACTCGGTCGGCGGACCTCTTTATTGGGCAGGTCGGACGGCGATATTCTGGGGCGACCTGGAGAACAACTGGGACGTCTCTGGTTCGCGCAGAACCTGGATTTCGCAAGTTCTCAACCTGTCTTCAAGGACCGTTCTGGTCGGGGGAGCTGTCCTGTTGCTGGTGCAACTGGGCAGAGCAGGCCGAAACATCGTTGCGGTTCACCCGAACTTTGCCGCGGCCGCGCTGGAAAGCGGATTGGAAAGCTGCGGTGCGGCAACCCATCTGGCCGCCGACGGGCACCCCCACAGCGCGACCAGCAGACTGAGCGCGTTGCGGTTGTTGTCCGAATTCGTGTCCATGGATCACGGAGAGCATATAGCGGACGCATTGCGCAGCTATATCGGCCTGACCGAACCTACGCAAAAACACGAAAGCAGGTTGGCCGCCCAGTTGGTACACAGGGCAAAAGGCGATCTTCTGGTGATGCGCACTTTGGATGCGATGCAGGAGAATATCGAAGATCCACTGACGATCTCGGACCTTTCCCGTTTGCTCAAAACCTCGACGCGTCAACTGCAACGACGGTTCCTGAGCAAAACCGGAGCAAAGCTTCTTTCCACATACAAGGAGCTTCGTCTGGAACGGGCGCAGAACCTGTTGCAGTTCACGAACATGTCGCAGATCGAAATCTCGGCAGCCACCGGTTTTTCATCGCCCGTCGCTTTGAAACGTGCGTTTCAACGCTGCTACAAAACCAGCCCGGATGATGTGCGGGACCGTCGGTTCACGGGGTCGATGGCGCCGGAAGGATCCTAGCACTTCTTCGGCTTGCGCAACGGGCGATGATATCCCGTGGGCAGTTTGCCCACGCAACTTTGGTTTGGTTCACGCCGCAGCAATCTGGCTGGCCTTTTCCACCAGCACTTCGGCCTGACGGATTGAGGCGTAATCTATCAGCCGGCCGTCCAGTGAAACGGCGCCTTTTCCGTCTGCCTCGGCCTCGGCCATGGCAACAAGAATGCGCTGCGCCTTGTTGACCTCGGCGTCGGACGGCGACATCACCTCGTTCGCCAGCGTGATCTGGCTTGGATGAATGGCCCATTTGCCCTCGCAACCCAGAACGGCGGCACGTTTTGCAGCGGCCTTGTAACCGTCCGGGTCCTGAAAATCGCCAAAAGGCCCATCAATCGGACGCAGCCCGTTGGCGCGCGCTGCAACTACCATGCGGGCCAGAGCATAATGCCACATGTCACCCCAATGGGTCTGCCGACCGCCCTCGGGGTCTGCATCGGTCAAAACAGAGTAGTCCGGGTTCACCCCACCGATGATCGTGGTGCGCGCACGGGTCGAGGCCGCATAGTCGGCCACCCCGAAGTGAAGGCTTTCATTGCGCTTTGATGCTGCCGCAATCTCACTGACATTCTGCATGCCAAGCGCGGTTTCGATGATGTGCTCGAACCCGATCCGTTTTTTGTAACCCTTGGCGTCTTCGATCTGGGTCACCAGCATATCGACGGCATAGACATCCGCAGCAGTTCCGACCTTGGGGATCATGATCAGGTCCAGCCGAACACCCGCCTGTTCGACCACATCGACGACGTCGCGGTACATGTAATGCGTGTCCAGACCGTTGATCCGAACCGACATGGTCTTGTTGCCCCAATCGATATCGTTCAGCGCCTGAATGATGTTCCTGCGGGCCTGTTCCTTTTCATCCGGTGCAACCGCGTCTTCCAGATCAAGGAAAATGACGTCTACATCGGATTTGGCTGCCTTTTCGAACATTCCGGGTTGGCTGCCGGGCACGGCCAATTCACTTCGGTTCAGTCGGGCTGGGGCTTGGTCAATGGAATGAAAACTCATGGGTTCGGGTCCTTCGTCTTACAGGTTCGGATAGATCGGGAAACGTGCGCAGAGGTCTGCGACTTCGGCCTTGACCTTAGCTTCGACCGCGTCGTTGCCGTCTTCGCCATTGGCGGCCAGGCCGTCTACCACTTCGATGATCCAGTCGGCGATCTGGCGGAATTCGACCTCGCCGAAGCCGC
>NZ_WQDM01000024.1:0-1418 GCF_013033125.1 Ruegeria sp. HKCCA4008
CCGCAGGCGGCGAACAAGACCATCGGTCAGGGCGGTTTCCAGGAAGTCGAGCAGATGAAGCTGTTCGAGGACATGGTGGCCTATCAGGAAGAGGTCCGCGACCCGACCCGCGTCACCGAGGTTCTGAACCGCGTGATCATGAAAGCCAAGCGCGCCAGCGCCCCGGCCCAGATCAACATCCCGCGTGACATGTGGACCCAGGTGGTTGATGTTGATCTGCCCGCCATCGTCGATTTCGAACGCCCTGCGGGCGGTGAAACCGCCGTGGCGCAGGCGGCCGAGCTGCTGTCGAACGCCAAGAACCCGGTGATCCTGAACGGTGCGGGCGTGGTTCTGTCCAAGGGCGGGATCGAGGCCTCGAAGGCGCTGGCCGAGCGTCTGGATGCGCCGGTCTGCGTCGGCTACCAGCACAACGACGCCTTCCCCGGCAGCCACCCTCTGTTTGCCGGCCCGCTGGGCTACAACGGCTCGAAAGCCGGGATGGAACTGATCAGCGAGGCCGATGTTGTTCTGTGCCTCGGCACCCGTCTGAACCCGTTCTCGACCCTGCCGGGCTATGGCATGGAATACTGGCCGGCCGAAGCCAAGATCATCCAGGTCGACATCAACCCCGACCGGATCGGCCTGACCAAGAAGGTCACCGTGGGCATCGTGGGTGACGCGGCCAAGGTGGCGACCGGCATCCTGAACCAGCTGAGCGATACCGCGGGCGACGAGGGCCGCGACGCGCGCAAGGCGAAGATCGCCGAGAAGAAGTCCCGCTGGGCCCAGCAGCTGAGCAGCATGGACCACGAGGATGATGATCCGGGCACCACCTGGAACCAGCGCGCCCGCGCGGCCAAGCCCGACTGGATGAGCCCCCGCATGGCGTGGCGCGCGATTCAGGCGGCGCTGCCGAAAGAGGCGATCATCAGCTCGGATATCGGCAACAACTGCGCCATCGGCAACGCCTATCCGTCCTTCGAGGCGGGCCGCAAATACCTGGCGCCGGGCCTGTTCGGGCCCTGCGGCTATGGCCTGCCGGCCATCGTCGGCGCCAAGATCGGCTGCCCGGACGTGCCGGTCGTGGGCTTTGCCGGTGACGGTGCCTTCGGCATCGCGGTGAACGAACTGACCGCGATCGGCCGCGAGGAATGGCCTGCCGTGACCCAGATCGTCTTCCGCAACTATCAGTGGGGCGCGGAAAAGCGCAACTCGACCCTGTGGTTCGATGACAACTTCGTCGGCACCGAACTGGATACCAAAGTGTCTTACGCCGGTATCGCGCAGGCCTGTGGTCTGAAGGGCGTCGTGGCCCGCACCCAGGACGAGCTGACCGCAGCGCTGAACCAGGCGATCGAGGACCAGAAGAACGGCATCACCACGCTGATCGAGGCCCTGATCAACCAGGAGCTCGGCGAACCCTTCCGCCGCGACGC
>NZ_WQDM01000025.1:0-1178 GCF_013033125.1 Ruegeria sp. HKCCA4008
TGAGCCTCCCCCACTGAACTGGTCCACCGTTATGTTTAGGAAACGGAGGACCACGAATGGCAAACAAGAGACCAAAGCCCGAAGAGATTGTCTTGAAGTTACGGCAGGTTGAAGTTCTGATGGGGCAAGGCATGTCCCGTCTTGATGCGATCAGGCAGATCGGCGTTGTTGAACAAACCTATTATCGCTGGAGAAAGAAGTACGGTGGAATGGGTGTAGATCAGTTGAAAGAACTGAAGCGGCTTCAGAAAGAGAACGAGCGGTTGAGACGCGCGGTTTCAGATCTGACGTTGGACAAACTGATCCTCGCGGAGGCGGCCAAGGGAAACTACTGAGCCCCGCTCGTCGTCGTGCTTGTATTAACCATGTACGCAACCAGTTGAACGTTTCCGAGAGACGCGCCTGCCGCGTGCTTGGACAACACCGGTCCACGCAACGGCGTGTCCCACAAGGTCGCGCAGACGAAGACCGATTGGTGGCCGACATGGTCGAGCTGACCCGTCAATATGGCCGATATGGCTATCGCAGGATCGCTGCACTGCTGAGAGAGGCTGGATGGTCTGTCAGCGATGGGCGAATTGAACGGCTTTGGCGACGAGAGGGGCTGAAAGTGCCAGTGAAACAACCGAAGAAAGGACGGCTCTGGCTGAACGATGGGTCGTGTGTTCGGCTACGGCCAGAGTTTCGCAACCATGTTTGGTCGTATGACTTCGTCCATTGCCGAACCGATGATGGCAAAGCCTTCCGAACGCTGAACATCCTTGATGAGTACAGTAGGGAATGCTTGGCAATCAGGGTCGAGCGGAAACTGAACTCGACCGATGTAATCGACGTTCTGACGGATCTGTTCATACTTCGCGGCGCGCCGAGTTTCATACGTTCTGACAATGGGCCGGAATTTGTCGCCCAGGCTGTCCGAGACTGGATTGCTGCCGTCGGCGCCAAGACGGCTTACATCGAACCCGGCAGCCCATGGGAGAACGGATATTGTGAAAGCTTCAATGGCCGGTTCAGGGACGAGCTACTCAACGGCGAAATCTTCTACAGCTTGCGCGAAGCACAAATCCTGATCGAACAATGGAGAAAACACTACAACACAAAACGACCCCACAGTGCTCTGGGTTACCGCCCGCCAGCGCCCGAAACCATCATCCCGATGGATCACAGGCCGATGATGC